>NZ_JBNIEU010000014.1:0-505 GCF_049985285.1 Aestuariirhabdus sp. LZHN29 | reverse complement strand
GGGCTGGATCACCTCCTTAAACGATAAGACGAAATCTCTTAGTAAGTATCCACACAAATTACTTGATCTACTGTTTAGAACGAAATTGGGTCTGTAGCTCAGTTGGTTAGAGCGCACCCCTGATAAGGGTGAGGTCGGCCGTTCAAATCGGCCCAGACCCACCAATTACGGGGCCATAGCTCAGCTGGGAGAGCGCCTGCTTTGCACGCAGGAGGTCAGGAGTTCGATCCTCCTTGGCTCCACCATTTTGCTTTGCTTGATGGTGAATTGGTATAGCGAGACGGCTGAGCGTCAGCGAACCACCCGAAAGTGTAAGAGTTCAGAAAAGAGGCCTTGCAGGGTTGACCTGTTAAGGGTTGTTTTCTGGTCTTTGACCAGCGGACCTTGAGTCCATCGTTCTTTAAAAATATGAAACTGTGATAGTAGTAAAAAAATGTCTACTGGAAGCTGCACTTAGCTCTTTGTGTAGTGGAAGGTAGATGCTGAGGATTAATTGAGAATATCT
>NZ_JBNIEU010000013.1:0-582 GCF_049985285.1 Aestuariirhabdus sp. LZHN29 | reverse complement strand
GCTTGCCGCTTTTTTGCTTGCATCATGAACCGGTGCGTTCAGACCAACCCAACACGCTTGCCAGAAGACTGGCAAACCGCATCAGTCGTTCTTGGTCTTGACGACCTTACGGCCGCGATAGTAGCCGTTCGGGCTCACGTGGTGACGCAGGTGGACTTCACCCGTGGTCGCCTCGACAGCGATCGGGGCCGAGGTGAGGAAGTCGTGCGAACGATGCATGCCGCGCTTGGACGGCGACTTCTTGTTTTGTTGAACAGCCATGATGACTCCTAAGCAATTTGATCAATTTTATCACATCACACGGAGCCGGAGCGTAGCCATTCCGGTAGGCGTGTGAAACGTACCGCCATCGGCACGCGCAAAGCTTGCGCATGCCTAATGTTTTGTCTTCAGGTTTGCCAGCACCGCGAACGGCGACGGCTTCTTTTCGGCTTCCACCGCTTCCGGCTCCACCGCGTCCGGACAGGTTTCGTGACGCGGCGACACCGGCAACGCCAGCAGCAGCTCGTCTTCGATCTGCGAGATCAGGTCGAAGTCGCGCGAACCGACGATGACATCCGCCTCGTCGTCGTCCAGCGGGGC
>NZ_JBNIEU010000012.1:0-592 GCF_049985285.1 Aestuariirhabdus sp. LZHN29 | reverse complement strand
CTCTTCCGATCTGCTGTCGCGGCGCGCCGTGGTGGAAGCCACGCTGGGCGAAGAGCGCCAGAAGCTGATGGAAACGCTGAAGGAAGGCGCGATCGTCAACGGTATCGTCAAGAACATCACCGACTACGGCGCGTTCGTGGATCTGGGTGGCATCGACGGTCTGCTGCACATCACCGACCTGGCATGGCGTCGCGTGCGTCATCCGAGCGAAGTGCTGTCGGTTGGCCAGGAAATCACCGCCAAGATCCTCAAGTTCGACCAAGAGAAGAACCGCGTCTCGCTGGGCGTCAAGCAACTGGGCGAAGATCCGTGGGTCGGTATCTCGCGTCGCTATCCGCAAGGCACCCGCCTGTTCGGCAAGGTGACCAACCTGACCGACTACGGCGCGTTCGTCGAGATCGAAGCCGGCATCGAAGGCCTGGTGCACGTGTCGGAAATGGACTGGACCAACAAGAACGTGGCCCCGTCCAAGGTTGTCCAGCTGGGCGACGAAGTGGAAGTCATGGTCCTGGACATCGACGAAGACAAGCGTCGTATCAGCCTGGGCATGAAGCAGTGCAAGGCCAACCCGTGGGACGACTTCGCTCGCAAC
>NZ_JBNIEU010000011.1:0-608 GCF_049985285.1 Aestuariirhabdus sp. LZHN29 | reverse complement strand
CGCAAACACCACCGGATCACGCTCCACCACAGCACCATTTACCGCTACCTTCGCCAAGACAAAAGCAACGGCAGCACGTTGTGGCAACATCTCAGAATATGCAGCAAACCCTACCGCAAACGCTACGGCAGCACATGGACCAGAGGCAAAGTCCCCAACCGTGTCGGCATAGAAAACCGACCCGCTATCGTCGACCAGAAATCCCATATCGGCGATTGGGAAGCCGACACCATTGTCGGCAAAGGACAGAAAAGCGCATTATTGACCTTGGTCGAACGCGTTACCCGCTACACCATCATCTGAGACCTTTGCAATAACATAGGTTACTAAAATTTTATGCTCAATCTCATTTTCAAAATGCAAAACTTTTCTGATTTTTCCTACTTTTTGCTCAATATTAGGAAGGTTTTAGGCAATTGAAAATTTTTTGGCGCATTTTTATGCGTCAAATTTCGTTAACAGACTATTTTTGCAAAGGTCTCAACATCAGTCCCGAAATCTTCGGCACGCTCTTCCAATCAGTCATGGACGCACAAGAGCGGCGCGAAGCGGGCGCACACTACACCGAAACCGCCAACATCGACAAAGTCATCAACGGCCTTTTTTTA
>NZ_JBNIEU010000010.1:0-691 GCF_049985285.1 Aestuariirhabdus sp. LZHN29 | reverse complement strand
CCCGCATAAAGCTATGGATTATAACCTTGGATGTCATTTTTTCTGAGAAATTCATCCAACTTGTTTTTGAAGTTTGCCATACTCGTTGCCTCAACCACCTCACTGGGAAGATCATTCCATAGCTTTACTGCTCTTACTGTAAAGAACCCCCTCCTCCCCTCATGGTAGAACCTCTTCTGCTCCATGCGGAAGCCATGCCCCCTTGTCCGTTGCTCTGTCCTGGGAATGAAAAGATTTCCTGCCAGTTCTCTGTATTGTCCACATATATATTTATACATATTAATTAGATCCCCTCTAAGACGTCTCTTTTCTAAGCTAAACATGTTCAGTTTCTCTAATCTCTCACTGTAAGACAGACCCTCCATCCCGTGTAACAATCTAGTAGCCCTCCTTTGCACCGCCTCCAAACTTCTGATGTCCTTTTTCATGTGCGGGGCCCAAAATTGCACCCCATATTCTAGGTGAGGTCTTGTACAGGGGCAATATTATTTCTCCATCTCTGGTTCTAATCACCCATTTTACACAACCCATCACCTTGTTAGCTTTAGCAGCTGCTGCTTGGCTCTGTACGCTGCTGCTCAGCTTGTTATTGATCAGAACCCCCAGGTCCTTCTCCAGCTCGGTTGTCCCCAGCTGCTCCCCATGTAATGTGTAGGTGAATGTGTTGTTATGCAGTCCAAAGTGCATGACC
>NZ_JBNIEU010000009.1:0-1102 GCF_049985285.1 Aestuariirhabdus sp. LZHN29 | reverse complement strand
GGTGGAGTTCGACAGAACTTGGTTGTCGGTCGATTGCAGCGTCGTCGCGTTACCCGACGAAGCGCCGTTGATGCCGGCCACACCCAGCGTCGAGCCATTGCTGTTCTTAGCGTAGGCGACGTTGAAGTAGGCATCGGTGCGCTTGGACAGCGCGTAGTCGGTACCGACAACGAACAGCCACGGGTTACCCGTACCGCTGTTCTTGAACTGTTGGTAGTAAGCCGTGCCCGTCAGCGTCAGAGCCGGCGTAGCTTGGTAGCCAGCACCCAGCCAGTACAGGTTCGAACGCAGGTTGCCAGCGCCGGCAACCGTTGCGAAGTTGGCGTGGTACCAACGATAGCCAGCGTACAGCTTGGCCGGGCCGAAGGCGTACGAGCCAGCGATCGTGGCGCGTTGTTCCTTGGTGTCAGCCGCAGCGTTCTGAGCAGCGAACGAAGCGTTCGACGCTGCCGTGCCATTCGATTGGTCATACACCACACCCAGGCCGAACGGGCCAGCAGCGTAGTTTGCACCCAGGCTCCACTCGCGGCCCAGCTTGTTCACGCCGGCAACTTCTTGGCCGTCGCGGTTGAACGCATACAGAGCCGAAACGCTCAGGCCACCGAACGTGCCGATGTACTTGATGGCGTTGTCAGCACGGCCAGCCATGAAGGCGTCTTGTGCCGTGATCGAGTAACGGCCAGCGATGGCCATCGGGTCATAGGCCAGTGCGAAGTCGTACAGCAGGTTTTGCTGACGGCCCAGGGTCAGCTGACCCCATTGACCTTGCAGACCGACGTAGGCGTTACGGCCGAACAGACGGCTGCTTTGGGCCGACGTGCCGGTATCGAGGTTGAAGCCGCTTTCCAGGTTGAAGATACCCTTCAGGCCACCGCCCAGGTCTTCAACGCCACGCAGGCCCCAGCGCGAGCCGGACAGGTTGCCCGACTGCATTGCAACGCGCGAATGGCCTTGGCCGTCAGCGCCCGGCACCTTGTTGGCCCATTCCACGCCGACGTCGGCCACACCGTACAGAGTCACGGACGATTGAGCGTAGGCGCCACCGGCGGCCAGAGCTGCAACAGCAGCTGCAAACAGTTTCATTTTCATATCGACACTTTCC
>NZ_JBNIEU010000008.1:2500-5676 GCF_049985285.1 Aestuariirhabdus sp. LZHN29 | reverse complement strand
CGGGGTTTCGAATAAAAGCCTGACGATGACCTACTCTCACATGGAGAAACTCCACACTACCATCGGCGCTAAGAGGTTTCACTTCTGAGTTCGGGATGGGATCAGGTGGGACACTCTCGCTATGGTCGTCAAGCATAACCGGTTGGATAAACAACCATCTCTGGCTGCCTACCCGGAAACTGTGACAGTACTACTGAACATCAATCGATCTATCTCGTCGCAATTCGCGAACTCTCTATGATCACTTCTGTATCCAAATAACTTTGGCGTTATATGGTCAAGCCTCACGAGCAATTAGTACTGGTTAGCTCAACGCCTCACAACGCTTACACACCCAGCCTATCAACGTCGTAGTCTTCAACGGCTCTTCAGGGCCCTCAAGGGGCCAGTGAGATCTCATCTTGAAGGGGGCTTCCCGCTTAGATGCTTTCAGCGGTTATCCTGTCCGAACGTAGCTACCGGGCAATGCGTCTGGCGACACAACCCGAACACCAGAGGTTCGTCCACTCCGGTCCTCTCGTACTAGGAGCAGCTCTTCTCAAATCTCAAACGTCCACGGCAGATAGGGACCGAACTGTCTCACGACGTTCTAAACCCAGCTCGCGTACCACTTTAAATGGCGAACAGCCATACCCTTGGGACCGGCTTCAGCCCCAGGATGTGATGAGCCGACATCGAGGTGCCAAACACCGCCGTCGATGTGAACTCTTGGGCGGTATCAGCCTGTTATCCCCGGAGTACCTTTTATCCGTTGAGCGATGGCCCTTCCATACAGAACCACCGGATCACTAAGACCTACTTTCGTACCTGCTCGACTTGTCAGTCTCGCAGTCAAGCGCGCTTATGCCTTTACACTAACCGTACGATGTCCGACCGTACTTAGCGCACCTTCGTGCTCCTCCGTTACTCTTTGGGAGGAGACCGCCCCAGTCAAACTACCCACCACACACTGTCCTCGATCCGGATAACGGACCAGAGTTAGAACCTCAAACATACCAGGGTGGTATTTCAAGGATGGCTCCACGATAACTGGCGTTACCGCTTCAAAGCCTCCCACCTATCCTACACAAATAGGTTCAAAGTCCAGTGTGAAGCTATAGTAAAGGTTCACGGGGTCTTTCCGTCTAGCCGCGGATACACTGCATCTTAACAGCGATTTCAATTTCACTGAGTCTCGGGTGGAGACAGCTTGGCCATCGTTACGCCATTCGTGCAGGTCGGAACTTACCCGACAAGGAATTTCGCTACCTTAGGACCGTTATAGTTACGGCCGCCGTTTACCGGGGCTTCGATCAAGAGCTTCGCCGAAGCTAACCCCATCAATTAACCTTCCGGCACCGGGCAGGCGTCACACCGTATACGTCCACTTTCGTGTTTGCACAGTGCTGTGTTTTTAATAAACAGTCGCAGCCAACTGGTATCTTCGACCGCAAACAGCTTAGGGAGCAAGTCCCATCACCATCCGCGGCGCACCTTCTCCCGAAGTTACGGTGCCATTTTGCCTAGTTCCTTCACCCGAGTTCTCTCAAGCGCCTTGGTATTCTCTACCTGACCACCTGTGTCGGTTTGGGGTACGGTTCGTATCTACCTGAAGCTTAGAAGTTTTTCCTGGAAGTATGGCATCAACCACTTCATGATCTAAAAGATCACTCGTCATCAGCTCTCAGCCTTAAGGACCCGGATTTACCTAAGTCCTCAGCCTACAACCTTAAACAGGGACAACCAACGCCCTGATGGCCTAGCCTTCTCCGTCACTCCATCGCAGTAAATACAAGTACGGGAATATTAACCCGTTTCCCATCGACTACGGCTTTCGCCCTCGCCTTAGGGGCCGACTCACCCTGCGCCGATTAACGTTGCGCAGGAAACCTTGGTCTTTCGGCGGGGGAGTTTCTCACTCCCCTTATCGTTACTCATGTCAGCATTCGCACTTCTGATACCTCCAGCAAACCTCTCGATTCACCTTCAACGGCTTACAGAACGCTCCTCTACCATGCGTACTCCTGTAAACAAGAATACGCATCCGCAGCTTCGGTTATCAGTTTGAGCCCCGTTACATCTTCCGCGCGGGCCGACTCGACTAGTGAGCTATTACGCTTTCTTTAAAAGATGGCTGCTTCTAAGCCAACTTCCTAGCTGTCTAAGCCTTCCCACATCGTTTCCCACTTAACTGATATTTGGGACCTTAGCTGGCGGTCTGGGTTGTTTCCCTCTTGACAACGGACGTTAGCACCCGCTGTCTGTCTCCCATGATTGCACTCACCGGTATTCGGAGTTTGCATGGGGTTGGTAAGTCGGGATGACCCCCTAGCCCAAACAGTGCTCTACCCCCGGTGGTGATACATGAGGCGCTACCTAAATAGCTTTCGAGGAGAACCAGCTATCTCCGGGCTTGATTAGCCTTTCACTCCGATCCACAGCTCATCCCCTGGCTTTTCAACGACAGTGGGTTCGGGCCTCCAGTTGATGTTACTCAACCTTCACCCTGGCCATGGATAGATCGCCCGGTTTCGGGTCTAATTCCAGCGACTCGACGCCCTATTAAGACTCGGTTTCCCTACGCCTCCCCTATTCGGTTAAGCTTGCCACTGAAATTAAGTCGCTGACCCATTATACAAAAGGTACGCAGTCACAGAACAAGTCTGCTCCCACTGCTTGTACGCATACGGTTTCAGGTTCTATTTCACTCCCCTTAACGGGGTTCTTTTCGCCTTTCCCTCACGGTACTGGTTCACTATCGGTCAGTTGGGAGTATTTAGCCTTGGAGGATGGTCCCCCCATATTCAGTCAAAGTTTCACGTGCTCCGACCTACTCGATTTCACTTCAAAAGACCTTTCGTATACGGGGCTATCACCCACTACGGCCGCACTTTCCAGAGCGTTCTACTAAATCTTAAGAAGCTTAAGGGCTAATCCGCGTTCGCTCGCCGCTACTTACGGAATCTCGGTTGATTTCTTTTCCTCCGGGTACTTAGATGTTTCAGTTCCCCGGGTTCGCCTCCTTAACCTATGTATTCAGTTAAGGATACCTGGCTTATGCCAAGTGGGTTTCCCCATTCAGAGATCTCCGGATCAAAGGTCATTTGCCACCTCCCCGAAGCTTATCGCAGGCTATCGCGTCTTTCATCGCCTCCAACTGCCAAGGCATCCACCGTATGCGCTTAATCACTTGACCA
>NZ_JBNIEU010000007.1:0-8065 GCF_049985285.1 Aestuariirhabdus sp. LZHN29 | reverse complement strand
AGCGACGAAGCCTTGGTGCTGTAACGGCCCACAGGGCGTTACAGGTCAATCGTGCCGGGCGCGCCAAATAAAGAGAAGGAGCTCAACCTGAAAGGGTTGGGCTCTTTTTCGTTGGGGTTCTGATGTTACTGGCCTTCCCAGTGGGTCTCCGGATTAAGGTTGGGATAAAACGGCAGCTCAAAGGGTTCGAGTGCGCTGGCAATAACGTGCAACTCTTGTTGGGTTATCTGGGAACGCCACTTTGATAGTTCATGAGCGGGGTCGCGTCGTCCACCGTAGCCGGGCCCTGAGGCTTTACTGCGGTTAGGGGAGAGGAACTCTTCTGCTCGCTCTGTCCAGCTGAGCCCAAGCGTCTCGATCAGCCAGCGCATTCGAGGAATCGGATCGGTGCAGTACCATTCATGCTCTTTAAGTATCCACTGCGGGCGGTGGGCACGTAACTGCATGGTGGTCATGACTCCCCAAAGGGTGGCTGCGCTGCCCCAAAAATCGTGCTGTGCTTTCATCTGCTTGGCGTGCATCCGTAGAGGTCCGTTAATAAGTACCTCCTGCTTGCAGATCCCTTGCAGTACATATTGCGGATCCCACCCTCGTTGGCGCCAGCTAAGGAATTGGGGGACGGGATGTCGAACCAGTTGAACCACCGGAACGTCGGGAAAATTGACGCCGAAAAATTCGAGTGCAAGCGACATACGCACCCACTTTACCAGTACGACATCGGCGAAAGGGCGGCCAATAATCTCCCTTAACCCCTTCTCGGCAATGGCGTACTCGTTGACCACTCGCCCCCCTAGAGAGCGTTGGAGGTGGTTGAGTAGTTGATCGTCCCGGTCGCCAGCGGCGAGATATTTATCGTAGTAGTCGGGGCCTAAGGCCTCGTCGGGCTCGAAATAGTAGTCTACTCCCTTGCATAGTGAGAGAGTTTTCGCCAACCAGGAGGTACCGCTGCGAGGAACGCCCGACACCACCACCTGCTGTTTCGCGTTTAATGGGCTGGGTAGACTGCTTATAAGGAGCTGACGTGCTAAAGGGCGGAGTTTTTGATAGTAACTCATTGGGGTAGAACGCAGGGCAGGCTCATGGACTGTTCGCGAGTTGAGAAATAGCAGGCTTGTGACATTGCGGTATTCTCTAGGGAGACCGGCTGGCATTTTCGGGGCAGTGATACCAACTATAGACCAGCTTTCTTAAGGGTACTTGTTAAGGGTACTTGTTAAGGGTACTTGTTAAGGGTACTTGTTAAGGGTACTTGTTAAGGGCGCGCTTGGTTGATGGGGGGGTATATCCATTTTTTCGAAAATGATGGGGCATGAGGCGTGGATCGAGTAGCCCACTGTCGAGGAACTCAGTGAAGGCATGGGTTCCTTACAGAAAAGAAGCCCGCTTTAAAGGGGAGGCGGATCTTTTGGTTGTGCTTCGGTAGGCTGAGCGAATAGCGGCGGTGCTTGACGGCTACTTCGGCGGCCTGTGGCTCACAAAGCCAACCTTTGGAGGTTGTGGTTTTCGTGGTGAAATAGTTTACAGTTATAGGGAGCTGGAGTGCACCTTGAGCCGTGTTCTGTCACATCCAAAGGATTTGGGCGTAGGAGACAACAAATGTACGGAAATATAGCAGTACTGGCAGGGTTTATTTTTATCTATAGCGCGGTAAGTGGGCGTCTGTCACGTAGCCTGTTCAGCGGTGCGATCGTATTTACCGCCTTCGGTTTAGTGTTCGGCCCAGTTGGCCTTGGCGTTATCGCATTTGAAATAGAGGGGGAGGGACTTCGTCTTCTTGCCGAGCTAACCTTGGCTCTGGTTCTCTTTATCGACGCCTCAAATGCAAATCTTGGGGTGCTTGGGCGCAATATTCAGTTTCCTTCGCGCCTGTTGCTGGTCGGCCTTCCGCTGACGATTCTACTTGGATTTGGTGTTGGCGTGCTCTTGTTCGATAGTTTGACGCTGCTCGAGGTCGCTATATTGGCAACCATGTTGGCGCCAACAGATGCCGCATTGGGTAAGGCGGTGGTAACGGATGAGTCGGTTCCTGCTAATATCCGTGAAGCTCTCAACGTGGAGAGTGGACTCAATGACGGTATCTGCGTTCCCATCCTGTTTATTTTTCTCGCCCTTGTTTCGAGTGCCGGAGGAGGAGAGGAAAGCGGTCAGCTACTGGCTTTGAAACTGGTCGTTGAAGAGATCGGGATCGGGTTGGTGGTGGGGCTGGGCATAACGTTTTTGGGTGCATCGCTGCTCACGTACTGCGGTAAGCGGGGTTGGATTACCGAGAGTTGGCGGCAACTACCGGTCGTTGTCCTGGCCGTAACCTGTTTCGCATTGGCTCAGTTTCTGGGTGGCAGCGGATTTATTGCCGCTTTCGCCGGCGGATTGCTGTTTGGGGTGCTAGCCGGAGAGCATAAACATGGCCTTTTGCTGGCGGCGGAAGGCACGGGTGATACTCTGGCCTTGACGACCTGGGTAGTGTTCGGTGCGGTGGTAGTGGGACAGTCATTAGGTGCCTTTACCTGGGATGTGGTGCTCTACTCGGTACTCAGTCTTACGCTAATACGCATGCTTCCTGTATTTCTTGCTCTCATCGGAACTGGCCTGGGGAATAGTGAGAAGCTGTTTATGGGGTGGTTTGGGCCTCGGGGGCTGGCCAGTATTGTCTTCGGTGTAATCGTCCTTAATGAGCATCTACCGGGAGGCGACACCATCACAATGACGGTGGTGTTCACTATTTTGTTGAGTGTGATCGCCCACGGTGTTAGCGCCAACCCTCTGGTTGCTTTGTTGGCGAGCAAGGTCAAACGGTCTCAGCGTTAGGGTCATAATGATACTGTCTACAACGGTAAAGGAATCCATTAAAACAGCCTTGGCGATGACCATCGCTTTTGGTATTGCGCTGTCTCTCGACTGGGATAAGGCGTATTGGGCGGCATTTGCGGTGGCGTTTGTTAGTCTGGGCCCGGTTGGGCAGTCGGTCAATAGAGCAGCAATGCGAATGCTCGGTACCCTGATGGGCGTTGTGATCGCATTGATTATTATTAGCTTGTTCGCGCAAGATCGTTGGATGTTCATGCTTTTCCTGTCGCTTTGGCTTGGGGTTTGCACTTACATGCTGGCAGGACCCGGCCAACCTTATAATTGGCACGTGGCAGGTTTTGTGTCAGCCATTATCTGCATGGATGCAGGGCAGGCTGCCGATGGCGCTTTTGCGCTGGCGGTCTCACGCTGCCTGGAGACCATGCTGGGTGTGGTGGTTTACAGTCTGGTGACGATATTCCTTTGGCCTAGCCGAAGTAATTTTGGTGCCACTGTAGTGAGTATGGTCTCTGCTCATCATCGGTTGTTTAGTTCGTACCTTGCTGTTTGCCTCGGTGAAGCGGGTGATCAGAGTGAAACCCAGCGCCTCAGGGGGGAGGTCATGCAAGCCAAGGCCAGTTTTGCTGGTGTGTTGGCAGCGGCCGAAATCGATGACCATGAAGTGTGGGAGCATAAGGCTCAGTGGTTATACTACCAGCGCCTGGACAATCAAATGGTAGAGACCATGGAGCGTTGGCGGGAGGGTTTCGCCGATACCGAGTCCCTTAAATTACGAGAGCTGTTACCCGGTTTTGACCGTTACGCGGCGGAGTTAGCATCGCGCCTGGAGGGCATTGAAAAAATGCTTTCCGGTCACGCTCCGGCGTCGGAGCTAGCTACTATAGAATTGCACCCATCCGCTGCTGCCGAGAAACTGACTCCCTTTGAAAGGTCAGCGCTAACGACACTACGCGCCCGGATGCAACGTATGGAAACCGTCGCCGGGGAGTTGTTTGAGTGTGTCAGTGCAATCAAGGGTTTCGGAGCAGGTATCACCGAGGCAAAGGCTGCACCGCCTACTCGGGCTCCCTTCGTACTGGACCTGGATCGCTTCAGAGCGGCTCTTGTGCTGATGCTGGTTATGTGGATGGCATGGGTTGCTATGGTCTACGTTGAGGGCTTACCGGGAGGGGCGGGTTTTTTGGGTTTGATGTGCTCGTTAGGCATGGTGCTGGCTATCAACCCTCAGCTGCCCGTATCTAAACTATTTAGGCCCGTTACGGTCTCCGTTTTTCTAGCCTGTATCGCTTACCTTTTTATTATGCCTCATCTCACTCGGTTTTATGAGCTAGGTATCCTGATTTTCGTGATGACCTTTGGTATTTGTTACCGCTATTCAAGCCCTGCACAGGGGCTGGGAAGAGCGGCCGGGCTTGCCCTGTTTGTAACAATAGCATCGATTACCAATCAACAGAGTTATAGCTTTTTGTCTGTCGCAACGGCGGCATTGATGTTCGTTATCATGTTTTTACTGGCGTATATACCTTTTACGCCCCAGCCCGAGCGACGATTTCGTAACTTGCTCAACCGTTTTTTTAGTAGTGCCAGTTACCTTATGGCTATTAATGGAGCGGTTCCTGCTCGGTCGATGTCTCCGCTGCAACGCTGGAAGTTAGCGTTCCATACTTACGAACTATCCACTTTGCCCCAAAAACTCCAAGGCTGGGCTCCGCAGATTAAAACTCGGGCGAATAGCGCAGACGCGCAGCCACATGCACTTGCCCTCGTGGGTAGCTTGCAAACTCTTGGGTATAAAATGCAGGAATTACTCGAAGAGCGGCGAGTGGAGCAGTCTCCGGTTCTGGAGCAGGCATTGAGGGAGGATGTACTCGCCTGGAAGGCGGGAGTTCACAGTATTATTCAGCGCTTATCGGAAGGGACTGAAACCGTTGAAATTGACTCGTTGTCTTTAAACGTTTCCAGCTTTTTAGACAGACTGGAGAAGCGAATATCGGGGGTGTTGGAAGCCAGCTCCGGGGAGCCTTTGAGTAGCCAGCAAGGTGAGGATTTTTATCGTTTGCTGGGAGCATTCCGCGGCGTTACAGATGCGCTGGTAGACTATGTCGGCTGTAGTCAAAACGTGCCATGGCATCAATGGAAGGAAGGGCGCTTTATATGAGACGAGACGAAAGCCTGTGATGACGCCAATTCCCCATGAGTTTTCCCTGGGCGGGGTTTATATGCCGCCGCTGTTGATCGCCAGTTTTTTTGGTGTTATTGCAGCACTCATGACGATTGGGCTGCTTAATCGTTACCGATTATCAGACCACTTTTTTTATCCTCCGCTTTTATCGGTGGCGTTAATGACGATTTATACGGTTCTTATCGGAACCTTTATTATTGGGGTGTAGCAAGTGAAACAAGCCAGCAAATATCTGCTGACCGGGAGCGTTGTTTTGATTGCGGTAGGTCTAGTACTGCTCAAATATTGGGACTACGTCGTTAATCCCTGGACGCGGGACGGTCAGGTAAGGGCGAACGTGATTCAGGTAACGCCACGCGTTTCCGGACCTATTGTTTCTCTTTCCGTGCGGGATAATCAGTTCGTAGGTGCAGGTGAACTGTTGTTCAAGATTGACCCGCGGACCTTTCAGGCTAGCCTCGACGAAGCCAGGGCACAGTATGATGTGGCCGCAGACAGTTATTTGGCGCAGGAGAAGCAGGTTGAGGCTGCACAGGCTCAGGTTGAGGTGTCACGAGCGGCGGTTTTGCAGGCCCAGAGCAGTATTAAGGAGTACGCATCCACGATACAAAAAAATCGTGCAGAGTTGCGCCGTCAGCAAGAGCTGTTACCGCAAAAGGCAACATCTCAGAAGTCACTGGAGCGAGCCCAGGCCAATTATGACATATCCGTTGAACAACGCCGGGGGGCCGAGGCTGCACTTGCGCAATCCAGATCGTCCCTGACACAGGCAGAGGCTGACCTGGCCGAAGTTCGAGCTAACCTGGGGGCTGCTGGGCAGGCCAACGCTAGCCTGCGTAAAGCGCAATCTGCCGTACGTCAGGCGGAACTCAATCTGGAGTTTACCGAGGTAAGGGCCTCGGTTGACGGCTACGTAACCAACCTTGACCTTCGCCTCGGGAGCCAGGCAGTGGCGAACCAGCCCGCATTGGCGTTGGTTGATGTGAATAGCTACTGGATTGATGGCTTCTTCAAGGAAAACGAAATCGGCCCGATGGCGTCGGGCGACCGTTCGATCATCACCCTGATGACCTATCCGGATAAGCCGCTCGAAGGGGTGGTCGATAGCATCGGCTGGGGCATCGCCCAGCAAGATGGGAGTACTGGTGCAGATCTGTTGCCCACGGTAAATCCAACCTTCGAGTGGATTCGGTTAGCCCAGAGGGTGCCTGTGCGCATTAGCATTAAAACCTTGCCAGAGGGCATCGCGTTGCGGGTCGGTACCAGCGCTTCGGTACTGGTGATGACGGGTCGAGGTAGTGATGGCCATGAGACGGTTCCGGCCGCCCCGGCACTGCTCCAGTAGGGACGTTGCAATGAGTAGATTGTTGAAAACGATCAGTATCCCCCTCTTCTGTGTGATTCTTGCTTCCGGCTGCACGATGTTGGGGCCGGATTACCAGGAACCCCCGGTGACGGTTGAAAGCCGGTGGGGCGCAGTGGAGGACTCAAAGGGTGGTGGCGAGTCTCCGGTAGATACGAGGTGGTGGGAGTCGGCCTTTCAGGACCCTGAGCTGGATCGGTTGGTCGCTGTCGCCCTCGAACAGAACCTGTCGTTGCGATCCGCAGGGCTCCGAGTCCTGCAGTCGCAGCAACAGCTGGCCATAGCAATCGGTAATCAGTATCCACAGCAACAGCAAGTGACGGGTTCAGCGGCCAGGGAAAAATCGGGCGGAGTCGTATTTAATGAATATAATCTCGGCTTCAATGTCAGTTGGGAAGCTGATTTTTGGGGGCGTTTTGCACGACAGATTGAGTCAGCATCGGCAGACCTGGATGCCAGTGTCGCGAGCTATGACGGCGTCCTTATCTCGTTGATTGCGCAAGTCGCCGAAAACTACACTCTTGTGCGTACCTTTCAGGACCGCCTTAAAGTATCCAGGGAAAATATCGTGGCGCAAGAGGAGAGCTTGCGGATTGCACAGGCAAAAGCGAATGCCGGTGAGGTTAGCGAACTGGATGCCGATCAAGCCAGCAGCCTGGTGAATAATACCCGGGCAACGGCGCTGTCGCTGGAGACCTCTTTGCGTCAAACCAAGAACTCCCTTGCGATTCTGCTCGGCCAGTTGCCACAAGAACTGGACTATCTGCTCGCCCAGAAGGGAGGGGTGCCTCTCGTGAAGTCGGATATTGCATTGGGTATGCCGCAGGACCTTATTCGGCGACGCCCCGATATCCGGGTAGCCGAGCGGCAGCTCGCAGCCCAAAGCGCCCAGATCGGGTTTGCAGAAGCGGAGCTATACCCTCATTTTTCTATCGGCGGGTCAATTGGCACCAGTGCCGATAGCGGTGGCGACCTCTTTAATAGCGACAGCGAAAGCTGGAACCTGTTTGGTCTGTTTGAGTGGAATATCTTTAATTACGGCCGCCTTAAAAGCAATGTGCGGCTGCAGGATGCACGCTTTCAACAGCTGTTGGTGGATTATAGGGACACGGTGCTTCAGGCCCAGGGCGATGTGGAAAACGCGATCATCGCCTACCTGAAATCAAGCGAACAGCTTGAGTCATACCGGTTGGCGGCAGCGGCCTCTAGGCGCGCACTCAAGGTATCAACCGCGCAGTATCAAAATGGGCTAATAAATTTCAATACGGTTCTCAGCACCCTGGGCGCCCATTTGCAGCAGCAAGACCTGCTCGCTTCAGCCCGGGGCGACGTTGCCAGCAACCTGGTGAATGTCTACAAAGCGCTGGGAGGTGGATGGGAGCTGCGTGAGAACCGGGATCCGGTTGATCTGCTTCCCGCGGTGATGAAAGCGCAAATGCGCACCCGAACCGATGCATGGGAAGGACTGCTCCAGTAGTTCGGCCCGTGGTCTGCCTGGGTTGCCCTGATTCGGGGGGTTGATTAGAGTTTTGCTTACCCGATTGCACCATTTTGTCGACGGCTAATAGCTTGATTGTCGATGATTTTTCGAATTTGACTCCGTACACTGAAATCTCTATAGTACGCGGCCTGTATACCGCGCCCGTAGCTCAGCTGGATAGAGTACCTGGCTACGAACCAGGCGGTCGCACGTTCGAATCGTGCCGGGCGCGCCA
>NZ_JBNIEU010000006.1:0-53413 GCF_049985285.1 Aestuariirhabdus sp. LZHN29 | reverse complement strand
ACCTCTTAGCGCCGATGGTAGTGTGGAGTTTCTCCATGTGAGAGTAGGTCATCGTCAGGCTTTTATTCGAAACCCCGATCTGGAAACAGGTCGGGGTTTTTTTATGGGCGTTAGGGCGTGCTGGCGGCTGATGCCGGGTCGTGGGTGTCTTAGCAGTGGTTGAGGGAGCTGTTACACTCTGCCAATAATGTAGGAGAGTTGGTGTGGATGCCTTGCTGGAAATATTAAAGGATGGAGCCTTTCACTCGGGTGACGCAATTGGTGCGCGCCTGGGGGTCAGTCGCGCGGCCGTTTGGAAGCAGGTAAAGCGGCTGCAGGAGTTGGGATTGGCGCTGGACTCGGTCAAAGGGCGAGGGTATAGGTTGTCTCCCGGTACAGAGTTGCTCGATCGCGATCAGATACTCTCGGCCATGGTGCAGCCGCCTTCGGGGTTGCAGCTTGAGCTGCTCTCTTCGGTGGACTCGACCAACCAGTACTTGTTGTCCCGTGCAGGCGCGGGGGTGGGATATTTTTGTCTGGCTGAGCATCAGAGTGCAGGTCGCGGTCGCCGGGGGCGCGCCTGGTGTAGCCCTTTCGGTGCGAACCTCTATCTATCGACGGTATGGAGCTTCTCTCAGGGTGCGGCTGCACTGGAAGGGCTGAGTCTGGCTGTAGGGTTGGCGGTAATGCGAGCGATCAATAGGCAGGTCTCGGCGCCGCTGCAATTGAAGTGGCCGAACGATCTTCTGTGGGGTGAGCGTAAGGTCGCGGGCATCCTGCTGGAGATCAGTGGTGATCCCGCCGGGGAGTGCCGGGTGATTATTGGGGTTGGCGTGAACCTGCGGTTAACAGATGCCCAGCGGCAGTCTGTCTCTCAGCCTTGTGCGGATCTTGCCGAAGTCGCTGCTCGGCCGGTGGAAAAAAACCGCCTGGCCGGTGCGCTGATAGAGGAGTTGCTCGCAATGCTGGAGGTGTTTGAGGTCAGTGGCTTTTCCTCTTTTGCGCAGGAATGGTCTCGGTACGATGCATTCAATGGGCATGATGTATCGGTGCAAATGGGTGCGGATCAGTGGGTTAGTGGTGTTTGTCGTGGGGTTGACCTGCACGGTGCGCTGCGAGTTGAAACCCCGGATGGGGTGATTAGTTATCGGGGAGGAGAGGTGAGTTTGCGTCGGGGGCGTCGTGATTGTTGATCTGGATGCGGGTAATACCCGAGTAAAGTGGCGGGTTCGTGGAAGCGAACTCCAACTGGGTGCTGCATCCTATGATGATCTGGGAGCGCTCTGCTCTTTGTTGTTGTCCAGCTCTCCGCAAAGGCTTTGCCTTGGGGCTGTTATAGGCGAGCAAAAGCTGGCGCTGCTGTTGTCGGCTATTGGCTCGGCTTGGTCGGGAGTTGTGGAGCGGGTTCAGGTTGAGGATCAGTTCGCTGGAGTTGATTTGATCTATGACGATGTAACCCTGTTGGGGGTTGATCGTTGGTTGGCGCTTCTCGGGGCACGCCAGCTTTTTCCGGAGGCTGAACTCGTGGTGGTCGATTGCGGAAGTGCGGTTACCCTCGACCTCCTCGGGGTACAGGGGAATCATCTGGGCGGCTACATTGTTCCCGGTGTTGCTATGATGCGTAGATCCCTGTTCGATAATACGGGCCGGGTAAAGGTCGATGGCGCGTCACGGTTGGCGTTGGCCCCTGGGCGCTCCACCGTGGAGGCGGTTGATCATGGCGTGCTGCGGCTTTTAAAGGCGCTGATTGTGGATATACTGCACGAGGTTGAGGGTCGGCGGTTGCTAATTACCGGAGGGGATGGCAACGTGTTTGCTCGGCTTATGGGGTGTGAGGAGGCGTATTATCCTCACCTGGTATTGGATGGTATCGCTGTAGCGATGCCTGGATAGGGATGTGGTATGCGCTGGATTCTGTTGATCCTTCTACTGGCCAATGGTGTCTTCTTTAGTTATCAGTGGTATCTCGATTCGCGGGTTGTCGACTACCGTCCTGAGCAGGCTGTGTCGGCTCAGGGCAGCGGTGAGCCGCTGTTGTTATTGACCGAAGAGCAAAAACTCAAGCGCAAGCCGCGTCAGCCGCAGCCTGTCGTCCCCCAGCAAGCTGCCGTAGAGGATACGGGTATGTGCATCTACCTGGGGCCTTTTCAGGCGGTTGAAAGTGCGCAGACGTTGCATCAACGACTAACGGCGTTGAATGTGGGCGGCGAAGTGCAAACCGTAAAGGTGGCGGGCGAGCCTGATTTCTGGGTGTATATGAAGCCTTTGGTGTCTCGAGAGGAGGCGCTGAGGCAGCTCAAGGAGTTGCAGCGGCAAAAGATCGATAGCTTCGTTGTGACCCAGGGAGAGATGGAAAATGGAATATCCCTGGGCTTGTTCACTAAAAAGGCCTCCGCCGAGCGCGTGCTGACACGTATGCAGGGTGCTGGGTACGCAGCCGAGATGAAATTGGTCGAGCGCTATCGGGATGAGTTTTGGGTGACGGTTACCGATGCTGAGGCACGTCGAGTTGGCGAGGATGTGTGGGAAAAAATCGCCAAAGATTATCAGTTTATCGAAAAAGAGCAGAATCTCTGCAAAGCCGTTGCATCGGCTCAATAGTTCCCTTAGAATTGCGCCCGCGATTGAGAGCACCATGCCGGTATAGCTCAGCTGGTAGAGCAACTGACTTGTAATCAGTAGGTCCCGAGTTCGACTCTTGGTGCCGGCACCATTTTCCTGTCATAACATTCTGTTTTAAAAGACATCTATTTGTCGACAAAACGGTTGACAAGGCGGGGGAGTGTAAGCAGAATATCGCCTCCTTTTGGGTGGGGTTCCCGAGTGGCCAAAGGGATCAGACTGTAAATCTGACGCGAAAGCTTCGCTGGTTCGAATCCAGCCCCCACCACCATTAGGTATTATAAGCTGTTGATGTAGGCGGGTATGGTATAACGGCTATTACCTCAGCCTTCCAAGCTGATGACGCGGGTTCGACTCCCGCTACCCGCTCCAGGCAACAGGTTGTAGGGCTCAAGTAGCTCAGTTGGTAGAGCACACCCTTGGTAAGGGTGAGGTCGGCGGTTCAAATCCGCTCTTGAGCTCCATTATTTCAGGAAGGGCAGAACCGGGTTCTGTCCTTGTTTTTTGGTTTTACAGTTTGACGGAGAGGTCTCCATGGCTAAGGAAACTTTTGAGCGTAATAAGCCGCACGTAAACGTCGGCACCATCGGTCACGTTGACCACGGTAAAACTACTCTGACCGCTGCCCTGACTCGTGTGTGTGCCGAGGTTTGGGGTTCTGGTGAGCTGAAGGCGTTTGATCAGATCGATAACGCGCCGGAAGAGCGTGCGCGTGGTATTACCATCGCCACCTCTCACGTTGAGTATGATTCACCTGAGCGTCACTATGCGCACGTTGACTGCCCTGGGCACGCCGACTACGTAAAGAACATGATTACCGGTGCTGCGCAGATGGATGGCGCGATACTAGTATGTGGTGCGACCGACGGTCCTATGCCTCAGACCCGTGAGCACATCCTCCTGTCTCGTCAGGTAGGTGTACCTTACATCGTGGTCTTCCTGAACAAGGCTGACCTGTTGGCGGAAGATTGCGGCGGCGCGGACAGCGAAGAGTACGCAGAGATGCTGGAGCTGGTTGAGATGGAGCTGCGTGAGCTGCTTGATCAGTACGAGTTCCCAGGCGACGACACTCCCATCATTCCGGGTTCTGCCCTGATGGCGTTGAACGGCGAAGATGACAACGAGCTGGGTACCAGTGCGGTACGTAAGCTGGTTGAGACTCTGGATTCCTACATTCCCCAGCCTGAGCGTGCCATCGATGGCGCCTTCATTATGCCGATCGAGGATGTGTTCTCAATCGCTGGTCGCGGTACTGTAGTAACCGGTCGTGTTGAGCGCGGTATTGTTAAAGTCGGTGAGTCTGTTGAGATCGTGGGTATCCGCGAGACCCAGACCACTACCTGTACCGGTGTTGAGATGTTCCGTAAGCTGCTTGACGAAGGTCGTGCGGGTGAGAACGTAGGTGTATTGTTGCGTGGTACCAAGCGTGACGACGTTGAGCGTGGTCAGGTTCTGGCTAAGCCCGGTTCTATCACTCCGCACACCAAGTTCGAATCTGAAGTGTACGTTCTGAGCAAGGAAGAGGGTGGACGTCACACTCCTTTCTTCAAGGGCTACCGTCCGCAGTTCTACTTCCGTACCACTGACATCACCGGTTCTTGCGAGCTGCCTGAGGGTGTTGAGATGGTAATGCCAGGTGACAACGTGCAGATGGTTGTTACCCTGATCAACCCGGTTGCGATGGACGACGGTTTGCGCTTCGCCATCCGTGAAGGTGGTCGTACCGTAGGTGCGGGCGTTGTAGCCAAGGTTATCGAGTAAAGAGTAAGAGGGTTTCGGGAGGGCGTTGCTCTCCCGTATCTGTAGGCCAGTAGTTCAATTGGTAGAGCACCGGTCTCCAAAACCGGGTGTTGGGGGTTCGACTCCCTCCTGGCCTGCCATTATTTAGATGTGTGATTTTCGGGTGTTCCTTGTATGGCTGCAAAATTAGAAACTCAAAGTGAAAGTCGCTTCGATGCACTGAAGTGGCTGGTTGTGGTGGCTATTGTTGTGGTTGGTGCGTACGGAAATCAGCATTATGCGGATGAGTCTCTTCTGTATCGAGTGCTGGCCCTGTTGGTTTTGGGGGTGCTTGCGCTTGTCGTGGCGGCCCAGACTGCAAAAGGGCATGCGGCGTTTGAGTTGCTGAAAGAGTCTCGCACCGAGGTTCGTCGAGTTGTATGGCCTAGTCGTCAGGAAACCACCCAAACAACCTTGATTGTTGTTGGTGCGGTACTGGTTGTTGGGTTGCTCTTGTGGGGGCTTGATTCCCTGCTGAGCTGGATTATCAACCTGTTGATTGGGTAGGAGCACCACAGATGACTCAAAGATGGTATGTTGTGCACGCCTATTCCGGTTACGAGAAGCAGGTTCAGCGTTCGATTAAAGAGCGTATTGAGCGGCACGGAATGGAGGACCAGTTTGGTGAAGTGCTGGTTCCTGTCGAGGAAGTGGTCGAGATGCGTGGTGGCCAGAAGCGCAAAAGTGAGCGCAAGTTCTTTCCTGGCTATGTACTAGTGCAGATGGAAATGAATGACGACACCTGGCATCTGATTAAGGATACGCCGCGTGTTATGGGCTTTATTGGCGGTACTGCCGATAAGCCAGCCCCGATTACCGAAAAAGAGGCGAACGCTATTTTGCAGCGCGTCGAAGACGGTGTCGAGAAGCCGAAGCCGAAGACATTGTTTGAGCCGGGCGAAATGGTACGGGTTGTTGACGGGCCTTTTGCTGACTTTAATGGTGTGGTCGAGCAAGTGAATTATGAAAAGAGCAGGCTGCATGTCGCGGTACTGATCTTTGGTCGCTCTACTCCGGTAGAGCTCGAGTTTGGCCAGGTAGAAAAAGGCTAGGCTCGAACTGGATGTGTGTACCCTGCATCGCTATGGCGATGCGGGGTTGTGTCGTCTGATGAATTCAGGCGTGTTAACCGGGGAGCCGAAAGGCGTTTGCACCCAATGTAGAGGTAACTATGGCTAAGAAAATCCAGGCTTACATTAAGCTGCAGGTTGCTGCAGGTCAGGCTAACCCAAGTCCGCCAGTGGGTCCCGCTTTGGGTCAGCACGGCGTTAACATTATGGAGTTTTGTAAAGCGTTCAACGCCAAAACCCAAAGTGTTGAAGCGGGTCTTCCGACTCCCGTTGTTATTACAGTTTACGCTGATCGCAGCTTTACCTTTGAGACCAAGACGCCTCCTGCTGCTGTATTGCTGCTGAAGGCTGCGAAGTTGAAGAAGGGTTCTTCGCGTCCTAATACCGATAAGGTGGGAACGGTAACTCGCGAGCAGCTGGAAGAGATCGCCAAGACTAAAGAGCCAGATCTGACTGCTTCTGATATGGATGCAGCTGTACGCACCATCGCGGGTACTGCCCGTAGTATGGGTCTTAACGTGGAGGGTGTGTAAATGGCCAAGTTGACTAAGCGCGCCAAGGCGATTAACGAAAAAGTAGACGGACTCAAGCAGTATCCGTTGGAAGATGCTGTTGCACTGTTGAGTGAACTTTCTACCGTTAAGTTTACCGAGTCTCTCGACGTTTCCGTGAACCTGGGTGTTGATCCCCGCAAATCCGATCAGGTTGTTCGCGGCGCTACCGTATTGCCAGCGGGTACTGGTAAAGAGGTTCGCGTTGCCGTGTTTACCCAAGGCGCTAACGCTGATGCGGCTAAAGAAGCTGGTGCCGATGTCGTCGGTATGGACGATCTCGCCGAGCAGGTAAAAGCTGGAAACCTCGATTTTGACGTGGTTATCGCCTCTCCGGACGCTATGCGTGTCGTCGGTATGTTGGGTCAGATTCTGGGCCCTCGTGGTCTGATGCCTAACCCCAAGGTTGGTACTGTAACCCCTGACGTTGCGACCGCTGTACGCAACGCCAAGGCGGGTCAGGTTCGCTATCGTACCGATAAAAACGGCATTATCCATGCGGGTATCGGCAAGGTCGGTTTTGACGCCGCCGCTATCAAGCAAAACCTCGACGCGCTGCTGGTTGACCTGAAAAGGACCAAGCCTGCATCAGCCAAGGGTGTTTATGTGAAGAAGGTTACCCTGTCCACCACCATGGGCCCGGGTCTGGTCATCGATCAGTCTTCACTAGAGTTTTAATTGCGGCCCAAAAGGCTGTAATCAATCTTTGGGGCTCCTGCCTTGTGCAGGAGCTGTCAAAGACCGCAGGCGCCGCAAGGCTTAATGTAATACCTGCGCAGATGGTGTGACCCCGATTCAGAATTCTGAGTTGCCACACCGAGTGGATGACCCTTAGGGGTCTTTGTTAAACCAACTGGAGTAGATCCGTGGCTTTAGGACTAGAAGACAAAAAGGCAATTGTTGCCGAAGTCCAGGAAGCTGCTAACAGTGCTTTGTCAGCGGTTGTTGCCGATTCTCGTGGCGTAACCGTAACTGACATGACTGCTCTACGTGCCCAGGCGCGTGAGAACGGCATTTGGCTTAAAGTCGTTCGTAACACCCTGGCTCGTCGTGCAGTAGAAGGCACTGCCTACGAATGTCTCACTGAGACGTTTGTAGGTCCTACCCTGATCGCATTTTCTACCGAGCATCCCGGCGCCGCTGCACGCGTGCTGTCCGATTTTGCAAAGGAAAATTCTGCGTTCGAGGTAAAAGCAGCAGCTTTTGAAGGCGAGTTGGCTGATGTGGCCGTATTGGCCAAACTGCCGACTTACGACGAAGCAATTGCACGCTTGATGAGCGTAATGAAAGAAGCAGCAGCAGGAAAGCTGGTTCGTACCATTGCCGCCATCCGCGACCAAAAACAAGAGCAAGCTGCCTGATATCCCGTTATGGGATGGCAGCCTGAAACAGATTAACGAGCATTACGCTCAATACGTTTAGGAATAGAGAAATGGCTCTTACTAAAGAAGATATCATCAACGCCGTAGCAGAGATGTCTGTAAAAGACGTTGTTGAACTGATCGAAGCAATGGAAGAGAAGTTTGGTGTTAGCGCTGCAGCTGCTGTTGCTGTTGCTGGCGGCGACGCTGGCGGTGCGGCTGCTGAAGAGCAGACCGAGTTTGACGTTGTACTGACCTCTGCTGGCGATAAGAAAGTAAACGCTATCAAGGCGGTTCGTGCTATCACCGGTCTTGGCCTGAAAGAAGCCAAGGGCATGGTTGACGGTGCTCCTTCAGTAGTGAAGGAAGGTGTTAGCAAGGCTGACGCCGAAGAAGCTAAGAAGCAGCTTGAAGAAGCAGGCGCCCAGGTAGAGATCAAGTAACTGCTTGTGATCACCGAAAGCCTGATTTTTTAATTGGTGCTTATGGCTGGTGCCCTTTTGGGCACTGGCCTTTTTCCGTTGTAAGTCCAGTAGTTTTACTGGAGTTGCTTCGGGCCTCTTTGAGGTAGAACAGCTGTAACGGTTTTGGGGCGATACTTCGTCCTTTTGAGAAATTCGATGGTCCGATGATGTGACTCGATCGAATCGATTCGCTAGGTGGCTAAGCTGGGGAACATTAATGGCTTACTCGTACACTGAGAAAAAACGCATCCGCAAGGATTTCAGCAAACTGCCGCACGTTATGGACGTGCCCTATTTGCTGGCTATCCAGTTGGATTCTTATCGCAACTTTTTACAAACCGGTGCCTCTCAGGAGGAGTTGGCCGAGCGTGGCTTGCATGCCGCATTCAAAACCGTGTTTCCTATTGTCAGCTATTCCGGCAGTGCTGCACTGGAGTATGTTGGCTATCGCCTAGGTGAGCCAGTGTTTGACGTTAAGGAGTGTCAGCTCCGGGGCGTTACGTACTCCGCACCCTTGCGCGTTAAGGTTCGCCTTATCATTTACGATAAGGAGTCCTCTAACAAGGCGATCAAGGACATCAAGGAGCAGGAAGTGTACATGGGGGAAATTCCCCTGATGACCGAGAACGGTACCTTCGTAATTAATGGTACCGAGCGGGTTATCGTATCTCAGCTGCACCGTTCACCCGGCGTTTTCTTTAGTCATGACAGCGGTAAGACGCACTCTTCGGGCAAGCTGCTTTACAATGCTCGAGTGATTCCTTATCGCGGCTCATGGCTCGACTTCGAATTCGATCCCAAAGATCTGGTATTCGCTCGAATCGACCGTCGTCGTAAATTGCCGGCGACCATCCTGCTGCGCGCGTTGGGCCTGTCTTCTGAAGAGATTCTGCAGATCTTCTTTGATACCACCGGTTTTGAGCTAACTGACGATGGCGTTAGAATGGTGCTGGTACCTGAGCGCCTGCGCGGTGAAGCCGCCAGCTTTGATATCAAAGATAAGTCCGGCAAGCTGATTGTTGAGCAAGGTCGTCGTATTACGGCCCGCCATATCAAGCAGCTCGAAAAGTCCAAGATCGATAAGCTCGACTCGCCTGTAGAATACCTGTTAGGCAAGCGCCTTGCTCGTGGTCTGGTGGATAAAGCCAGCGGTGAGATTCTGTTCGAATGTAATACCGAAATCACCCTTGAGGTGCTTGAAACTATTCGCGAAAAGAACGTTACCGAACTTGAGGTGATCTACACCAACGAGTTGGATTGCGGATCGTTTATCTCCGATACTCTGGCTGCAGACACAACCACCAATCAGTTGGAAGCGTTAGTAGAAATCTACCGCATGATGCGTCCTGGCGAGCCTCCTACCAAGGAAGCTGCAGAAACGTTGTTCACCAACCTGTTCTTCAGCACGGATCGTTACGATCTGTCCGGCGTAGGTCGGATGAAGTTTAACCGCCGTATTGGTCGCGACTCTGATGTTGGTGCCGGGGTGCTCGACAATGATGACATCATTGCGGTGCTTAAGACTCTGGTCGACATACGTAACGGTAAGGGCATTGTCGACGATATCGATCATCTCGGTAACCGTCGTATCCGCTCTGTTGGCGAAATGGCCGAGAACCAGTTCCGCGTTGGTCTGGTGCGTGTTGAGCGTGCGGTAAAAGAGCGCTTGAGCATGGCAGAGTCCGAAGGCTTGATGCCGCAGGATCTGATCAATGCCAAGCCGGTAGCGGCAGCCATCAAGGAGTTTTTTGGCTCCAGCCAGCTGTCCCAGTTTATGGACCAGAACAACCCTCTTTCCGAAATTACCCACAAGCGCCGTGTCTCGGCCTTGGGTCCGGGTGGTTTGACTCGTGAGCGCGCCGGTTTCGAAGTTCGAGACGTACACCCGACTCACTACGGTCGTGTTTGCCCAATCGAGACCCCTGAAGGACCGAACATTGGTCTGATCAACTCATTGGCGAGCTATGCGCGCACCAACGAGTACGGATTCCTCGAGAGCCCCTACCGTAAGGTTATTGATGGCAAGGTAACGGACGAGATTCACTATCTGTCTGCCATCGAAGAGTCTGCCTTTGTTATCGCCCAGGCTAACGCGGTTCTGGATAAAAAAGGTAGCTTGGTCGACGAAATGGTAAGTGTTCGTCACCTTAACGAATTTACCTTTATGACGCCTGATCGTGTTAATTACATGGATGTCTCCCCGCGTCAGGTTGTATCGGTAGCGGCGTCACTGATTCCCTTCCTCGAGCACGATGATGCTAACCGTGCTTTGATGGGGTCCAACATGCAGCGCCAGGCAGTGCCAACCCTTCGCTCGCAAAAGCCGCTGGTCGGTACGGGTGTCGAGCGTGCGGTTGCAACCGACTCCGGTGTTTGTGTGGTTGCCAAAAGCGGTGGTGTTGTTGAGTTTGTTGACGCAAGCCGTATTGTGGTTCGTGTCGACGCCTCAGAGATCAAGGCCGGTGAAGCCGGTGTGGATATCTATAATCTGGTCAAGTACACCCGCTCCAACCAAAATACCTGCATTAATCAGCGTCCACTGGTCAAAGCGGGTGATAAAGTCGAGCGTAAAGATGTGCTGGCCGACGGACCTTCCGTGGATCTTGGCGAATTGGCGCTGGGCCAGAATATGCGCATTGCGTTTATGACCTGGAACGGTTTCAACTTCGAGGATTCCATTCTGGTTTCTGAGCGAGTGGTACAGGAAGATCGCTTCACTACCATCCATATTCAGGAGCTAACCTGTGTAGCCCGTGAGACCAAGCTGGGTTCGGAGGAGATTACTGCCGATATTCCCAACGTAGGCGAGCATGCACTTAACAAACTGGACGAGTCCGGGATTGTTTATGTGGGCGCTGAAGTGGAAGCGGGTGACATTCTGGTTGGTAAGGTAACGCCCAAGGGCGAGACCCAGCTCACTCCGGAGGAAAAACTTCTCCGTGCGATCTTTGGTGAAAAAGCCTCTGATGTTAAAGATACCTCGCTGCGAGTCCCGACCTCGGTCAAGGGCACCGTTATTGATGTGCAGGTCTTTACCCGCGATGGTGTTGATAAAGACCAGCGCGCGCTTTCCATTGAGAAAACCCAGCTTGATGAGATCCGCAAGGACCTGAACGATGAGTATCGCATTGTTGAGCAAGCAACCTTCGAGCGTTTGCAGGACACCCTGGTTGGCCAAAAGGTCAATGGCGGTCCAGACCTGAAGAAGGGCGACGTCCTGACTAAGGAATATCTTGAAGGTCTCGATCGCGGGCAGTGGTTCAAGTTGAGAATGGTTGATGATGCGCTTAACGAAGCGCTGGAATTGGCTGAAGCGCAGCTTAAAGAGCGTCGCGAGATGCTTGACGATCGTTTCGAAGACAAGAAGAAGAAGCTGCAGACCGGCGATGACCTCGCCCCGGGTGTGCAGAAGATTGTTAAGGTTTACCTTGCGATCAAGCGTCGTATCCAGCCAGGTGACAAGATGGCCGGACGTCACGGTAACAAGGGTGTTATCTCTGTCATCATGCCTGTCGAGGATATGCCTCACGATGAGCATGGTGAGCCAGTTGATATCGTGCTCAACCCATTGGGTGTACCGTCGCGAATGAACGTGGGTCAGATTCTTGAAACTCACCTCGGTATGGCTGCAAAGGGTCTGGGTCGCAAGATCGACGAGATGATCCAGACGCAGAAAAGTATCGCTGACGTTCGCAAGTTCCTCGACAAGATCTACAACGGTGTTGGTGGTCGTGACGAGAACCTGGACGAGTTGAATGATGCCGAAGTGCTCGACCTTGCTCGCAATCTTTGTGATGGCGTTCCGATGGCGACTCCAGTCTTTGATGGTGCTCGTGAGAGTGAGATCAAGGAGCTGCTTGCGCTGGCGGGTATTCCAGAGTCTGGCCAGATGTCACTGTTTGATGGGCGTACCGGAGATCAGTTTGATCGACCTGTCACCGTCGGTTACATGTACATGCTGAAGCTGAATCACCTGGTTGACGATAAGATGCACGCTCGTTCTACCGGTTCTTACAGCCTCGTTACCCAGCAGCCGCTAGGTGGTAAGGCGCAGTTTGGTGGTCAGCGTTTCGGAGAGATGGAGGTGTGGGCACTAGAGTCTTACGGCGCCGCCTATACTCTGCAAGAGATGCTCACCGTCAAGTCGGATGACGTTAATGGTCGTACCAAGATGTACAAAAACATCGTCGATGGTGACCATAGAATGGAGCCCGGCATGCCTGAGTCGTTCAATGTTCTGGTGAAAGAGATTCGGTCTCTTGGCATCGATATAGAACTGGAAACCGAGTAAGCAGCGAAACGCGGGGGGCTGTCACTGAACTGACAGCCCTTAGCCAACCCCGCGAGGAGATACGATCTTGAAAGATTTATTGAATCTACTGAAAACCCAGGGACAAACCGAGGAGTTTGACTCCATTCGGATCTCACTGGCGTCGCCGGAAATGATCCGTTCCTGGTCATTTGGTGAAGTTAAAAAGCCGGAAACCATCAACTATCGGACCTTCAAGCCCGAGCGTGACGGGCTTTTCTGTGCCAAGATTTTTGGCCCGGTTAAAGACTATGAGTGTCTGTGCGGTAAGTACAAGCGCCTCAAGCACCGTGGTGTTATCTGTGAGAAGTGTGGCGTCGAAGTCGCGCTGGCCAAAGTACGTCGCGAGCGTATGGGTCACATCGAACTGGCGAGCCCTGTAGCGCATATCTGGTTCCTGAAGTCGCTTCCGTCCCGCATCGGCATGATGCTGGATATGACCCTGCGTGACATCGAACGAGTGCTCTACTTTGAGTCCTATGTCGTAGTGGATCCAGGCATGACCAGTCTTGAGCAGGGTCAAATGCTCAACGACGAAGAGTATTACGAAGCGCTGGAAGAGTTCGGCGATGACTTCGAAGCCAAAATGGGTGCCGAAGCGGTTCAGGCCCTGTTGGGTGATATGGACCTGGCCGAAGAGATTGCTCGCTTGCGTGAGGAGATTCCGGCTACCAGTTCCGAAACCAAGATCAAAAAGCTCAGCAAGCGCCTGAAGCTGATCGAGGCGTTCCACAGCTCCGGTAATGACCCGGAGTGGATGGTACTCAAGGTTCTGCCGGTACTTCCACCCGATTTGCGTCCGCTGGTACCTCTGGATGGTGGTCGTTTCGCGACGTCCGACCTGAACGACCTGTACCGTCGGGTAATTAACCGTAACAATCGACTCAAGCGCCTGTTGGACCTGAGCGCGCCGGATATCATCGTGCGCAACGAGAAGCGTATGCTGCAGGAATCTGTGGATGCGTTGCTCGATAACGGTCGCCGTGGCCGTGCCATTACCGGTTCCAACAAGCGTCCATTGAAGTCCCTTGCCGATATGATCAAGGGTAAGCAGGGTCGTTTCCGCCAGAACCTGCTGGGTAAGCGGGTCGATTACTCTGGCCGTTCCGTTATCGTGGTTGGACCCACGCTGCGTTTGCATCAGTGTGGCCTGCCCAAGAAGATGGCGCTGGAACTGTTCAAGCCTTTCATTTTTGGCAAGCTGGAAGCGCGTGGTGCTGCTACCACCATTAAAGCGGCTAAAAAGATGGTGGAGCGCGAAGAGGGCCTGGTGTGGGATATCCTCGACGAGGTTATTCGTGAGCACCCGGTACTGCTGAACCGAGCGCCGACCCTGCACCGCTTGGGCATCCAGGCATTCGAGCCGGTGCTGGTTGAAGGTAAGGCTATCCAGTTGCACCCCTTGGTCTGTGCGGCTTATAACGCCGACTTTGACGGTGACCAGATGGCGGTGCACGTACCGCTGACCATCGAGGCGCAACTCGAAGCCCGTGCCCTGATGATGTCGACTAACAACATTCTGGCGCCTGCCAGTGGTGATCCTATCATCGTGCCTTCGCAGGACGTGGTGTTGGGCCTCTACTATATGACCCGCGAGCGCATCAACGCCAAGGGCGAGGGCATGGTCTTTGCCGATATCAAGGAGGCGCAGCGCGCTTACCGTACCGGCAATGTTGAGCTGCACACTCGCTGTAAGGTACGTGTTAGCGAAGTGACCATCGACGCCGAGGGTAACAAGACTCCCCAGCTCCAGCTGGTTGAGACTACCGTTGGTCGTGCGTTGCTGTTTGATGTTTGCCCCGATGGAATCCCTTACGAACTGATTAATCAGCCGATGAAAAAGAAGGCGATCTCCAACCTGATCAACACCTGCTACCGCAACGTAGGTCTTAAAGAGACTGTTATCTTCGCGGACCAGCTGATGTATACCGGCTTCGCTTATGCGACCAAGTCGGGCGCATCCATCGGTGTTAACGACTTCGTGATTCCGGATGAAAAGAACCAGATCATCGAAGATGCCTCCGAAGAGGTTCGTGAAATCGAGGATCAGTATCGCAACGGTCTGGTAACTCAGGGCGAGAAATACAACAAGGTTATCGATATCTGGTCCCGCGCTAACGAGCTCGTGGCTAAGAAGATGATGGATAACCTCGGTAGTGATACGGTTACCAACCGTGAAGGCAAGCAGGAGGAGCAGGAATCCTTCAACTCTGTCTACATCATGGCAGACTCCGGAGCACGGGGTAGCGCAGCCCAGATCCGACAGTTGGCGGGTATGCGTGGCCTGATGGCCAAGCCTGATGGATCCATTATCGAAACGCCCATTACGGCGAACTTCCGTGAAGGTTTGAACGTGCTTCAGTACTTCATCTCGACTCACGGTGCGCGTAAAGGTTTGGCGGATACCGCACTGAAAACGGCTAACTCCGGTTACCTGACCCGTCGACTGGTCGATGTGGCGCAGGATCTGGTGGTTACCGAGGTTGATTGCGGAACCGATCACGGGTTGTGGATGGCGCCTCATATCGAGGGTGGTGATGTAGTAGAACCTCTCGGTGAGCGAATCCTGGGCCGTGTCGTTGCGCAGGACGTTATTAAGCCTGGCACCGAGTCTGAAATAGCCGTAGAGGCGGGCACCCTGATAGACGAAGATTGGGTGAAAAAGCTGGAAAGGATGAACGTCGATGAGATGTTTGTACGCTCCTCCATCACCTGTGAAACCCGTCATGGCGTCTGTGCCAAGTGTTACGGGCGTGACTTGGGTCGTGGGCATCAGGTAAATAGCGGTGAGGCTGTAGGTGTTATTGCTGCCCAGTCGATTGGTGAGCCGGGTACCCAGCTTACCATGCGTACCTTCCACATCGGTGGTGCGGCGTCGCGGACCTCTGCGGCTGATAGCATCCAGGTTAAGACCAGCGGTGCGGTGCGCCTGCACAACCTGAAAACGGTTGAGCGTAAGGATGGATCTCTGGTTGCCGTGTCTCGTTCCGGTGAGCTTGCGGTAGCTGATGAATACGGTCGTGAGCGTGAGCGTTACAAGCTTCCTTACGGTGCCAATATCCTGCTTAAGGATGGTGCTTCGGTCAATGCCGGTGATGTAGTGGCGAAGTGGGATCCCCACACCCACCCGATCATTACCGAGATTGCCGGTAAAGTGGCTCTGTCTGGTATGGAAGAGAACATCACCGTCAACAAGAAAACCGATGAGCTGACCGGCTTGTCCAACATTGAGGTTATTGATCCCAAGGATCGTCCTGCGACCGGTAAGGATATTCGTCCCGCCGTTGGCCTGGTCGATGATGAGGGTAACGAACTCAAGCTTGCCGACAGTAACGCTCCTGCGCAGTACTTCCTGCCAGCGGATTCCTTGCTTAACCTGAGCGACGGTGCCCAGGTTGAAGTGGGTGATGTTATTGCCCGTATCCCGCAGAAAAGCTCGGGCAACAAGGATATTACCGGTGGTTTGCCACGGGTTGCCGATCTGTTTGAAGCGCGGAAGCCGAAAGAGTCCTCTATTCTCGCTGAAGTGAGCGGAATGGTGAGTTTCGGTAAGGAGACCAAAGGTAAGAAGCGTCTCGTTATCACCCCGTCCGACGGTGGAGATCCTTACGAGGAGCTGATTCACAAGTGGCGTCACCTTAACGTCTTCGAGGGTGAGAAGGTGGTCAAGGGTGAGGTTATCTCCGACGGCCCGTCCAACCCACACGATATCCTGCGCCTGTTGGGTATTAGTGAGCTGGCCAAGTACATCGTCAACGAGATCCAGGACGTTTACCGTCTGCAGGGTGTAAAGATCAACGATAAGCACATCGAAACCATTTTGCGTCAGATGTTGCGGAAGATTGAGATCACCGATACGGGCGACTCAAGCTTCATTCGTGGCGATCAGGTTGAGTATGTGCGTTTCCTCGAGCATAACGAGGAGCTTGTGGCTGAGGGCAAGATCCCGGCCAAGGGTGAGCGTGTGTTGCTGGGTATCACCAAAGCGTCGTTGGCGACGGAGTCCTTTATCTCTGCGGCCTCCTTCCAGGAGACTACGCGAGTACTGACCGAGGCGGCTGTAACCGGCAAGCGTGATTTCTTGCGCGGCCTGAAAGAGAACGTGGTCGTTGGCCGTTTGATTCCGGCTGGTACCGGCCTCGCGTATCACAAGGAGCGCCGTATCAAGCGCCAGGAAGAGGGTCAGGCGACCGGCACTGCAAGTGTCAGTTTGAGTGACGTAGAGCAGGCGTTGAGCGAAGCGCTGAACTCTAGCGATAGCTAAGTTCAAATCGCTATAAAGAAGTAGAAGAGTATGGCCCGGACCGATTAACCATCGGATTCCGGGCTTTCTCTTGACTCAGGTTCGCGTGATCTATAGAATCTCGCGTCCTTTAACATGGCTAAATTTCGGTTTAGCTGGTTTTAAATGGGCTCTGGCCCCTATTTGTTAACTATTGGAGTTTGCTTACATGGCAACTATTAACCAGTTGGTTCGTAGCCCGCGTAAACGCAGAGTCGCAAAGAGTGACGTACCCGCACTGCAGGCTTGCCCTCAGCGTCGTGGCGTGTGCACTCGCGTCTATACAACTACCCCAAAGAAGCCGAACTCTGCGCTTCGTAAGGTATGTCGTGTGCGTTTGACCAACGGCTTCGAGGTAACCTCGTACATTGGTGGTGAAGGCCACAACCTGCAAGAGCACAGTGTTGTACTGATTCGCGGCGGTCGTGTAAAAGACTTGCCGGGTGTACGTTATCACACCGTTCGCGGAAGCCTGGATACCCAGGGTGTTAACGACCGTAAGCAGGGTCGTTCCAAGTACGGTACCAAGCGTCCGAAGTAATTTTATCTGTTGATAAGAGTAAGGCTGAGCGTCGCCGGTAACGGCAGTACTCAGGCCAGACCTGAAGACCTAAATTTTTAGAGGGCTTATCATGCCAAGAAGAAGAGTTGTCGCTAAGCGCGAAGTTCTCCCGGATCCAAAGTACGGGAATCAAACGCTGGCCAAGTTTATGAACCACGTAATGATCAGTGGTAAGAAATCTGTTGCAGAGCGTATCGTCTATGGCGCTCTGGACAAGGTTGCAGAGCGCACCAAAGGTGATCCATTGGAGCTGTTCGAAAAAGCGTTGGAGTCCATTGCGCCCATGGTAGAGGTTAAGTCTCGCCGTGTGGGTGGTGCGACCTATCAGGTACCGGTTGAGGTTCGTCCCTCTCGCCGTACGGCACTGGCTATGCGCTGGCTGGTAGATTTCTCCCGTAAGCGTGGTGAGAAATCAATGGCGCTGCGTCTGGCGGGTGAAATTGCCGATGCTGCCGAAGGTAAGGGTGCTGCGGTTAAGAAGCGTGAAGACGTTCACCGTATGGCTGAGGCTAACAAAGCCTTCTCTCACTACCGTTTCTAATTTTTCGAGGATAATCTCGTGGCTCGTAAAACCCCTATTTCCCGATATCGTAACATCGGTATCGTTGCCCACGTTGATGCGGGAAAGACCACTACTACCGAGCGTGTGTTGTTCTACACCGGTGTATCTCACAAAATTGGTGAAGTACATGATGGTGCGGCGACCATGGATTGGATGGAGCAGGAGCAGGAGCGTGGTATCACTATCACATCTGCTGCGACTACCTGTTTCTGGAGTGGCATGAATAAGCAGTTCCAGGACCATCGTGTCAATATCATCGACACCCCTGGGCACGTTGACTTTACTATCGAGGTAGAGCGTTCTTTGCGTGTGCTTGATGGTGCTGTCGTAGTGCTGTGTGGATCTTCCGGTGTTCAGCCCCAGACCGAAACCGTGTGGCGTCAGGCGAACAAGTACTCCGTGCCTCGCATGGTATTCGTCAACAAGATGGACCGCGCTGGCGCTGACTTTAAGATGGTTGTAGACCAGCTTAAAGAGCGTCTGGGTGCGGTTGCAGTACCGCTGCACATGACTATCGGTGCCGAGGACGAGTTCAAGGGCGTAGTCGACCTTGTGAAGATGAAGGCGATCCTTTGGAACGAAGCTGATCAGGGTATTACTTTCGAGTATGGCGATATTCCGGCAGATATGCTGGAAGAGTGTGAAGCCATGCACGAGGAGCTGGTCGAAGCGGCGGCGGAAGCTACCGAAGAGATGATGGAAAAGTACCTCGAAGGTGAAACTCTCACCGAAGAGGAGATCAAGGCGGGCATCCGTGCGCGTACCTTGGCGAGCGAAATCGTGCCTATCCTCGGTGGTTCTGCATTTAAGAACAAGGGTGTACAGGCCGTGCTGGATGCGGTAATCGAGTATATGCCTTCACCTGCAGAGGTTAAGGCTATTGAAGGTGTTCTTGATGACGGCGAAACCACAGAAGAGCGTGGCGCTGACGATAAGGCACCCTTTGCTGCGCTGGCGTTCAAGATCGCTACCGACCCCTTCGTTGGTAATCTGACCTTTATGCGCGTCTATTCCGGCACCCTGAATTCCGGTGACTCCGTATACAACCCGATTAAGTTCAAGAAAGAGCGGATCGGTCGTATGGTGCAGATGCACGCGAACAACCGGGAAGAGATCAAAGAAGTTCTTGCTGGTGATATCGCCGCAGCGATCGGCCTTAAGGATGTGACCACGGGCGACACTCTGTGTGCACTTGATTCTCACATCACTCTTGAGCGTATGGAGTTTCCCGAGCCGGTTATCTCTGTTGCCGTTGAGCCGAAGTCCAAAGCGGATCAGGAGAAAATGGGTGTTGCGCTGGGCAAGTTGGCCCAGGAAGATCCATCTTTCCGTGTCGAGACCGACGAGGAGTCAGGCCAAACCATCATCTCGGGTATGGGTGAGCTTCACCTCGATATCATCGTTGATCGTATGCGTCGTGAGTTTAGTGTCGAGGCCAACATTGGTAAGCCTCGCGTCGCCTACCGCGAGAAGATCAAGGCTACGGTCGATGCGAACCACAAGTTTGCGCGTCAGTCCGGTGGTCGCGGTCAGTACGGTCACGTTGTTATCGAGTTCTCCCCCTCTGAGACAGAGGGATTGGAGTTTATCAACGAGATTGTTGGTGGCACGATTCCCAAGGAGTACATCCCTGCGGTTGAGAAGGGTATTGCAGAGCAGATGAAAAACGGCGTCATTGCCGGCTATCCTCTGTTGGGTCTTAAGGCTCGCCTGTACGATGGCTCCTTCCACGAAGTCGACTCCAACGAGATGGCGTTTAAGGTTGCTGCATCCCAGGCTTTGAAGAAGTACGCGCCGCAGGCGAATCCCGTACTGCTTGAGCCGATGATGAAGGTTGAAGTGGTAACTCCTGAAGATTACATGGGTGACGTGATGGGTGACCTGAACCGTCGTCGTGGTCTGGTGCAGGGGATGGAAGATAGCTCTTCCGGCAAGGTGATTAATGCGCAGGTGCCACTGGGTGAGATGTTTGGATACGCAACTGACTTGCGTTCCGCTACCCAGGGTCGTGCGACCTACTCCATGGAATTTGAGTGCTATGCAGAAGCGCCATCCAGCATCGCTGAAGCGGTAAGCAAGCAAGCCTAAATTTTTGTTTGAAACTATTTAAGAAAGGTATATTTAGCAATGGCTAAGGAAACTTTTGAGCGTAATAAGCCGCACGTAAACGTCGGCACCATCGGTCACGTTGACCACGGTAAAACTACTCTGACCGCTGCCCTGACTCGCGTGTGTGCCGAGGTTTGGGGTTCTGGTGAGCTGAAGGCGTTTGATCAGATCGATAACGCGCCGGAAGAGCGTGCGCGTGGTATTACCATCGCCACCTCTCACGTTGAGTATGATTCTCCTGAGCGTCACTATGCGCACGTTGACTGCCCTGGGCACGCCGACTACGTAAAGAACATGATTACCGGTGCTGCGCAGATGGATGGCGCGATCCTGGTGTGTGGTGCGACCGACGGTCCTATGCCTCAGACCCGTGAGCACATCCTCCTGTCTCGTCAGGTAGGTGTACCTTACATCGTGGTCTTTCTGAACAAGGCTGACCTGTTGGCGGAAGATTGCGGCGGCGCGGACAGCGAAGAGTACGCAGAGATGCTGGAGCTGGTTGAGATGGAGCTGCGTGAGCTGCTTGATCAGTACGAGTTCCCAGGCGACGACACTCCCATCATTCCGGGTTCTGCCCTGATGGCGTTGAACGGCGAAGATGACAACGAGCTGGGTACCAGTGCGGTACGTAAGCTGGTTGAGACTCTGGATTCCTACATTCCCCAGCCTGAGCGTGCCATCGATGGCGCCTTCATTATGCCGATCGAGGATGTGTTCTCAATCGCTGGTCGCGGTACTGTAGTAACCGGTCGTGTTGAGCGCGGTATTGTTAAGGTGGGTGAGTCTGTTGAGATCGTGGGTATCCGCGAGACCCAGACCACTACCTGTACCGGTGTTGAGATGTTCCGTAAGCTGCTTGACGAAGGTCGTGCGGGTGAGAACGTAGGTGTATTGCTGCGTGGTACCAAGCGTGACGACGTTGAGCGTGGTCAGGTTCTGGCTAAGCCCGGTTCTATCACTCCGCACACCAAGTTCGAATCTGAAGTGTACGTTCTGAGCAAGGAAGAGGGTGGTCGTCACACTCCTTTCTTCAAGGGCTACCGTCCACAGTTCTACTTCCGTACCACTGACATCACCGGTTCTTGCGAGCTGCCTGAGGGTGTTGAGATGGTAATGCCAGGTGACAACGTGCAGATGGTTGTTACCCTGATCAACCCGGTTGCGATGGACGACGGTTTGCGCTTCGCCATCCGTGAAGGTGGTCGTACCGTAGGTGCGGGCGTTGTAGCTAAGGTTATCGAATAAGAAAGTAACCTTTTAGTTAAAACGTAAATATAAGAGAGGCCCCGCCCTGTGCGGGGCCTCTCTTTGTCTGTGTGCTTGACAGCGATCTGGGGCGTCTGTAGAATCTGCGCCTCCTTTTGCTATGGCAACATCGTGTGTCTAGCCTAGTTCTTTAATCGTGGAGTTATTTGCATTATGCAAAGCCAGCAAATTCGTATTCGCCTGAAGGCGTTTGATCACCGCCTGATCGACCAGTCCACTCAAGAGATTGTTGAGTCTGCCAAGCGTACTGGTGCGCAGGTGCGTGGTCCTATCCCGCTGCCAACCAAAAAAGAGCGTTTCACCATCCTGACCTCTCCGCACGTCAACAAAGACGCGCGTGACCAGTATGAGATTCGCACTCACAAGCGCCTGCTCGACATCGTCGAGCCTACTGAAAAGACCGTAGATGCGCTGATGAAGCTTGATTTGGCGGCTGGTGTTGAGGTTCAGATTAGTCTGGCGTAATTATTCTCCAGTTAATCGTTCAATGTGCACTCGCACTGCGGGTGTATTTTTTGGTGTAACGCTCTGAGATGGGCGGCCATAGCGGGTTAAAGCCCCGTACACATATGAGGTTAAATCAATGACTATTGGATTAGTCGGCAAGAAGTGCGGCATGACCCGTATTTTTACCGAAGACGGCGTATCTATACCCGTCACCGTTGTTGAAGTTGATCCTAATCGAATCACTCAGGTGAAAACCGCGGACACCGATGGCTATGCTGCTATTCAGGTGACCTCCGGTGCTCGTCGTGCTACTCGGGTTAGTAAGCCGATGGCAGGGCATTTCGCCAAGGCCAATACCGAAGCCGGTCGTGGTCTGTGGGAGTTTCGTGTGGAAGGTGAAGAGACTTTCCAGGTAGGTGATCAGCTTTCTGTAGACCGCTTTGAAGCCGGTCAAAAAGTAGATGTTAGTGGCCAGTCTAAAGGTAAAGGCTTTGCCGGTGCCATCAAGCGCTGGAACTTCAGTATGCAGGACGCCACTCACGGTAACTCCTTGTCGCATCGTGCGCCTGGATCTATCGGTCAGTGCCAGACTCCTGGTCGTGTGTTCAAAGGCAAGAAGATGTCAGGACACATGGGTGCTGAGCGTGTAACCGTCCAGTCTCTGGAAGTGGTTCGCGTTGACGCTGAGCGTAATCTTCTGCTGATTAAGGGTGCGGTACCTGGTGCTCCAGGTGGCGATGTTGTTGTTCTGCCTGCCGTTAAAGCGCGCACCTAAGGGGATTAAGCCATGGATTTGAATGTAAATGGTGCAGGAACCCTACAGGTATCCGATAGCACCTTCGCTTGTGAGTTTAACGAAACTCTGGTTCATCAGGCCGTTACTGCCTATCTTGCTGGCGGTCGTCAGGGTACTCGTGCCCAGAAGACCCGCAGTGAAGTGCGCGGTGGTGGACGTAAGCCTTGGAAGCAGAAAGGTACAGGTCGTGCCCGTGCCGGTACTATCCGTAGCCCTATCTGGCGCAGCGGCGGTGTAACCTTTGCTGCCAAGCCGCAAGATCACACCCAGAAACTCAACAAGAAGATGTACCGCGCTGCAATGCGCACCATTCTCTCTGAGCTGGTTCGTCAGGATCGCCTGGTGGTGGTTGAGGATTTCGCAGTTTCTGCTCCCAAGACCAAAGAAGTCATCGCCAAGCTGAAAGAGCTCGGTGTTGAAAAAGCACTGATCATCGCTGACTCAGTCGATGAGAATCTGTATCTGGGTGCTCGCAATATCGTTCACGTTGATGTTCGTGACGTTAATGCAGCTGACCCTGTCAGCATGGTCTCCTACGAAAAAGTAGTAGCGACCGTTGCTGCTCTTAAGAAGTTTGAGGAGATGCTGGGATGAATCAGGAACGAGTTTTCCAGGTACTGCAAGGTCCACACATTTCCGAGAAGGCGACGATCCTGGCTGAGGCCAATGGTCAGTACGTGTTCAAGGTAGCTAAGGATGCGACCAAGCTGGAGATTAAGAAGGCCGTCGAGCAACTGTTCGAAGTGAAGGTTAAGTCTGTCGCCACAGCTAATGTGAACGGCAAGACCAAGCGCACTGCCAAAGGTATGGGCAAGCGTGTCGACTGGAAAAAGGCTTACGTCAGTCTGGAGCAGGGTCAGGACATCGACTTTGCTAATGCAGGGTAAGGGGTAACGTTATGGCTATTGTAAAATGTAAACCCACCTCCGCTGGTCGCCGCTTTGTTGTCAAGATCGTTAACCCCGATCTGCACAAGGGTGCGCCTTACGCTCCTCTGCTAGAAAAGAAGAGCAAAAATGGTGGTCGCAACAACAACGGACGCATCACTACCCGTCATATCGGTGGTGGTCACAAGCAGCATTATCGTCTGGTTGATTTTCGTCGTAACAAAGACGGAATCCCGGCGACTGTAGAGCGTATCGAGTACGATCCTAATCGTACCGCGCACATCGCTCTGCTTTGTTATGCTGATGGTGAGCGTCGTTACATCATCGCGCCCAAGGGTGTTAAAGCAGGTGATCAGCTGATCACGGGTGCAGATGCACCTATTAAGGCGGGCAACTGCATGCCTCTGCGTAACATTCCTGTTGGTAGCGTTATTCATTGTGTCGAGCTGAAGCCAGGTAAGGGCGCGCAGATTGCGCGTAGTGCCGGTACTTCTGTTCAGTTGGTGGCTCGTGAAGGTTCTTACGTAACTCTGCGTCTTCGCAGTGGTGAAATGCGTAAGGTTCTTGCTGAGTGTGTTGCCACACTGGGTGAGGTCTCTAACAGCGAGCATAACCTTCGTTCTCTTGGTAAGGCTGGTGCTAGTCGCTGGCGTGGTGTTCGTCCGACCGTTCGTGGTGTTGCCATGAACCCGGTTGATCACCCGCACGGTGGTGGTGAAGGTCGTACATCCGGTGGTCGTCATCCTGTGACACCTTGGGGCGTACCTACTAAGGGTCGCAAGACTCGCAGCAACAAGCGCACGGACAAGATGATTGTTCGCCGTCGCGGGTCTAAGTAATTAAATAGAGGAACCGACAGTGCCACGTTCACTAAAAAAAGGTCCATTTATTGACCTTCATTTGTTGAAGAAGGTTGAGGATGCCGTTGAGAAAAACGAAAAGCGTCCCATTAAAACTTGGTCGCGTCGATCTATGATTCTGCCTCAAATGGTCGGTTTGACCATCGCGGTTCATAATGGACGTCAACACGTACCCGTCTTCGTTAGCGAAGATATGGTTGGTCACAAGCTGGGCGAATTCGCCGCTACCCGCACCTATCGCGGTCATGCAGCGGATAAGAAAGCCAAGAAGCGCTAAGAGGGCATTGAAATGCAAGAAGTAGCTGCTATGCACAAAGGCGCTAACATTTCGGCCCAAAAAGCTCGCTTGGTTGCAGACCAGATTCGCGGGAAAGCGGTTGATGAAGCGCTCAATATTTTGAGTTTCAGCAATAAAAAAGCGGCCGAGCTGCTCAAGGTTGTTCTTGAGTCTGCCATCGCTAATGCTGAGCACAACGAGGGGGCCGATGTCGATGAGCTTAAAGTCACCACCGTCTTTGTAGACGAGGGAAGATCTTTGAAGCGCATTAGACCTCGTGCCAAAGGTCGAGCTGATCGCATTATCAAGCGGTCTTGCCACATTACTGTCAAGGTTGCTGAGAAATAAGGAGTCGATCAGATGGGTCAGAAAGTAAATCCTACTGGTATTCGCCTCGGTATCGTCAAGGACCATACTTCTGTATGGTACGCGGACGGCCGGGAGTACGCGGACAAGCTGATTACAGATCTGCAGGTTCGTGAATACATCCAGGAGAAGCTGAAGAGCGCCTCCGTTAGCCGTGTGGACATTCATCGTCCATCACAGAGCGCACGCATCACTATCCACACCGCCCGTCCCGGTATCGTGATTGGCAAGAAAGGTGAAGATGTAGAGAAGCTGCGCGCTCACATTTCCAAGATGATGGGTGTGCCAGTGCACATCAACATCGAGGAAGTTCGTAAGCCTGAGCTAGACGCCATGTTGGTTGCTCAGAACATTTGTGGTCAGTTGGAGCGTCGTGTGATGTTCCGTCGTGCCATGAAGCGTTCTGTGCAGAACACCATGCGTATAGGTGCCAAGGGTATTAAAATTCAGATCAGCGGCCGCCTTGGTGGTGCTGAGATTGCCCGCACCGAATGGTACCGGGAAGGTCGAGTACCTCTGCACACTTTCCGTGCAGACATCGACTACGCCAGCTACGAAGCGATGACTACGTACGGCCTCCTGGGTGTTAAGGTTTGGATCTTCAAAGGCGAAGTGATTGGTGGCCAGCAGCAAGAAGCTGAAGCACCTAAGCCCGCCAAGAAGAAAACGGCTAAATAAGGAGTACGCACATGTTAATGCCAAAGCGTACGAAGTTTCGTAAGCAACAGAAGGGCCGTAACCGCGGTCTGGCTCACCGGGGAAGCACAGTAAGCTTCGGTGAGTTTGCTCTGAAAGCAACTGGTCGTGGTCGAATCACTGCTCGTCAAATCGAAGCAGCGCGTCGTGCCATGAGTCGTCATATCAAGCGTGGTGGTAAGATCTGGATTCGGATTTTCCCCGACAAGCCGATTACCGGTAAGCCGCTTGAAGTGCGTCAGGGTAAGGGTAAGGGTAACGTTGAATACTGGATTTGCCAGATTCAACCAGGCCGTGTTTTGTACGAAATGGAAGGTGTTTCCGAAGAGCTGGCTCGTGAAGCTTTTGCTCTGGCTGCAGCTAAGCTGCCTGTTGAAACCACCTTCGTTAAGCGGACGGTGATGTGATGAAAGCAACAGAACTGCGTGAAAAATCTGTCGAGGAGCTGAATACTCAGCTGCTGGCTTTGCGCCGAGATCAGTTTAACTACCGCATGCAACTTGCGACCGGCCAGCTTGGCCAGTCTCATTTGCTGCCACAGGTTAAGCGCGATATCGCTCGGGTAAAAACTGTGCTTAATGAGAAAGCAGGAAACTAAGATGGCAGACACAGAAAAGAAAGTGCGCACTCTTAGCGGTAGGGTTGTTAGCAACAAGATGGAGAAATCCATTACGGTTCTCGTTGAGCGCCAGGTAAAGCACGCCATTTACGGTAAGTACATGACGCGCTCTACTAAGTTGCATGCCCATGACGCAAATAATGAGTGCAATATTGGTGATGTAGTGACTATTCGTGAGATCAAGCCATTGTCGAAGACTAAGTTCTTCGAGCTGGTTTCTGTCGACGAAAAAGCTACTCAGATCTAAATTGGATCAAGTCTCGGGCTGATAAGGTCCGAGTACGGAGAAAGAAGATGATTCAAACACAATCAATGCTTGATGTTGCTGATAACAGTGGCGCTCGTCGAGTCATGTGTATCAAGGTCCTGGGTGGCTCCCACCGTCGTTATGCCGGTGTTGGTGATGTCATCAAAGTGACCGTTAAGGAAGCGATTCCTCGTGGTAAGGTCAAGAAGGGCCAGGTAATGAACGCTGTAGTTGTGCGTACTCGCAAGGGTGTACGTCGTCCAGACGGATCTTTGATCCGCTTTGATGGCAACGCCGCGGTACTGCTGAATGCAAGCAATCAGCCGATTGGTACACGTATCTTCGGACCTGTGACTCGTGAACTGCGAGGTGAACAGTTCATGAAGATTATTTCTCTCGCACCTGAAGTGCTGTAAGGAGAGGATTCGAAAATGCGTAAGATTAAACAGAACGATGAAGTCATCGTTATCACGGGCAAAGACAAGGGTAAGCGTGGCAAGGTCGTTAAGGTAAAAGACGACGGCAAGCTTATCGTGTCTGGCATTAACATGGTGAAGAAGCACACCAAGCCCAACCCGACTATGGGTAAGCCTGGTGGCATCGTAGAGAAGGAGGCCGCAATTGAGTCTTCTAACGTCGCCATTTTTAACCCCGAAACTCAAAAAGCTGACCGTGTTGGTTTTGATGGCGCAGGCAAGGACAAAGTCCGGGTCTTTAAGTCCACCAAGTCCAAAATTGACGGTTAATTTGGCTAGGTAACGATCATGGCAAGATTAAAAGAGTTTTATAACAATGAGCTGATACCCAAGCTGAAAGAAGAGCTGGGTCAGGCGAATGTAAACGAGGTGCCGAAAATCACCAAGATTACCCTTAACATGGGTCTTGGTGAGGCGGTAGCGGACAAGAAGGTTGTCGATTTCGGGCTGGCCGACATGGAGAAAATCTCCGGTCAAAAGCCAGTTGTGACATTGGCGCGTAAATCTGTAGCGGGCTTTAAAGTTCGTGAAGGTTGGCCGATTGGTGTTAAAGTAACTCTGCGCGGTGAGCGCATGTATGAGTTCCTTGATCGCCTGCTGTCTATCTCTATTCCTCGTATCCGCGATTTCCGTGGCCTGAATCCGAAGTCATTCGACGGTCGTGGAAACTACAGCATGGGCGTCAAGGAGCAGATCATGTTCCCGGAAATCGAGTACGATCAAATCGATACTATCCGTGGACTGGACATCACCGTGACTACCACTGCTCGTAACGATGACGAAGGTCGGGCGCTGTTAAAAGCGTTCAACTTCCCGTTTAGAACCTAGGAAGGCTTAGTCTAATGGCAAAAATTTCAATGAAACAGCGTGAGCTGAAGCGTACGCGTACTGTTGAAAAGTACGCCGCCAAGCGAGCTGCTATCAAGGCTGTGCTGGCCGATGCGAATGCGACCGACGAACAGAAGTGGGATGCCCAAATTGCGCTGCAGAAATTGCCGCGTGACGCAAGCCCTGCTCGTCAGCGTAACCGTTGCCGGATAACCGGTCGTCCACACGGTTACCTTCGCAAGTTCGGTTTGAGCCGAATTAAGTTGCGCGAAGCTGCAATGCGTGGTGATTGCCCAGGTCTGGTTAAGGCCAGCTGGTAATTACCGAATTTAGTTTAGGAGAATATAGACATGAGTATGCAGGACCCGTTAGCAGATATGCTGACTCGTATCCGTAATGCCCAGATGGCAGAGAAAGCCTCTGTCAGCATGCCCTCATCCAAGATCAAGGTCGCTGTGGCCAAGGTCCTGAAAGATGAAGGCTATGTGGGAGACATTACAGTAGAAGGCGAAACCAAGCCGGTACTGAGCATCGAGCTTAAGTACTTCGAAGGCAACCCGGTCATTGAGCAGATCAAACGTTCAAGCCGTCCTGGTCTACGCGCCTATTCCGGTAAGGGTGAACTCCCAAAGGTCAATGGCGGCTTAGGCGTTGCCATCGTCTCCACTAACCGTGGTGTTATGACCGATCGTGCTGCACGCGCCGCTGGCGTGGGTGGCGAAATTTTGTGCACCGTATTCTAAGGGGGAACTATGTCTCGAGTAGCAAAAGCCCCAGTAGCGATCCCAAGCGGTGTAGAAATTACTCTTAACGGCCAGGATCTGTCTGTTAAGGGTGGCAAGGGTTCTCTGCAACTGGGCATTCATAATAATGTCGAAGTTAAGCAGGAAGAAAGTGTACTCACCTTCGCTCCACGCGATGGTGCGAAGCAGTCTCGTGCGTTGGCGGGTACTACCCGCGCGTTGGTCAACAACATGGTTGTTGGCGTAACTCAGGGTTACGAGAAAAAATTGCAGTTGGTCGGTGTTGGTTATCGTGTGGCGGCTCAGGGAAACACCCTGAACCTTACCCTCGGATTTTCCCATCCGGTCAATTACGTCCTTCCTGAAGGCGTAACTGCACAAACACCAAGCCAGACTGAACTTGTCATCAGTGGTATCGACAAGCAGTTGGTTGGACAGGTCGCGGCTGAAATTCGCGCATTCCGTCCGCCTGAGCCTTATAAAGGTAAGGGTGTACGTTATGCTGACGAACATGTACGTCGTAAAGAGGCTAAGAAGAAGTAAGGTGGGGCATAGATATGAGCGTTAAAAGAGAATCCCGTTTGCGTCGTGCCCGCCGTGCTCGCTTTAAAATGCGTGAACTCGGCGCGGTTCGTCTCAGCGTACATCGTTCCAATCAACACATCTACGCGCAGCTTATTGCTGGCGAAGGTGACAAAGTGTTGGCCAGTGCTTCTACGCTGGATAAGGAACTGCGTGAAGGTGCAACCAGTAATATTGATGCAGCCGGAAAAGTCGGTGCTCTGATCGCAGAGCGTGGCAAGGCAGCAGGGATTACGCAGGTTGCGTTTGATCGTTCCGGTTACAAGTATCACGGTCGTGTGAAGGCTCTAGCAGATGCCGCTCGCGACGGTGGTCTGGAATTCTAAGGGTAGAGTTATGGCGAACAACGAACGTAAAAGTGACGACGGTTACATCGAGAAACTGGTTCAGGTTAACCGTGTTGCCAAGACCGTTAAAGGTGGCCGAATCTTTAGCTTTACTGCTCTGACCGTGGTCGGAGATGGTAACGGTAAGGTTGGCTTCGGTCGCGGCAAGGCACGTGAAGTGCCGGTTGCTATCCAAAAGTCGATGGAAAATGCCCGTCGCAATATGATTGAGGTGGATCTCAACGGTACTACTTTGCAGTACGCCGTTACGGCCCGCCACGGCGCATCCAGGGTTTACATGCAGCCAGCATCTGACGGTACCGGTGTTATTGCCGGCGGCGCGATGCGAGCTGTGCTGGAAGTTGCTGGTGTCCACAACGTACTGGCTAAGTGCTACGGCTCTACCAACCCGGTGAACGTCGTTTATGCGACCTTCAAGGGTTTGAGAGAGATGCGCGCACCAGCGTCAGTCGCCGCTAAGCGCGGTAAGTCTGTCGAAGATATTCTGGGGTAGGAAGATGGCTGAGAAAATGATCAAAGTATCTCTGGTCCGCTCAACCAACGGACGCCTGAAGAATCACAAGGCTTGTGTCCTTGGTCTTGGGCTGCGCCGTATTGGTCACACTGTTGAAGTGGAAGACACTCCATCAGTGCGCGGTATGATCAACAAAGTATCTTACATGGTACAGGTTGAGGGAGAGTAATTATGCAACTGAATACCCTTGCACCTGCTCCTGGTAGTCGCAAATCCGGCAAGCGTGTCGGTCGCGGTATCGGTAGCGGATTAGGTAAGACCTGTGGCCGTGGTCACAAAGGTCTGAAATCCCGTTCAGGTGGTAGTGTGAAGCCTGGGTTTGAAGGGGGTCAGCAGCCGCTGGCTCGTCGTCTGCCCAAGTATGGCTTTACCTCTCGTCTGGCTCGTGTAACTGCCGAAGTTCGTTTGAACGAGCTGGCGCTGGTTGACGCTGACGTAATTGATGTGGATGCCCTTAAGGCAGCTGACATCATCAACGGCAGCATTCGACGCGCAAAGGTAGTGCTGTCTGGTGAGATCACCAAGGCTGTGACCCTTAAAGGGCTCATGGTAACCAAAGGTGCTCGCGCTGCTATTGAAGCGGCCGGTGGTAAGATCGAGGAATAAATGGCTAAGAAAGGATCAACCCCTGCAATGGGTAACCAGAGCGGCCTCACTGAATTGTGGGCTCGCCTGAGATTTGTCTTATTGGCAATCATCGTTTATCGGATCGGTGCGCATATTCCTGTTCCGGGTATTAACCCGGACCGGTTGGCGCAGCTGTTTAACCAGAACGAAGGGACGATCCTTAGCCTGTTCAATATGTTTTCGGGTGGTGCCCTGGAGAGAATGTCTGTTCTCGCCCTGGGTATCATGCCGTACATCTCGGCATCGATCATCATGCAGTTGATGTCCGTTGTCAGTCCGCAGTTGGAGCAGCTTAAGAAAGAGGGCGAATCCGGTCGTCGCAAGATCAGTCAATATACTCGCTACGGTACCGTGCTTTTAGCATTGGTGCAGGGCTTCGGTATGACGGCGGGTCTGGCGGGACAGGGAATAGCCTTTAGTGCTGACGCCAGCTTTTACTTTGTCGCCATCACGACTTTCGTTACCGGTGCCGTCTTTATGATGTGGCTGGGCGAGCAAGTGACCGAGAAAGGGATTGGTAACGGTATCTCAATCTTGATCTTCGCAGGTATCGTAGCAGGCTTGCCCGGCGCAATCGGGCAGTCTTTCGAGTCGGCTCGGCAGGGTGATATTAATATCATCGCCCTGTTGGCGATCGCTACACTGGCTATCGTGGTTATCGGTTTCGTTGTCTTCGTCGAGCGGGGACAGCGTCGTATTACCGTTAACTACGCGAAGCGTCAGCAGGGCCGTAAGGTATTTGCTGCGCAGACCAGTCACTTGCCGCTGAAAGTGAATATGGCAGGGGTTATCCCGGCTATTTTTGCCAGCAGCATTCTGCTGTTCCCGGCTTCGATCGGGCAGTGGTTTGGTCAGGCTGAAGGAATGGAGTGGTTGCAGGATTTCGCCTTGGCGATTGGTCCTGGCCAGCCGTTGAACATTGTTCTGTTCTCGGCGGGTATCATCTTCTTCTGCTTCTTCTATACTGCGCTGGTGTTCAACCCGAATGATGTGGCCGACAACTTGAAGAAGTCGGGCGCCTTTATTCCCGGTATTCGTCCCGGTGAGCAGTCTGCACGCTATATCGATAGTGTGTTGACCCGGCTGACCTTGTTCGGTGCGCTATATATGACCGCTGTGTGTCTGCTTCCGCAGTTCCTGGTGGTCGCTTGGAACGTGCCGTTCTACCTTGGTGGAACTTCATTGTTGATCGTGGTTGTGGTGGTGATGGACTTTATGTCGCAGGTACAGTCACACCTGATGTCACATCAGTATGAATCCTTGATGAAGAAATCTAACTTGAAGGGCTATGGCAGCGGCGGATTGCTGCGCTAAACCCAACCGGTTAGCTTTGGAGTAGATTATGAAAGTACGTGCTTCAGTGAAGAAGATCTGCAGAAACTGCAAGATCATTCGTCGCAACGGTTCCGTCCGTGTTATCTGTAGTGCTGAGCCTCGCCACAAGCAGCGCCAGGGCTAGATAGATAACAGATCCGTAAGTTTGCCGCCCGGCCACTTAAATTGGTCGGGCGGTTGATTTATTAATCATCAGAAGGTATGCTGTCCCGCCTTTTGGGATGCCCCCTATTATTTGGGGCTGCCTTTGTACGTAAAAATATGGAGTAAACTGGATGGCCCGTATAGCTGGCGTCAATATTCCAGATAACAAACACGCTGTTATCTCTCTTACCTATATCTATGGTGTAGGTAGAACAACTGCTCAGCAGCTGTGCGCGGAAACCGGTATCGATCCGGTAGCCAAGATCAGCACTCTGAGCGAAGATCAAGTTGACATCCTCCGCGGTGCGGTTTCCAAGCTGAACACCGAAGGTGATCTGCGTCGGGAAGTCAGCATGAACATCAAACGGCTCATGGATTTGGGTTGCTACCGTGGTCTGCGTCATCGCCGCAGTCTTCCACTTCGCGGTCAGCGTACCAAAACCAATGCGCGTACTCGTAAGGGTCCTCGTAAGCCGATTCGTAAGTAATCAGTCCTGCGCTTGCCGTTAACAGCAAGCTGTAGGTCAAATTTTAATATAGGAATGATTCTGATATGGCAAAGCCAAAGCCAGGTACTAGATCACGTAAAAAGGTTAAAAAGACGGTCGTTGACGGGGTAGCCCACATTCACGCCTCTTTTAACAATACTATCGTGACCATTACCGATCGTCAGGGTAACGCATTGTCCTGGGCCACCGCGGGTGGTTCTGGTTTCCGTGGTTCTCGTAAGAGCACCCCGTTCGCAGCTCAGGTAGCTGCCGAGCGTGCAGGAAATGCGGCCGCTGAATACGGTCTGAAGAATTTAGACGTTTGTGTGAAGGGACCTGGCCCAGGCCGGGAATCTGCTATACGTGCTCTAAACTCTTGTGGTTACAAAATTACTAACATTACCGATGTGACGCCAATTCCGCACAACGGTTGTCGCCCACCCAAGAAGCGCCGCGTGTAAGCAGGAGACGTTTAAATGGCTAGATATATAGGTCCCAAGTGTAAACTGTCTCGTCGCGAAGGTACTGATCTGTTCTTGAAGAGCGGCGTTCGCGCGCTCGACTCAAAGTGTCAGCTCGAAACCCCTCCAGGGCAGCATGGTCAGCGTCGTACTCGACTGTCTGATTATGGTCTTCAGCTTCGTGAAAAGCAGAAAGTTCGTCGTATTTACGGCGTGCTTGAAAAGCAGTTTCGCGGATATTACAAAGAAGCCGATCGCCTTAAAGGCGCAACGGGTGTAAACCTGCTTCAGCTTCTTGAGTCTCGTCTCGATAACGTTGTTTATCGTATGGGATTCGGTTCTACCCGATCCGAAGCTCGTCAGCTAGTGAGCCACAAGTCTATTACTGTAAATGGTAAGGCAGTGAATATTCCTTCCTACCAGGTAAAGGCCGGTGATGTTGTTGCTGTTCGCGAAAAATCCAAGAGCCAGTTGCGTATCGCTTCTTCTCTTGAGTTGGCGGCCCAGCGCGGCAGCCTGGAGTGGGTTGATGTAGACGCCAGCAAGAAAGAGGGCGTTTTCAAATCCATTCCTGAGCGCAGCGATCTGTCAGCTGAGATCAACGAAAACCTGATCGTCGAGCTTTACTCCAAGTAAGGAATAGACTTTAAGTAGGGTATTACATCCATGCAGAGTTCCGTAACCGATTTTCTAACTCCCCAGCGTATCGACGTTCAGGAGATTAGCGCTACCCGAGCCAAAGTGACGTTGGAGCCCCTCGAAAGGGGGTTCGGCCACACTTTGGGTAACGCCCTGCGCCGCATTTTGCTCTCCTCCATGCCCGGCTGTGCCGTGGTAGAGGTTGAGATCGATGGCGTAGAGCACGAATACAGTGCCTTAGAAGGGGTGCAGGAGGATGTGATTGAGATCCTGCTTAACCTGAAAGGCGTAGCGATCAAAATGCACGAGCGTGATGAAGCTGTCCTGACTCTTTCCAAGAAAGGCGAAGGTGCAGTGACTGCAGCTGATATCCAGCTTGATCACAGCATTGAGGTCGTAAATCCGGATCACGTTATTGCTAACCTGGCCCCGGCCGGAGAGCTGAATATGCGGCTCAAGGTAATGCGCGGTCGTGGGTATGAGCCCGCAGATTCTCGTGTCAGTGATGAGGACGAAACCCGTTCTATCGGTCGTTTGCAAATCGATTCAACCTATAGCCCCGTACACCGTGTGGCTTATGTTGTCGACAGCGCCCGTGTAGAGCAGCGTACCGATCTCGACAAGCTGGTGCTGGACCTGGACACCGACGGCACACTGGATCCTGAAGAAGCCATTCGTCGTGCTGCTACTATTTTGCAGCAGCAGCTCGCGACGTTTGTTGACTTGAAAGGACCTGGTGAGCCGGTACCGGAGCAAAAGGAGGATGAAGTTGATCCTATCCTGTTGCGCCCTGTAGATGATCTGGAGCTGACTGTTCGTAGCGCCAACTGCCTCAAGGCAGAGAATATCTACTACATCGGTGACCTTATTCAGCGTACCGAAGTTGAGTTGCTGAAAACGCCTAACCTGGGTAAGAAATCTCTTACCGAGATTAAAGACGTGCTCGCATCGCGCGGTCTGTCACTGGGAATGCGGTTGGACAACTGGCCGCCTGCAAGTTTGAAGAACGACGATAGGATTTCTGCCTAACGTCTTTGTAACCAGATTAGTACTCTGGTAAGGAATTAGAGTTATGCGTCATCGCAAGAGTGGTAGAAAGCTTAACCGTACCAGCTCGCACCGCAAGGCTATGTTTCAAAACATGACCTGCTCATTGGTCGAGCATGAAGTGATCAAGACCACGTTACCCAAGGCGAAAGAGCTGCGTCGTGTAGCTGAGCCTATGATCACACTGGCTAAGCTTGATTCAGTAGCTAACCGTCGTCTGGCGTTCGATCGCCTGCGCGACAAAACTGCTGTTGGCAAGCTGTTTAGTGAGATCGGTCCTCGTTACGCGGAGCGTCCCGGTGGTTATATCCGCATTCTTAAGTGTGGGTTCCGTACCGGCGACCAGGCTCCTATGGCCTTCGTTGAGTTGGTCGATCGTCCAGAGCCTGTAGAGGCTGCTGACGACGAGTAAGTGGAAACACTACAAAAAAGCCGAGCATCTGCTCGGCTTTTTTGTTTCTGGGGGATAGAGAATGTCGTCAACAGCTAGGTGTTCGATGCAATTGTTGGTGGTGCTTAACCCAGCGGCTGGTCGTAGAAAACGGGCGCTGCTTGATCTTACCCTGGCCTATCTTAAAGTCCGGGGCTGGTCGGTGGATCTTTACCAGACCCGCGCCGCCGGTGACGCTCAGGACTATGTTCAGTCATACAGTGGTAGCGCCTCCATCGTTATTGCCGCGGGCGGAGATGGTACGGTCAACGAGGTGATCAACGGGCTATCGGCTCGACAGGTGCCACTCACGCTTGCCATTATCCCTTTGGGAACCACCAACGTTGTTGCGCGGGAGTTGAGGTTGCCACAGTCGGCAAAAGCGCTTGCCTCCCGTATCCATGAAGGGAGCACCCGGTTGTGTTACTGGCCGACCGTGAATGGCCGCCGGCTCGCGTTTTCCCTGGGGGTGGGATTTGATGCGGCGGTCGTGGGCGCGGTGGACCTGGCCATTAAAAAGCGCTTTGGCAAGCTGGCTTACGGGTGGGCGGCCATTAAGCCGTTGTTTCGATGGAGGGGGCGTGGTTACCGGGTGGTCGCCGATGGTGTGGAGTATGACGCCGATTCGTTGCTTGTCAGCAATGGCTGCTATTACGCAGGGCGCTATGTCATTGCACGGGAGATGACGCTCCAGCGGAATGCCTTTCAGGTGGTGTTGATTAAGGCATCGAGTCCGGGCTCGCTGCTTGCCGCGCTCTGGTCGTTACCTTTCGGGAGGCTTGAGAAAAATCCTCGCGTGCGCTCCGTGACCGCCTCCCACCTTAGCGTCGAGAGACTCAACCCAGAGGAGCGGTTGCAGCTCGATGGTGATGTATGGGGGGCGCTGCCGGTAACGGTAAGCTGCGCAGCGCAGGGGATGCCGGTGATCTGCGGTCCTTAACTGTCCGCTGGGGTCTGGGTTGAGCGTTCATGAAGCAGGTCGACGCATAGCCTAACGAAGTCGACCGATGTAACCATACCCACCAGTTTTCCGTTGTCGAGTACAGGCAGGCAGCCGTGCTTGCTGTTGAGAAAAAAACGCCCCGCTTCCTCCAGGGAGGTGTCCGGGCTGGCGGTAACGATGCCGCTGGAGTACACCTCGGCGACGCGCACTCGGCTTCCAAAGGTCGACAGATCTACCTGGCCGCTGGATTTCGCCAGGTAGAAGGCTTCGCGCAAGACGTGCTTTTGAGACAGTAGCCCAAGAAATCTGGCATCCTTACTGTCGATAACCGGCAGGTGGCGGATGTTATGCTGGGTCATTAGTCCATTAACCAGCTTTAGGGAGTCACTCTCCACGCAGCTGATCACCTCTTGAGTCATAATCTCGGCGACGGTTTGCTGGCGCATCTGTTTTCTCCGAAATTGAGGTCTTTATACAAACATAGCTCACTTTACGCGCGCCTGGAGAGACCACCCCGTCAATTCCCTGTTAACGCTCGAGGATGGGCCTTAAGAAGCGTCCGGTATGCGAGGCGCCGTGATTCGCAATCTCTTCCGGTGTGCCAGTAGCGACGATCTCCCCGCCTCCATCGCCTCCTTCCGGCCCAAGGTCGACCACCCAGTCAGCGGTTTTTATAACATCAAGGTTGTGCTCTATCACGACGACGGTATTGCCATGGTCCCGCAGGCGGTGCAGTACCCCCAATAGCTGGCGTATATCGTGAAAGTGAAGGCCGGTAGTTGGCTCATCAAGAATGTAGAGGGTTTTGCCGGTATCGCGCTTGGATAGCTCCTTGGCAAGCTTGACCCGTTGAGCCTCCCCGCCGGACAGCGTGGTGGCGTTTTGCCCAAGGTGAACGTAAGTCAGCCCGACATCCATCAAGGTTTGTAGTTTGCGCCGGATTGCGGGCACCGCATCGAAGAACACGAGAGCGTCCTCAATGGTCATCTCCAGTACCTGGTCGATACTTTTTCCCTTGTAGCGGATATCCAGGGTTTCGCGGTTGTAGCGTTTCCCCTTGCAGACATCGCAGGGGACATAGATGTCGGGTAGGAAGTGCATCTCCACGCGAATGACACCGTCGCCCTGGCAGGATTCGCAGCGCCCCCCCTTGACGTTGAAGCTGAAACGTCCGGGTTTGTAACCCCGTGAGCGGGATTCCTGGGTGCCTGCAAATAGCTCCCGGATGCCGGTAAAAATACCTGTATAGGTGGCGGGGTTGGAGCGAGGGGTGCGACCGATGGGGCTTTGGTCGATATCGATGCACTTGTCGAACTGATTCAGCCCGCTCACCCGTTTATGGGGCGCGGGAGTAAGGGTGGTGGCACCGTTAAGTTCTGTCGCGCAGATAGGGTACAGCGTGCCGTTGATCAGGGTGGACTTGCCTGATCCGGAGACTCCCGTTACGCAGGTCATCAAGCCAACCGGAATGCTCAGGTCCACCTTCTTTAGGTTGTTGCCGCTGGCCCCGAATAATTTAAGCATCCGTTTTTCATCGGCCGGGGTGCGCTGCTTGGGGATAGCGATCTTTTCTATTCCTGTCAGGTACTGCCCGGTCAGGGATGCCGGGTTGCCCATGACCTGCTTTGGAGTGCCCTGGGCAACGATCTCGCCACCATGGACGCCAGCGCCGGGGCCGATATCGACAACATGGTCGGCGAGTCGGATAGCATCCTCGTCGTGTTCCACCACGATTACCGTGTTGCCGAGATCCCGCAAGTGGGTCAGGGTGTTGAGCAGGCGCTCATTGTCTCGCTGGTGGAGTCCGATTGAGGGCTCATCAAGAATGTACATAACCCCTACCAGCCCCGCACCGATCTGGCTTGCCAGTCTAATGCGTTGCGCTTCACCACCGGAGAGGGTGTCGGCGCTGCGGTCGAGGGTCAGGTAGTTAAGGCCTACATTCACCAGAAACTGCAGTCGTTCACGGATCTCTTTTAAAATTTTGTCCGCGATCTCACCCTTGCGGCCCGGGAGTTTAAGCTGGTCGAAATACTCGAGAGCAGCGCCCACCTGACGGGAGGTGATATCCGGGAGGTTTTCTGTGGCGATAAAGACATGGCGAGCATCTCGTCGTAAACGGCTCCCCTTGCAGGAGGGGCAGGGTTGGGTGCTGAGGTACTTGGCCAGCTCCTCGCGCACACTTTGGGAGTCGGTATCGCGATAGCGGCGCTCCATATTGGGAATGATCCCCTCGAAGCGATGCTTGCGTTGCATGACGTCGCCGCGGTCGTTGACGTAATTGAAGCTGATCTGCTCGTCACCACTGCCGTAAAGTATCTGTTCCCGGTGCTGCTCGCTGAGCTCACCAAAGGGCGTGTCGATATCGAAGCCGTAGTGCTTGGCCAGGGAAACCAGCATCTGGAAGTAGTAAACGCTGCGTCGATCCCATCCCCGAATGGCGCCCTCGGCGAGGGTGGAGTCGGGGTGGGATATGATGCGTGAGCCATCAAAAAACTGTTTTACACCGAGGCCGTCGCAAGAGGAACACGCACCGGCGGGGTTGTTAAACGAGAACAGGCGCGGCTCGAGTTCATTAATGCTGTGGCCACAGGTTGGACAGGCGAAGCGTGCGGAGAACACCATCTCCTTCTGGTCGCCGTCCATAAACGCCACCAGGGCGATACCGTCTGTAAGGTTGAGGGCGGTCTCAAAGGATTCTGCCAGCCGCAACTGCAGGTCGCCCCGGGCCTTGAACCGGTCAACAACCACTTCGATGCTGTGCTTTTTACGTTTGTCCAGGGTAGGGGGTTGGTCGAGGTCAACCACAATGCCGTTGACCCGTGCTCGAACGAAGCCCTGGGTGCGCAGCTCATGAAACACGTGAAGGTGCTCCCCTTTGCGCTCTTGCACTACCGGTGCCAGCAGCATCAGTTTGGTGCCCTCCTCCAGCGCAAGTACCTGATCAACCATCTGGCTGATGGTTTGGGCTTCCAGTGGCAGGTCGTGGTCGGGGCAGCGGGGGGTTCCTGCGCGCGCAAACAGCAGGCGTAGGTAATCGTAGATCTCGGTAATGGTGCCTACCGTCGACCTGGGATTGTGGCTGGTTGACTTCTGTTCGATGGAGATTGCTGGGGAGAGTCCTTCGATATGGTCGATATCGGGCTTTTCCATCATCGACAGAAACTGGCGTGCGTAGGTAGAGAGCGATTCGACGTAGCGCCGCTGCCCCTCTGCGTAAAGGGTGTCAAAGGCCAGCGAAGATTTGCCGGAGCCGGATAGCCCGGTAATAACGACCAGCTTATCGCGGGGGATTTCGATATCGATGTTCTTCAGGTTGTGGGTGCGGGCACCCCGTACGACGATATTTTCCACGATCTCTCCTGTGTTGGCCTGGCGTCAACCGAACCGCCGAGTATACTCCGTTTGCCGACCCCAAGCAGCCCGACTCGTGGTAAATCTGCGTTAGTGATTGAGGGTATTAGCTGCTAAAATTCCCCCCTTTTGGCTATGAAGTGAAGTGGACGGGTATTCTATGGACAGAGCGGAACTCAAGGCGACGGCCTCGCTAGCGTCCGTGTTTGCATTTCGGATGCTGGGTCTGTTCATGGTGTTGCCGGTGCTTGCGGTCTACGGTGGTGACCTCAAGGGTGCAACCCCCGCCCTGATCGGGGTGGCGATAGGGGGCTATGGGTTGACCCAGGCGCTGTTACAGATTCCCTTCGGTATGATCTCCGATCGCGTCGGGCGCAAGCCGGTCATTATTGCGGGCCTGATTATCTTCGCTGCGGGCAGTTTGCTAGCCGCAGGAGCCGAGAGTATCTACGGCGTCATTGCCGGGCGCTGCCTTCAGGGGGCCGGCGCAATCGCCAGTACCATTCTGGCACTGCTTTCAGACCTGACCCGGGAGCAAAACCGTACCAAGGCCATGGCAACCGTTGGGATGAGTATCGGTCTCTCCTTTTGTGTAGCGATGGTGGTCGGACCATTGATTACGGACTGGTTTGGTTTGACGGGGCTTTTCATGGTCACGGCGCTGTTATCGCTGGTGGCGCTGGGGATTATTCTCTGGGTCGTGCCCACGCCACGTGTTTTGCGCTCTCACAGCGATACCTTGACCGTAACCAGTCAGGTGTGGGCAACCCTGGGCAATAGGCAGTTGCTGCGGTTGGATTTTGGCATCTTTGTATTGCATGGCGTGTTGATGGCGCTGTTTGTTGCTGTGCCGCTGGCGCTGCAAGGAGAGGCGGGGCTACCTCGGGAGCAGCATTGGTGGGTCTACCTCCTGTGCTTGCTGACCGCGTTTGTGGCTATGGTGCCTTTCATCATTATCGGTGAGAAAAAGCGCAAGCTAAAAAGCGTCTTTGTCGGCGCCGTTGCCCTGCTAACACTGAGTGAGCTGAGTCTGCTATGGAGTCATACTTCGCTTTGGCCCATGATAGGCAGCCTGTTTTTGTTCTTTATGGCGTTCAATTTGTTAGAGGCGACGCTGCCCTCGTTGATTAGCAAACTCGCGCCGGCCGGTAACAAAGGGACTGCCATGGGCGTTTACTCCACGAGCCAGTTTCTGGGGGCGGCGCTGGGAGGAATGGCCGGGGGCGTGATTTTCCAGTCCTATGGCTTTGATGGTGTGTTTGTCTTGGCCGCGATTGGGTCGGCGCTTTGGCTGGTATTCAGTGCTACCATGGATCAGCCCCCCTACCTGAGCAGTATGGTGGTAGGTTTGGATGGCATGGATGACGACCCGGACAGTATCGGTGCGGCCTTGGCGAAGGTATTGGGAGTAGTTGAGGTGGTTGTTATTCGTGATGAATCGGCAGCCTATCTCAAGGTAGATAACGAGCAGTTGGATACCGAAGCGCTAGTGGCGCTTGGTGTGGCTGTGGAATAAGTGATTGGAGTATCAGGAGAGTTTCATGCGTGGTGTAAATAAGGTCATTATCGTCGGCAACCTGGGGGCGGATCCCGAGGTGCGTTATATGCCCAACGGAAATGCGGTTGCCAACCTCAGTGTAGCAACCAGCGAGCAGTGGAAAGACAAAACTACCGGGCAGCCGCAGGAGAAGACCGAGTGGCACCGAGTGGTGATGTTCGGCAAACTGGCGGAGATCTCAGGTCAGTATCTGAAAAAGGGATCCAAGGTGTACCTGGAGGGTAAGCTGCAGACTCGCAAATGGCAGGATCAGCAGGGCCAGGATCGTTACACCACCGAAGTCGTGGTCGATATCAACGGCCAGATGCAGATGCTGGACGGGCGTGGTGACAATGCATCCCAGGGTGGCGGGTATCAGCAGCCGGCTAAGCCGCAAGCGCCCCAGCAGAATCAACCTCAGGGCGGCTATCAGCAGCCCGCGCCCCAGCAGAACCAGCCTCAGGGAGGGTACCAGCAACCGGCTCCCCAGCAGCGCCAACCGCAGCCCCAAGGTGGATATCAGCAGCCCCAAGGGCAGCCCGCGCCAGCCCAGCAGCCGGCTCCCGGTGGCTTTGATGATTTCGATGACGATATCCCGTTCTGATGGTTACCTTAGGTTAAAGAGTAAAGAATATCCTTGAAAGCCCCGCCCTGCGGGGCTTTTTTATGATTCCATATTATTTTACCGTCGCTTCACTTTCCTTAAAGCACACCGGAATAAGCGAACTGGGACCAATAGAGACTCCCCGTAGCTTGCAGCAGGTGTAGCCGATCAGTGCCGCTGAAATAAACCCTGTTTTCTAACACAAGAATAGTCAGGTCACTCTTTACGACGGAAAGCTCCCTGGCAGTGTCGAGTTTACGCTCGCCCTCTTTCGCTTCATACGAAAACTCAAGGTCGTTACCAGTAGGTGAGCATGTCTTGTGTATTTCAAGGGAGTACTCTTCAGCTAAGGGGTTTGCCGATAAAAGCATTAGAGCGGTTGCTGGAATGTTTCTTATATCACTCTATGATGCCTAACATTTTAACGCTCTTAAAAATGCCCATGGTGACAGTTTTACCATGAGTGACTATCTGGGAGATAAAGGGCTACTAATTGCCTTTATTTGCAACCACTGCCCCTATGTTCAGCGTATCGGACAGCGCCTCGCAGAGGATAGCCAACGGTTGATGGACGAAGGTATCAATGTGTTGGCGATCATGTCGAACGACTACGCTCGGGTGGAGGCGGACTCACCAGAAAATATGAAGAAATTTGCCCGTCAGTATGGCTTTACCTTTCCCTACCTGATCGATGAGGATCAGTCGGTCGGTAAGCAGTATGGTGCGATCTGCACGCCGGATTTTTTTGGATTTAACCGTAAAGGCGAGCTGCAGTATCGAGGGCGGCTGGATGATGCCCCCATGGACGACGCTACCAATCGAGTGCCGGAACTGGTCAATGCCATGGAGCTGATTGCAGCAACGAACCGAGGTCCGACGGTTCAGCTTCCCAGTATGGGCTGCTCTATCAAATGGCGATCCTAACGAACCCCCTTCATCGAGTGGAGCAATCGCTAGCTTCGTTTACGAAGCTCGGTTACCACCTCTCCACCGATGCCCCAGTTGTCGGTGTCTACTTCGTCGATGACCACCACCGTGGTGGCCGGGTTCTTCCCAAGAGTGTCGCGCAGCAGTTCGGTAACCCCTTGAATAAGGGTTGCTTTCTGCTCGGGGGTTGCACCTTCGCGGGTGATTTTGATATTGACGTAAGGCATCGCTTTTCTCCAGGGTTAGTGGTCGGGTGCTGGCGCCCGGGATTCATTGCGCTCAAGGGTCTTGAGCATCAGCAGTAGTACGCTACCCAATGCCATCATTGCGGCGGCAAGGTAGAGGCCATCACTATAGCTTCCGCTGTACTCGGCTAGAAGCCCGGTAATGGCGGGGGCGATAATCTGGGCAGCGCCGTATGAGAGGGTCATTTTGCCCATCATTTTGGCGGGCCGGGTAGGATAATAGCGGCCCGCCATGGTGAGCACTAAACTGACGATGCCGATAAAGGTGGCACCAAACAGCAGCGCACCGATCATCGACAAGATGAGATTGGGCTCGATAACCGGTAGCAGGATGCCAACAATCTGCAGCACGCTGGCGCTAATCAGCGCGTTCAGGTTGCCGAGTTTGCGCGCGACGAGGTCCCACAAAATCGCGGCGGGTGCAGCCCCTAGCCCGACCACCATAAAGGTCCAGGCACCTTTTCCCTCCAGGCCGGGCAGCTGGTCGACGATGGCGACAATAAAGGTGGCACTGACTACATAGCCTACCCCGGCGCAGAAATAGGCGAGAGTAAAGAGGCGCATAAAGGCTCGGCTGGGGGGAGTGTCTACCATCATCTTGCCGCTGCTGGTCACCGCCGCCGTGTCGGGTGGGGGCAGCCACGCCCACGCAGGGATCAGAATCAGCGCGCCGATCAAGGTCAGTAGCAGCCACATTTGGCTCCAGTCGATGTACTGGCTCATTAACTCCACGGCGATCGCGCACAGGGCAATGCCCAGGCCGATGCCGCTGAAGTGGATTCCCAGCTCACTGTGATGATTGTGGCGAATCAGCCAGTTAAGAATCAATCCGGAACCCAGCAGCATGCCGGCGGCGCTGCTGAGCCCCGCCAGAAACCGTAGCGCGGACCAGAGCCAGATGTTGTCGGTCAACCCCATGCCGGCGGTGGTGAGAAGTGCGACCACCAGGCCAAGACGGTAAAGGCGGTCTTTAAGGACCAGGTTGCTGATAAACGCCGCGATGAGGGCGCCACACAGATAGCCCAGATAGTTGATGGCTGCCAGCCAACCGCCCTCGGATATCCCCAGGCCGGCCTGCTGTTGCATGATGGGGAGTAGCGGGGTGTAGGCAAAGCGAGCGATCCCCAGCATCAATATCAGGCTCAGCACCCCGGCACTAAGTACCTTGAGTCGTTGTACCGGGTCGCTCATAAAGGGTCTCTGGAGTGTCGCGAGTGGAAGGTGAATGCAGGTGGGTATCTATTCAATAGAATGTTAAAGGACAAAGCATTCTATTTTTTAGAATTTTGATTTTTTTGCCAGTGAACTCACTGTTCCTCTTTTTCCGGGGGCGAACAGAGGCATGCCAGCATGTTGCTGGCATGAACAAAATGATAAAGGGATCGTCGGGGCCTGACTCAAAGGCCGAGGTCAGGTTTCTGTTTATGGGCTTGATCAAGCAAAAACTGAGGGGCACCCGTAGCGCTTGAAGAGATTGCCCGGCGGTGCCGGGCAATGTGGTCGCGGTGGCCTATTCGGATGCTGCGATAAGGCTGGCATTACCTCCGGCGGCGGTTGTGTCGATGCATAGGTGACGCTCAATCACGAATCGTTCAGGCCTGTTGTGCTCGGTAATTAGCGGCAGCAGGGCGCCCTCTCTTTTGGCAAGGGCGATGCGGTATTCGCGCAGGGTTTGGGGGTCGGCTGCGCTGGCTACTGCCTCAAAACAGACACTGGTTGCCAGCGCGCTCGGCTGCAGTAGGCCGTCGATGCCGATCACCGGTACCCCGGATTCCGTCGCGGAGGCGATGGCCGCCTCGATACCTGGCGCCACCGCCACCACGTAATTGCCCTGGGATAATGCGATGCCCGCTTGTGTCAGGGCCGATTGCGTATCGGGGCCCAGGCAGAGGATGACACCGCGAGGGCAGCAGGAGAGTCGATTCAGCTCGCCGGTGGGTCCTGGCATCTCCCTATAGGATGCATCCAGCGCCGGGGGCACCGGGCCGAATGTGGAGGCCAGTTTGTCGCTGCGCTGTTCCGGGTTAGCCCAGTCTGTTGCGCTTAAACGGCTGAGAGCCTGCTGTAGCTGATCAGCGGTCACGGAGGGCTCGGTTAGGGTGGCCTGCTGTGGAGCGGACTCCTCTTTCATAAAGCGGCGCACGTATTGGGGGCCGCCCGCCTTGGGGCCGGTACCGGACAGGCCTTCGCCGCCGAAGGGCTGCGAGCCCACGATGGCGCCGATCTGGTTACGGTTAACGTAGATATTACCGACTTTGACGCGGCTTATAATGCGCTCAACGCGGGTGTCGACCCGGGTGTGAAGGCCGAACGTCAGGCCAAAACCCTTATCGTTGATTGCGTCGACGACCTGGTCGATCTGGTGGGCTTCAAACGTCGCGACATGCAGTACCGGGCCAAAAATTTCCTCTTCGAGCTCCTCAATGCCATTCAGGCGAATGACCGTTGGCGCCACAAATAACCCCTCCTCGGGAGTCTCAAGCTGCTTGATCACGCGCCCCATGCCTTCGAATTTCCGGCAATGGGCGTCAATGCCTGATTTGGCTGCAAGGTCGATGACGGGGCCGACGTCGGTGGACAGCTCCCATGGGTTTCCGACCTTCAACTCATCCATTGCACCGAACAGCATCTCCAGCAGTTGATCGGAAATGTCCTTCTGAACATAGAGCATCCTCAGTGCCGAGCAGCGTTGGCCGGCACTCTGGAAGGAGGACGCCAACACATCACGGACCACCTGCTCAGGAAGCGCGGTCGAATCGACGATCATGGCATTGAGGCCACCGGTCTCTGCCACCAGGGGGGCATCGGGTGCCATGGTTTCTGCCATGACCCGACTTATGCGTTGCGCGGTCGGGGTCGATCCGGTAAAGCAGACTCCGGCAATACGGGGGTCAGAGGTGAGTGCGGTCCCGACCGTCGAACCGCCGCCGGGCAGCAATTGAATCGCCGCCTTGGGGATGCCCGCCTCGTGCATCAGCTCAACGGCGCGGGTGGCAATCAGTGCAGTCTGCCCTGCGGGCTTGGCGATGACCGCATTACCCGCGGCCAGCCCGGCCAGTACTTGACCGGCAAAAATGGCCAACGGGAAGTTCCAGGGTGAAATACAGGCGATGACGCCACGGGGCGTTCCGGCATCCTTGTTGCGAATCCCTTCGTTGGGGTAATAAAGCGCGAAATCTACCGCTTCCCGGATCTCGCTTACCCCATCGAGCAGGGTCTTTCCGGCCTCGCGAGTGGCCAGTGCGAAGAGTTCGTGTGCGTGGGTTTCGAACAGTTCACCCACCCGGCGGATGCAGGCGCCTCGCTCCTCTGCCGAGAATGATGACCAGGTTTTGAATCCCTGTTGCGCGGATGCGATCGCCGTTTCAATATCGTCGGCTGAGGCTTGAATCACCTGCCCGACTAAGTCATTGGGAATGGCGGGGTTGCGCACCTCGTGAGTGTCGGTCCCGGTGACGGTTCCGGCCAGTACAGGCCCTCCGTTCCAGCGATGGTTGCGGAAGGCGTTGCGAGCCTGCTCGATCGCCTCGACCTCCACCGGGTTGGTGAGATCCCATCCCTTGGCGTTGCGGCGACCCTTCCCATAGAGTGCTGCCGGTCGGGCAATGACTTGGCTTGAGAGCTTGTCGCCCAGCGCCTGCACTGCAGCAAAGGGGTCTTGAGCAATCTCTTCGGGCTCGATGCGATCATCGACGATCTGGTTTACAAATGAGCTGTTGGCACCATTTTCCAGTAGGCGGCGTACCAGATAGGCCAGTAGATCCTCGTGGGCACCGACCGGGGCGTAGATTCGGCAGCGGGCCTGCCCTTCGCTGACCACGGCTTCATGCAGGGACTCGCCCATGCCGTGCAATCGCTGGAATTCGAAACAGTCGCGGCTGCCAGCCAGTTGGAGTATGGCCGACACCGAGTGGGCGTTGTGGGTGGCGAACTGGGGGTAGATGCGGTCGGTCATGGCCAATAGTTTCTTGGCGCAGGCGATATAGGAGACGTCGCTGCTGGCCTTGCGGGTAAATACCGGGAAACCGTCGAGACCCATCACCTGTGCGCGCTTTATCTCGGCATCCCAGTAGGCACCTTTCACCAGGCGCACCATGATGCGTCGGTCGAGACCCGTGGATAGGGCATAGAGCCAATCCAGTACATGGGACGCCCGCTGGCCGAACGCCTGTACCACCACGCCAAATCCGTCCCAGCCTGCCAGTTCGGGGGACGACAGAACCGCCTCAATGACGTCGAGCGAGAGATCCAGGCGATCCGCTTCCTCGGCATCGATGTTAAAACCCATGTTGGCGTCCCTGGCCTGTTTCGCTAGTGCGAGGGTGCGAGGCACCAATTCGTCCATCACGCGCTCGCGCTGGCCGAATTCGTAGCGGGGGTGGAGGGCCGAGAGCTTGACCGAGATTCCCGGGTTTTTGCGGATATCGTCATGGCCGCAGGCCGGAGCCAGTTCGCTAATGGCGGCGGAATAGGCTTGGTGATAATTCAGCGCATCCGCGCCGGTGCGGGCGGCTTCGCCCAGCATATCGTAGGAGTAGGTGTAGCCTTTGGACTCGTAACGCTTGGCTCGGCCGAGGGCTTCGTTGATCTCCCTGCCGAGAACGAACTGGCGCCCCAGCTCCTTCATGGCCTGCGCGACGGCGGTGCGCACGACGGGTTCTCCCAGACGTTTAATCATCGCTCTCAGTGTTTGGGGTAACCCATGACCGTCAACCGGGCCAATGAGCTTGCCGGTAATCAGGAGTGCCCAGGTTGATGAGTTGATCAGCGATGAGTTGGATTGGCCACGGTGCTCCCCCCAGTTGCCCGAGACCACTTTGTCTTCGATCAGGGCGTCGATGGTGGTCTTATCCGGTACCCGCAGCAGCGCTTCGGCCAGGCACATCAATGCTACCCCCTCCTTGGTGGTCAGGCCGTACTGGGCTAGAAATTTTTCCATCATGGTAGGGCTGGAGTTGCTGCGTACCCGGCGTATCAGGTCAGCGGCACGGAGAGAGATCGCATCGCGATCAGCTTGAGAAAGGCGGGCGTTGGCAATGAGCTCGCTGATAACGACGTATTCGTCTGCAAGGTAGTTATCGCGGATCGCTGTTCGGCATTCGGTTGTTGTCGGTGCGGCTGCTTGCAACTGTCCCATTTACTCGTCCTCCTTATAGGTTATTGTTGGATTATTCTACTGGCATCAAGGAAGACGATTTTCCTGTTGATTTGTAATCCAATAATAATTTTGTCTATATTTGTCTTACTGTCAGGACTGTTTGTTAATTATTTTCTGTGGTAGAGGGTAAATTGGCTTTCATGTTTATCGCGGCCGGGGGTGGGGTCGGCTTCTGGACCCAAGGAGATGAGGCGGGTCGGCATCGGTAGGGAGGGTTGGGGTCGGATAGTTATCACCATTCCCGCAACCGGGTATCGCTAATACTATAGCCCAGCTCTTGGTCTATGGAGGGTTGAAGGTGTGTGTGTGGGTTACTTCAGCGACCTTTTGTCCAGGAAAGGCTTTATAGTGGCTTGCTGGGTAGATAGGCGCTTTGGCTATCGGTATCCAAGTTTGCAGGACAATGATTTATATTTGACGCCCACGAGCATAATAAAGAGATCTCATTAGGGAGGGGTATGGCCGATTTGGATAAGCTGGATCTTGCGATCATCAACGAGTTGCAGCAAAACGCTCGCATCACGGTCACCGAACTCGCTTCCCGGGTCGGGTTGTCCAAGACCCCTTGTCAGGTGCGTATGCGCCGTCTTGAGGAGCAGGGCTATATCATGGGATACGTTGCGCTGGTCAATCAAACCAAGCTTGGCCTGAGCCATATCGCCTTTGCCCAGGTGACGCTGAGCGATACCAGTAGCAAGGCGTTGTCGGCTTTCAACGCGGCCGCAAGAAAAATTCCGGCAGTGGAGCAGTGCCACATGATAGCGGGGAGCTTCGACTACCTGCTGAAGGTTCGGACCCGAGATATGGCGGACTACCGCAAGGTTCTGGGCGAGCAGATCTCCGAGTTACCCCATGTGCTCCAATCCAGTACGTTCGTTGTTATGGAGAATGTTAAGGATACGGGGTTCTAGGCGGATCCACAGACTGTGATCAACGAATTCGCTTTGCGCCAGCTCCGAACCCCGTCAGTTTGCTATTAGCCTGTGGGGGCTACAGGGCGCTTCTGCCCATGGGGCGTACTCGTTGGTACAGGCGAGCGAGCTGCTCCCGTGACATAAGGATCAGTACATTGCCCGCAAATACCAGGGCTACCCCCAGAAGCGCCTCGAGTGACCACTGATAACCCTCGAATGCGGTGGAAATGCCCAACGCGACAATAGGGAACAGTACCATGGCATAGGCTGCTTTCTCGGCACCTATGCGGCCCAGCAAGGTCAGGTATCCGCCGAATGCCAGCACCGATCCGAACAGCGCCAGGTAGATCAGCGAGCCGGTGTAGGCGAGGGTCGGCTCATAGGAGAATGGGATTCCCTGGGCCAACGCGACGAGCCCCAGTGCCGCCGCTCCGTAGGCCATGCCATAGGCGTTGGTCTGCACGACGGGCAGGTTCGCCAGCTGGTTGCGAGCCGACACCATGTTGCCCAGCGATGCGATAAAGGTGCCCAGTACACTCAATAGTATCCCTTTAAGAGCGGCGCCATTGGCGTCCAAATAGGCAAATTCGGGCAGGAATACCAAGCAGATTCCGACCAGGCCTATCAGCGCGCCAGCCAGCACCGAGGGGGCGGGGCGTTTGCCAAAAAAGAGAGCGCCGTTGGCGATGTTCATCAACACGATGGTGGAAAAAACCACCGCGATCAGTCCGCTGGTCAGGTCGGAGGTCGCCCAGTAGACCACCATATAATTGAACCCAAAAAGCGTCAGCCCCTGTAGCAGCATCCACAGGTGTTGTCGCAGCCCAAATCGCATCGGCATTCGCATAAGGCGGCACCACAGCATCAGGACGAACGCGGCAATGGCAAAGCGGTAAGCGATGGATACCTCGGTGGCAACCTCTCCCAGCTGAAACTTGATCGCAAAAAAGGTCGAGCCCCAGATAAATACCGTTGAAAGGTAAAGGGTGGTGGTGTGCATCAACATCGGCGGGTGACCTAAGGGTATTGGGATTGGAAATTGCTGTTATACGCTCCCAAGATGTATTATCAAAACGAATTTTGTTTATTTGTATGATTAGAATGTCTAATGGATGATTATGGCTCGCAATATTGATATCAGTCTTGTTCGGACCTTTATCGCGGTTTTTGAAACCGGGAGCATGACCTCCGCCGCCCATGCCTTGAATCTTACCCAAGGGGCAGTCAGCCAAAAAATCAGGCGGCTGGAAGCGCTGTTCGACACCCCGCTATTTGAGCGTCGTAACAAAACGATCTGCCTGACGCCGGAGGGGGACCGCCTGATGGCACGAGCCTACCGACTGATATCGCTGAATGATGAAACCTGGCAACTGATGACTCAGCCGGCGTTTACGGGTGAGATCAAGCTGGGGGTCCCCCTTGATATCATCCGACCCATGATGCCTCCCATCATGCGACGTTTTAGTCGGGAGCACCCCAAGATACAGCTAACTCTCGTCAGTGATATGACTGAAACCCTGCTGGTGGCTTTGAAAAACGGTGAAATTGATCTCACCCTGACGACGGAGGGTCAGCCCGGTAAGAAGGATGGGCACTTGCTCAGCGATCGTCTGGTGTGGATGGGGGCGAAAAATGGTGAGGCCTGTTACAAGGCTCCCTTGCCGGTTTCTTTGGGTTCTGAATTTTGCGCATTCCGGGTTCCCGCCCTGGAGGTCTTGAACCGGGCTGAAATCGATTGGCTTGCGGTTTGTGGTGTGGGTAATCTGGAGTCGATTCTGGCAACCGTTGAAGCCGATATGGCGGTTGCCCCCTATCTCTCCTGCCTGGTGCCCGAAGGATTGACCATTATAAGTCCGGAAGCCGGATTGCCATCGCTGCCGCCTTACCATATCAACCTGCGGATGCCGGATTCGGGCGGTTCCCTGATCGCCAGAGAGTTGGCTAAATATATCCGTCAGGGTTTTTCCGCGCTGTAGCTTGAATGTTATTTATGGCGAAATCCCTACGGACTATCGCCATGGGCTTTTCGACTGTCGGTGGGAGCCTGCTCACGGTGCTCCATTCCGTAATCCCTGCAGACGTTGGCAACGCGTAAGCGGTAGTGTTTGAAAACACCCCCGCGCCCCTGCTCCTGCGCGAATCGGTGCGCCTCAAGATTTCGCCAGGCTTCGATGGCGGCCTCATCGCGCCAGAACGACAGTGAGAGCACCTTGCCCTCTACGGTCAGGCTTGAAAAGCGTTCTATAGAGAGAAAGCCATCGATCGTCTCCAGCATGGGTTTAAGGCTGGCAGCAATGTCCAGGTATTGCTGTGCCTTTCCTTCGGCCGGGGATACTTCAAAAATCACTGCGATCATAAAAGGTTCCTGGGTGTTGGTCTTGCTTTGGGCTAAAAGAGGTGCGCCGTCATCGGTTGCAGCCGTAGCAATTATAGTGGCTCGCTAGCTGACGGGGTCTTATCCGCCGGGCACCACCGGCAGGAGGCCCTGCCCGCGAACGCGGGTTCGATCATCAGCTCACGGGCAATTGGTAAGTCACCCACTGGGTTTTATCGGCCAGACGGTCGTAAACCGCGCGGCCACGATAATTATCGTCGGCGGTAATCCAGCGTACATAGGGCCAGTTCTGTTGCTGTGCCTCTAGTTGCAGACGATCGAACAGCTTATCGACGACGCCGCTCCCACGACTGTCGGGAACCACATACAGGTCGTCGAGAAATCCCACGGGCTTGCCACGAAGGGGAGATACCATTTCCCGGTAGTGCATCAAACCAACCCCGTTATGGTTCTCATCCTTTGCGATGAGCGCGAATAGTCGGGGTGAGGGGGCGAATATCCATGCCCAGACCTGGTCCAGCGTCTGCTGGGTCATTGGCATCTGGTAGAAATCGGCGTACCCGCGATAGAGTCGCTGCCACAGCTCTTTGTCATCGGTGCTGAGCGTGCTAATTGTGATCTTCATGTTTTCTCCTCGACAGTTTTGTTGCGTTCACGCAGTCCTGCAGGCTGTGTTTTTGCAATCCCTCGGCGCTGAAGTTATCGGTGTTCAGCCAGTGTTCGAATGCGGTTTTCAAAGCGGGCCACTCTGAGTCGAGAACTGAAAACCACGCCGTATCCCGGTTTCGTCCTTTATAGATGGTGGCTTGGCGAAATATTCCTTCGAACTTAAAACCCAATCGCAGTGCCGCCTTTCGGGACGCAACATTGAGGGCGTCGCACTTCCATTCATAGCGGCGATAGCCCAGCTGATCAAAAACGTACTTCATCATCAGGTACATCGATTCGGTCGCCATTGGTTTTTTTTGCAGCTGCGGCGAAAAGTGGATATGGCCCACTTCTACAACGCCGACCGACGGCTCTATGCGCAGGTAGCTGGCAAGGCCAATGGCCGTCGAGGTTTTTTTGTCGACTATGGCATAGAAAAGCGGGTCCTTTGTCGTGCACCCCGAAAGCCATTCGTTGAACCCGTCAAAGTCCTGGAACGGGCCGTAGGGGAGGTAGGTCCAGTTGGCACCTTTGGCATCTTCGCAAAATGCTTGATAAAGCGATGCCGCGTGCTCATTCATTTTCAAGGGGGTCAGGGTGCAGTATTGGCCCCGCATATCGATCTGTTGTGGCCTCTGCTTAGCCGTCCACTGCGGGATCGCCATACCGATCTCTTGACCCAGGCTGTTTACTCGCTCCGCCATCGTTTTCTATCCTTCGGTGGGGTGTTGGTTGTGCGCCATACCCGGCACGGCTTATTGGCATCCGCTGTTATGCTGGGTAGCCTGTTTAAAATAGTCGGATTTAGCTAAAAAAGAGACAGTGGTTATAAGTCTCGCGAATGGCCCCGCTAGCAGAGGTGGCGCTGTCGACCATAAAGGAGAGAAACTGCTCTATCCAAGCAGCATGGACCCGTGCGACATAATAAGCGGAGAACCTGTTATGTATAACAATAAAATCGTATGGATTACCGGGGCCTCATCCGGAATAGGTGAGGCTCTAGGTTATGAATTTGCCGTGCAGGGCTACGGCCTGGTGTTATCGGCGCGGCGTAAGGGTGAGCTGGAGCGGGTGCGCCTGGAGTGTATAGATAGAGGAGCGAGTGCAGATCGGGTCTGGGTAGTGCCGCTGGATGTGTCAGAGGTAGAGAGCTTGCCGGGAATCGTTGATCGGGTGTGGCATGAGTGTGGCAGCATCGATCTGCTGATCAATAATGCGGGCGTTTCACAACGGTCGTTGTGCCAGGATACGGATATCTCGGTCTATCGGCGTCTGCTGGATGTGGATGTATTGGGACAGATAGCACTCACCCGGGCGTTACTTCCCTTTCTGTTGGCGCGGGGAGAGGGCCAGCTGGCGGTTACCTCCTCAGTGGCGGGAAAGGTTGGGGTGAAATACCGAACCGGATATTGCGCAGCCAAGCATGCGGTGCTGGGCTTTTTTGATGCACTGCGCGCAGAGGTGGAGTCGCAGGGGGTGTCGGTATCGACGATCGTACCGGGCTTTATTCGTACCGATGTGGCGCGCAATGCGCTGACCGGGCGTGGTGAATCCTGTGGCAAAAGCGACAGTGATGTCGATGGAGGAATGGAGGTTGGACGGTGCGCTAAAGTTGTTGTCGCGGGGTTGGCAGCGCGGAAGCGCGAAATTGTGGTCGGCGACGGGGCTGAAATGAAAGTTTTGTGGCTCAAACGGTTTATGCCGGGCCTGGTTTACCGGCTGGTGGCTCGCGCGTGAGCGAGGCGCTGTAATGGCAGAGTAGGTAGATATACCTAATCTTCAAAATAGTCTCGAAAAGGCGCTTGACGATGGTGTCGATCGCTATATAATGCGCCTCCTTCTCGACGACAAGGCACCGCTCAGGCGGGGGATATCTGGAGTTGAGAAGAACTTTTAAGGGTGTGTTGACAGCGATATTGAACGCTGTAGAATGCGCGCCTCGTTGTCCGGGAAGCTTTGTTAAAAAGCGTTTTCAG
>NZ_JBNIEU010000005.1:0-232517 GCF_049985285.1 Aestuariirhabdus sp. LZHN29 | reverse complement strand
GGAGCGGTAGTTCAGTTGGTTAGAATACCGGCCTGTCACGCCGGGGGTCGCGGGTTCGAGTCCCGTCCGCTCCGCCACTTAAAAAGCCCTTATCGTTTGATAAGGGCTTTTTTTGTTGTCCCGCCGCTTAATACAGTTCCCCAGCGGGGGAGGGATTCGAAATAGCCCACCTCTAGTGGGTTGAGAGTTTTCGGCTTTATGGTGCCGCCCCCCTGCACAGGCCTTGATGCGTTCTGCTGGTCCACTTTTTATCGCGCCCTTGTCGTCACTTTATCGTAATAAATCCCCGTTATGATGGCTCTGTCGATGCTTCACATTGGGGTGAAGCGTACTGGAGGCAATGACAATGGACGATTATCAGGAAGATATACTTGAGCAGAAATATCGCGATCACCATGATGACCATAGCGAGGATGCGGAGGAGCTTTAGCCCTCTCTCTATTGGGCGCGCTGGCGTCGATAATCGCCAGGCGTTCTGTCGGTCCAGCGCTTGAACGCCCGCTGAAAGGCCTCCGGTGAGGAGAAACCGAGTAAGTAGGAAATTTCCCCCAGGCTAAGGGCGGTATCCTGCACATAGATGAGTGCAAGGTCGCGCTTGGTTTCCCCCAGGATCTGTTGAAAGGTTACCCCCTCCTCTTGTAGTTTTCGGCGTAGTGTCCAACTTGGTATGGCCAGCTGTGTTGCGATGTCGGCGATGCTTGGCTGGTTTCCGTGGAGGGCGCTGGCCAGAATTTCCGAAACCTTCGCCCGGAGGGTTTGGCCCTTTTGCATCTGCACCAGCTTTTGTTCGCAGAGGTCGCTGAGGTAGCTGAAATTAGTGGCATTGCCGAATAAAAGCGGGGTGTCCAGATCAGCTTTTGCGATCCGCAGCTGGTTGTAGGGTTGGCCAAAGGCGACTTCGCAATCGAAGTAGGTCGTGTAATGCTCGCGATAGGCGGGGGCATCAAACTCGATATCGACGCGCTGGACCAGGCCGCTGCTACCGCTTAGCCACTGCAGCAGGTGTTGCCACATAGAGAGCACTGAGTCGACAACGAAACGGTTGTAGTCGTTGTAGGGGGCGATGGAATAGAAGCGCAGCAGGCCTGAGGTGTCTTCGTGATAACTGGATTGCCCGCGGATATTAACGCTGCTGAGTGGCTCATATCGACTAATAGCCTCCATCGCTGTGCGCAGGTCCGGTGCTGCCATTGCCGTCAATCCCGGTAAACCAAGGTTTTGAATGTTTGAGCAACGACCCATTTCGAGCCCAAGTTCAGGGTGGCCGGTCAAGGCAATGGCTGAGTGCCCCATGTGCATTAAGCGCGGGATGCTGATGCGAGCGTTGGGGTCGGCCATCAGCGCCTCGTCTATCTGGTATTGGGCCAGTAGGGGGGTGGGGTCTTCGTCAAAGGAGCGAATGGCCGCAACAAGGGCGTCGATGTGGTGAGGGGTAATATCGCCTAGCTTCATTGCGAAGGTGTCTGCAAAGTTGGGTCAGTATTTTGTTTGATTCGGTCATTGAGTGCTTACGGGACACATTCTATGGTGTTCGACAACGGGAAGCGACCGCTTCTGCTATAAAGCAGGAACCACTATTCCCAGACCGATTCTAAAAGGAGATATCAATGCCTGCCAATCAGTACCCTCACATGTTAGCACCCCTCGATCTTGGTTTTACTACCCTGCGTAACCGGGTACTAATGGGATCCATGCACACCGGCCTGGAGGAGTCCCCCAACGGATTTGAGCGTCTTGCGGTGTTTTACGCAGAGCGGGCGCGCGGCGGGGTGGGCCTTATCGTCACCGGGGGGATTGGCCCCAACGCCGAGGGTTCGGTGGCAATGGGTGCTGCGAAGATGGATACCGAGGCGGAATCCGATAAGCACAAGGTGATTACTGAGGCGGTGCACCGGGAAGGCGGCAAGATCTGTATGCAGATCCTTCACGCTGGCCGTTATGCCTATAACCCCAAAAGCATCGCTCCGTCAGCGGTGCAGGCACCGATTAACCCTTTCAAACCCCATGAGCTGACCGATGCCGAGGTCGAGCAGCAGATCGAGGATTTCGCACGTTGTGCCCAGCTCGCCCAGCGGGCGGGCTATGACGGTGTCGAGGTGATGGGCTCGGAAGGCTACTTTATTAACCAGTTTATTGCCAAGCAGGTAAATCAGCGTGAAGACCGCTGGGGCGGTAGCTACGAGAACCGTATTCGGCTACCTCTGGAGATTATCCGCCGGGTGCGCGCAGCGGTCGGTGAGCAGTTTATTATCATCTATCGGCTCTCAATGTTGGATCTGGTTGAAGGGGGCAGCACCTGGGATGAGATCGTTCTACTCGCCAAAGAGCTGGAGAAAGCCGGGGTTACTATTATCAATACGGGTATTGGTTGGCACGAAGCGCGTATCCCGACCATCGCCACTTCGGTGCCGCGCGCCGCATTTAGCGGTGTGACCGGTAAGCTCAAGGGGCAAGTATCGATTCCTTTGGTCACCACTAACCGTATCAATATGCCCTCCGTTGCGGAGGAGGTTCTAGCCTCTGGTGAGGCGGATATGGTGTCGATGGCTCGCCCATTCCTTGCGGATGCCGATCTGGTAGCTAAATCCGAGCAAGGGCGTGAAGATGAGATCAACACCTGTATCGGTTGCAACCAGGCTTGCCTCGATCACACCTTTTCAGGAAAGTTGACCTCCTGCCTGGTCAATCCCCGTGCGTGCAATGAGACGCTGCTGAACTACCCCAAAGTTGAATCCGGCAAGGCCAAGCGCATCGCTGTCGTCGGTGCGGGTCCAGCGGGGCTCGCTGCCTCGACTATCGCCGCAGAGCGTGGTCACCGTGTGACACTGTTCGATGCCGCCGCTGAGATTGGAGGCCAGTTCAATGTCGCCAAACGTATTCCGGGTAAGGAGGAGTTCTCTGAAACTCTGCGCTATTTCAAACGTCAGATTGAGATTCAGGGCGTTGAGCTGCATCTAAATACCCGGGTTACGGCGGAGATGCTGCGCGAGGGCGGCTACGATGAAGTGATTATCTCAACAGGTATTCAACCACGTACTCCCGCTATCGAAGGTATCGATCACCCCAAGGTGGTGGGTTATCTGGATGCGATTCTCGGTAGAAAACCCGTGGGGGAAACCGTTGCTGTGGTCGGAGCCGGGGGCATCGGTTTTGATGTCAGCGAGTTACTGGTACACAAGGGGGAATCTACCAGCCTGAATAAAGCCGCCTTTCTTAAAGAGTGGGGTATCGATCCCGACTTTTCCATGCGTGGCGGGGTGGTGGGTGTTAAACCTGAGTTTGAGTCCGCCGCACGTGAGGTCTATCTGCTACAACGGAAAAGCAGCAAAGTGGGTCAGAAGCTGGGTAAGACGACGGGCTGGATTCATCGCACCAACCTGAAGAAACGCGGTGTTCATATGCTGAACAGCGTTTCATACGAAAAAATTGATGATCAGGGGCTGCATATTAAGGTAGGCGAAGAGTCTCGGCTGCTGCCTGTGGATTCGGTTGTGGTTTGCGCAGGCCAGGACTCACTACGGGAGCTGTACGATGATCTCGAACATAGCGGACTATCGCTGCACCTGATCGGAGGAGCAGAAGTTGCCGCTGAACTTGATGCTAAACGTGCGATAGACCGGGGCGCACGATTGGTGGCTACCCTTTAACACCGTCTGGCGAGGCTCGGAATTTTTTGGTGGTGTGATAACCGCGTCACGACGTTTTTATTTGGGTGTTCTACACTGGGGACTTCCCGGGATGGGGCGGGATGCAAATTGCTTCTCGTTCCACCTGTTTTATGGCTGGTTTCCAGCGCCTGATGTATAGTTAGCCGTTGAATAGTGGTCTCATTTGGATGAGCTTGCTAGGGCTTTCCGGTCAACGTCAGGGTAAAAGGAGTCACCCAATGGGTCAGGGTACCATCACAGAAGCCGTCATGTTTTTTGACCAGAACCATGTGGTCAAGGAGATGATGTACCCCGAGTTCGAGGCGGTGCTTGATGGCGTAGTAACAATTAGTGACTTTCGCAATCAGTTGGTCAATGCGGCGTTTGTTGAAATAGACGGCCAGTTGATGATCAGGGCGGCGGTACTTTTTACTATCGACTTTGATGAGCAGGGGAACGCAGACAAGGATTGGAATATTCCCCTGCAGCACCTTGTCTACGCTGCAGGGCTGGGCCCGGACCTGGGTGCCGGCCCCATCAAGCTGGCTTGTCGAAGCCAGTGCCCTGTTAGCTGGCATCAGGCGCAGATGTGGGATCCGGATATGAGTCCTGATGCCAATCATCTTCATAGCCTCAAGCGTGCAGCCGAGTCCAATAGCCTGGGCATCCTGATTGATCGATCCTATGTTCCGCCCGTACCGGTCGCCTCGATCACCGCACCTACGTTGTCAGAACCCCCGATGCTCGATGACGACGTTCCGACGCTGGATGCAGCCCTTGATTTTGAAGAGCCAGCCCCGGCTCAGGCGGCCGTGGATGAAGGCGAGCTTGAAAACCGGCTCTCCAAAAAGTTTCAGGCCGCCCACCGGAATAAAGTCGCTAATCTGATCAAGCAGCAGCGGTTGCAGATCGCCACGCTCAAAAACCGATTCAAAGAGGAGATGGTTCAGAGGAATCGCTTATTTCAGCAGCAGCAAGAAAAGCTCAAAGCAGAGTTGGAGTCTCAACGTACCGAGATGGAGGCTCAGCAACGCCAGAACACTACCCTGAAGCAAACCATGAAGCAGCAACTCGACGAGTTTCGCCGCAGTCGAGAAGAGCTTACCCGTCAGTTACAAAATATTGAGCACGACGAGGGGCAGGATATTGCCAGTCTCAAGGCACAATACGAGGCTGAAATGGCAGAGCGCTTGCAGGCCGCGACAGCGGAGCTGCAAGAGCAGGTCGAGGTTCGGGATGTTGAGATGGCCTATAGAAATGAGCTCGATGGCCAGATGCAAGAGGAGCTGGAGGAGTTAAGAGCCAAGGTTGAAGAATATAGCCTGCGACAATCTGAAGATGTACTGGAAGACCTTTCCCATAAAGGTGTTGTATTTGTCGCCTATCACCCCGGTGTAGGGCACATTACGATTCCGCTGCGGGATATTCCCAAGTATATGAATCACACGATGTCCTATGTGTCCGGCAAATGTTTCGTCTCCGAGGAGATCTACAATCAATGGCTGCGACATTACGAATCACCGAACTGTGATGCCCGCACAGCCGATGGCAGTCGCTGTGGTACTCGCCTTGATCGCGTCGATTCCCCCGGGATGTATACCGAAGGTCACTCAAACCACTGTGAAAAGCATCGGGGTATGAGTGCTGTCGAAGTCGTGAAAGCCGCTAGGCAGCAGCGTTAGCGGCTTTTCTCGATATCTACACCAACCAATGACGCATTTGGTTATAATGACGCTTTACATCAAGCGCGCGGTATTATGGAACAGTTCAGAAACGTTGGGATCATCGGACGGCTTGGCGGTTCAGAGGTCGTTGACACCCTTAATCGGTTGCTCGAGTTTCTCGATAAGCGCGATCTCAATATCATCCTCGAACAAAGCCTGACCGGAGTCCTTCCTGATCGCAATCTCCAAAGTGGCAGTTATAAAATGCTGGGAGAGGTTTGTGATCTGGTCATCGTGGTAGGGGGCGACGGAAGCCTCTTGGGTGCTGCCCGGGCATTGGCCCGTAGCAATGTACCGGTGCTGGGCGTTAACCGGGGTCGGCTTGGCTTTCTCACCGATATCTCACCCGATGAGATCGACACCCTGATCGGTGAGGTGCTCGACGGGCGTTACATTATGGAGAGTCGTTTCCTGCTTGAGGTGCAGGTAAAACGAAATGGCGAACCCACCGGGCAAGGGGCGGCACTGAATGATGTGGTGCTCAATCCTGGTAAGTCAGCTCGAATGATCGAGTTCGAACTCTATATCGAGGGGCAGTTCGTTTATAGCCAACGCTCTGACGGAATGATTGTAGCGAGCCCAACGGGTTCGACCGCCTATGCCTTGTCGGCAGGGGGGCCGATTATGCATCCCAAGCTTGATGCCATGGTACTGGTTCCCATGTTTCCCCATACGTTGAGTAGCCGGCCGATCGTGGTAGATGGTAATAGCGAAATCAAGATTGTGATTGGCGCGGACAATGAGGTTTTCCCGCAGGTTAATTGTGATGGCCAGGAAATTATCACTACCCAGCCCGGTGACACCGTCACCATCCATAAAAAGCCCCATAAATTGAAGCTGATTCACCCCCTTAACCACAATTTCTACGAAATTTGCCGATCCAAGCTGGGCTGGAGTAGCAGGCCTGGGAACTAGTTATGGCATCTCTCGAGGAAGCTCAGGGTTTCGATCTAATAGGTGACGTACACGGGTGCGCGCTGACTTTACGGTTACTGCTCGAGCGCCTGGGTTATCGCGACATTGATGAGGGGGCGCGGCACCCGACGCGCCACGCGATTTTTGTCGGCGATATCATTGACCGTGGGCCTCGAATTCCAGAGGCATTGCGTCTGGTTAAGGCGATGGTCGACGCAGGCCATGGCACCCTTTTGATGGGTAATCACGAATACAATGCACTCTGTTACTGCACCGCCGTCAAAAACGTTCACACCAATGAAGTGACTTTTTTGCGTGAGCACAATCCCCGCCACCTGCGCCTGATTGCTGAAACCCTGGATCAGTACCAAGCGTATCCCGATGAGTGGGAGCAGATGCTGGAGTGGTTTCTTACCTTGCCGCTGTTTCTTGAGCTGGAGCAGTTTCGGGTCGTACACGCCTGTTGGGATCCTCGCCTGATTGACGACTATCTCCAGCACTATGGCTGCAACCAGCTTGATGACGCGCGACTTGTCGAATCGGTCGACAAGTCGACATTACCTGGCCGCGTGATGGACCGGTTAACACGGGGGCTCGATATTCGTTTACCCGATGGCCTGCAGGTTACCAGCCGCGACGGTTTTGTACGTCATTTTTTTCGTGCTCACTTCTGGGGCGACAACCCCCAAACCTATAACGATGTAGTGTTTCAGCCAGACCCCTTGCCCGAACCCATTGCCCATCGCCAGATGAGCGAGGAGGAGAAAGCCCGGTTGTTTCATTATGGGGCGGAACAAAAGCCGCTCTTTATCGGTCACTACTGGCGCTCGGGGATTCCCCGTACGCTGACCCCTAACATCGCCTGCCTTGATTACAGCGCGGTCAAATATGGAAAACTGGTGGCCTACCGCATGGATGGAGAGCAGCAGCTTTGTGATAGCAAGTTTGTCTGGGTCGAGGTTGATCCCCAGGAACCGGGGCTCCCTGAGCGTGAGAGTGATGCCGATGATTAGGGCGCTTTGTACCGATGCAGGGAAAGATCTGACCGAATATTCTCGCTGGCTATGGCGGGCGGGTATTGCTCATCGTATCTCCGAAGAGGCGGGTCAGCAGGTGCTATGGCTCGCTGACGAAAGCGCAGTTGATTTTGCGAAAACAGCGCTAGAAGCGTTTGAGCGAGGTGAACTCGAAACCGAGGGAGGGCAGCAACCCACCCTTGATATCGATAGCTCCGGCGTATTTGGGATGCTGATCAAGCACCCTGTTACCATTGCCTTGATCGCGCTAACGGCGGGGGTGGCAATATTGTCACGCTTTGGTGCTGACCCTGCATGGGTGCATTGGCTTAGCTTTAGTGATTTCGAATTAGTGGCCGGTTACCCCTATTTTTTACCGCTCTCACAAAGCCTGGATGCGGGACAGTGGTGGCGATTTTTAACCCCGGTTTTTCTTCATTTTTCGGGCCTGCACCTGGTCTTCAATATGCTTTGGCTGCTTATTTTGGGCGGGCGAATCGAGCAGTATCGGGGAGGCCTGTTTCTGCTGCTGCTTGTGGTGGTGATCGGCATTACATCCAACCTAACCCAGTATCTATTTTCAATAGATCACCCGTTGTTCGGCGGGTTTTCCGGAGTGGTTTATGGCCTGCTCGGATTTTGCTGGATCTACAGCTACTATCTTCCTTCGGCGGGGTTGGCGCAGCCACGTGCAGTGATCGGCTTTATGGTGGGATGGTTACTAGTCTGTTTTACCGGAATACTTGAAGTGGTAGGCTTCGGCGCTATAGCAAACGCGGCCCATACCGCAGGCCTGGTAAGTGGGTGCGTGTTAGGCGGGATATACGGTTACTCCCGCCGCCAACAGAGAATGAGAGAGGAGTCCTGATGAGTGCGGATGGCATGACGTTTGAGCAGTTGCTGGGGAGCATCACCCCTGAAGTTTACCAAAACCTGCGTCGCGCAGTAGAGCTGGGGAAATGGCCCAACGGACGAAAACTAACCTCCGAGCAGCGGCTGCAGTGTATGCAGGCGATGATCGCCTGGGAGAAGTCGAACCTGCCTGAAGAGCAGCACTCAGGCTATATGGAGCAGCAGTGCAAATCCCTGGAGAAGCAGATTAAAGAGCTTGAACCTCAACCCCTGAATTTCACCCGGCACTGAGCAGTGAGTTATCAATTTGAAGGCACGCTGACCAAAATGGAGAGCGAGCACGGCTCTCCTGTGTCCTATCGTTTGCTTTTGGGGGACCAGCGGCTCGATATTAACTCAATGATCGGCCGTCATCTGCGCTTGGAGTATCTGCAGCAGGTGATTTGCCAGGGATGCGGGCGTCCCAGTAAAAAAAGTTTTGGTCAGGGTTATTGCTACCCCTGTTTTCGTGACCTGCCCCAATGCGACAGCTGTATGATGAAACCTGAAACCTGTCACTTCGACGCTGGCACCTGCCGCGATGAAGGCTGGGCACAGGAGGTCTGCATGCACGATCATATCGTGTATCTGGCGAACTCATCGTCGCTTAAAGTGGGCATTACCCGCATATCCCAGGTGCCTGTGCGCTGGATAGATCAGGGGGCAACCCAGGCGTTGCCCATATTCAGGGTATCGAATCGGCGTCTATCCGGTCTGGTTGAGGTGATTTTCAAGCAACATGTCAGCGACCGCACCAGTTGGCAGGCGATGCTCAAAGGCGCGCCCCAACCGCTTAACCTGCGCGAAGAAGCCCAAAGATTATTCAGCCTTTGCGGGGAGTCGCTAGCCGAACTGGAGCGGGAACAGGGTATTCAGCGCATGGTACGCCTCGATGGTGCAGAGCCATTCGAATTCCAATACCCGGTTAGCCGTCATCCACTCAAAGTTAAAGCCTTTAATCTCGATAAGGACCCCTCAGTTAGTGGTGTGCTTGAAGGGGTCAAGGGGCAGTACTTGCTGTTTGATACCGGCGTGCTCAATGTCCGTAAATATTCCGGCTACAAGGTCGGCCTCAGTGTGGAACAGGATTAAACCCGAATGAAAGATGCCCAGCCCAAAACCATCTACCTAAAGGATTATCGAGAGCCTGCGTACTGGATCGACCGTACCGAGCTGGAGATCACCTTGGACGAAGACAGCAGTACCGTAGAGGCGACGTTGCATGTTCGCCTCAATGAAGCTCAATACAGCGCGGACAAGCCACTGCCCGCGTTGGAATTGCAGGGTGTTGACCTCAAGCTGGAGGCGGTTTGGATCGATGGTGAAACCGCCGCTGAAGCCCGTTATCAGTGCCTGCAAGATGGTCTCAGGGTAACTGCGCCAGCGCCTTTGTTTGAGCTTCGCACCCGCTGCACAATAGAGCCCCAAAACAACACTTCATTGGAAGGACTTTACAAATCCAACGGAATGTTCTGCACCCAGTGTGAGGCAGAGGGGTTTCGTAAAATCACCTACTACCTTGATCGCCCCGACGTAATGTCGGTGTTCAGTTGTCGTATTAACGCGGATAAGGAGCGGTATCCGATCTTGCTCAGTAACGGCAACGAAACGGGCCGTGGTGACCTCGATAGTGGGCGTCATTGGGTGCAGTGGCACGACCCCTTTCCCAAGCCCGCGTACCTATTTGCCCTGGTTGGCGGCGATCTCCAGCATGTGAGTGATCAGTTTGTGACCCGCAGTGGTCGCGCCGTTACCCTGCAACTCTTTACCGAACCCCGCAATATTGGAAAGTGCGATCATGCTATTGACTCTCTCAAGCGTGCCATGCGCTGGGATGAAGAGGTTTATGGGCGTGAATACGACCTTGATATTTTTATGATCGTCGCTGTTGATCATTTCAATATGGGGGCGATGGAAAACAAGGGCCTCAATATTTTTAACTCATCGTGCGTGTTGGCAAGCCCCGATACGGCAACAGACAGCAGTTTTCAACGCATTGAGGCGATCGTTGCCCATGAGTATTTTCATAACTGGTCGGGTAACCGGGTCACCTGCCGCGATTGGTTTCAGCTGAGCCTAAAGGAGGGCTTTACTGTCTTTCGCGATGCCGAGTTTTCTGCGGACATGAATTCACGCTCGGTCAAGCGGATCGAGGATGTCAGTCTGCTCAGAACCGCACAGTTCGCGGAGGATGCAGGACCCATGGCCCATCCGGTCCGACCGGAAGCCTATATGGAAATTTCGAACTTCTATACCCTGACTGTCTATGAAAAGGGAGCGGAAGTCGTGCGGATGATTCACCATCTGCTCGGGGCGGATGCGTTTCGCAAGGGCAGTGATCTCTATTTCGAGCGCCACGATGGTCAGGCCGCAACGGTTGAGGAGTTCGTCAGTGCGATGGAGGAGGCCAGTGGTGTCGACCTGGGCCAGTTTCGTCGCTGGTATGAGCAAGCGGGTACACCCAGGGTTGAGGTCACTGACCGTTACGACCCAGAGGCAAACAGCTATACCCTCAGTTTTACTCAAAGCTGTCCTTCAACCCCGGGGCAGAAGGAGAAGCAGCCACTTCATATACCGATAGCCGTTGGCCTACTGGACGACTCTGGCGCCAACGTGTTGCCTGAAACAACGCGCTTGTTGAATCTGACGCAGACACAGCAGAACTTCACCTTTGAAGGCGTCACAGCGCGTCCGGTCCCCTCACTGCTGCGGGGTTTCTCTGCCCCGGTAAAACTTAGCTATGAGTACAGCGATGCCCAGTTGGCGTTTTTGATGGCTAATGACAGCGATGGTTTCAATCGTTGGGATGCGTGCCAGCAATTGTGCGTGCGCGTGTTGCAACGCATGGCGAAGCACTATCTTAGCGGCACGCCAATGGAGGTCGACAGGATCTTGACCGCAGCGTTTAGCCAGCTTCTTAATGCCCCGGTGACGGATCATGCGGCGCTGGAATCGATGTTGGTGTTGCCGGCGGAAGCCTATCTGGCGGAGATCTCTGATGTGGTTGAAGTAGAAGCCAATCATGCTGCCCGTGAAGCTCTGGCAAACCATCTATCGGCGGCCTTTGAGCCCGAGTTTGAGCGACTTTATCAACTGAGCCAGTTGGAAGGGGAGTACCAACCCAGTGCGTCTCATATGGGTTGTAGAAGCTTAAAGAATGCCGCTCTCGCTTATCTGGCCCGGGCCTCGGATCGTGGTATTGAACTGGCCGAACAGCAGTATCACCTGGCCAACAATATGACCGACCGCTTTCGAGCATTGGCCGTTTTAGTGCACAGTGAGCGTGAAGCGGCGGAGGCGCGCTCCGCAAACAGCCTGAACGAATTCTATAATAAATTTAAAAATGATCCGCAAGTCATTGAATTATGGCTATCTGTTCAGGCATCCTGCCAGCGGAAGGGTGCACTTGCGCGGGTGAAAGCCCTGATCCAGCACGACGCCTTTGATAGCGGGAATCCCAATAAATTGCGCTCCTTAATCGGGGTCTTTTGTTCGCAAAACACTACCGGATTTCACGGTGGGGAGGGTGAGGGGTACCGTTTCCTCGCAGATCAGGTTATCGAACTCGATAAGCGTAACCCGCAGATTGCGGCACGTTTAATCATACCGTTGACTCGCTGGCGCAAATATCCAGTGGCACGCCAGCAGAAGATGCTTGAGCAGCTGCAGCGAATTTTTGCCCAGACCCTCTCAGCGGATCTCTACGAGGTGGTCAGTAAAAGTTTGCAATAGGCCCGCTACAGGCTAATCGCTTGATTCGTTCCAAACAGGGTCAAGCGATACCGTTTGCTACCGTTAATGCGAGTAAAAACTCCGCAGCTGGCATTGTAAAAAGTCCCGTGGGTTACCCGCAGATCTGTGGCCTGGGCGGGTAAGCGGTTGAATTCCAGCGTGCTTTCACCCCGCAGGTAGAGACTCAGCAAGGGTGTTTTGCCGTTATAAAACTGCAGCATAGCGTCCTCGCTTTTTTCATTGACGATACCCAAGGATGCCTCGCCGGGTATGCCTTTAAGGATTTCACCATCAAAAGGGCGGGGCTGTGGGTACTTATTACACTGCTCCTTGCGAGCAATCGTTGCATCGCCAAAACCCATTTCTGCTTCCCTCACATACCCGCTGTGCATGCCGCTGGACACTTTGAGCCAGACCGAATCTGCAACTGATTCGACCCTGACCTGATGGTATACGGGTATTCGGGTAAGCACGCGACTCTCCACTGCTGCCTCCTGGTGAAGATCCACAAGCCCAAGACTGTAATGTTGTCCCAAACGCTCCTCCCCATAGAGGGGGCGGTGAAATGGGGAGATAGTCACCGGCTCGCCCGCCCCAATGGGTGCGGGTACTGTGGCGGCCCGAAGCAACCAGTGGGGATTGAGCAGCAGAACCACAGCGATCGCAGGTAACAGGATCATTAATGCGTGGTAAAACAGAAAGTTTGGCGCGGAGCCTTGAACGCTGGCGGCTCTGGTGCTCGGATTTCCCAGTCGCTTCAACAGACGCTCAATTCGATCGACGAGGGAGGCGTTCTGAGTCAGGTTTCGAGCTTGGTCCAGCAGGGCAAGTGCGCTGGTGTTGTGATTGGTTTGTAGTTCGTGGCTGGCAAGTCGGTACAGCAGTATGGCGTTGCTTTCACTTTCCAGCTTGCCACCACGGGCATTGTTAATGAGTGCGCCCGGCGTACGCAGGAGTCCGCCCAGGGACCACCATCCGAATACCAGGTTGTGTAAATTTGCTGCCAGGGTCGCGCGTAACCCGCAGGAGCGGCAGAGATCGCTGCGGTGGCAGTTGCTGACGGTGGTTATTATCATCCCTGTTACCTTGGTAACCTCTCGACAGCGCAGCGAACTGTCCGTAACCCCGCAGCCTTGGCACTTGGGGGCTTTTAGGGAACGGGGGGCGCCTGTTGTGCCCGGGCTCGGTGCTTGCCCGTTAACGGGGTTACCCCCGTTGCTCTCTTCGCGGTAGGCTTTTTGTAGTCGACTGCGGTTAAGGCGGGGGTCTGCCGCTGGAGGCTCGGCCGTGGGGGGAGTTTCCGTTGACCGCGGCGATGGTTCCCCAACCCGTACCGTTGCGGGATTTAGCCCGGGCTCAGGTGGTAGTAGCCCTGCGCGATTGAGATGGTCGTTGATTCGCTTATAGGCATCCTGTAGGCGTTTAAACTGTTCTGTGGTGTCCCGGTCGGGGTTCTTATCAGGGTGAAGGAGTCGAGCGCGCCTTTTGTACGCCTGGCGCAGCTCTTCCGGTGATGCGCCAGGGGCCAGCCCAAATAGCTTGTAAAGGCCTTCTGTGTGTCGCTCCATGGCCAGCTTGACTCTCAGGTGTGTCGAATGGAATTAATAGCGATTAGCTTAATCTGAAAGAGTATAGCGGTAGACTAAAGCGCGGTCAGCTACGGCCGATAACCCTGCTTAGTGTAACCCCTCATCTGGTAATCATCATGAACCTGTCCCAATTTACAAACGCCGCGCTTTTTAATGCCCCCTCATTGCGTGAACGCCATCCCGGGAACCTGACGTTCCCACTCCAGCCCGGCGGCAACGCCGGCGATCAAAGCGGGAAGCAGGGAATGGAAACCCTTAACGGTGCCCTGCGCAAGCATCTGCAGCGGGTGCCAGCCAGCGAACCGGTGGTTTTTGATAACCCTTACTCGCCTGACAAGGTGGCGGACAAATTGACAAACCACATCCGCAGCCACATGGAGCGCGAGCGTACTGCAGGTGCTAGTGATGATCGTTTACAGGAACTCTACGATATTGGCGTGCAGGCAGTGGCGGACGGATTTGCTGAGGCCCAGGAAATATTACAGCAAATGGGGGTTCTACAAGGGCAGATCGCTACCGATATCGATACTACCTTCGACCTGTTTACCCAGCAGGCCGAGGCCATGCGCAATGAAATGATCGCGCCGGTCCCTACGCAGCCTCAAATAAGCCCTGAGGCCGTACAAACCTATTTTTCTGCAGAGGCCATTCAGGTATCCCGTAGCTTCGAGTTTGAATTGACCACCGCCGAGGGTGATCGTGTAACGATCAATGCCGCCGGGGCTGCTGGCTATGGGCAGGGATCCTATCAGGGCATCGAGTCGGGGGAGGGGGAGAGTCAGTCTGTTTCAGCTTTTGCCAGCGCCGCCTACCAACGAGGATCTTTCGCTTTCGAGGTGCAGGGGGATCTAAATGAGGAGGAGCTGAAAGCCATTGATGCCCTGCTGTCCCAAGTTAATGATCTGAGCGATTCCTTTTTTAATGGAAACCTCGACGAAGCGTTTAGCAAGGCGCTTTCCCTGGGATTCGACAGTCGTCAGATCAATAGCTTTGAGCTGGACCTCAGTCAAACCAAGACCTATACCGCGATCGAGCAGTATCAGTCACAGATGGGTGATTCGGCAGATAAGGGCGCGGGTATTCGGGAGCTGGCCGAGTACGCAAACGATCTACAACAGGCATTGAAAGAGGCGAGTCGTTTCGAAGCACCCCGAGAGCTGTTGCAGCAACTTTTGGATTTCGAGGACCGGCTAAGGGCAACTCCCGAATTACTACAGCAGCAGCTGGCCGGGCATCGAGAGCTTAACGACTGGCTACTTGAGTCGATCTAAAGCCACGATGACTTATTTTCAGTAGTTTGGACGCGCCGAAAACAGCATAAATCAGGTAAACTGGGCCCACTTTCTAACCGGTCCGTAGCCTGATGTTGACGCTTGTATTGTACACCACCAGTGGATGCCACCTGTGCGAGCAGGCGCTGGAGCTACTACGCCCGACGATTGAGGTGAACAATCTACAGCTATTGCTGGTTGATATCGCCGACAGCGATGAGATGATCGAGCGTTACGGTATCCGTATCCCGGTTATCAAGCTTGAGGGGGCTCAGGGAGAGTTGGGATGGCCCTTTGATGAAATGCAGGCTGTTGAATTTCTTAACCGCTCCTTAGGAGAACTGGACAATGCTTGATCTGGTTCTGGGAGGGGTGCGCAGTGGCAAGAGCCAGTTTGCTGAAAAACGCCTGCAACTCTGCAAAGAACCCCGAGGCTATCTTGCTACGGCCTCAAACTCATTTCATAGGGACGACCCTGAGTTTTCGCAGCGTATCGCGATGCATCGACAGCGGCGTCCAAGCGATTGGTTAGTGCTCGAAGAACCCCTTCAACTGGCGACTGCCATTACCCAATGCAATGCCAACTCCCTACTGGTTGACTGCGTGGGCGTGTGGCTTACCAACCTGTTACTCACAAACGATCGTCACCTGCTCGAACGGGAGATCCTCTCATTTATGGAGGTGTGTTCCGCTACCGAAAAAGAGCTTGTCGTTGTCTCCAGTGAGGTGGGGTTTGGGGTGCTTCCTGCCGGGGAGTTGAGCAGGGATTTTGTCGATCAGTTGGGGCTTCTAAACCAACGCCTGGCCGAGAGAGCTGACAGCGTGTGGCTGAGCATCGCGGGAATCGTTCAGCAAATCAAATAGGACTAAGGAAAAAGGGAAAAGTAATGCAGGATTTTTGGTTTCGTAAGTCGATAACACCCCCCAATGATATCCACTTTAAAGATGCCGGTGATCGGCAGGCCCAGTTAACCAAGCCGGCAGGGTCCCTGGGTGCCCTGGAGAGGATTGCCTGCCGCCTGGCTGCGATGCAGGAACGAGAGAAACCCTCGGTGGATTCGGTTTCTATCCGCTTGTTCGCAGCTGATCACGGAATTGCTCGCAAGGGAGTTTCCGCGTTCCCCCAGGAGGTTACCGTGCAGATGGTAGCGAATTTCTGTCAGGGTGGGGCCGCTATCAGTGTGCTTGCTAGTGAGATCGGTGCCGATCTTGAGGTTGTTGATATGGGGACCTGCTCCTCCCCTTTGAGTATCCCGGGTGTTATCGATCGCACCGTATCCGCAGGAACATTGAGCTTCGATCAACACAGGGCGATGACCGAACCCCAACTGCTGCAAGCGTTGGCAGCAGGTGCAGAACAGGTGGACAGCATAGGCAAGGCTGGCTGTGAGCTATTTATTGCAGGCGAGATGGGGATCGGCAATACCAGCTCGGCGACCGCAATTTCCGCCTCTCTTCTCGATCGAACTCCAGCCGATCTGGTAGGACCCGGCACCGGAATCGACGCCGAACACCTTGCCCGCAAAACGGAGATTATCGAAACGGCGTTGGCCTTTCATCGTGCACAGGGTGCCGATCTCAAGGATGCATTTGAGGTCTTGCAATGTGTGGGAGGGTTCGAGATTGCGGCCATGGCCGGTGCTTACATGCGCTGCGCGCAGCTTGGGGTACCGATCCTTGTAGACGGCTTTATCAGTACGGCGGCGTTCCTATGCGCTGAGCGTCTGGCGCCCGGAACCGCTCACTGGGCGTTTGCAGGCCATGTGTCTGCTGAGCCCGGACACCGGGTAGTGCTCGAGGCGCTGGAGCTGGAACCCCTGCTACAGTTGCAGATGCGCCTGGGGGAGGGCAGCGGTGCGGCAGTGGCAACCCCATTGATTAGAAACGCGTGCGCGCTGCACAACAATATGGCGACCTTTGCCGAGGCTGCGGTTAGTAATGCCGGCTGAGTGTTCTGTCACGACGATTGATCTGTTACGCCACGGTCATTGCAGCTGGCCCCCCGGTTTTTATGGTATCAGTGACAACCCCCTAAGCGAGTGCGGGTGGGAGCAGATGGAAACAACCCTTTCAGCGGTTGCGCCAGGTTATGATCTGGCGCTGACCTCTCCTCTCTCGCGCTGCTCAGGATTTGCCGAACATTGGGCTGCCGTCCATGGTGTTGAGTGCCAGCAAACCGAGCTTTTAGTCGAAGGGAGTCTTGGGGTTTGGGAGGGACGGTCGGTGACGGATGTAGAGAACGAGGACCCTCAGGGGTTGGCGCGCTTCTGGGCCGAGCCTTTGCGATACCCGCCGAAGGGCGCTGAAACCCTTGAGGCGTTGCAACTGCGCATGACAAGGTTCGTGGCCAGTATTCTGGAGTCTCATCGAGGCAGTAACATATTGATGGTGACCCACAGTGGGCTTATTCGGGCGTACCTTATGGCTCTGCTGGGTTGCGAATCCAGCGCATGGCGCACAATAATGATTGCCCATGGAAGCCTGTGCCGGATCAAAATCTACCACCAAGAGGGGAAGGATGATTGGTTCCAGGTTGAACGCTATGGGGTCACCGGATATTAACGATGCTTGATTCACTAAAGTTGGCGCTTCAGTTTCTAACCCGTATTCCAATAAACGGCATAGACAGGGTGAGTGAAAGGGCCGTTGGCCGTGCGTTGCTCTGGTACCCGGTGGTGGGTCTACTTTACGGGGTCGTGCTGGTATCGATAGCTGTTCTATTGGATCACCTGCTACCTATGAGCGTTTCAGTCACCGAAAGCTTTGTTGTGAGTGCGCTGGTGCTGCTGATTTGGGCAATGCTCAGTGGGGCGCTTCATCTCGATGGTCTTGGAGACAGCGCGGACGCCTGGCTGGGTGGTGGGGACCGGGAGCGTACCATTGCAATTATGAAGGACACCCATGCCGGGACCGGAGCGCTGGTAGCCGTCGCGCTGGTCTTGCTGCTGAAGTTAACCGCATTGCAGCACCTGCTCTTAAACCAGCAATATGTAGCGTTGCTTATCGCTCCACTTTGGGCACGGACCAGTATGCTGTTGTTGTTTGCTACAACCCCTTATGTGCGCCCCACTGGGTTGGGTGGGTGTTTTTCGAGCCATTGCCGGGGTGGAGAGTTATGGGGCATCAGCCTCATCGTCCTGGTCGGGTGTCTTGGGCTGTTTGGACTACAGGCAGGTTTGCTGCTGATCGCCGTTACTGTGGTGTTCTGGGCGTGCCGGCGCCTGATGCTAATAAGGATCGGTGGCACAACCGGCGATACCGCCGGGGCACTCATTGAAGTTATCGAGACGACGGTACTGGTGGCTGCGGTATTTGCTCCGCAAATTGGTTGATCTCGACCAGTAGTGCATCAATATCCAGCTGTGTCTCTAGCAGGTCGGCCAGCCGTTCCAGTTGCTGCTCCCGGATCTGGTTGATATCGAGCCCCTGAACAGATTCCCCCGTAACCCACTGGAATAGCCGTTCGATGGCTTGGGGGTGATCAAATAGACCATGCAGGTAACAGCCTGCTATCTGCTCGTCATCGGAGACTGCGCCGGTATCCCGTCCCTGGGAACTGTCCAGCATCGGCTTGATTGCGCTTGTCTTTTTTGTGATACCCGAGTGGATCTCATATCCATCCAGTTGCACGGGTTCGCCTGCGAGTAATAATTGCGCACTCGTCCGGCTGAGCTGTTTGGTGCGCGCGAGCTCGGTGGCGAGGGGAAGATAGCCGAGACCGTCGCTGCTCCCTGCGGTACCTTCTATCCCCAGTACATCCCCTATGGTGTTGCCTAACATCTGGTAGCCCCCGCATATACCGAGCAACCTGCCACCGTATCGTAAGTGACGGTCGATAACCGATGGCCAGCCATTTTCACGCAACCACGCGAGATCCCCGCGCACGCTTTTGCTGCCGGGCAGTATAATAAGGTCGGCAGGGGGGGGCACCTCTCCCTGATGCACGAAGCAGAGATCGATCCCAGGGTGCTGTCGCAGGGGATCGAAATCCGTATGGTTACTGATCCGGGGAAGGCGAGGTATAACCACTCGCATGGGGTGATCGCTATCAACCGTTTGAACCGGATTCACCGCATCCTCCGCATCGAGGTGGAGTCCGTGAAGGTAGGGCAGGGTCGCGTAAACAGGCTTCGCGGTACGCTGTTGCAGCCACTCAATGCCCGGTTTTAGAAGTTCGTAATCGCCCCGAAAGCGATTGATGATGTAACCCAGCGTACGCTGACGTTCACTTTCACTCAGGAGTTCCTGGGTTCCGACTATGTGGGCGAATACTCCCCCAGGATCGATGTCTGCAATGATGATGACCGGGCAGTCGACCGCCTCGGCAAACCCCATATTTGCGATATCACCATCGCGTAAATTGATCTCTGCAGGACTTCCCGCGCCCTCGATCAAGACTACCTCATACTGTTGAACCAGCCGCTGGTAAGATTCCAGTACCGCTTTCATGGCGACCGGCTTATAACGATGGTAGTCTCCGGCATTGAGTTCAGCCGCGACTTTGCCCTGTACGATAATTTGCGATCCGCAATCGCTGTTGGGCTTGATCAGCACCGGATTCATATCCGTATGGGGCGACAACTTGCAGGCCTGGGCCTGAAGTGCCTGAGCCCTGCCGATCTCTCCGCCGTCATCGGTAACTGCGCTGTTTAACGCCATGTTTTGCGGCTTAAAGGGCGCGACCCCCAAACCCCGGCGAGCCAACACACGGCACAAACCGGCAACCAACGTACTCTTTCCTGCGTTGGAGGTCGTGCCCTGTATCATCAGGCTAATGGCTGGCATAGGTATAGAAATCCTGAGAGTTGGAAGGCGCATTATGCCCGCCCAGGGGGTTTGATAACACTCCGTTGTCTCAGGCATTATATGGGGCTCTTGGGCAGGAAGTTGTTGGCTGGCGTTAACGTCGCCGTTTTCATCCGCTGCTCACAAAACCTCTACCACAACGGAACCTGAGTAGACCTTGGATACAGACAAGAATTTCGATCCACTTAAACGTGGTCAGCTGATGCGCAGAGCTTCCCTCGCCTCTGTGATTACCGCTTTTACCCTTATATTGGCAAAACTGGTGGCCTGGTTATTTACCGGGAGTGTCAGCGTTCTGGCGTCCCTGGTGGACTCTATGTTGGATGCCATGGCATCACTGGTTAATCTTTTCGCTGTACGCTACTCCCTCAAACCCGCCGACGACGATCATCAGTTTGGGCACGGTAAGGCCGAGTCCCTGGCCGCACTGGTACAAACCGCCTTTATTTGTGGCTCGGCTATATTCCTTATCTTTCATGCCATTGATGATCTGCGTAGCCGAAGCGAGCTGAATAATGAGCAGATTGGTATATGGGTAATTCTGTTCTCCATAGTCCTCACCGGCGCACTTGTTTTATACCAGGGCTATGTCGTGCGACACACCGGTTCTGTCACCATCAAAGCCGACGCGTTGCACTACCGAATGGACCTGCTGACCAATGCGTCGGTGTTGGTGGCGCTGGTTCTCTCCTATCTGGGCTATAAATCGATGGATGCCTGGGTGGCCATCGGCATAGCGGTTTATATGCTCTATGGGGTTAGGGAGATCGTGATGGAGAGTTTTGATCTTCTTATGGACCGCCAGTTACCATCGGAACAGCTTGTAGAGATCGAGAGCCTGGCGTTGAGTGTGGCTGGCGTACAGGGGCTGCATGACCTGCGCACACGGCGCAGTGGGACGACCCCGATTATTCAGATTGATATTGAGATGGATGGCTCGTTGACGTTGCACCAAGCCCACGATATCGCAGAGGCGGTCATGGTGCTTATCATGGATCGCTTTCCCGGGGCCGATGTCACGATTCACCAGGATCCGGTATAGCTTTGTTATTGCGGTACTCGCCTGGCGTTACGCTGCACCATTGCTTGAAACTGCGGTGAAACGAGCGGGGCTCGCTAAAGCCCAACCGTAGGGCGATTTCGGTAACCGGCAGGGTTGTTTCTAACAGAAAGTGTTCGGCGGTTTCCTGTCGTAATTGATCCAGAATCTGTTGATAGCTGTTATTTTCCTGCCGCAGTTTGCGCTGCATCGTCCTGGGTGTCATTGCCAGCTGTGCTGCGATCGAATCTTTGCGGGGTATACCATTGCGTATCTGTTGTTTTAGGGCGTAGCGCACTCTTAACGCGAGTTTTTGCTCGCCGTCGAGTTCACTGATCAGTGCCTTAGCGTGCTCTTCGAGGGTCAGTAGCAGCTGCCGGTCTGGCTGGCGAAGGGGGAGGTGGAGATGTGCATTTTTAAGAAATAGCGCGTTATGGGTTTGATCGAAATGGACCGGACAGCCAAAGGTGTTTCTATATTCCTGTTCCTGCTCTTCGGAAGGGGCAGGGCGTTGTAAGGTAACTTTTAAAGGCGAGCCTTTCCCGTCCGTTATCCAGCGACCGTAAGCGAGCCATGAGGCGAGACAGTTGTCCACCATCTGGCTGACCACCTCGGGGTCATCATAGTGGCATTGCCAATGGAGGACGCTGTGATCCTTGTAATATTCGACGCTGGAGGTACCCATGTCGCCTATCAATTTTTCATAGGGGACTATTCGGCGGATTGCAGCCCCCAGGGTCTCACAGTTCATGCTAATGTATCCCAATACGCTGTAGGAACCGGGTTGAACATGACGCGCACAGTGGAGGCCAAACAGCGGATCATCTGAATGCTTAAGCAGGGCTTTGATTAGCTGCTGAAACTGCTCCCCAGTGATACGCTGACTACTGTCGGCTAACTTGCTTTGGGGGAGTTCAACAGACTCAAGGACCGCAGCCGTGTCGATACTGCAAGTTTCGGCGTGGAGCAAGTATTGCTGCACAGCTGCGATCGATACCTTGCCTAACCTACTCATTAAACCTCCCTTGCGTTGACCCTATTGGAGAGATTGATGTCCCAATCCGCCACTGACCCAGAAAATAGCAGCAGACTAGTATAGGGCGGCACTCGCAATAGTAAACAAACCCTTATGGAGTAATGTGTGAGCGAAACACGTCGATGGAATGGATGGGGTCACCCCGATACCGATTACCCCCTGCCAGGGGAAGCGCTGGCGTTTTTGAATCAACATATTGGGCAGGCAAAGGCACTGCCCGGGGTCACCCTCGAGGAGGTGGTCAAACAGGTCCCGGCCAGCCGTGTCGAAGGGCATCCGTTGCTGGACACCTCTCCCGAACAGCGGGTGCGGCACGCTCGGGGACAAAGCCTGCCCGACTGGATAGCGATGAAATGCGGTAGTTATGGCTGTTTTCCTGACGCAGTGGCCTTTCCAGAAAACCGTCAGCAGGTGGTCGAGTTAATGGTGCTGGCCCGATCAAAGCGATATACCCTCATCCCCTACGGTGGCGGCACCAGTGTTGCCGGACACATCAATCCTCGTGATGATGGGTTACCCATCGTAACCGTGGATATGGGGCGTATGAATCGGCTTATTGCGATCGATAAACAGAGCCAGATTGCCACCTTTGGCGCCGGTGTGGCGGGTCCTGCGCTGGAGTCACAGTTGCGCGGCCAGAACTTCACCCTGGGCCATTACCCACAGTCCTTTGAACTCTCAACCCTGGGAGGCTGGGTCGCCAGCCGTTCCAGTGGGCAACAGTCATTGCACTATGGGCGTATCGAGCAACTCTTTGCGGGAGGCAAACTGGAATCCTTTGATGGCTGCCTCGAGATAGCACCCATTCCTGCCTCCGCTGCGGGCATGGATCTCCGCGAGCTGGTTATGGGGTCGGAAGGTCGTATAGGTATCCTGTCGGAGATCGATGTGCGTATTAGTCCCTTGCCAGAGAAAGAGGGTTTCTATGTGGCCTTCCTTCCTGACTGGGAGCAGGGCGTAGCCGTGGTTAAACAGGCGGCGCAACAGCGTATCGGTTTATCGATGCTGCGTCTGAGTAATCCACTGGAGACCTATACCCAGTTACGCCTCGCCGGCCATGCCAAAGCGATCTCCCTGCTGGAAGGTTATCTGCGCCTGCGGGGTAATCGGGTCGGCGAAGGAGGCAAGGAGGGAGCGACCATGCTGACCTTTGGGATTACCGGTAGCAAGCCGCAACACCGCAGCGCCCACCGTCAAATCCGTTCCCTCATACGTCGGGCGGAAGGTGTTTATGTGGGCTCGATACTGGGTAAACGTTGGCGTCATGGTCGGTTCCGGTTTCCCTATCTGCGTGAATCCCTGTGGCACCACGGGTATATGGTGGACACCCTTGAAACCTGCACGCCCTGGAGCAACGTCTCCCCGCTGATGGAGGCCATTGAAAAGACCCTCTCGGCAGCGCTGGAACAGGATAAGGAGTCGGTACATGTGTTTTCCCACCTGTCTCATGTGTACCCGCAGGGATCCAGTATCTATACCACCTATCTGTTCAGGGCTGGACCGGACCCGCAGGCTACGCTGGAACGGTGGCAAACGCTAAAGGCGAAAGCCTCTCGGGTCGTGGTGGAACTTGGGGGAACCATCAGCCATCAGCACGGAGTGGGTAAAGATCACGCCCCCTACCTTAAGATAGAAAAAGGCGAATATGCGATGGAGAGGATGGGGCAGATCTGTGGCCTGTTTGACGAGAAGCAGCAGCTAAACCCCGGTACACTGCTGAATGATTAAGCACCCTTATAGACACAGGAGCGAGCATGGACGCCGCAGCACAACGTAAACAGCTGATAAAGCAAACCCTGGTACAGCAAACCCAGTGGGATTTGGTCGTTATTGGTGGCGGAATTACCGGTGCGGGGATTCTATTACGCGCGGCCCAGCGTGGGTTAAAGGTGCTATTGGTGGAGCAGAAAGACTTTGCCTGGGGTACCTCGAGTCGCTCCTCCAAAATGGTGCACGGTGGTTTGCGTTACCTGGCCAAGGGTGACTTTGCCCTTACCCGGGAATCAGTGCGGGAGAGAGAGCTGTTGGCCAACCAATTGCCCGGGTTGGTCGAGCCGATGAGTTATATCTATGCTCACTACCGTGGGCGTTGGGTTGAGAGATTCGGGCTGCGCCTTATCCTTAAGCTGTATGACTATTTCGCCGGTCGAGTGACCCATCGCGGGCTGGATGCGGAGGAGACCCGGGAGATGTTGCCTGGTATACGTTGCCAGGGCCTCGTCGCAGGAACACGATTCGAGGATGCCGTCACCGATGATGCCCGGCTGGTTCTGCGTACCCTCGATGAAGCTCACCAACTGGGCGCCGTTGCGATCAACTACCTCCAGGTCTCTGACTTGATCTATAAGGATGACGCTGTTATTGGCGTGAAGCTGGAAGATGTGGTCGAGAATCAGGTCTTTTCTGTCAATGCATCCTGCACGGTCAATGCCTGTGGTGCCTGGGTCGACAAGTTATGGGGAAAGCTCGGTGGCAAGGAGGGCGATAAGCAACAGCGAATTCGTCCGCTGCGGGGGAGTCACATCGTTATACCCGGGCACCGCCTTCCCATTGGTAGCGCGCTGGCTCTGCCGCACCCGGTCGATGGTCGGAATGTATTTATCTTCCCATGGGAGCAGACCACGGTAATAGGAACGACGGATCTGGATCATGACCAGCCAATGGATCAGGACCCGTCGATCAATCGCGTTGAACTGGATTATCTGCTGCAGTGCCTGGACTATCAGTTCCCGGACCTTAATCTGCAGGCAGATGAGATTCTCTCTACCTGGTCCGGCGTGCGACCGGTAATCAGTGAAAAGGAGGGGGTGTCACCTTCCGATGAGAAGCGGGAGCACGCAGTATGGAGTGAGCCCGGGCTGGTTTCGGTTGGGGGCGGCAAACTAACGACGTTCCGTGCGATTGCCGACCAGGTGCTGGATCGCATAGCCGCACAAGGCTTATTGCCGGGCCTGCAAACGGATCAGGTGCCGATGTTTGAGTCTGGACTGGTGATGGCCTGTCCGCGAGAGTTGGGCGCAGGAGCCTGGCGCCGATTGGTAGGACGCTATGGTCGCCGGTTGTCCGAATGGTGGCCGCTCAATGCTAACTCGCAGCGCGTAGGCAGTACACCAACGCTGTGGTGTGAACTTTATTGGGCGGCAAGCGCGCAACAGGTGGTGCATCTCGATGACCTGCTGTTGAGGAGAACCCGAATCGGTGTGCAGTTGCCCCACGGCGCCCGTGACTGGCTGCCCCAGATCAAAGAGCTATGCCTGCCAATTCTGGGGTGGGATGAAGAGGTCTGGGAGCAAGAGCAGAGTCGATACCTCAATATCATTGAGCGCTATTATGGAGTGCCGGAGCCTTTAGATGGTTGACCCTGATTTGATTCTTGCGCTGGACAATGGCACCCAAAGCGTTCGTGCGTTGCTGTTTGACGCGCAGGGAGTGCTTGTTGCCAAGGCCAAGCTGGAACTGGAGGCTTATGTTTCCAGAGCGCCGGGCTGGGCGGAACAGGAGGCCGATTATTTTTGGGAGAAACTCGGCAAGGTTTGTCAGCAGCTTTGGGCTACCTCGGGGGTTGATGCATCCCGAGTGGTTGCCGTGAGCTTGACGACACAACGGGGCACCGTGATCAATCTGGATGCTGGCGGAAAGGCTTTACGTCCGGCGATTCTTTGGCTTGACCAGCGTCGCGCCGAGACAACCGCTCCGATACCTCAACCCTGGAAGAGCGTTTTTTGGTTAGCCAGACAGCAGGATAAAGTAGATTTTTTCCGCTCCAAGGCGCAGGCAAACTGGATTGCTCAGCGGGAGCCTGAGATCTATGAACGTACCCATAAAGTTGTGCTGCTGTCGGGCTTTTTGACCCACCGTCTTACCGGCTGCTATCGGGATTCGGTCGGCGCCATTGTTGGATATCTACCCTTCGATTATCGAAAGCAGCAGTGGGCGAGCCGCCATCACTGGGCTTGGGCGTGCAGTGGTGTCAAACCCGGGCAGTTACCCGAATTGGTTAAGCCGGGGGAACGTCTGGGCACGATAACCGTCGCGGCCAGCGCTGTGACCGGTATTCCCGCCGGTATACCCTTGATTGCGGCGGCCTCCGACAAAGCCTGTGAAGTGCTCGGCTCAGGTGGCTTAAAGCCCTATGTTGGCTGCCTTAGCTTTGGTACCACGGCCACTATCAATACCAATAGTTACCGTTATGTTGAACCGCTACGATTTATTCCGCCTTATGCGGCGGCAGTACCCGATGCGTACAATACCGAGGTGATGATCTACCGGGGTTTCTGGATGGTGAGCTGGTTTAAACACCAGTTTGGGTTGCGCGAGTCTCTGCGCGCTAAAGAGTTGGGTATTACCGCCGAAGAGCTGTTCGACGAACTGGTCAATAAGGTTCCTGCGGGCTCGATGGGATTGATGTTACAGCCTTACTGGTCACCCGGACTCAACGATCGCGATATGAAAGGGGCGGTTATCGGTTTTGGTGATCTCCACACCCGAGCCCATATTTACCGAGCCATACTGGAGGGGCTTGCCTATGGCCTGCGCGAGGGCAAAGAGCAGATAGAGAGGCGCAGTGGGCGTAAGATTACTCGTTTGAGTGTGTCCGGGGGGGGCTCTCAAAGCGATGCGGCCATGCAGATCACCGCTGATATTTTTGGTCTCCCGGTGGAACGCCCCCACACTTATGAAACCTCTGGCTTGGGGGCAGCGATCGATGCCGCGGTCGGCATCGGAATGCACCCGAGCTTTCCCGCCGCGGTTGCGGCGATGACGCGAACCGGAAAAGTTTTTACCCCCGACCCTGAAGTGCATAGGTTATACGAGCAGCTCTATCAGCGCGTCTATCGACAGATGTACAGACGCCTGAAACCCCTTTATCAGGAGATTCGAGCGATCACCGGCTACCCTGAGTGATGCGCACCGTCGAGTTCGTTACTTATACGCTGAGCCATCTGTAAACCGTGTAGATAGCTGTCTCGCATGGCGTCAGGAGTAACACCTATTTTGGAGAGAGCTTGCCAATCAATTTGTTGCCACTGTGCACGTTCAAATTGAATTGATGCCTTGAGCAGCGTGCCCATCGGCCCGTCTAGATGCAATACCGCCCGCTTGAGTTCATTGGTCAACGACAGGCCCTCGATCAGTGACGGCAGCAGTCGATCCATAAACGCGTCCATCAACGACAGTACACCGGCCAGAAAGAGCTGGCCAGGGTGGAGGGAGGCGAACCGGGCAAGGTGTTCGAGCATATTGGCGCGGGTGAGGGCGATGACCACTAATGCATCCGGTTTGGAGCAAGCTGCGGAAACCGAGATCATGGAAACAAGCTTTTTGACCTGTTGTATGCCCAGCATGGAAACCGCGCGCTCTATGGAGTCGATCTCTCGTCCCCGTCGGTAGATGGGTGAGTTGACCAGCTTAACGAGCTTAAGGGTTAGAATGGGGTCTTGGTCGATCACGGCGCCCAGTTGGGCGAAAGTGATCGATTCATCCTGCAACATCTCCAGAAGCTTGAGCACAGCCAGCTGACTGGAGCTTATGTCTTTTCCGTTGCTCTTTTCCGGTTTACAGAGAAACTCACCCTGAAACAGTTCAAAGCCTGCCTTGCCACAAAACTCGAAGGCCTGATAAGTATCGACATTCCTTGCCATAAGCGCCACGGGAAGCTCATTAAAGTGCTCCGAAATCGATACTACTGAGTTTGATGGTTGATGCAGTACGTCCACGGCGACGATGTCGGTGTAGGGGATTAGCGGTTGCTGATCGGACGACAAGTCAAAACTATCGAGGGCAATACGTACCCCCTTTTTGCGAAAATCCTGAAGTGCAGTAACCAGCGGGGCGCTTGCCTTGGTACTTGGGGTTATCATTATGATGTTACTTTGGGTAGCAAGGCCGGGCAGAGGAAGCACAAGGTCGTGTGAAAGCGAGAGCATCGCAGGATAGGTTCCTACGAGGTCTTCGATGCAGAGGTCGTTTACGATGTGCGAGGGTGGCGTTTCCGCTTCAGGCAATAGACCCGTGCTCGCGTCCGCACTGTCGTCTAGTTGAAGCTCGAAGCACTTTATTTGGCGGTCCACATCAAAAACCGGTTGCCGCGCCAGTAATCTTCCCGGTGGAGTATCCAAACCCCTTCTCCCTTAATACACCGTAGCGTTTAATTCTACGCAGCGTGTTGGCAGTGCGTCACCCTTTGACTGTGTAAAAGGCTTGAGAGAGATCAATGGTGATGTGACTTTTACCTTAAGGGGCGTGGGAGTGTGCGCCAATCGTGGCCTTGTGCTTGGCTCGTTAAGCTAACGATTACAGGGTGCCTGCAGGCCTGTAATCGCCGCTCTGTTTACCCCCCCCCCACACTCGACCTGTCCATTCTAAGAGCGACCTCCGAAGGCTGCCTGTATTACCGGGCCGTATGCGAAGGTGCAGCGATCCCCTCCGCGGCTTTGCTCGTCACTGTTCTGCCCGCCACTGGCCGAACCCCAGCCCTAGTCAGCAGCGGGGAGGGGCGTGGTGTGTCCTTTGCTTAGTAGCGTGTACAGTGTTGGCACCACATACAGGGTGAAACAGGTACCGATGGTCATGCCGGTTGCCAATACCAAACCGATATCAAAACGGCTGACCGCTCCGGCTCCGGTGGCGAGTATTAGGGGAACCACGCCAAGCACCATCGAGAAGGTTGTCATTAATACCGCGCGTAAGCGGATGGAGGCGGCTTCCTCCACCGCTTCCCTGGGAGATATACCTTTTTCCTGTTGCAACTTATTGGCAAATTCGACGATTAAGATCCCGTGTTTACTGATCAATCCAATCAACGTCACTAACCCGACCTGGGTATAGATGTTGAACGTGGCGAAATCCAGCGCGAGGGGAATCATCGCACCACAAATTGAGAGGGGAACCGTCACCAGAATAACCAGCGGGTCCCGAAAACTCTCGAATTGCGCCGCGAGCACCAGAAATATGACCGCAAGGGATACCAAGAAGGTATAAAAGAGTTTGTTGCCCTCTTCTACATATTGTCGAGATAGACCTGAATAATCTTTGGAGAATCCCTGGGGAAATAGCTCACCAGATTTCTGGTTTAGAAAGTCGAGAGCATCACCAATGGTAACTCCTGGCGCCATTACACCCTGTATCAGGGAGGAGTTGAGCTGTTGGAATTGGTTTAGCTGTCCGGGACGGGTGGTGGATTCGATACGAATCAGCGTGGACAGGGGGATTTTGTCCCCACTGTCGGTATTCACGTAATAGTGCTGCAGCCAATCCCGGTTGTTACGCATCTCCCGTTCTGCCTGGGGAATCACCTTATAGCTACGGCCTTCGAGGAAGAAACGGTTGATGCGAGACTCTCCCAGCAGGAGGGAGAAGGCGTCGCCGATATCCTGCATATTGATGCCTAGCTGGGCAGCTTTGTCCCGGTCGATTAACACCTTGGTTTCGGGCTTGTCGAAGCGGAGTTCGTTGGAGACGAACATAAACAATCCGCTTTCACGAGCCGCCTGGGTTATGCGCTCGGATACCTGGTAGAGGGTTTCATAGTCGGCGGTCGTATTGACCACGAACTGGACCGGTAACCCGCCGCCGGCGCCAGGAAGAGAGGGCATATTAAACGAGAAGATCTGAAGCCCTGGAATCTTCGCCAGCTCTTTTTGCACCTGGGGCTGCAGGTTCATCTGGGTCCGTTGTCGTTGGTCCCAGGGTTTAAGGGCCATGCCCGCAATTGAGTTTTGAACCGAGCCTGAGCCATTAATCAGAAAGCTGTGAGAAAACTCCGGAAACTCCTTGAAGATCGACTCGTAGCCCTGGGTGTAATGATTCAAGTAGTCCAGATTGGCGTACTTGGGGGCGTTAGCCGATATAAAGACGATCCCTTGATCCTCGGTAGGCGCCAGTTCACTCTTGGTGAACAGGTAGAGAAAGGGGATGCTGGCCAGGATGGTCACCGTCATGAGCAGGGTAACGGGTCGGTAGTTCAATACCGAGTGCAATTGGCGGTGGTAACCCTGACGCAAACGGTCGAATATACGGTCAACCCGGTGAGCAAAACCGCTATCATTGCTTTCATGGCGAAGCAGCTTGGCACACATCATCGGCGATAAGGTCAGTGCGATGATCCCCGATATAAGCACCGCGCCGGCGAGAGTAAAGGCAAACTCGGTAAACAATTTACCCGTTAACCCTCCCATAAATCCGATCGGCGCGTAGACGGCGGCGAGGGTGATTGTCATTGAAATAACCGGCAGGGCGATCTCCCTTGCTCCTTTCAATGCAGATTCGTAGGGGGAGAGCCCCTCCTCAAGGTGGCGATGTATGTTCTCTACGACGACGATCGCGTCGTCAACCACCAAGCCTACCGCCAGCACCATTGCGAGCAGGGTTAACAGGTTGATGCTGTAACCCATCACCAGCATAAAAAAGAGGACACCCACTATCGATAAGGGGATGGTAATAACCGGGATGATAACTGAGCGAAACGACCCCAGAAAAAGGAATACGACGAAGATTACGATCAGGCTGGCCTCTAGCAGTGTCTTTACCACTTCGTCGATAGATGCCTGGATAAATTCGGTAGCGTCGTAAACTATTTCACCCTGTAATCCGGCGGGTAGCTGGGTGGTGACCTCTGGGAAGCGTTCGCGCACCAGATCAATAACATCAAGGGGGTTGGCACTCGGGGTGCTGCTGATACCGATATAGACCGAACTAATGCCATTGAATGCCACGTAGCTGTCAAAATTCTCGGCGTTCAACTCGACCCGTGCTATGTCGCGCATCCGGACCAGCGTATCTCCCTGGCTCTTGATTACGATATTGGAGAAACTCTCCGGGTCCTTGAGGTCGGTAAGGGCATTAACCGCGGTCGCTACATAGGCACCCTGTGTTTCACCCGCCGCGGTCAAAAAGTTATTTTCCCGGATAGCGTCTTTAACTTCCTTGGGCGTTACGTCATAAGCAGCCATTCGGGTAGGGTTGAGCCATAGCCGCATGGCAAACGTTTTTGCACCCAGTAACTGCGCTTCCGCCACCCCGTCAATGGTAGACAGTTTGGGTTGGACAACTCGAACCAGGTAGTCGGTTACCTGCTCATTACTCATCTCATCGCTAAAGAAGCTGATGTACATGAGGGCCGAACCACGGGCTGAGGCTTTGCTGATAACGGGCTTTTCTGCTTCGCTGGGCAGCTCGTTTTGCACGGCGGCAACCTTGGCCTGAATCTCTGTCAATGCACTGTTAGCGCTATAGCCAAGCTTGATGTATGCACTGACAGTTGATCCGCTTTGCTGACTGCTGGAGGTGACGTAGTCGATCCCTTCAGCGCTGGCGATGGCTTGCTGTATCGGGGTGGTAATGAAACCCTGGATAATATCCGCATTAGCGCCGGGGTAGGCTGTTGTTATGGTGATAATCGAGTTTTCCAACTCGGGGTATTGGCGGATACTCAGGTTCTGGAAGGCTTGGATGCCGAGTAGCAAAATAAACAGGCTAACCACCGAGGCGAGTACGGGGCGTTTGATGAAGAGGTCTGTGAATTTCATTGAACTACAGATCCTTTGCAACTGAATCTGCGATAACAACCGTCGTGCCGTTGTTTAGTTTGAGTTGGCCAGAGGTGACGACTCGCTCGTTGACCTCAACCCCCTCCAGAATCTCAATGCGGTCCTGCTGAATTCGTCCTGTTTTAACCGGGTGCCTCAGAACACTCAGTGTTCCCTCCTCATCCGCCGTAATTTTAAAAACAGTATCGCCATAGAGTGAGTAGGTAATGGCTGTTTCCGGCAATGTCGTCACCGGCTGGGGGGCACCGGTAAGGACGCGGATGTCGGCGAACATGCCGGGCGTCAACAGTCGCTCAGGGTTTTCAACCACGGCGCGTACCAGGATATTCCGTGTTTTGCTATTAATACGGGCATCAAGGGCCTGGATTTCGCCGACAAACCGGGTGTCGGGATGGGCCTCAACTCGAAATTCAATCTGCTGGCCCTGACGCAGCAACGGAACGTTTTGTTCCGGTAAATTGAAATCGACGTAAAGCCGATCGGAGGCCTGTAGGGTAACAATGTCCATCCCGGATGGGAGGAACTGCCCGACCTCAATATTGCGAATGCCTAGCGCGCCGGAAAAGGGAGCTCTTATACTCTTTTGTTCGATGATGGCTTGGGTTTGCTGTACCTGAGCTTGAGCCTGATCCAGCTCAGCTTTGGCTTGATCGTATCGGGTTTGGGATATAGCTTTGCGGGCGATCAGGGTTTTATCGCGATTGAAGTTGAGTTCGGCCAAATTGAGCTGTGCCTTGAAGCTTCTAAGGTTGGCCTGTTCAACGCTGTCGTCAAGCTGCAAGAGGAGATCACCTTTGCGCACGCTTTGCCCGGAGCGAAAGAGGATTTTCGATACGATACCACTCTGTTCGCTAGCAACCTCTACCCCATGCAGGGAGAGTAAAGTACCCACAGATGATAGATAGGGGATCCATTGTTCCTGGGTTGCCAGATCGCCGGATACGGTAACCGGGGCCGGCTTAAAATTGCCCAGATACTCCTCAATTTTTTGCTGTTTGAAGAGCTCGAAGCCAAAAATCCCCCCAAACACGAGGACGAGGGCGAGCACCATAATGACAAAGCGAGGTAACATGAATCGATCCTTTGAAGGGGAGCTAAGGCAAAGACAGGATAATCGCGCCAGTGTAGCTGAAAATGGTTCGGTAAATAACTAGGTAGAAACCGAACTGGTGCCATAATCCGTTATGTTGATACGGTAAACCCGGTTGTAAATGCCTGTGTTCGTAGGGGGACAGGTCCACCGCAAAAGAGGGGGTCATTATGCTACTCACACAGATTAATCTATATCCGCTTAAATCTGCCCGAAAGCTGTCGCCCGAACTCTGGACAATGGACCATTTGGGTTTGTGCGGGGACCGTCGCTGGATGCTAGTAACCCCTGCGGGAGAATTTATAACCGGGCGTAAATTTCCGTTACTGACAACGGTCGTAGTAGAGCCTTTCGCGGACGGACTGAGCCTAAGCTGCAGTGGGCATCCATCGCTGATCGTAGCAAGGCCGGACGCCATAGCAGGCAGGAGGTCGGTAGTCGTCTGGAACGATGAGGTATCTGCCCTGGATGGGGGAGACGACGCTGCGCGCTGGTTTGAAAGGGTATTGAATACGCCCTGTCGGTTGGTCTATATGGAACCTGATTGTCGACGCCAGGTAGATCTTCAATATGCAGAAGAGGGCGTTGTCACCTCGTTTGCAGATGGTTTTCCCCTGTTGTTGATCGGTGAGGCGTCACTACGCGACTTGAATAGCCGTTTGAAGGTACCGGTTAGCATGGATCGTTTTCGCCCAAATCTGGTGGTAGCCACCGATACACCCTTTGAGGAGGATCGGTGGCACGAGATTGAAATTGGTGGCATCCGTTGCTCGGTCGTCAAGCCCTGTAGCCGTTGTATTTTGACCACCGTCGACCCTGTTACCGGTGCTGGGGGCAAGGAGCCGTTGCAGACGTTAAGCCGGTACCGCCGACAGGCGGGAGGGGTAATGTTTGGGCAAAACTTGATCCACCGTAACGAGGGAACGTTACGGGTAGGGGATCGGGTCAGGGTGATCAGTTAAGGCTGTAATCGTGGCTTATCTCATCCATGCTCAACAGTTGAGAGTTGCCCCCCAACTTGTCGCTATAGATAACGCTGAAGCTGAGCACGTTTTGAACGTATTGGCGGGTTTCTGAAAAGGGGATGGTCTCTATCCACACGTCAAACGGCAGTGAGCCACTGCTATTGAGCCACTGTTTTACCCGGTGTGGTCCCGCGTTGTACGCTGCCGTGGCTAATACCCGGTTACCCTTGAACTGCTTTAACAGCTGGGCAAGGTAGTTACTTCCGAGGAGGATGTTGGTGGTGGGGTTTAACAGGTCCCGTTTGCCGCGATAACTAAACTTCGCGCGTCGGGCAACCTGTTTTGCGGTGCTCGGCATCAGCTGCAATAGGCCCAACGCACCGGCACTGGAGCGAGCATCGTGCATGAATGCGCTCTCTTGACGAGCAACGGCGAATACCCAGCTGCTGTTAAGATTATTTCGTTGGCTCTGTTGCACGATTTTGTCTTTAAACGCGAGGGGGAAACGGAGCTCCATATCGTCCCACTGCTCTGCACTGATAGCGCTGCGAATGGCCTGGTTAAACCACTTCCACTCGTGGGCAATGCGGGCTGCAGCGATAAGCTCAGGTTGACTGAGGCGGTTGGAGAGGAAGTTCCACTCTCTGCGCGCAGCGGTAAGGTCTTTCAGAAGGAAAAACTCATAGGCCCTCTGGATAGCGGGCAGGGTGGATACTGAGTTGTGGACAGGGGCTTCCAGGGTAACAGGAAGGTCCGAAATCGTGGGTTTACTACCGTTTTTCGTCGCCGCCATAAAACCATAGAACCCTCTCTTTTTCGCGAGTTCATCGTACTGACGCTCGAAATACTCCGGGGCAGGAATCGGCTCAAGCGCTTCCTGGGCGCGAATTTCCCAGTACCGCCAGCGTGGGTCGTTGCGGGTTGCCTCGGGTAACTGTGCGATCCAGGTCAGGGTGTCGTGCCAGTCCTGCTCCCTCAATGCCAAACGAATTCGCCACTCAATTAGTGCAGGGTGTTGGCCGCTGTTACTCAGGTCCTCTATCCAGGAAAGTTCCTGACTATTGAACTGCTTAAGCAAATAGAGAGATATACGACCGTTCATGGCGCGTTGGCGCGATTCCGTGAAGGGTCGTTGTGCCTGATATTGGTTCCACAGCTCGAGGGTTTTAACCGGGTCCTTGTAGGAAAGACGGTGGAGCCCTATATAGATGATGTCGGTAAAGCGATCTCCCGATGGAGAGAATCGGCGGGTATCGGAAAGCTGTTTGGGATTCCTGTAAACGCTGCGGTAGAGCTGCCCCAGGGCCTTTTCATTGTCGGGTAAAAAACGGATAAGGTAACGACCAAGAGTTCCATTGCGCCTTTCGTAAGCGAGGGTGATCCGCTCCCACACCAGGTCAGCGGTCAGCTGTCCACTTTGATGCCAGGCTTTGAATAGCGGGTCACAGCTATCCGGACGGGACTGCCCTGTTCGCCAAAGTTGTTTTGCTCCTGACCAGGCTTTCTCTACATCCCCTTTGGCTAGCGCACTACGGTAGAAAAAGCACTGTAAACTGTCGTTGGCAATCGCTGGCTCATAGTGCGTATTGAAGGTATCCCAGTGGCCTTTGGTCGCCAGCATTTTTAACCAGGCTCGGTGCAGTTTTCGGGTAACCGGCAAATCGGGGTAACGGCGGATAAATGCCGCCACCGCCTCATTTGGAAGCGTGTATAGCCTGCGCATCAAATCCCTGTGGAGCAAATAGGGATAGAGGGGGTATTGGGTTAGTTGTTTGCGAAGACGTTGGTAGCTCCCGATCCGGCCCTTGGACAAGGCGTGCAGCGCCTGCTCGTAAAGAACGCGCTCCCGGCTAAAATCTATCGCTGTATCCGGGATGTTAGCCTGACTACTGATACTGACCAGCAATAAGATCAGGGGAAGTATAAAACGGATTCTTACCATAAATACCGCGCACCCTTTGTGGTGAAGCCCTTTTTAAAATTAAGAGTAACGGGAATTTCTAACAAAAGCTGTGTCTATTCCAAACTTATTAGATTTTTACATTCTTAAAAGCAAAAAGGGCCAATTTATGGCTAATAAGTAGAGATGGCAGGCGGTTTGGATGCTCTGGGTCACGGATCCTGGGGTTATTTGTGGTGGGCTTCGATTTAGGCCTTTCCAGGGTGTAGAATTCGCCCCCCAAGATTCCATTGACGAGTATACCCATGCCCTTGCTTCGTTTTGACGGCGTTAGCGCCGCCTACGGCGATACCCCCCTATTGGATGGGGTTGATTTTTCCATTACCCGTGGCGAACGCGCCTGCCTGATTGGTCGTAACGGCGCTGGAAAATCAACGTTCCTGCGACTGGTTGATGGGGAGATGATGCCCGATAGTGGAACCATATGGCGCCGTCCGGGGCTAAAGATATCGCAGCTTCCCCAAGAGTTGCCCGATGCAGACGACCAACTGGTATTTGATGTTATTGCAGCCGGGCTCCCCGAAGTGGGATCGTTGCTCGCTAAATTCCATCATCTTGTGTTGGATGTCGCCGAGGACCCCTCAAAGATGGACGCGCTTGAAAAGGTGCAGCATGAGCTGGAAGCGCGGGACGGCTGGGAGTTTAATCAGCGCATCGAGCGAATTATTCAGCGCCTCTCGCTGCCCGCGGACAAGCTTATGGGCGAGCTTTCCGGGGGCTGGCGGCGTCGAGTCATTCTCGCACAAGCACTGGTATCGAATCCCGACCTGCTGCTGCTCGATGAACCAACCAACCATCTCGACATTTTGATGATCAAATGGCTGGAAGAGCAGTTACTCGACTTCAAAGGGGCCATCCTTTTTATTACCCACGATAGAACCTTTCTACAAAATATCGCAACCCGAATCGTGGAGCTTGATCGCGGGTTTACGACCGAGTGGAAGGGCGACTATGCCTCCTTTCTCGAGCATAAAGCCCATCTGCTGGAAGTTGAAGAGCGCCACAATGATGAGTTTGATAAAAGATTGGCGCAGGAGGAAACCTGGATTCGACAGGGTATCAAGGCGCGTCGGACCCGAAATGAGGGCCGGGTTCGTGCGCTAGAGGCGATGCGCCGCGAGAGGGCGCAGCGGCGAGAGCGCCAGGGGCAGGCCAATTTCACTGTGGACCGAGCGGAGCGTTCCGGTAAGTTGGTGGCTGAGCTAACGGACGTTAGCCTAGGCTTCGGTAACGAACCCGTCATTAACCATCTGTCGCTTACGGTGATTCGCGGGGACAAGGTCGGGCTCATTGGAGCCAACGGCTGTGGCAAGAGTACGCTGCTTAAGCTACTGCTCGGTTCGATCGGCCCCCAGCAGGGTAAGGTGGAGTTAGGCACGAAACTCGAGGTTGCCTATTTCGATCAATTGCGGTCCCAGCTTGATCCCGAGAAAAGTGTTATTGATAACGTTGCCGGGGGGCGGGACTCGATTAGTATCAATGGTCGTGATCGCCATGTGATCAGCTATCTGGGCGATTTCCTTTTTTCCGCCCGTCGCGCACGCACGCCTGTAAAGGCGCTCTCTGGAGGTGAACGAAATCGCTTGTTGCTGGCTAAGCTGTTTAGTAAGCCCGCCAACCTGTTGGTGCTCGATGAGCCGACTAACGATTTGGATGTTGAATCCCTGGAACTTCTGGAATCGCTGTTGGTAGAGTTTACCGGGACGGTTCTGATTGTTAGCCACGATCGCTCATTTCTTGATAGCGTGATCACCAGCTCTCTGGTGTTTGAAGGTGACGGGGTCATTCGCGAGTACGTAGGTGGTTTCTCCGATTGGTTGAGTCAGGGCGGAGCGCTGGATAAACTGCTGCCGGAGCCATCTGGGCAAGGTCCTAGCCAACCCCAAGCAACCCCGGTTGAGGCCGGGAGTTCTCAGGGGGTCGTTGCACCCAAAGCCAAGGCGAAAGTGAAGTTAAGCTATAAACTGCAAAGAGAGCTGGATCAACTCCCTCAGGAGATTGAAAATCTCGAAAAGGAGCTTGAGCTACTTCAGGTTAAGAGTGCTGAACATGATTTTTACCAGCAGGACCAGAAGGTCGTGGACACAGCCTTGTCACGACTTATGGAACTGGAAGCGGTGCTGGAACAGAAGATAGATCGCTGGGCTGAGCTGGAGTTGATAGTCGCTGGTGAAGCGGGCGAATGAAGGGAGCTTACTGATGCACATTGAGTACACGTTTAAACTGGAACACAACCTCGAGCTTCATTATGACATTGAGGTAGACAGGAAAGAGGATCCGGATCTCGACCTCACCTTTGAGCCCGAGTGGACCCAGTTAGGGCATTGCCGTTGTACTAACTGCCCATTGGATGCCAAGCAAAATAGTCATTGCCCTGTGGCGCTTGACCTGCGCCAGGTCGTCGATGATTTCAAGGATTTGCCGTCGATGAAAAAAGCGTCGGTGACCGTAGTGAGTGCCGAGCGCGAGTACGTAAAAATGGTCGGTCTGGAAGAGGGGCTTCGCGCCTTGATGGGGCTTATTATGGCTTCAAGCAACTGCCCAATTTTAACCAAGCTGAAACCCATGGCTCGACACCATTTGCCCTTTACGACGATGGATGAGTTTATTCTAAGATCGGTTTCTATTTATCTGACGCAACAGTATTTTATTCATCGCGAGGGGGGAGTGCCGGACTGGGACCTTAAGGGATTGGTAGAAAACAATAAAGAGTTGCAGCTGGTTAATCAGGCCTTCTGGCAACGAATTCATTCTGCCTGCGGAGAGGACTCTAATCTGAAAGCATTGTTGAGTTTCTTTACTCTCTCCTCAAGCGTTTCCTACTCGTTGGAAACACAGTTGCAGAAGTTGAGACGGGAATTCGTATAGCGCTTGCCAGAAGTCGGCAGCTGGAGATGTCCCTCAGGGAACAGTCTGCGGTCGCCTTGGCGACCGCCATCACCCTTATTTAGTCGCCGACTCTAACGGCGAGTACGTCACAGCTGGCGCCGTGCAGAATGCTGGTTGAGGTCGATCCGAGAATCAGCGCAAGTCCATGACGACCGTGGCTGCCAACGACAATCAGGTCAACATCAAACTCTTTTGCCATGCGATGGATCTCTTTCTCAGGGCGGCCATAGACGACGTGCTGTCCACCCTGGGCAACGTCGATCGAGGCCGCGAGCCCATCAATTTTCTGTCGAGCTTGCTCCGTGATCTCCTCTTGCAGGGAAGAGAGGTCGAGGGGTATATCGCTGCCGTAAGCGACACTGAGGGGTTCGACAACATGAACAAGCGTGAGCTTTGCGTCATTATTTCGCGCAATTTCCTGGGCTTTGTCCAGCACCATGCCAGCATCTTCGGTCAGGTCGACCGCCACCAGAATATGTTTATACTGACTCATCCTTTTCTCCTTAACTGTCCTGTTGGTTCAGTGTAATCCATAAGGTGCGACATTATCATGACTTACCTCATCATAGCAGTAGTGGTGCTATATCTTGTTGGCACACTGACCTGGGTTATGCCATCGCGGCGAGATAAAAAACAGGCGTTAATGCGCTCGCGAGCCAAGGAGTTGGGGCTGCAGCTCCAATATAAGACCCGGGTTCTGCCCCATGGTTTGGATAGAGGCTACGGTGCAGTAGCGTATATGCAATATATCCAGTCAAGAGCGGTGCCGCAGGAGGGCGCGCCCACCCTTCACCTGCTACGGATACCAGAGGATGAAGGTCCGGTGCCTGGCTGGACCCCGGACCGCGCTTGCGATGGGGCGACATCGGAGGCGTTGGGTAGGTTACTGGCTGATCTGCCAGAGGACGTATTCGGAGTGCTTTTAACCGCTGGTGCGGTTGCTGTTGAGTGGCAGGAAAAGGGCTCGCTCTCGGATCTAGGGTCGATCTCCAATACGCTTGAGGCGCTGCTTGCTGTTCCCCTTGAGTGAGTCCTGTTTCTACTTGAGCCTATAAATCTATTCCGCAAGAATATTTGGAATATATCTTAACATATTGATATATATGGATATATTGGTTGAAAGAGAGCCAATATGTTTGCAGGGGTGAACGATTGAGCACAATCGGGTCTAAAATCTCCTATTGACAAAAAGTTCCATTTCAAAGAAGGTGACCCTCTCAATTCAAACGCTTGTATGAAATTTGCGTTGTCTTGGCTAATAATAGGGGCCGATGATCGGTCTACGGGGCTGTCCGCCCGTTACGGGTAGTTTGGAGATACCAGGTTGGGTGGCCGGCAAGCAGCTCAACAGACAGCACAGCAACTAACTTGCCTTAACTCTAGCGTGGAGATCAGTTGATGATTTACGAAGGTAAAGCCATCACGGTGAAGCCGGTTGAAAATGGCGTAGCAGAGCTAAATTTCGACCTGCAGGGCGAATCCGTTAATAAATTCAATGCATTGACACTAAATGAGCTGAACGAGGCCGTAGCGGCACTCAAGGCTGACAAATCTGTAAAGGGTTTGATAGTTACCAGTGCCAAGGATGTTTTCATTGTCGGTGCAGATATTACCGAATTTCTGGATAACTTCAGTAAGCCCGAAGAGGAGCTGCTCAAGAGTAACCTGGAGGTTAATCAGATCTTTAACGGGTTTGAGGATCTAGAGTTTCCTACGGTCACCGCGATCAATGGCATTGCTCTCGGCGGTGGTTTCGAGATGTGCCTGGCGTCGGATTACCGCGTTATGTCCACCGCAGCTAAAGTAGGCTTGCCGGAAGTGAAGCTTGGGATATACCCCGGCTTTGGCGGAACTGTCCGGCTTCCGCGTATCGTCGGTGCGGACAATGCGATCGAGTGGATTGCCAGCGGCAAGGAGCAGCGTCCTGAAGTTGCCCTTAAGGCGGGGGCAGTAGATGCGGTTGTAACACCAGAGCAGTTGCGTGAATCCTCCCTCAACCTGGTGCAGCGTTGTATTTCAGGCGAGTTGGATTATAAAGCCAAGCGCCAGGCCAAGCTGGACAAGCTTCGCCTGAACCCGATGGAAGGCATGATGGCGTTTGAAAGCGCAAAAGGCTTTATTGCCGGTCAGGCGGGGCCTCACTATCCCGCGCCTGTAGAGGCCGTTAAAACGATCCAGAAAGCCTCTGGCATGGGGCGCGATAAAGCGCTTGAAGTAGAAGCTAAGGGATTCGTTAAGCTAGCGAAGACCGATGTTGCGGCCAGTTTGATTGGTCTGTTCCTTAACGATCAGGCCTTGAAGAAAAAGGCCAAAAAATATGAGCAGCAATCAGCGAAAATTGAACGTGCCGCGGTATTGGGTGCCGGCATTATGGGTGGTGGTATTGCCTACCAGAGCGCACTAAAGGGTACCCCTATCCTGATGAAGGATATTGCGCAGGCGGGTATCGATCTGGGCCTGAGTGAGGCGTCCAAGCTGCTGGTGAAGCAGTTGGGTCGAAAGCGCGTCACCCCCGAAAAAATGGCGACCGTGCTTAACGCAATTGTCCCCACCCTGAACTACGGCGATTTTAATACCGTCGATGTAGTTGTAGAGGCCGTGGTAGAGAACGTAAAGGTCAAAAAGGCCGTGCTTGCCGAGTGTGAAAAGCACATCGGTGAGGATCGGTTCCTGACCTCCAATACGTCTACCATCTCCATTACCGAATTGGCAACAGCCCTGGAGCGTCCAGAGCAGTTTTGTGGGATGCACTTCTTTAACCCGGTGCACATGATGCCTTTGGTTGAGGTTATTCGCGGCGAGAAAACCAGCGATGAAACCATTGCCACCGTTGTTAATTACGCGAAAAAAATGGGTAAGACGCCGGTTGTTGTCAATGACTGCCCAGGTTTTATGGTTAACCGCGTCCTCTTCCCATATTTCGGCGGTTTCGCAGGATTGATGCGCGATGGCGCAGACTTCCAGCAAGTTGATAAGGTTATGGAGCGATTCGGTTGGCCCATGGGACCTGCGTACCTTATGGACGTTGTCGGTATCGACACAGGCCAGCACGCAGAAGCCGTTATGGCCGAAGGCTTCCCGGAGCGAATGGGTCGAGACTTTAAGAGCGTTGGAGATGTCTTGTTTGATAACAAGCGTTTCGGCCAAAAAACGAACGCGGGATTCTATGCTTATGAAACCGATAAGCGGGGGAAACCCAAGAAAGTGGTCGACGAGGTGGTTTACGAGCTTCTCAAGCCTGTCTGTGGTGAAGCGCGCGAGTTCACCGACGAGGAGATTGTTGCTCGCATGATGATCCCCTTGTGCCTCGAGACGGTTCGTTGCCTTGAGGACAATATTGTTGAATCCCCAGCGGATGCCGATATGGCTCTGATCATGGGCATCGGCTTCCCTCCATTCCGTGGTGGTGCGCTTAAATATATTGATTCCATGGGCGTTGCCGAGTTCTGTGAGCTGGCGGATAAATATGCCGATCTTGGAGCACTTTACCACCCCACAGAAGGACTGCGCGCAATGGCTAAGGCCGGCAAATCCTTTTTTGGCAACTAATCAGCACACCGATTCGAAAGCGAGAACCAAGCTATGAGTTTAAATCCTAGAGACGTAGTTATCGTCGATTTCGGACGCACCCCGATGGGGCGTTCCAAGGGGGGTATGTACCGTAATGTGCGTGCTGAAAACCTGTCCGCGGATCTGATTACCGGTCTGTTAGCCCGTAATCCAGGCATCGACCCAGCGGAGGTTGAAGATGTTATTTGGGGTTGTGTAAACCAAACCCTGGAGCAGGGTTGGAATATCGCCCGCATGGCATCCTTGATGACACCGATCCCGCACACTTCCTGTGGCCAAACTGTCAGTCGACTGTGCGGTTCCTCTATGTCTGCATTGCATACCGCTGCACAGGCCATCATGACGGGTAACGGTGATGTGTTTGTTATCGGCGGAGTTGAGCACATGGGGCATGTAGGTATGATGCATGGAGTGGATCCTAACCCGCACATGAGTCTCTACGCGGCGAAGGCCTCGGGTATGATGGGACTGACCGCAGAGATGTTGGGCAAAATGCACGGCATTACCCGCGAGGCTCAGGACCAGTTTGCTGCCCGTTCGCACCAGAGGGCCCACCTCGCAACGGTTGATGGCCGTTTCCGTGATGAGATCATTCCGATGCAGGGGCATGATGCTGAGGGTAACCTTAGTCTGTTCACTGACGATGAGACGATTCGCCCTGAAACCACCGCCGAATCGCTTGCTAAGTTGAAGCCCGCGTTTAACCCCAAGGGCGGAACCGTGACCGCCGGTTCATCATCCCAGATTACCGATGGTGCTTCATGCATGATCGTAATGTCTGCGCAGCGTGCCAAGGATCTTAACCTTGAGCCATTAGCGGTAATTCGCGCGATGGCTGTTGCCGGGGTAGATCCGGCCATTATGGGTTATGGACCGGTACCGGCAACCAAGAAAGCACTCAAGCGCGCAGGGCTTGAACTTACGGATGTCGATCATTTTGAGCTAAACGAAGCCTTTGCCGCGCAGGCTTTGCCGGTGCTCAAAGACCTCAAACTGCTCGATAAAATGGACGAAAAGGTCAACCTTAATGGTGGCGCTATCGCTCTGGGTCATCCCTTCGGTTGCTCCGGCGCCCGTATTTCAGGTACGCTGCTGAACGTAATGAAGCAAAATAGTGGTACTGTTGGTGTATCTACTATGTGTATCGGTCTGGGACAGGGAATCACAACCGTTTTCGAACGGGTCTGATAACGATACCCAGAAAAAGCCGGAGCTTGTCTCCGGCTTTTTTGTTTTGGTGGAAAGATGACTCAATTGAAAATCGGCGTATATCGTCACTACAAGGGTAAGGAGTATCTGGCCATTGGGGTTGCTCGACACTCTGAAAATGAGGAGGAGTTAGTGGTCTACAAACCGCTCTACGGGGATAGAGGCCTTTGGGTCCGCCCTCTGGAGATGTTTCTATCCCAGGTGAAAGTTGAGGGTAAGTTCTGCCCAAGATTCTCCTGGGTTAGGGAAAAGGAATAGCCGGCTCTGGGTATAGCCATAAGAAAAACATGGGTATATAGCGGTGCTTTCCTCTTGACCCCTGCAAACTCAGCCCTTATATATGTCGCAACTTTGCTAAAAGCATAGTTCTATAGTGCCATCAGGTAGGATGGCATTTCACTTTCGCCATAAAGTCAGGATTCTATGGGTAAATCATTAGTCATCGTCGAGTCTCCCGCAAAAGCCAAGACCATTAATAAATACCTTGGTCGGAATTTTGTTGTTAAGTCGAGTGTGGGGCACATTCGCGACCTTCCCACCAGTGGTGGAGCCCGCAAGCCGGTCGATGCCAAAGCGCGCGCCAAGGCTGCGGCCATCACCCGAAAGATGAACCCTGAAGAAAAGGTGCTCCACAAACAGAAAAAATCGCGGGAGCAGCTTATTTCGCGAATGGGGGTCGACCCCGAGAATGGTTGGAAAGCCAACTACCAAATTTTGCCCGGCAAGGAAAAAGTGGTGGATGAACTACGCCGCCTTGCTAAAGATGCCGATCAAATCTATCTCGCGACCGATTTGGACCGTGAAGGAGAGGCCATTGCCTGGCACCTGCGTGAAGCGATTGGTGGAGATGAGAGTAAGTATCGCCGGGTAGTTTTTAACGAAATTACTAAAAAGGCGATTCAGGAGGCGTTTGAAGCGCCCTCCAGTCTGGATATCAACCGGGTGAATGCCCAGCAAGCCAGACGATTTCTGGATCGAGTCGTCGGGTACATGGTATCGCCACTGCTATGGGCCAAAATCGCACGGGGCCTGTCGGCGGGCCGTGTACAGTCGGTTGCGGTAAAACTGGTGGTAGAGCGCGAGCGCGAGATTCGAGCGTTTATTCCCGAAGAGTTCTGGGAAATTAATGCTGACTGCAATAGCAAGGGGGGGGATAAACTCAACCTTGAAGTCAGTAAGCAAAACGGTTCGGCGTTCCGGCCCACCAGTAAGGAGCAAACCGATCAGGCCCTGGCCCAGTTAGAGGGTGCAAACTACCGTGTGGCGCGGGTCGACGAGAAGCCAACATCTACCAAGCCCAATGCGCCGTTTATAACCTCTACCTTGCAACAGGCTGCCAGCACACGCCTTGGTTTTAGCGTAAAGAAGACGATGATGCAGGCGCAGCGGTTGTATGAGGCGGGGCATATCACCTATATGCGCACCGATTCGACCAATTTGAGTGAGGAGGCAGTTGCTGCTTGTCGCGATTTTATTGGTAGTGAATACGGCGCCGAATACCTCCCCGAGGCAGCCATTCGATACAGCAGCAAAGAGGGTGCACAGGAAGCCCACGAGGCTATCCGTCCGTCGTCCGTGACGACCCATTCTGGCATGTTGGCCGGCATGGAATCTGATGCGGTCAGGCTCTACGACTTGATTTGGCGCCAGTTCGTTGCTTGTCAGGCTAACCCAGCGCGCTACCTCAGCACCAGTGTTGTGGTTGAAGCCGCGGGGTTTGAGCTTCGTACCAAAGGCCGGGTACTGCTTTTCGATGGGTACACTCGTATCCTGCCACCGGGTGGCAAGAAGGGGGAGGATGTGATTCTTCCCAAACTTACCCAGGGCGAGGCCGTTTCACTGGTTAAGCTCAACCCGCTGCAACATTACACCAAACCTCCTGCTCGCTTTAGCGAGGCGGCACTGGTACGGGAGTTGGAAAAGCGAGGCATTGGCCGTCCGTCCACCTATGCTGCGATTATTTCCACCATTCAGGATAGGGGGTACGCTTCCATCAAGCAGAAGCGTTTTTATGCTGAGAAAATGGGCGATATCGTTACGGACCGGCTCACAGAATCCTTCAGTGATCTTCTTGACTACGGCTTCACTGCGCGTATGGAGGAGGAGTTGGATGAGGTTGCGACCGGTAGATTTGATTGGAAGGCGCTGCTGAATGCCTTTTATCAAGGGTTCAGCGAACGCCTTGTGGATGCTGAGAAAGATGAGCATGGTATGCGTGCTAACCTGCCTACCCCTACGGATATCCCCTGCAGTGATTGCGGTCGCCCCATGCAGATACGCACGGCTAGCACTGGGGTATTTATGGGCTGCTCGGGTTATGCACTTCCTCCTAAAGAGCGGTGCAAGAATACGGTTAACCTGATTCCTGGTGAAGAGGCGATTGCCCTCGATGATGATGAGGCTGAAACCAAGGCGCTACGGGCAAAACACCGCTGTGGAATCTGCGGTACAGCGATGGAAAGCTACCTGATTGACGAGGGCCGGAAAATTCACGTCTGTGGTAATAATCCGGACTGCTCGGGTTATGAGGTAGAAAAGGGACAATTCAAGATAAAGGGCTATGAAGGGCCTGTTATCGAATGTGACAAGTGCAGCGCACAGATGCAGCTAAAAACCGGGCGCTTTGGAAAATACTTTGGATGCTCGAACTCCGAGTGCAAGAACACCCGCAAGCTACTAAGGAGTGGGGAAGCTGCACCGCCCAAGATGGATCCAATTCCAATGCCGGAGCTGGTCTGCGAAAAGGTAGAGGATACCTACATTCTACGCGATGGTGCTGCGGGCCTGTTTTTGGCCGCCAGTCAGTTTCCCAAGAACCGGGAGACCAGAGCTCCGCTAGTGGTAGAGCTAATTCCCCATCAGGCTGCACTTGACCCTAAATATGGCTTCCTGCTTGATGCTCCGCGACAAGACCCCGACGGCAATGCCGCAATCATACGATACAGCCGAAAAACCAAGGAGCAGTATGTGATGAGTGAGGTGGACGGCAAGGCCTCTGGATGGAAGGCATTACATAAGGATGGGGCCTGGGTCGAAGAGGGTACACCGCGCAAGAAAAAAGCGTGAGGGACTCGAAACTGGTTACAGGGCGCTCCCTACATCAGGCTTGGCTTCTATTGGATCAGTGGGCCTCGCTGGAGACTGCGAAAGGGGAGCCCCTCTATGACGCCTATGCAGAGGCGGTGCTGCTTTTGCTGGGCGCCGCCTACAGATCCCTGTACATGGAGTTGGCAGCAGCCTGTGGTTACACCGGGGGCGCGGCAACGCTCAGCTCTGTGTGTGAAGCCCTTGCTATACAGGGTACGGTAAGCCCGGAACTGGCGGAGTTGCAGCGAATGGAAAAGAGTTCCAGCTACTGGCTGCACGCCATGCTCAATGCGCGGGTTCGATACGATGCTGACATTGCCGTTGACGCAATTGCCTTCGGGGGAGGGATCGATCCTGTGCAATGTGACAGCTGGTACCGCCAACTCCATGAGTTGACGCTCCGACTGCGGGAAGCTTCCGCACAATGGTAGCGGACTCGCTGTAGTGGTTGCGGGTGAAAGGTGGTAGCATACACGCCCCCTAACGCGAGAGTTGTAACCATGCCCGCATCCTATCTTGAAATAGTTGAGCTACCTACTGGTGAAATCGTACTGCAGCGCTCAGATGAGGAGGAGCCTTTGGTGACGATCGATTTTTCGGAAGAGGCCAAGCTGTTCCTGCAAGAGGGCCATGTAGAGGTCGCTAAAGCCATGATCAACGCAGGTATTGCCGTTGTAGGCAGCATGGCCGAAGGTTCGCCCTCCCTTGAGGCATCCCAGACGGTTCATTGAGTCCGCTGTGTGCACCGCTCTCCCGGTAAGCAGGTGAACATCTTTTCTCACTGCCTCGACTGCCACTGAGCGAGGCAACCCAAGGTCCGCTTAGCGGCGGATAACCCCTACACTTAGCCCCTCAATTTCAAAGTAGTCCTGTGTCAGGTCAACCTCAATCGGTTGAAATTCGTCGTTCTCTGGAAACAGGGTGACTCGATTACGGTTTTTATGAAATCGTTTTACCGTCACTTCGTCATCGATTCGAGCAACAACTATCTGCCCGTTACGCACGCTCTGGGTTTTGTGGACCGCCAGCAAATCACCATCCATGATCCCTATGTCGCGCATACTTTCGCCTTTAACGCGTAACAGGTAGTCAGCGGCAGGGTTAAAAAAATTCGACTTTAAGGGGCAGTGCTCCTCGATATGCTCAATCGCAAGGATGGGGCTACCGGCGGCAACCTGCCCTATAACTGGAAGCCCCTCCTCCTCCACAGGCCCTGGTATGCGGATCCCTCTGGAGGCACCGGGAATTATCTCGATTGCCTGCTTGCGGGCAAGCGCTTTCAGGTGTTCTTCCGCTGCGTTGGGCGATCGAAACCCAAGTTCGCGCGCAATCTCTGCCCGGGTTGGCGGGAACCCGCTCTCCTCAAGGTAGGATTTTATAAACGCCAGTATTTCAGCCTGTCGTGCAGTTAGTTTTTGCATGTACCTACCTTCGCATCTGTGATTTTATACAGTTACTGGCATTATATACAGTTTTTGTCTGCTGGCAAACAACGGTAACTGCTGCACACTCCAGGTTACCCGTTAACCCCCCGAAAACGTTGACATTTCATACCGGCAAACGTATGTTTGAAACGAACGTACATTCATTAACCATGGCTCAAGAATAATAACGATGGCTCAATCCAAAACCGTAGTTCGAATATTGGATGCAGCAGAGCAGCTGTTCGCAGAAAAAGGATTCGCGGAGACTTCACTTCGCACAATTACAGGGCAGGCGGGTGTTAACCTGGCCGCGGTGAATTATCACTTTGGTTCAAAAAAAGCGCTTATACAGGCTGTGTTCTCCCGCTTCCTCGATCCATTTTGCGAACTCCTTGATGCCGAGCTGACTCGGCTTGAGGAGGAGGGCGACACCTCACACGATGTCGACGCTTGCCTTAAGTTGTTGATGGATACCGCCCTGAGGGTCGAGTCTCGTTCGGACAATGATCTTTCCGTATTTATGCGCCTATTGGGGTTGGCTTTTTCCCAGTCTCAAGGGCATTTGCGCCGTTATATGCGTGATACCTATTCCCGTGTTTTTGTTCGTTACATGAAGCTGCTGACCGCGTCCTGTCCGAACCTGGAGCCGGCGGAGCTCTATTGGAGATTTAATTTTATGCTGGGCAGCTTGGCATTTACGATGTCAGGATTTGACGCCATGCAAGCTATCGCTGTGCGAGACTACGATGACCGGTCTACAGTCGCCGCTATTCTTTACAGAATGGTTCCCTTTCTGGCGGCCGGTCTGCGTCATTAAGGTCGTGAGCCGGTTCCACTTGGGAAGGTTTTTAAGTACCCTGACGAGTTCCAGTTCGGGGGCTATCATTGACAATACATATCCTCATTAATCAGCAGCAGCTGCGCCATTCACGGGGCGGGCTGCCGACACTGACGGTGCCTATTTCAAGCGCTAGCAAGGGTGTTGGCCAGCTCAGCGGCAGTGAGCAGACTCCGTTAGGTGTGCATCGTATTAGAGCAAAAATAGGTACCGGGCTGCCTGAAGGTGCTGTGTTGGTGGGACGGCGGCCTACGGGTGAGGTCTACACTCCGGCGCTTGCCCGTCAGTTCCCCGGCCGAGACTGGATCCTCACACGAATACTTTGGTTGTGCGGTGATGAGAGGGGCTTCAACCGTCTCGGCGCGGTAGATTCCATGGCGCGGTATATTTATATTCACGGTACACCCGACACCGAACCCATGGGGGTACCCGCCTCCCATGGCTGCATTCGTCTGCGCAACAAGGATCTACTGGTGCTCTTTGAGCGCGTCCACGCGGGCGAAGAAGTCATCATTTCAGCCTGACTAGATAACTTTAAGGAGACTGGCGTTGGAGCAAAATCCCGGACCACTCATGCTCGATCTTGCGGGTGAAACCGTTACCCAGGCGGAGCGAGTACTGCTTAAACATCCGGTATGCGGCGGGGTCATACTCTTCTCGCGAAATTATCGCGACCGGGATCAGTTGACCGCCCTTACCCGTGATATTCGCGATACCAATCCATCGCTTCTGATTGCGGTCGATCATGAGGGGGGGCGGGTGCAGCGCTTTCGCGAGGGGTTCTCTGCCATTCCTGCGATGGCGAGTTTCGAGGCGCGTTTCCTGAAGAGTCCAGTAGAAACGCTCAAACTTATCGAGGACACCGGATGGTTGCTGGCCAGCGAATTGCTGGCCTGCGGTATCGACTTCAGCTTTGCTCCGGTTCTCGATCTCGATTTTAAACGCAGTGGCGTGATCGGTGATCGTGCTTTTTCGGCCAACCCCGAGCGTGTTGTTGAGCTTTCAGGGGCGCTCATTAAAGGGATGCATGCTGCCGGGATGAAATCTACAGGTAAGCATTTTCCGGGACATGGATGGGTCACGGCAGATTCCCATGTAGATATTCCAACGGATGAGCGGGATCTGGAGTCTATTCGCCAGCAGGATCTAAAGCCATTCGCCGCGCTGGCCAGAAAGGGGCTCGATGCGGTAATGCCTGCTCATGTCGTCTATGAGAAAATTGATGCTCTGCCCGCAGGTTTTTCTCCGTACTGGTTGCAGACGATCCTCAGGAGAGAGCTCGGTTTTGACGGCGTAATTTTTAGTGATGACCTCTCCATGGAGGGCGCGAGTATAGCCGGTGGATATCGCGAGCGGGCAGAACACGCCCTGGCAGCAGGGTGCGATATGGTGTTGGTGTGCAATAACCCCAAGGCTGCACGGGAGGTGCTGGAGTATCTTGAGACCAGGGATACCCCCGTAAGCACCCGCCTGCCAGAGCTAAGGGGGCGGTTGGTACCAATAAAGGATTTAGCGCGCCAGCAACGTACCGCAGCGGCATTAAAAAGTCTGGGGGAGGTAACCCATGGATGAACAGATGGTGGCCTTAAAGGCGTACATAACAGGGCTCGACTACTGGACTTACGAAGTGTTTTTGGTAGTAACCCTCACTCTGGTGGGCAACTATGTTGTGACCATCATTATGCGGCAACTGGCAAAACAGGCTGCGCGCAGCCGCAATCGTTGGGATGATGTGATTATCGGGGCTGCGCAGCGCCCCCTTGCGTTATTGATATGGGTGTTAGGGTTTTGCTGGGCAATTGACATTGCCCACAGTGGCTCCGGGGTGCACCTATTTGATGCAGTGGACTCTGTGCGAGATGTGCTGGTTGTTTGGCTGCTAGCCTGGTTTCTTGTGCGGCTGGTCCATGGCGGTGAGGAGGTGCTCGGTAAGGCCGGTGAAGAGGGTGTCGCCGCGGTGGATGAGACCTCACTGCAAGCCATAAGTAAATTATTGCGGGCATCAATCATCATTACGGCCAGTTTGGTGGCACTGCAAACCCTGGGTTACAGCATATCCGGAGTGCTTGCTTTTGGCGGTATTGGCGGAATCGCGGTGGGCTTCGCAGCCAAGGATATGCTCGCCAACTTTTTTGGTGGCCTTACCATTTACCTCGACCGCCCCTTTAAAGTGGGTGACTGGATTCGCTCCCCCGATAAGAATATAGAGGGGACGGTTGAGCATGTTGGCTGGCGACAAACGCGCATAAGAACCTTCGATAAGCGCCCCTTGTACGTACCCAATTCCACCTTTTCCAGCATTTCAGTAGAAAACCCTTCTCGTATGACGAACCGACGAATCTATGAAACCATTGGTTTGCGATACGATGATGGAGCTCGGGTCGAACCGATCCTCATTGCAGTGAAAGCTTTCCTGCAAAACCACCCCGAGATTGATACTAAGCAAACCCTGATGGTCAATTTCAATAGTTTTGGGGCTTCTTCACTCGATTTCTTCGTTTATGTCTTTACCAAAACCACTAACTGGACCCACTTTCATGAGGTTAAGCAGGAGGTTTTGTTAGGGATTATGAATATCATTGAGCAGCATGGTGCCGAGATTGCGTTCCCGACCCGCACCCTTCTCGCGCCTGACATTAGCTCGCTAATCGGGGCCGATATGAAGGGGCAAACAGAGTGAGTGTAACAGCAATAATTGGTGGTTCCGGTCTCTACGCGCTGGAGGGGCTTGAGGAGCGCAACGTTATTGAGGTAGATACTGTGTGGGGGGCGCCTTCGGCACCGCTGGTGACGGGTGTTCTTGAAGGTTCCCGGGTGATCTTTCTGGCCCGTCACGGAAACCCTCATCGCATCCCCCCTCATCGAGTTAACTATCGCGCCAACCTTCAAGCCCTAAAGGATGCCGGAGCCTCAAGAATCATTGCCATCAACGCCGTCGGCGGAATTCACCCACAGATGGGGCCCGAAGCCCTGGTCGTTGCCGATCAGATTATTGATTACAGCTGGGGCCGGGAGCACACCTTCCACGCGGACAACCTGGACGAAGTGGTGCATGTTGATTTCAGCTACCCCTATAGTGAACCCCTAAGGCAGCAACTGATCGCTGCGGCATCCCGCTGCTCGTTACCTTTGCTGGATCATGGGGTTTACGGCTGTACGCAGGGGCCCCGCCTTGAAAGCGCGGCTGAAGTGAACCGTCTGGAGCGGGACGGTGTCGATATTATCGGTATGACGGCGATGCCCGAGGCAGGGCTTGCCCGGGAGCTTGAGCTCGATTACGCCACTCTGGCGCTGGTCGTTAACTGGGCGGCAGGCCGCACAGAGGAGTTGATCACGATGGAGGAGATCCATCGTGTCATTGACAGCGGCATGAGTTCAGTTTTAGCGATCGTGAAGCAGGTGCTAGCCGCTACCGATTGATCATTCCGTCGCCGGGGCTGGCGCTGGCTGGATAGTATTTTCCTCCTGCTGCGGACTCACCTCGAGAGCGGGTGGCGCTTCAGTCTCAGGCTCGGCAGCCTCATAAGGTGTGATTTTTACTAGCACTCCCAGCACGGGAGAGTCGATATAGTGGAGTTCTCCGCTGCGCATTCGACGGCTCTCTATCAGGTCGAAGCGGCGTAAGGGCTCATAGCTGATCGGGCTGTCATCGGCGTCTAGGCCTATTCCGTCCTCCAGCAGTTCAGGCGCGGACTCGATCGCGACGTAGTCGTCGGGTATTTCGCTCGACAGGTTCTGGAAAGGCTCGAACTCGGTGATGCTCAGGCGCGTTCTGATATGTAGATAACGTTTCAGAGAGAAACTGACCGACCCACTTAGCACGGGGGTGTTGCCAAAACGTTCTGTACCTTCGATTCGAATCCAGGGAGCGTTGGCGGCTTCCACCATAGACTGTCGCCAGCTATGGTGGAATCGTACCTGATAAGCCTCATCATCGTTTAGCCGTGCGCTGATCTCCTGAAGGCTCAGTGCCTCGTCAGGCAATATAACCAGGGGGCGTTCGATACTGTCGTCCCGTGCCGGGGGAAGGCTCGATAGTGCAGACAGCTCGTTGGTTGTAGCGTTGACGTTTACAGCGTTCGCATCATCGGTTGCAGGGGGTAGAAGGGGGGATCCATCCGGGTAGGTGAGCTCCTCCAGGGGAGGTTGGGCCGTGGCCACGGGAGGTATTTCTGCCGCTGGGGGAGTGACTGGAGTGGTTACACCCTCTATAACCGAGTCACTCGGGTTGGCGGCCGCAACGTTTTCTTCCCATCCGGCCTCGTCATCCGGTACCGGCTCTTTTCGCAGCTCTTCGCTCCATTGTTCGTTACTGGAGGAGTTACGGTGCTCGAACACGATAAGCTCGACTTGAAACCAGCGCTCTTCATCGGGTTCACTGGTCGTTTCTGCCTGCACGCTGGAGAGCATTCCAGAGGCAGCAAACGCTGCAGCGAGCAAGGAGGTCTTTGCAATAGATTGGTTCATGATGCGGTTAGCAGGCCCATTAGTTGTTCGGTTCTGTGGAAGCGTTGCTCGGTATTGTCCATATCCAGAGCGTATTTCAGCACAGTCGCTCCTTCAAGGCGATATTTCTGCGGTTGGGATTGGACCAGTTTTACAATTGTGAGCGCATCCACCTTGGGTTCGCTTCCAAATTCGATGCGTCCGCCACTCACTGCCGCTTCAATCTTTTTGACGCCCAGGGCGGTGGCCTGGAGTTTCAGTTCGGTAATGCGAAACAGGTTTTTGGCGGAGTCTGGCAACAGCCCGAAACGATCAATCATCTCTACCTGAAGTTCTCTTAAGGCGTTGCTGTCGGTCGCGCTGGCGATACGTTTATAGAGTATCAGGCGACTGTGTATGTCGGCCACGTAGTCATCCGGGATCAGTGCCGGGACGCGCAGGTTGATCTCTGGACCTTGATCCGGTTCGAGGCTAATGTCCGGTGTTTCGCCTTTTCTTATGGAGCAGATGGCACGCTCGAGCATCTCCATATAAAGGCTGAAGCCAACGGTTTCGATCTGCCCGCTTTGGTCATCCCCGAGGAGCTCGCCGGCACCCCGAATCTCCATGTCGTGGGTTGCCAGCGTAAACCCTGCCCCCAGGTCGGAGGCTTGGGATATCGCCTCCAGGCGTTTCTGGGCGTCCTTGGTCAACGCTTTGGGGTGAGGGGCGAGAAGATAGGCATACGCCTGGTGGTGGGAGCGCCCGACGCGCCCTCGTAATTGGTGCAGCTGAGCAAGGCCGAACTTGTCGGCACGGTCGATGATGATGGTGTTGGCGCTCGGTACATCTATGCCGGTTTCTATGATGGTGGTGCACACCAACACGTTAAACCGCTTGTGGTAAAAGTCGGACATCACCTGTTCGAGCTCGCGCTCGCGCATCTGCCCGTGACCCACTCCAATCCGGGCTTCGGGTACCAGTTCACCCAGTTCGCGGGCGACCCGGTCGATGCTTTTCACCTCGTTGTGGAGATAGTACACCTGCCCCCCACGGAGGAGTTCCCGCAGGATCGCCTCCTTGGTAACGGCAAGGTCCTGTTGGCGCACAAAGGTGTTAACCGAAAGTCTCCGCGCAGGCGGCGTGGCGATAATCGACAAATCACGCAGGCTGGCCATTGCCATATTAAGTGTGCGGGGGATGGGTGTCGCGGTAAGGGTCAGTATATCGACCTCTGCGCGGAGCGCTTTAAGGCGCTCTTTTTGCCGTACCCCAAAACGATGCTCTTCATCAATGATTAACAGCCCTAACTGTTTAAAGCGAATATCACCTTGCAGCAATTTGTGGGTGCCGATCACAATGTCTACCCGGCCCTCGCCTATCTGCTGCTGAATACCCGCGATCTGTTTTGGGGTTTTGAAGCGAGACATAACCTCCACATTGACCGGCCAGTCCGCAAAACGGTCACGGAAGCTTTCGTAGTGTTGCTGGGCTAGCAATGTTGTCGGCACCAATATCGCGACCTGGCGGTTACTTTGGACCGCGAGGAATGCGGCCCGCATCGCGACTTCGGTCTTACCGAAGCCCACATCGCCACAAACCAGCCGGTCCATCGGATTCTTCCCGGCCATATCCTCGATCACGGCCTCGATAGCCGACTGCTGGTCCGCAGTCTCCTCAAAGGGGAAGCCTGCTGCGAAGATACGGTAACTTGCGTCGGGCGGGGCGAAACGGAACCCTTCCCGAGCGGCGCGGCGCGCATAGATATCCAGCAGCTCTACGGCAGCGTCACGGGCTTTTCCGGCGGCCTTATTCTTGGCCTTCCCCCAGTGGTCGCTTCCAAGCTTGTGCAAAGGGGCCAACCCTTCATCGGAGCCGCTGTAGCGACTGATCAGGTGCAGGGAGGAAACCGGTACGTAGAGCTTGGCCTCGTTGGCGTAGAGAAGGGTGAGAAACTCTGCCGTTTGGCCATCGATATCGATGGTTTGCAGCCCCTGGTAGCGTCCTACTCCATGATCCAGGTGAACCACGGGAGCACCCACGTGGAGTTCGGTAAGGTTACGGACCATCAGTTCTGACTGGTCTTGTTGCTTGTCCCGTCGTCTCCGTTGTAACACCCGTTGCCCGAACAGCTCGCCTTCGGTCAGCAGTAGGAGCTCTTTTTCGGGGTGCCAAAAACCACCCTCAATGGGGGCTACCATGATGCCGTAAGGCTGCTCGCTGGCACAAAATCGGTTGAAGCTGTCGACGGGGGGCGGGTCTATGTCGGCGCGGTTGAGCAGCTCCAGCAACTGTTCCCGGCGACCGGCTGATTCACTGCAAAAGAGGATGCGGCCCGGGGTGTCTGCAATAAAGGCCTGTAACCTCTTGAGGGGCGATTCGCTATGGGGGGCGACTGCCAGCTCGGGGGTAGGTAGAAACCCGAAATTCTGGGCGCCGGCGCGGACAGCGCTTGTGTCCGCGCAGAGATCTGCCCGCACAAACCGCTTAATGTGGCGATGGTACTCTTCGTCGCTGACGAACACCCGGTGAGGCGGTAGCAGGGGGCGCTGCCGATCGTAGCGGCGGCTTTCGTATCGTGTATTAACCTCGTCCAAAAACTGCTGTAGCTTCTGCTCGGCTCCTTCGAGTGCGAGCACTAGGGTCTCTTCAGGGAGGTAGTCGAATAGGGTTGCGCAACGCTCGAAAAACAGGGGCAGGTAGTATTCGACACCTGCAGGGCTAATCCCCTGATTGACGTCCATAAAGAGTGAGCATTCTCGATGATCAACATCAAACGCTTCGTGCCAGGCATCCTTGAATTGGCTTATAGCGGCGCGCGACAAGGGAAACTCTTTTGCTGGCAATAGCTTGATGCTATCGACCCGGTCGATAGAGCGTTGTGTTTCGGGGTCAAAGGTGCGCAGGCTGTCGATGTCGTCGTCAAACAGGTCGATTCGATAGGGGCACTGGCTGCCCATGGGGAATATATCCACAATTGATCCGCGAACAGCAAATTCGCCATGCTCATAAACCGATTCCACGCACCGGTAGCCCGCGTATTCCAACTCCCTTCGACGAGTTTCGAGTTCAAATCGCTCACCCCGATTCAGGACCAGGCTGTTGCTCATCAGGTAGTCCAGCGGGGGGAGGCGGTGCATCAAGGTCGTTATCGAAACAATCATTACTCCAGCACTGACTCTGGGAAGCTGGTAGAGGGTCAGCAGGCGTTGGGAGATGATGTCCTGATGAGGGGAGAAATGATCGTAGGGCAGGGTTTCCCAATCGGGGAATGGGAGGATCTCTACACTGCTATCCCCGCGCAAAAACAGATGCAGATGTTGCTCCAGACGCTCTGCGCTCGCAGAGTCGGGTGTTACGACCATCACCAGTCCCCGGCTCTGCTTTGCAGCCTCAGCCACCATTAAACCAAGGGATGCACCGTGCAGTTGCCCCCAGAAACCTTTTTCGCTGATTTTGGTGGGAAGAGGCAGAGGGGTAGGTAATACGCTGGCCATGTCTGGAATACCGATCAGAAGGGCAAAAAATGGGAGCAAATGGTACCAGTTAATGGGAGGGAAAACAGTGCAGGATAGCTGTGGCCGGAAAAGGGTATAAATACCCGCCAAATTCGTACAAATAACACTTATCGCTAACCTTCAGGCTGTTGCTTTGCAGGAAACTAGGCTAGATAATGGGCGCCTTTTTTTACTGTCTTTCAGCCAACGAGGGTATACCCGTGACTCAGGAAACAATCAGCGGAAGTTTCGAAAAGTGGAAAGAGCGTGAAGCCATTGCCGAGGCGATGATTCCGCTTATCGGAAAATTGTACCGCGATAACAATGTAGTGACTTCTGTGTACGCTCGCGCGGTTATTAACCGCTCGGTTATCGACATTATTAAGGCTCACCGTTTTGTCCGCCAGGTAGAAAGCCGTGGTCTCACCGTCGAAGATAGCTACCCTATCGTGAAGGCCTTGAGCGAGATGAACCTGGGACCTGCCCGTATCGATATTGGTAAGCTGGCTATCAAGTACAAGACGCAGGGTGATGGCCGCTCTGTTGAGGAGTTTTTGCGTACAGAGGTCGCCGAGATCATTGACCAGAAGGGCAATGGCGTCAACGCTGGGGGGCAGGATGTTATTCTGTACGGCTTCGGCCGTATCGGCCGCCTGATGGCGCGTATCATGATCGAACGTGCTGGCGGTGGAGATGGGGTAAACCTGAGAGCCATCGTGGTCCGCAAAGGCAATGCTGTCGATGACCTTGCCAAGCGTGCCAGTCTACTGCGTCGGGACTCCATTCATGGTACGTTCCAGGGCACCCTGACCATCGATCACGAAGGCGGATACATAATTGCCAACGGTAATCCGATTAAGATTATCTATGCAAACTCACCCGACTCAATCGATTACACCGAATATGGCATCAAGGATGCCATCGTCGTCGACAATACGGGGGTGTGGCGAGATGAAGATGGCCTCGGTCAGCACCTCAAATCCAAGGGAGTATCCAAGGTTATCCTGACGGCTCCAGGAAAAGGGGATATCAAGAACATCGTATACGGTGTTAATGACCACCTGATCAGCGAAGACGATACGATTCTCTCCGCAGCATCGTGCACAACCAACGCGATCACGCCGGTACTCAAAGCGCTGAATGATCAATACGGGGTCGCAAATGGCCACGTCGAAACCGTTCATGCCTACACCAACGACCAGAACCTGATCGATAACTACCACAAAGGCGATCGCCGTGGTCGCGGCGCCGCACTCAATATGGTTATTACCGAAACCGGTGCTGCCAAGGCGGTTGCCAAGGCCTTGCCTGAGCTGGCAGGAAAGCTGACCGGGAACGCCATTCGTGTACCGATCCCCAATGTGTCCATGGCAATCCTCAACCTTAATCTTGAAAAGAGTACCGATGTTGAGACGCTGAACGACTACCTGCGACACGCATCGCTCTATTCTGACCTGCAAAAGCAGATCGATTACGTAAAGTCGCCAGAGGTGGTATCCAGCGACTTTGTAGGCTCCCGCTATGCTGGAATTGTTGATGCCGAGGCGACGATTGTTGATGGCAATCGTTGCGTCCTCTACGTTTGGTACGACAATGAGTTCGGCTATAGCTGTCAGGTTAACCGGATCCTGCAACATCTGGCGGGCGTGAACTACCCGACCTTCCCGACGGCTTGATGCCAGGCCTGAAGTAAAAGAACCCGCCACGGCGGGTTTTTTTATCTCCTGATTGTTTTTGTCTTGGGTTAAAGCGGCTCGCTGCAAGATTAATTGTCGTGGCAGGGGGGCTTCGCGGTGTATATTGCTGTGAGCGACGATAGATCGGTTGAAAAGTGTGTAAGCGCTTTTGCTAACACCCCGTCTCCGAACTGGGCTGGGCGTTCAAGCTACCCTGCAGCCATTACACAAAAGTCTAAAAAATGCATAATTTCAGCGAGATAAGTAGCATAAAAGGCTGCTGATCATTATAATTCTCGCGTTTTTAGTGCGGGGTTAAGGCCTGCTGGGTGTCGTATCAACAAACCAATGTCGAAGAGCCTTGAGCCTCGATGGCCAATGCTCTATCTAGCTCAGGCGCGTTCCCACCGCTGGAGCGCCACTTATCGACGTTGTGTCTAGATACACCAGTAAAGCCAGCCTACCGAATTTTAACCAGAAATAGGCGAGACGTATGATCAATATCAAACGGGGCCTGGATCTACCGATAACGGGTACTCCAAAGCAGAGTATTGAGCAGGGCAGCGCAATAACCAGCGTAGCCGTGCTTGGTCCTGACTATGTGGGTATGAAGCCAAGCATGGCCGTTGCAGTCGGGGATCGTGTCAAACTAGGTCAAGTACTGTTCTCAGATAAAAAGACTCCCGGTGTGCAGTATACTGCACCGGCCGGAGGGGTCGTGTCTGCTATTAACCGTGGTGAGAAGCGAGTACTGCTCTCCGTGGTTATCGATGTCGATGCAGAGGCGGAGGATGCAGAATCCTTTGCCAGCTACAGTGCAAGTGAGCTGGCTGGTCTAAGCGGTGAGCAGGTTGAAAAAAACCTGATTGAGTCAGGCTTATGGACAGCACTTAGGACCCGGCCATACTCGCGGGTTCCTGCACCCGGTAGCCGTCCAAGCTCAATATTTGTAACGGCGATGGATACCAATCCATTGGCGGCTGACCCCCAAGTGGTTATTGCTGAACACGCCGAGGCTTTTGAACAGGGCCTGACACTGCTGTCGCGTCTTGCCTCCAAAGTTTATTTGTGTAAGGCCCCGGGGGCCAATATCCCATCTGGCCCTGCACAATCAGAAGAGTTTTCCGGTCCTCACCCTGCGGGTCTTGCAGGCACCCATATCCATCATCTGGACCCCGTAGGGGCCAACAAAACAGTGTGGACTCTGGGTTACCAGGATGTAATTGCCATCGCCAAGCTGTTTACCAGCGGTACGCTGTTTACCGATCGCGTGGTTTCGATTGCAGGCCCCCAGGCCAGTAATCCTCGTCTGGTTCGTACTCGCATTGGCGCTAGCCTCGATCAGCTCGCTGCAGGCGAACAGGTTGAAGGTAATAATCGTGTTGTTTCCGGATCGGTCTTTGGTGGGCGCACAGCTCACGGCGGGCTGGCTTATCTGGGCCGCTACCACAACCAGGTATCGGTGTTGCTTGAGGGCAATCATCGCGAGTTGTTCGGCTGGTTATCTCCGGGTGCCCAGAAACACTCAGTGATGGGGATCTATCTGTCCAAGCTCTCCAGCACCCTGAGTTTGCCGTTCACCACCAACTCCAATGGCAGTGAGCGGGCAATGGTGCCAATCGGTAACTACGAGAAGGTGATGCCTCTTGATGTCCTCCCAACTCAACTGCTTCGGGCGCTGATCGTCGGTGATACCGATGTTGCGCAGAAGCTGGGTTGCCTGGAGCTTGACGAGGATGACCTGGCATTGTGCACATACGTTTGCGTGGGTAAGTACGAGTACGGCCCCATTCTGCGTGACAACCTTAACCGTATCTTTGTCGAGGGCTGATCAATGGGTTTGCGAGCGTTTCTCGATAAAATCGAGCCAAGTTTTGAGAAAGGTGGCAAGTATGAGAAGTGGTATGCCCTCTATGAAGCGGCGGACACTCTTTTTTACTCTCCATCATCCGTAACAAAAAGCAGTGCCCATGTACGCGATGGTATAGACCTCAAGCGGGTTATGATCACCGTCTGGTTCTGCGTTTTTCCAGCCATGTTCTACGGCATGTACAACGTTGGCCTGCAAGCAAACGAAGCGATGCAGATCCTCGGCGTTGAAAGTGCCGAGGGCTGGCGCGGGCTGCTGATTGGCCTATTTGCAAGCTACGACCCGACCAGCGTCTGGGATAACACGATTCATGGGGCAGCTTACTTCCTGCCTATCTACATGACAGTGTTTATCGTCGGTGGTTTTTGGGAAGTTTTGTTTGCCATGGTGCGCGGTCACGAAGTCAACGAAGGCTTCTTCGTTACCTCTATCCTGTTCGCCCTGATCGTACCTCCCACACTGCCACTTTGGCAGGCTGCGTTGGGTATCTCTTTCGGCGTAGTGATCGCCAAAGAGGTCTTTGGTGGTACGGGCAAAAACTTCATGAACCCCGCCCTTGCCGGTCGTGCGTTTCTCTTCTTTGCCTATCCCGCACAGATTTCGGGTGACGCTGTCTGGACCGCCGTCGATGGGTTTAGTGGCGCTACAGCCTTGAGTCTCGCTGCCAGCGGTGGCGTTGAAGCCATCCTTGCTAACGGTATTACCTGGTGGGATGCGGCGGTTGGAAACATTCAAGGTTCCATCGGCGAGACCTCTTTCATTGCACTGACTATCGGTGGTGTGGTGTTGATGGCCATGGGTGTTGCGTCCTGGAGAATCGTTGCCGGTGTAATGATCGGTATGTTTGCTACCTCCGTGTTGTTTAACGCTGTTGGCTCAGACACCAATCCGCTGTTTGCTTTGCCGTGGCATTGGCACCTGGTTCTTGGTGGATTTGCCTTTGGTATGTATTTCATGGCGACAGACCCTGTGTCAGCAGCGATGACAGATACAGGCAAGCTGGTTTTCGGTGCACTTATCGGTGTCATGGTGGTGCTGATTCGTGTCGTAAACCCTGCCTTCCCTGAGGGCATGATGCTAGCGATTCTATTCGCGAACCTGTTCGCACCGCTGATTGATCACTTTGTGGTGCAGGCTAATATCAAACGTCGGGAGGCTCGTACGAATGTCAGCTAATAACGACACAATCCAGAAAACGATTACGGTTACCGTACTGCTGTGCCTCGTGTGCGCAGTAGTAGTAGCCAGTGCAGCCGTTTTCCTGAAGCCGCTTCAGGAGAAGAACAAGCTGCTGGCCAAGCAGGAGTCGATCCTTAAGATTGCTGCCATCCCTTTCCAGCCTGAAGCTGTGAGTGAAACCTTCCAGACAGTTACTCAAAAAGTAGTTGATCTGCGCAGTGGTAAATTCACCGATGAAGTCTCCGCTGCCAGCTATGATCAGCGGTCGGCAGCAAAGGATGGGAGTACATCCATAGCCCTTGATGGCGCCGTGGATATCGCGAGTATCAAGCGCCGCGCAGACTTTGCGACGGTTTACCTGGTTGAAAATAACGGCCAGATAGAGAAGGTGATTTTACCGGTCCATGGTTACGGCCTCTGGTCGACCATGTACGGTTTCCTTGCGCTTGAAGGTGATACTCGCACCATCGTAGGTTTTGGCTTCTACGACCAGGGCGAAACTCCTGGATTGGGTGGTGAGGTCGATAACCCGAAATGGACTGGTATCTGGCCTGGGAAAAAGGTGTTCGACAACGACTTCAACTTCAAGTTGCAGTTTCCGAAAACAGGTGCTGATCGCAACAGCCCGGATTACGATCACCAGATCGATAGCCTGGCCGGTGCGACCCTTACCACTCGCGGCGTTGAGAATCTGGTTAAATTTTGGTTGGGTGAGAACGGTTTCGGCCAGTTCCTTGCCAACCTAAGAGCAGGGGAGGCTTGATATGTCCACTCCAACGATAAAAGAGGTTCTACTGAACCCCGTTTTCGCTAATAACCCAATAGGGTTGCAGATCCTCGGAATCTGTTCGGCACTGGCAGTTACCAGTAGCCTGCAGGTGACCGTGGTGATGTGTCTGGCGGTAATCGCAGTAACCGGTTTCTCCAACCTGTTCGTGTCGATCATCCGCTCCCAGATGCCTAACAGCATCCGTATTATTTGCCAGATGACGGTAATCGCATCGCTGGTTATCGTGGTGGATCAGACCCTGAAGGCCTTTGCTTACGAGATCAGCAAGCAGCTATCGGTGTTTGTGGGATTGATCATCACAAACTGTATCGTGATGGGGCGTGCGGAAGCGTTCGCCATGAAGAACCCACCGCTGATTAGCTTCTTCGATGGTATCGGTAACGGTTTGGGCTACAGCATCGTGTTGCTGGCAATGGCCTTTATTCGTGAGCTCTTCGGGGCCGGCAAGCTATTTGGTGTCACTATATTCCCTGCCGTGAACGACGGTGGCTGGTATCTACCCAACGGAATGTTGTTGTTGCCGCCAAGCGCATTTTTCATTATCGCGCTCTTGATCTGGGCTCTGCGTTGCTGGAAAACAGAGCAGGTTGAGAAGGCAGACTTCACGATCACATCTAACAGTAAAGCTACGGAGGCCGCGTAATCATGCTGGAATATTACTTAAGCCTTTTCGTTAAGGCGATATTCATTGAAAACATGGCGTTGGCCTTCTTCCTGGGAATGTGTACATTCCTGGCGATCTCCAAGAAAGTCGAAACCGCTATTGGTCTTGGTGTAGCCGTCATTGTGGTGTTGACCATTACAACGCCAGTTAACAACCTGATCTATACCTACTTGCTAAAAGATGGTGCGCTGGCTTGGGCGGGATTGCCCGATGTTGATCTCAGCTTCCTCGGGCTGCTGAGCTACATCGGTGTTATCGCTGCCATCGTACAGATCCTGGAGATGGTGCTGGACAAGTATGTGCCGGCGCTCTACAACGCCCTGGGTGTATTCCTGCCGCTGATTACCGTTAACTGCGCCATTATGGCCGGTTCTCTGTTTATGGTAGAGCGTGATTACAACCTGGCTGAGAGTACGGTGTACGGCATGGGTGCTGGCCTGGGATGGGCGTTAGCCATCGCTGCGCTGGCGGGTATTCGCGAGAAGATGAAATACAGTGACGTTCCTGATGGACTGCGCGGCTTGGGAATCACCTTCCTGACCGTTGGTCTGATGTCACTCGGCTTCATGTCTTTCTCTGGCATCCAACTCTAAAAAACAGGTTATAAACTATGTCTGAAATGGGTGTAATCACAATCGGCGTAGCCATGTTTACCGCAGTGGTGCTGTCACTGGTAGCGGTAATTTTGGTAGCCCGCTCAAAACTGGTCAGCTCGGGTGACGTTACGATCGACATCAACGAGGACCCTGAAAAGTCCATCCAAGCCCCTGGTGGCGATAAGTTGCTACAAACTCTGGCGGGGCAGGGCATCTTCCTGTCATCGGCCTGTGGTGGAGGCGGTACCTGCGCGCAGTGTAAGTGCAAGGTTCTGGCTGGAGGGGGCTCCATGCTCCCGACCGAGGAAACCCACTTTACCAAGCGTGAAGCTGCCGAAGGCTGGCGTCTTTCGTGCCAGGTTCCTGTTAAGCAGGACATGAAGATCGAGGTCGAGGAGGAGGTGTTTGGCGTTAAGAAGTGGGAGTGCACCGTACGCTCCAACCATAACGTTGCAACCTTTATCAAGGAGTTGGTTCTCGAACTGCCTGAAGGCGAAAACGTGGATTTTCGTGCCGGAGGTTATGTTCAGCTTGAGTGTCCTCCTCACGAGGTCGACTACAAGAACTTTGATATCGAGAAGGAGTACCATCCGGATTGGGATAAGTTCAATATCTGGCAGTACAAGTCCAAGGTGACCGAAGATACGATTCGCGCATACTCTATGGCGAACTATCCAGAAGAGAAGGGTATTGTTAAGTTCAATATCCGTATCGCTTCGCCGCCTCCAGGCACGGACTTCCCGCCAGGAATCATGTCTTCTTATGTGTTCAATCTGAAACCCGGCGACAAAATTGATGTGTACGGTCCCTTTGGTGAGTTTTTTGCCAAGGATACTGATAACGAAATGGTATTTGTCGGTGGTGGTGCTGGTATGGCGCCTATGCGCTCGCATATCTTCGACCAGCTCAAGCGCCTCAACAGCGATCGCAAGATCACTTTCTGGTACGGTGCACGAAGCTTGCGCGAGATGTTCTACTACGACGAATTCGCAAAACTTGCCGAGGAGAATAGCAACTTTACGTTTAATGTTGCGCTCTCCGATCCCCAGCCTGAGGATAACTGGGAAGGCTATACTGGCTTTATCCACAACGTTTTGCATGATAACTACCTGAAGGATCACGCCGCTCCGGAAGATTGTGAGTATTACATGTGTGGTCCGCCAATGATGAACGCCGCAGTTATCAAAATGCTGGAAGATATGGGTGTAGAGCCTGAAAATATCTTGCTCGATGACTTTGGTGGTTAGTCCGCTATATAGAACTGCATCGGCGGCTTCGCTGCTGGTTAAGGCCCCTCGACAAGCTATTTCGTCGAAGGAGCTGAGGATACCCGCATTAATCTTTATGCTGTTCACGCAGCTGGTTATCGCGGGTTGTTCTTTTGAGGAGGAGCCTGAGTTATATGGGTTCGATGGCCTCACCATGGGCACGACATACCACGTAAAGTATGTTGCGCTCTCCAATATCGACGAGCCTGCAGTCCGTAAGGTTACCGAACAGGCTCTTGGGGACGTGGACCGACGTATGTCGACCTATCGTTCCGATTCCGAACTGATGCAGTTCAATGTTTTACCCGCAGAGAGTCGCTTTGAGGTATCTGCAGACCTGATAGAATTAATCCAGGTTAGCCATTACTTAGCTCGTATAAGCGATGGTGCCTTTGATGTCACAGTAGGCCCTTTGGTCAACCTGTGGGGCTTTGGTCCAGACAAGCGACCCATCAAAAAACCGAGTGTTAGCGAGATCACAGACGCTCGACAGAATGTCGGTTATCAATATTTGAACGTTGATGCTGATAGCAGTGTGCTAATCAAACAGCGGGCCCTTTTTGTAGACCTGTCGTCAATCGCCAAGGGCTATGGCGTAGACAGGGTAGCGGCAGAGATCGAAGCCCTCGGTATCGCGAGCTATCTGGTAGAAGTGGGGGGTGAGGTGCGAATGAAAGGCACCAAACCTAACGGAGCCAGCTGGCGGATTGGGGTAGAAAAACCCACCGTTGATGAGCGCACCGCCTCTTTTGTTATTAGTGCAGAAAATCAGGGCATTGCGACCTCTGGCGATTATCGGAACTATTTCGAGGTGGACGGCAAGCGCTACTCCCACACGATTGACCCACGTAGCGGGTATCCGATTGATCATAAATTGGTGTCGGTGACGGTGGTCGACGATTCGACTGCACTGGCCGATGGGTTAGCGACCATGTTTATGGCGTTGGGCCCGCAAGAAGGGATGAAGGTCGCCCTTAAAGAAAATATTTCTGCTCTATTTATCGAAAAGAGCGAAAACGAATTTCTCTTTACCAGTACTCCCGGTTTCGACCAGTACGTGCTGAGTAAGCCCGAATGAGGTAACACATTATGACGGTATTTCTTCTTACTTTTGTTGGACTGTTGGTGATAGTCGCCGCAATGTCCCTGGGTGTAATCTTCGCCAATAAGCCGATCAAAGGATCCTGTGGTGGCCTCGGCGCTGTTGGCATCGACTCAGAGTGTTCGATTTGCGGCGGTAATCCTGATAAATGCGAAGAATCCCAGGCAGATGAAGGTGCCGCAGACGGTGTAAGCAAAGATAGTTTCTACGACGCCACCGAAAAATAATATCTAACGAAGTAACAGACCGGTCGCTGGAATGCATCCGCGACCGCGGATAGGTTCGACTATTTGACCAGGGAGTTCCCGGATGAGTGTTAAGAATTACGATGTTGTGGTACTGGGCTCTGGCCCTGCAGGCGAGGGTGCGGCGATCAATGCCGTAAAGCTCGGACAAAAGGTAGCGGTTATTGAAATGGCCCCTAAACTGGGGGGCAATTGCACCCACCTTGGTACTATTCCGTCCAAAGCCTTACGTAATTCTGTCAAACAAATCATCTCATTTAATACCAATCCAATGTTTCGTGAGATAGGGGAGCCTCGCTGGTTTAGCTTTCCTAATGTGCTGCGAAGCGCAGAGAAGGTGATTAGTAAGCAAGTAGAGTCGCGTACCAGCTATTACGCACGCAATAGAGTCGATATCTATTTTGGGCGCGGGAGCTTTGTAGACAACAACACCATCGAAGTGATTGAGCGCAATGGAAGTGTCGAGCGCTTGCAGGCAGAAAAGGTGGTTATCGCCACCGGGTCACACCCTTATCGTCCAGCGGATATCGATTTTAATCACAGTCGAGTGTACGACAGCGACACGATTCTTAAGCTTAAGCACACGCCCCGTCGCTTGATCATCTATGGCGCTGGCGTTATCGGTTGTGAATATGCGTCTATTTTTAGCGGCTTGGGCGTGAAAGTTGACCTGATTGATACCCGGGATAAACTACTGTCGTTTTTGGATACCGAAATCTCCGACGCGCTAAGTTACCACCTGCGCAACATCGGCGTCATGGTGCGTCACGATGAGGAGTACTCCAAGGTAGAGGCATCGGACGATGGTGTAATTATGCATCTGCGCTCCGGGAAAAAGGTCAAGGGCGACGCTTTGCTGTGGGCTAATGGCCGATCCGGCAATACACAGGGGCTCGGTCTCGAGAACATTGGCCTTCAGGCGAATTCCCGTGGCCAGCTCGAAGTTAACCGTAACTATCAAACCGATATAGAGTCGGTGTACGCCGCAGGGGATGTGATCGGGTGGCCCAGTCTTGCCAGCGCAGCGTTCGATCAGGGACGTTCAGCCTCTGGTAACGCAAGCAGTAATGATGAGTGGCGCTTTGTCGACGATGTTCCGACCGGAATCTACACCATTCCAGAGATCAGTTCGTTAGGAAAAACCGAAAAAGAGTTAACTGACGCCAAGGTTCCTTATGAGATAGGCCGAGCCTATTTTAGTGCGATGGCAAGGGCGCAGATATCCCATGAACCAGTGGGTATGCTAAAGATCCTGTTCCATATCGATACCCTCGAGATACTGGGTATCCATTGCTTTGGTGACCAGGCTGCAGAAATTATCCATATCGGCCAGGCTATTATGAACCAACCGGGCGAAGGCAATACGCTTCGCTACTTCGTCAACACCACTTTTAACTACCCTACCATGGCGGAGACCTATCGAGTCGCTGCGCTGGACGGCTTAAATCGCCTCTTTTAAACTGGCGAATGGGTAAAAAGGTCGGCATTGCCGGCCTTTTTTGTTTTAGTGCTTGTGGCAACGAATAACAGCACATCTGGAACGCTCTCTAACCCTGTTGGGCGCGCTCCAAAAGCGTCAACCTCGCTAAGGGGGGTGGCGGGCCTGACGGTGCCAGAGTCCGCTGAGCATAATGACGGCGCTGTGCCGGGTCTTTAGTTACTGCTGGACGGTTTCTTATGCAGTACGCTGCGCAGAACCCTGTCACCTTCGAAATAGACGCTGAAGCGTTCATAGCTCCAGGTGGTAATAGGAGGGGTGCCAATGGTTTTTTGATTCATCGGGGCGCCATATCGCTCCTCGACCTGCACCATAGTGGCTCCAAACTGGGGGCGATCTAGTTGAGCTTGCTCCGGGTTTTGTTGACCAACCATGACGCGAATCTCTTCCGCGTTAACAGTGGGGGTTATTAAGAGCGCAACGCCCAGAAGTAGATGCTTTTTCATTTTTAATCCTGTTTAGATTGACCGCTCTGATGACGACGTAGGAGAGATTGATACTGAATGATGTGTCTCGCCAACAGCTGTCGGTCGGGTTCGGTGATCTCTTCGAAGATAATACTATGGCGATAAAAACCGTCGACCTTAATGCTATCGAGAAGTCGCCCAGACGCCATAATGCCTGCATAGGAGGGGAAAAGCGTTAACTTTAGGGCGAGGTACTGATCAGGAGCCAGCTTGCTATCGGTAATAATGGAGATGCCCCCTTCACTGAGATCAGCTTCTACCAGGTCCGGGTTTGCGCTGTTAAAGCCGATCGCTGAAACCATACGACCTAGCAGGTGGATACGCTTATCAATACTTTTCAGATATTGGGAGACCAATCGATTTTCCTCATGGATCGCCCGCAGTATATGCTGTGACTCGGTCTCTATGGACTGAATTTCACTGGCTAGAGAGAATACTTCACCGGTGTGTTGAAAGGGGAATCCACTCTCTTTGGGGTGCAGCGGCTTATCAATTAGCTGATACTCCAAGGCTACCTTGTCGGTGATACGAAAAAAATTACGCCGGTCATCCTGAATCATTTTCTGTGTCCTCAGCCTAGCCTATGCAAGCAACCCAACTTACTTTAGTATTTTAGCTTCTCAAATTAAAGGCGTGAGCCGGATCCCACTGGATGTTTAAACCCTTACCCCTGTTTGTTGGCTTGCGCTACACGCGAGCTAAACGCCGGAACCATTTTATCTCCTTTATCTCTCTTACCTCCATGACCGGATTAACACTGGGGGTGATGGTTTTGATTGTTGTTCTATCAGTAATGAATGGCTTTGACCGAGAGCTAAAGCAACGAATCCTTGGCATGGTGCCCCATGCCACGATAAGTGCCGCCTATGGTGTGATCGAAGACTGGGCCCCCCTGATCGGTGAAATTGAACAACAGGATGGGGTTCTCAAGGCCGCCCCCTTCATTAACAACCAGGGGATGCTCAGTGCAGGAGGGCGTGTAAAAGGTGCTCTGATCTATGGAGTTGAGCCGGAGTACGAAAAACAGGTCTCCATTGTAGAGAGCCACATCAAGGATGGCTCGTTGGACCTGCTTCAAAGCGGCGAATTCGGGATCATTCTTGGTGATATTTTGGCTCGTCAGCTCGGCCTGTCCAAAGGCGACAAGGTTACGCTCGTATTACCCGAAGCCACCACAAGCCCTGCGGGAGTGTTCCCACGGTTGAAGCGGTTCACCATGGTAGCAACGTTCTCTGTTGGTGCAGAGCTCGACAGTAACCTTGCCATGATCCACATCGACGATGCCGCGCGCTTAAAGCGTATGACGGGGGGCGTTGAGGGTATCCGCCTGTTAACCGACAATCTGTTTAAGGCTCCGCGTATTGCCTGGGATGTTGCCAATACGCTACCCGGACGTTATTACGTACGCGACTGGACCCGGACTCATGGCAGCCTGTTTCAGGCGATCAAAATGGAAAAAACCATGGTGGGGTTGCTACTCACCCTGATTATCGCCGTAGCGGCGTTTAATATCGTCGCCACCCTGGTCATGGTGGTTACAGACAAACAGGCGGATATCGCGATTCTGAGGACGTTTGGAGCAACTTCCAACACTATTATGGGAATCTTTATGGTTCAGGGGGCAGTCATCGGTATTTTTGGGACACTGCTGGGGGTATTACTGGGTGTGATCCTGGCACCTAACGTACCCGAGCTGGTCAGTGCGCTTGAAAGTTTATTAGGCACTCACTTCCTGAGTTCGGATGTCTACTTTATCAGCTACCTACCTTCAAAACTGGAGTGGTCCGATGTGGGGATGGTAGCGAGCGCCGGTCTTGGCATGAGCTTCCTGGCCACTTTGTATCCAGCTTATAGAGCATCAAAAACCGAACCCGCAGAGGCACTGCGTTATGAGTGATAGCGTCCCAGTGCTTGAATGCCTGAACCTGGTAAAAGAGTATCAGCAGGGCCCCCAGCGCCTCTGTGTGCTCAATGGTGTAAACCTGAAGCTGTGGGCAGGGGAGCGGATTTCGATTATTGGCTCCTCTGGTTCCGGTAAGAGTACGCTGCTCAACCTGTTGGCGGGGCTGGACGCACCGACAAGTGGAGCCGTCCAGATCCAGGGGCAGGTGCTGCACCAGCTCTCCGATAGTGCCAAGGCAGCGTTGCGAAATCGTAGTATGGGGTTTGTGTACCAATTTCACCATCTGCTCGCAGAGTTTAGCGCGCTGGAAAACGTCGCCATGCCGCTTTTGCTGCGCAAGGGGACGTCCGTTTCAGAAGCGAGCGGCAAGGCTCAGGTGCTGCTGGAAAGAGTGGGTTTGGCCCAGCGCCTTAGCCACAAACCATCGGAGCTCTCCGGCGGCGAACGGCAGCGTGTCGCTATTGCCCGGGCTCTGGTAACCGAGCCCGCCGTTGTGTTGCTGGATGAACCAACCGGGAACCTGGATCAACGTACCGCACAGCAGGTTCATGATTTGATTCAGGAGCTCAGTTCGCAGCTACAGACCGCATTTGTCATGGTTACCCATGATGTCGAACTGGCACGAAGTATGGACAAAACCTACCAATTGAACGATGGTTTTCTGCAGCTCGTCTAGGGTGAAGTTACGCTTGACCCAGTGCGTTCGGGCGCTCAATCGGCGTATTGTAGCCTGCATCCCAAAGAGCAGTGGGGCGGCTACGCAGGTTGCTTAGTTGTTATAGGTAGCGGGGTCTATCCACAGTCCCAGTGATCGCTTATCAATGCGGTTGCTGTCGCCCACAACCTGGAAGCGGAAAACCACGATGTCCCCCACTTTGACGTCGAGTACTTCGGCGGCACTGAGATAGCTGTATTGCTCGTCATCGACCGTCAGCGTGTGAATGAAGTAATCCGGCATACCCAGCCATTCGCTGTGTGGCCCATCGGTCTCTATCTGCTTAAGAGTGCCTTTAGCCTGCTGCTTTGGCGGGCGCTTCGAAAAATTTCTGCGATTCATTAACTGCGTTACTCCTTTGTGTCGGGTTCGCGGCTGCGGCGTAATTGCCGCGCGCGCCAGCTTCGCCCAACCGACCAGCGCCAGTAAAAACGAATCATAAAATAACAGAATGATCCCATTACGGCCCCGGTCAAAATCGATCCCGCCAACAGGGGCTCCCAGATAGCACCCAGCTCCGCTTCAAGCCACTGGGGTGTCATCTCAAAGGGAATGTTGCGGATAGGGGTGTCAAGTAAGTAGCACCCCACCTTGTAAGTAAAGTAAAAAATCCCGGGCATGGTCACGGGGTTGGTAATCCAGACCAGGGCTACTGAAAGCGGAAGATTGCAGCGGATAACAACTGCCAGGGTCGCGGCTAAAACCATCTGGAAAGGGATCGGCAGGAAGGCGCAGAAAATGCCTACAAGAAAAGCAGCCGCAGCCGATCGTCGATTCAGGTGCCACAGGTTAGGATCGTGAATGCGATGCCCAAGAAAACTAAGGTAACGGTTCCCCTTGATAGTTCGGGGGTCTGGGAGATACCGTTTTATCAGTTTACGTGGCATATAAACAATAGTGACAGCTTCGCTGGAAGATCAACATTATGCCTGTAATTAATTAGGTTCTCTAGGGATGCAAACAAGGATGATTGCATTCGCCGTCGGGATCGCCGCGCCATTATTTTGCCCCGACTTAGGACTGGGGCTTTCGCTCTGGCTGATTTTGGCGCTTCTGATGTTACTGGTTGTATTAGCGGTTGGCTGTCTGTCAGTCTGGGTACAGATGGCGTTACTGTTCCTACTCGGTTCGCTATATGGGCTCTACCGGGGTTATGACTCCCTGGATCACCGGGCCCCACCCTCACTACTGAACAAGGAGGTTGTGCTAGAGGCGCGGGTGGATTCGGCGGTGTTGAGGGGCACCGATGCCTTACGCCTGGTGCTTTCAAACATCCATCACCTGAACCCGTCACAAGAGCTCGATCTGGATCGTATTCGGAGCATTCAGCTAGCCTGGTATTTCCCTACGCAGAATCCCCAGGCGGGCGAGCGCTGGCGCTTTAACGTCACTCTTAAGCCGATTCGGGGCTTTGCAAGCCCGGGGGCGTTTGATTACTCCGGTCATCTTCTTCGGCAGGGAATCGATGCCCGTGGGTATGTCCGCGACGATGACACACCCGTCCGCCTGGCAAAGGCTGCTGGAGCCTCTTTTGCGCAGCTGCGCACACGCTTACAAGACGCATTACCCTTAGTCGTGCCCGAGTCCTACCTATCGACCGCGCAGGCACTGTTGCTGGGCGACAGTAGCGGATTTAGCGATGATCAATGGAACGCCCTTCGACGCAGCGGAACAATCCACTTGATGGTGGTTTCGGGTTTGCATATTACTCTTTTCGCAGGTATCGGTTTTTTGTTGTGCCGTGTAGTCATTCAGCGGCTTGGCTTGGGTGAGCAACTACCGTTCTATTCTATCTCTGCTGTCGCAGCACTTGGGTTCGCGATCGTTTACGCCTCAATTACCGGCTTCCAACTACCCGCCCAACGGGCCGTTACCATGCTGTTCGTGCCACTGGCTTGCATGACGCTGGGTTTCAAGCCTTCCCCTGGCACCGTGCTGTATTCGGCGTTGGTACTGGTGCTGCTTGTCGACCCGCTGGCACCCATCAGCGCAGGGTTCTGGTACTCGTTTTTGACGGTTGCAGCGCTGATGTTAATGATAGTGAACAGAACCAACCGATCCGGTGGGCTGAGAGGGGCGCTTAGTACCCAGCTTGGCGTATTTCTGGTTGTAGCACTGGTGGGTATACAGCTGGCAGGGGAGTGGAACCCTTTGTCACCGCTGGTCAATCTGGTCGCAATCCCCTTGGTGGGCCTCCTGATCGTGCCAGCCCTGGTCTTCACGTTGTTGTTGGTTTTGGCTCTGCCCGGTCTATCGTGGCTTGCTATGGAGACCCTCCGCTTTCCATTGGCTGCCCTGTGGTGGCTGATCGAAGCAGGAGGGCACGGCACCAGTGATACGTTGCTGCCTGCGCTGCCGTTCAGCCTTCTGCTACTTGGCGCAGTGGCTGTGTTTTTGCTACTGCTGCCTGCAGCCTTGCGGCTCAGGCCGTTACTGGTATGCCTGCTTTGCCTCTCTCTGCTGGGTTATCAGATTCATCGCCCGCGGCTCAGGGTCGATCTCCTCGATGTAGGCCAGGGGTTATCCGTCGTTGTGCAAACCCCCAATCATGCTCTTCTTTTTGATACCGGGGTCTCTTTTAACCCGAGGTTCAGTGGGGGCAACGCGGTTGTATTGCCATTTTTCCGTGACCAGGGGCGTAGTTATCTCGACACAATGGTTATCAGTCACGAGAACATCGACCACATGGGCGGGGCAAGGCATGTGGTTGAGGGGATGAATGTGGGACGCATATTGGGCGGTGGGAAATCCTCACAGATGGAGTTGGCGAGATTAAAACCCTGTCACAATGGTCAACAATGGGAGTGGGATTCTGTAAAGTTTTCCATGCTCTGGGGAGGGGCTCCGTATCTATCAGGCAACGATGGCTCCTGCGTGCTTTTGATTGAAAGCGCTGATGTTAAAATTCTACTGACCGGAGATATCGGACAGGATGTGGAACGCTCATTGTCGCTGTCTGCCCCCCGGATCCCGGATATGGCTCCGCTATTGGAGAGGGTCAGCCTGTTGCAGGTTCCCCATCATGGCAGCGCAAGCTCATCGTCCTGGCCCTTTATAAAGACCATAAGACCCTATTACGCGGTTATTTCAGCCGGTTACCGTAATCGCTTCGGCCACCCCCATCCTGCCGTTAGCCGTCGCTATCGGGCGCTGGGGTCCCATCTACTCAACACCGCTGACAGCGGCACCCTGACCTTCGTGCAGGAAGGGAATGGGGGCTTGGTATTACAAAGCGAGTACAGGCTCTCAAAGCGCCGTTATTGGTGGTGAGAGGGTATTCGGCGCAGCAGATTGTTGTGATAGAGTGTGGCCAGTCTATTGGGGGAGCTTCCTGTGTTCGAGTTGGTAAAGTCTGGCGGCTGGTTAATGCTGCCAATCATATTGTGTTCCATATTTGCAGCGGCTGTTTGCGCTGAACGTTTTTGGACGTTGCGTAATTCACGCATCGCCCCTAAATACACCCTTGCCCTGGTCTGGAAATGGATCAAAAGCAATCAGCTGGATGCGAAGAAGCTACGGGAGTTGAAGGCCAGTTCTCCGCTTGGAGAGATCCTGGCGGCGGGTCTGAGTAACTCCAAGCATGGCCGCGAGGTAATGAAGGAGAGTATTCAGGAAAGTGCTGCCCGGGTAATTCACGAAATGGAACGTTACCTGACCGCCCTTGGTACCGTCGCTGCGGTCGCTCCCTTGCTGGGGCTGCTCGGCACCGTCATCGGCATGATCAAGGTATTTTCGGCCATCATGCTTGAAGGGACAGGCAATACCGGCGTTCTTGCTGGCGGCATCTCCGAAGCACTGATCACCACGGCCGCTGGCTTAACTGTGGCGATTCCCGCAGTTATTTTTCATCGCTATTTTGTGCGTCGGGTGGAAGAACTCGTGGTAACCATGGAGCAAGAGGCTACCAAGTTGGTAGAGGTGCTTCATGGCGAACGTGAAGTAGAGACCAAGGGAGCGTCTAAGCGATGATGTTTCGACGTCAAAAGACGGAGGAGGTCAGCGTAAACCTGACACCCCTGATTGACGTGGTGTTTCTGCTGCTGATCTTTTTTATGGTGTCCACTACGTTTACCAAGGAAACGCACCTGAGTATTGACCTGCCAGAAGCCACCGGAAAACCCGCGGTCGAGCACAGGCAGCAGGTAGAGATCGTCATCGGTAAGGAGGGTGGCTATGCCATCAATGGCAAGCCCCTGGTGAACAGCGATCCTAAAACGTTGCAGACGGCGTTGGCAAAAGAATCCAAAGGGGATAGCAGCCTGCCATTGGTGATTACCTCTGACGGCAAGACCCCTTATCAGGCGGTTGTCACCGCAATGGATGCGGCCGGTCAACTCGGGTTTGTTCATCTCACCATTACCACCATGGAGGTCGCTCCAGAGTGAGCTTTGGCGAGCGCCTGAGCCGCGCCTGGTATGGCGGCCAGCGCTGGCCGCTGCTATTTGCGCCCTTGAGCCTGATAGTGGGCTGGGTTGCGAGGCGCAGGCGCGCCCGTTTTCTCAGCAAGGGTCCCCTTTGGCAGCCCCCTGTGCCGCTGATCATCGTCGGTAACATCACCGTGGGAGGCACCGGCAAGACCCCCCTGGTGCAGGCTCTCGTGCGATCACTTAAAGAGTGGGGCTACCGCCCGGGTATTATCAGTCGAGGGTATGGAGGCAATAGTGCCCACTACCCCCTCAGGGTGACTCCTGACTCCGATGCCGCCCAGTGCGGTGATGAACCACTGCTACTTGCCCAGACTACCGACTGTCCGGTATTTGTTGATCCTGATCGCTGCGCGGCCGCCCAAGCCCTGTTGTCCGCCACCGACGTTAACCTGATTATCGCTGACGATGGATTACAGCACTACCGGCTAGGGCGCTCCATTGAGTGGGCCGTTCTGGATGGCGTCCGTGGTCTGGGGAATGGCTGGTTAATCCCCGCGGGGCCATTGCGCGAACCCATCAGCAGGTTGATCAGCGTAGATCGTGTCGTCATCAATGGGGGAGGGGATCTACCCGGCGTTGAAAACGCCTGTAGGATGCAGCTAGCCCCCCTTGCGCTGGTAAATTTGTTCGATGGCCAGGTTATAGAGCCCGGCAAAGCGCGGGAGGCTTTGGCCCACCAGCCCCTTCTTATGTTGGCGGGAATCGGCAACCCGCAGCGCTTCTTTGATACCCTGGCAGTCCTTGATATTCAGGGTGAAAGCCGGGAGTTTCCAGATCACCACACTTATCGAGCGGCAGATATTGCGTATAATGGCGCTGTCGTTATGACCGAAAAAGATGCGGTCAAATGCCGCCACCTTGCCACCCCTAATCACTGGTACCTGCAGGTAGGTGCGATGTTGCCACCGGAGTTGCTCGATCACCTCAAGCAACAGCTGGAGACCCTACGAGGACAAAATGATGGATAAGAAACTGCTCGAAATTCTCGCGTGCCCGCTGTGTAAAAGCGATCTGCAATACAACAAGGAAAAGCAGGAGCTACTGTGTAAAAATGATGCTCTCGCTTTTCCTGTTCGTGATGGCATTCCCGTCATGCTGGAAAATGAAGCCCGCACCCTGACGACTGATGAGCGGTTGGGATGAGTTTTAGTGTCGTCATCCCGGCCCGCTACGCCTCGAACCGCCTGCCCGGTAAGCCGCTGGCGGATATTGGCGGTAAAACCATGGTTGAACGGGTTTACCGGCAGGCAACGCTCAGCTCCGCCGATCGAGTGGTAATTGCCACGGACCATCCTGAGATCGAAGCGACCGCAAAAGCATTTGGTGCTGAGGTGGTGATGACCTCCAGTGAGCACCCGTCCGGAACCGATAGACTGCAACAGGTAGCGGAAACCCTTGGGTTCGATGAAGCCCATATCATAGTCAACGTACAGGGCGACGAACCACTTATCCCGCCTGCACTCATCGACCAGGTCGCCAGCAATCTGGCAGGGGACCCCGAAGCGTCTGTTGCGACCCTCTGTGAGCCTATCCATGAGGCCGGGGAGCTTTTTAATCCCAACGCGGTAAAGGTCGTGCTCGATGCCCGCTCTCACGCGATCTATTTTAGTCGTGCGGCGCTGCCCTGGGCACGAGATGCCTTTGCTGGCGATATACAGGATCTGCCAGAAGGTGTTTGCTTCAACAGGCACATTGGCATTTATGCCTACAGGGTAGGGCTCCTGAATCGCTTTGTGCAATGGGGGCCTAGTCCTCTCGAAGCGATTGAGTGCCTTGAGCAGCTACGAGTGCTTTACCATGGTGACCGGATTCATGTAGAGCAAGCTACGGTAACTCCCCCCGCAGGTATCGATACGCCTGAAGACCTTGAACGTGTTCGTCGCCTGCTGATGGGGCGCTAGTGATGCAGCGTGTACTCTTTGTCTGTCTTGGCAATATTTGTCGCTCGCCGACGGCCCAGGGTGTATTCCAGCGGCTGGTTGAAGAGGCCGGTCTGGAGGGGCAAATCGAGGTCGAGTCTGCCGGAACCTCGGCTTACCATATCGGACAACCACCCGACAGCCGCTCGATCGCCACAGCATCGGCTCGTGGTTACGATCTTAGCTCGATTCGCGCCCAGCAGGTTATTGAAGCCGATTTTCTTCACTATGATCTGCTGTTGGCGATGGATGGCGAGAACCTCCGCGCCCTGCAGCAGATGGCTCCGGTGCAGCACCGGAATAAGGTGGAGCTATTTCTTAATTATGGTTCATGCAATAGACATGAGGTCCCGGACCCATACTACGGTGGTGAGAATGGCTTCGAGGAGGTTGTTGATCTCGTTGAGGATGCTGCCCGGGGACTGTTAAACAAGCTGCGTGACACACAATGATCCAGCAGCGGGTTTGCCTAAGGGCACACAACACCCTGCGCCTGGCCTCAACGGCCAGCCATTATTGCCAAGTCACAACCACCGACGAGTTACATGAAGCGGCAACTTATGCTTCCCAACAAGGGTTGCCACTTGTGTTGTTGGGGCAGGGCAGTAATGTAGTGTTGCCTCGACACCTCAACGCACTGGTTGTCCATATTGCCCTGCGAGGGGTTAGCTTGGTTGAGAGTGCGTTGGGTACGCAGGTTACGGCAGCCGCAGGAGAAAGCTGGGATAGCCTTGTTCAGGCGACAGTTTCAAAAGGGTTATGGGGGCTGGAAAACCTCTCCCTGATTCCCGGTACGGTCGGCGCAGCTCCCATACAAAACATAGGGGCCTATGGCGTTGAGGTTAAGGACCACCTGCTCCAGTTGCATGCGCTTAACCTCGAAAACGGTGAGGTGGAAACCCTGTCCGGCGCCGATTGCAATTTCGGCTACCGTGACAGCCTGTTTAAAGGGGCTTACCGCGGTCGATTCGCGGTTTTGGATTGCACGTTTAACCTTTCATACGAAGCAGCGCCAATGCTCGAGTACGGTGGTTTGAAAAAGATCCTGGCTCGCCCCGAAATAGTCTCACCGCAATGCGTGAGAGACGCCGTTTGCCAGCTGCGGATGGCGAAACTCCCCGACCCCTCAACAGTACCTAATGCGGGGAGCTTTTTTAAGAACCCGATAGTGAGCGAAGCGCAAGCCTCTGCTATTGAGGCCAAATTTCCACAATTGGTCAGTTTTAAAACCGATTCCGGGCGAAAGCTTGCTGCGGGGTGGATGATTGATAATGCCGGATTAAAGGGCATCCATCGAGGCGAGGTAGGCGTCTATCACAAACAGGCTCTGGTGCTTACCAGCAGCGGTTCCGCCGATGCCGGGCAGCTCAAAAAACTGGTTGAGGAGATTCAGCAAAGCGTCGCGGAGCGTTTTGGCGTATTGCTGGAGGTGGAGCCCCAGTGGTATAACGAAGATGGCACGGTGCAGTCATAGCCGCTCTATTTTGACAGCACCGCTCACTCGACGCACAATTAACTCCTGTTACTCAATGGATCGCCACCTCCGATGACCACCTTTGCATTCGACGTTTACGGCACCCTTATTGACACTTCGGGGGTTACTCGCCAGCTTGCTCTGTTTCTGGATGAGTTGGCCGGTGAGTTCTCAACCCTGTGGCGAGAGAAACAGCTTGAGTATTCATTCCGTCGCGGGCTCATGGAAGATTACAACACCTTCGCTGGCTGCACAGCAGACGCCTTCGATTACTGCTGCGAACGCTTCTCTCTTGAGCTGAACGATCACCAAAGGAGCGAGCTTCTGGGCAGTTACCAAACCCTTCCAGCTTTTGAAGATGCAGCTCCATCCCTGCAGCTACTGGCAGAGCAGGGGTTACCCTTATGGGCGTTCTCAAACGGCACCGCGGACGCTGTAAACGGGGTGCTAGGCCATGCGGGGCTGCTTCCCTATTTCAAGGGTGTCGTTAGCGTAGATGATGTTAAAACCTTCAAGCCCTCGCCTAAAGTGTACCGCCACTTTACCCAGTGCAGTGGTAGCGACGCAAAAGACTGCTGGTTGGTGTCATCAAACCCCTTCGATATCATAGGGGCAATTCGCTACGGTATGAAAACGGCGTGGGTTCAACGCAACCCGGATACCGTATTTGATCGTTTCGGAGTGGTGCCTCACCTGACGCTACCCAGCCTTTCCCATCTTCCTAAAACACTGGAATACTGATTGACGCTGTCCGCCTAATTTTTCCCCGTAGGCGGGCGCTGTACAAAGATGGAGACCGCGGCCAGTAATCCAGAAAACAGCATTAAGAGGGTTGATACCGCATTAATAACCGGGGTTGAACCCTCCTTGAGGCGGTCAAACATCGCAATGGTCAAGGGAGCGTCGGAGCCAACGAGCATCAGTGTCGTATTAAAGTTCTCGAAGGACATTAAGAAACTGACTATGGCAGCACCGAGGATCGCGGGTTTAAGGTAGGGCAGTGTAATGGTAGCGACGGCTGTAAAACGGCTGGCGCCGAGATTGAGCGCAGCCTCCTCCAGACTCTGATCAAACTTTCTCAAGCGGGCCGAGATCACCAGGGTTGAAATGGTGGTGATGAACGCAAACTGCCCTAATACGACCAGCAGCAAGCCCGGGCGTAAACCCTCTATTTCAATACCCCAAAGATCATCCAGTTGATTTGCAACACTGCTACTGAATATCAGGATGGATACGCCCAAAATAACGCCGGGAATCACCAGGGGAACCAGCATCATCACGTAAAGGAAATTTTTCCCAAAAAAATGCTCTCGCTCGAACAGAAAGGCATTACAGAGCGCAACGCCAACGCTCAATAGAGTTGTCGCCGATGCCACGATAATACTGGTCCACACACCACCGAGAAGCTCTCCATCATTAAAAATTCCGAGCCGTGGTTCACGAGCCCCCAGGTACCAATCGAGAGTTGCGCCTTTCCAGGGCAGTGATGGAAACAGACTGTCATTAAAGGAAAAAAGAATCACAACAACTAACGGCAGCAATAAGTAGAGGAAAAAAACACCAACGTAGAGCGCGTAAGTTGTCTGAAATCGACGGCTTATAGGAATAGAGGGGATCATGTTCGCGTCAGCTCATCACTTTGCGGAATGATTGACCGCTTAGTTTCAGCCCGCTCCAGACAATCAAGGAGGAGAGTAATAGAAGAAGTAGGCCCAAAGCAGACCCCTGTTCCCAATTAAAGCGTGTAATGAATTGCGTATAGATCTGTTCGGTAAACCATAGGCTATCCTTTCCACCCAGCAGAACCGGCGTCAGATAGTTACCCAAAGAGAGCATAAATACGACGATGCAGCCGCTGGTGATGCCAGGAACAGCATGAGGAATAATCACCTCCCGAAGAACGTTCCAGTGGTTTCCACCCAGATCGTAGCCCGCCTCAATCAGGCTATCGTCCAAGCTGTCGAGGGTGGTCACAAGAGGCACAACCATGAACAACATAGATCCATAAACAAGCCCGATCATTATCGCGACATCATTGTAAAGCATCTCCATAGGTGCGGGTATTAATCCCAACCAAAGGAGGCTTTTGCTAACAATTCCAGATTCCCGTAGCAGTATCATCCAGCCATAGGTTCGGACAAGCTCGCTCACCCAGAACGGGATTAAGCACAGTAGAAAGAGTAACTGTTTGCTTCTACCGCGCGCCATTTTGGCGATGTAATACGCGATGGGAAATGCGATTAAAAGTGTTATCAGGGTTGCGATAATGCTCATAATCGCGGTGCGCAGAAAGGTTTTTATATAGAGTGGCTCAGAGAAAAACTCAACATAATGGGTGATGCTAAGCTTGTATTGCCGGGCCGCCACCCGCTCCTGAAGTGATATTAACAGCATATCCAAATGCGGAATAACGATCAGCAGCAGTAGCCACAACAGCAGGGGTGCAAGAAGTAGGTAAAGCCCCAGTGAGCGTTCAGGTCGTCGCATGGGAAGAGGCGTCCTGAGGGAACATCAGCATATCCTTTTTCATCCAGCCGATGCGAATCGCCTCGCCTTCTGAAAGGGCCGAATCACCGTTATGGAGGTGGGCAATACTGATGGGTTGTCGAAGCGCCGGGTGCTTCACCAGAAGCTGGCTGCGGGCTCCGTCGAAGATAACACTCTCTACAGTAACGTCCATTTCGTTATCGTAAGCAGGGCCTGATGGAAGCAATATAGCAATGGATTCAGGTCGTACAAAAAGATCAACTGCGGTGCCTATAGGCTGCTTTTGGGGGCCGCCATAGAAACTTCCCAGGGCTGTATCAACCTTTGTGTCGGCATTCGAAAGCGCGCTAACGGTTCCCTGCAGTTGATTGCTGTCACCGACAAAGGAGGCCACAAAAGGGGATTGAGGCTGATGGTAGAGCTCTTCAGGGGTAGCGATCTGCTCAAATTGCCCCGCGTTCATAACCGCCACGCGGTCGGACATTACCAAGGCCTCCGATTGATCGTGGGTGATATAAACAAACGTCGTACCGAACTGCACCTGCATTCTTTTTAACTCAAGCTTCATCTGTTCACGAAGCTTGAGATCCAGCGCACCCAAAGGTTCATCGAGGAGCAACAGGTCAGGTTCCAACACCAGGCAACGGGCGATCGCAACGCGCTGCTTTTGGCCACCTGATAGCTGGGAGATCGACTTGTTACCAGAGCCTGGTAGCTCAATGCGCTCCAGCATATTCTCGACCTTACCGCGAATAGCCGAGGCAGACTCATTTCGTCGTCTCAAACCGTAGCCGATATTTTCAGCAACACTCATTGTCGGGAACAGTGCAAGATGCTGGAACACCATATTGACCGGTCGATGATTAGGGGGGACATGCAGCACCGAGCGCCCTTTGATCAATATATCTCCACTGTCCGGCGCCTCAAAGCCTGCCAGCATTCTAAGTAAGGTCGTCTTGCCACAGCCAGAAGGGCCCAATATTGAAAAGAAAGAGCCATTTTCTATCTGAAAGGAGAGGTTCTTAACCGCCTCGAAGTGACCGAAACGCTTGCTTAGGGAACGACACTCGAGGTCTGCAACATATGAATCGCTCAACGTTACCGCCTTGTCAGGAGAGCTGGGGTACCGGGTGGGGTGCGCCCCCACCCGTGGGTTTTCTATTGCGCTGCCTTGATCCGGTCTAACGTTTTACCTTCCATCTCCTCAAGGCCTGGGGGGACCGGTGGATACCACTTGATATTATCGATATCCGCTTTGGGGAAACTCTCCTGAAACTGGGATTTAAGTTTGGCCGTCACAAATTGGTCGCCATCCTGGGCCGCAGTAAAGTTACCTGCCGACTCCGTGATTTTGGCCGCCATATCGGGGCGCATAACGAAGTTTATCCATTGGTAGGCGGCATCTTCCGCTTTGCTCTTGCGGGGGATCGCGAAAGTATCTATCCAGCCCAGGGCACCGGATTTTGGCGCGACAAAGGTAACGTCGGGATTCTCGTTGTTGAGCTTCCAGCCACCCGCGTCCCATGCCATTGCAGCCACGACCTCGTTGGACCTCACCAGGTTCATAAGGGCGTCGCCGCCGCTCCAGTATGCCTTCACATTCGCTTTGCAAGACACCAGCTGCTTTTCCACTTTATCCAGTATTTTTTGGTACTGGTTTTTGTCCCCATAGGCCGCGAAGGGGTCTTCACCCATGGCGAAGGCAAACCCAATCAGGGTAGGGCGTTTAAGGCGGTAGGAGACTTTTCCTGCGATAGAGGCATCGCAAAGGTCAGTATAGTCACCTACCATGGAGGCCTGCTTGCGGTTAACGATCAAGCCGCTTGTACCCCAGACATGGGGGACTCCATACACGTTCCCGTCATAAGTGGTGCTTTTTTTGGTGGCATCCAACATAGAGGCAATAATCTGATTACCGTCGATACGGTTGAGATCGATCGGCTTATAGATATCGAAGTCGGCTTGCGCGCTGGCAATTCTATCCTGGCTTGGTTGCGCCAGATCAAAACCTGCCCCGCCGGTTGCGCGCAGTTTCGATATCATATCTTCATTGTTCGATTTTGTGACCTTGACCTCAATTCCTGTCTCTTTGGTAAAGGCTTCAATTACGTCCTGCGGCGCATACCCACCCCACGTCAGTAAACGCAGTGTTTCCGCTTGAACCATCGTGGCCGACGCCAATAGCGTGGTCGCCAGTGCGCTCATAAATCCATTTCTAGCCAACTTTTTCATTATTCCCACCAAGATTTTTGTTGTATTGAGAGCTTCTATGTATAGAAGACACCAGGTTATCTTGCAACTGTGACGGCTTGATGAATTGACCACACAGGGTGATTGCGAAACTGGAATATCGCTAAAAAATTATGGGAGGCTGTGATCCATAGGAAAAACGCCTAGAGGGTTAAACAATCCGTGGTGGAGCATTTGCATTACTGGAATGGAAGGAATTTGTCAGGAAAATCAGTGAAGACACCATCAACACCTAGCTCCAACCAACGATCGAAGTCCGCCTTTTGGTTTACCGTATAGAGGTAAAGGGGATACCCAGCGCTTTTTACAGTATGGACATTAGCCGAGGTAAAGGCTCGTGCATTTCCATGGATGGTTGCCGCTGAGACAGATGAAGCCTTTGTTTGCCAGTCATCGGGTAAGCTTTCAAACAGGTATCCAATTGGATGCCGAGGTTGTAAACGGTGATAGGTCGCCAGCGCCTGATGAGAAAAGCTGGAGACTATGAGCTTGTTAGCGATTCCAGAGCAGGTGAAATCCGTCATCACAATAGACGTACTGGATGCCAACGCCTTGGCTTCGGCGTCATGAACCTTGAGTTCCAGATTGAGTGTCAGGTCAAGTTCATTAATGAGGGGCAATAACTGGTGAAGCTGCAAGATTTTGCTGTGTCTAAAGCGTCGATCAAACCAACTGCCGTTATCCAGTGAGGACAGGTAGTGCCAGTCCGCATCACGAATATTTCCTCGCCCATTGGTGCAGCGTGACAGTGATTGATCATGAAAAATGGGAAGCATCCCCTCACGGGTCAACGCCACATCGACCTCCACCGCCTTGACCCCGAGATCTGCCGCCAGGCGCAGGGCGGCTTCTGTGTTTTCCGGCGCTAACCCCGCGCAACCCCTATGGCCAATAACCCGGTCCAGCTGCATAAATCCTCCAATAGGCACTACACCGATACCCTATTGTAGAATGTATTTGAGTTACTGTGATGGCTACCTTCAGGCCGGTATACCGAGTCGTCCGGGAGCGAAGAGTATTCCATATAAAAAGGGCGACACCGATAGTGTCGGTGTCGCCCAGGGTCCCTGATGATTATAACTAGCTTTCGCTGGTTGGCTCATTCCGGGTCGGTTTGTCGGCGTCTACCGGCCCACTGGTTGCGGATTCCTTACCTTCAGCTCGAGGATCGTTGGGAGCTCGCCCACGAGTTCGGCGTGCACGGCGAGGTTTCGGTTTGGCGGGCTCTACAATAGCCGCCGCACTCGAATCAGTCGCTGTTTGCTTGGATTGATCGCTCTTTGTTTCTGCTGCTACCGGGGTTTGCTCGGTTGCGACAGGTTCCTTACGAGGGGCTCTTTTACGGGCCGCGCGGCGCGTGGTTGGCTTTTTCGGCTCACCTTCGCCTGACTCGTTAGTCGCAGTTTCAGCGATATCAACCGCCTCCCCTTGGGGTGCGGGAGCCTTCCTCTTGGCAGGGGTCTTCGCTTTGGCAGGAGCCTCAGCCTTGGCAGGAGCCTCAGCCTTGGCAGGAGCCTCAGCCTTGGCAGGAGCCTCAGCCTTGGCAGGAGCTTCAGCCTTGGCAGGAGCTTCAGTCTTGGCAGGAGCTTCAGCCTTGGCAGGAGCCTCAGCCTTGGCAGGTGTTTCCGTATTAACCGCAGTAGTCTCTGCTGGCGCCTGTTCTACCGAGCTTTGATCGGCAGCCGCTCCGCGGCGGCCGCGACGGGAACTACGACGACGAGAAGGCTTAGTAACATTTCCGTTCGCATCGCTAGCCGTTGCTGAGGTGTCAGTGTTCGCTACGAGTGCTGCACCCTGGTTAGTAGCGGCGAGCTTATCCAAAGCTTCAGCTCCAGCAGCAGCCTCTTCAGGTTTTACCTGGTCACGTTGAGATACGCGGTTATTACTACGCCCCTGAGCTGCACGAGGGCGGCGTTGGCGTTTACGCTCTCCGCCTTCGACCTCTCCTGCACTCGGTGTGCTGGCAGAGGCTTGATTGTTGTCCAGGGTTTCCTGCTCCGGCTCGCGGCGACGATTGCGACCTCGATTGGCTTCGCCACGGGACTGGCGATTGCCACCGCGATCATTGCTGCTGGAAGACTGGCGGTCTTCCTCTTTGCTTTTTTCGGGGCGCGGCTGGCGATCACCCTCTTTGCGTGTTCTGTTACCCGATGGAGCACGCTCACTTCTGTCTCGACGTGAGTTTCTATCGCCTCGCTTATCGTTGCGGTTACCGCTGCGCTCGTTACCGCGACCACCGCGATTGCCACGTCCACCATTTCTTGTGGATTCGTTGCGATTGCGAGTAGCGGCTGGTTTTTCTTCGACTGGCTCGTCGGCAGAAAAAATTCCGGCCAGGGACTTCACTAATGAGCTGAAAAGTCCCGGCTTGGTTGGAACGGGAACCGGGCTGGATGTTGGTACTGGCTGGGTTGGGGCGATGTTCTTCACCGCAGCTTCAGCTCGCTGAACCGGGGCACGGGTGGGAGAAACCGGTTCTGCAACGATTTCGATATCAGTGCTAATTTCGTAGCTCGTTTCAGCAGCGGCTACCGCTTCATGATCGTCACGTAAACGCTGAATTTCGAAATGAGGAGTGTCCAGGTTTACGTTAGGAACGATAACCACGCGAATGCGGTTACGTGCTTCGAGCTCCTCGATCATTCGACGCTTCTCGTTGAGCAAGAAGGTAGCAACGGATACAGGAACCTGTGCACGAATTTCGGAGGTGCGCTCTTTAAGGGCTTCCTCTTCAATAATCCGCATAACAGACAGGGCCAGCGACTCGATATCTCGAATGCTGCCTTGACCATTGCAGCGAGGACAAACAACGCCGCTGGTCTCACCCAGGGAAGGGCGCAGGCGTTGACGGGACATCTCCATCAAACCAAAACGCGAAATGCGTCCAACCTGAACGCGGGCCCGGTCCATTTGAAGAGCGTCGCGAATACGATTTTCAACCTCTTTCTGGTTGCGAACAGGACCCATGTCGATAAAGTCGATAACAACCAGGCCGCCGATATCGCGCAAACGAAGTTGGCGAGCAATTTCGTCTGCCGCTTCAACGTTGGTATTTAGCGCGGTTTCTTCAATATCACTGCCACGGGTTGCGCGCGCAGAGTTGATATCGATCGATACCAATGCCTCGGTGGGGTCAATAACGATAGAGCCACCAGACGGAAGTTTAACTTCGCGTTGGAAAGCGGTCTCGATTTGACGCTCGATCTGGTACTTGTTGAACAGCGGTGTGCTGTCTTCATAGAGCTTGATCTTGTTCTGGTACTGGGGCATTACCTGGGAGATAAAGTCCATAGCTCGCTGGTAGGCAGCAGGCGTATCGATCAATACCTCGCCGATATCCTGACGCAGGTAATCGCGCACGGCACGAATAACGACATCGCTTTCCTGATAGATCAGAAAGGGGGCTTTTTTGCTACTCCCCTCGGTCTTTATAGCCGCCCAGAGATGAAGCAGGTAGTCGAGATCCCACTGCAGCTCTTCGGCACTACGACCCAAGCCTGCGGTGCGCACAATAACGCCCATCTCCTCTGGAATTTCGAGTTTGCTTAGCGCTTCCCGCAGTTCGGTTCGCTCATCGCCTTCGATGCGTCGAGAAATACCACCGGCACGAGGATTGTTAGGCATCAGGACTAGGTAGCGCCCGGCCAGACTAACCATGCTGGTCAGAGCCGCGCCTTTATTGCCACGCTCTTCCTTATCTACCTGAACAATGATCTCCACTCCCTCTTTGATCGCGTCCTTAATATTGGGGCGACCTTTGCTGCTCGCAGCAGAAGGCTGGAAATAGTCTCGAGAGATCTCTTTAAGGGGCAGGAAACCGTGACGCTCGGCTCCGAAATCGACAAAGGCTGCTTCGAGACTGGGCTCGACGCGGGTGATTTTACCTTTGTAAATGTTAGCTTTCTTTTGCTCGCGGGCACTGGATTCAATATCCAGATCGTATAGGCGTTGTCCGTCGACCAACGCTACGCGCAACTCTTCAGATTGAGTTGCGTTAATTAGCATTCTTTTCATGTAGTACCAATCAGATCAGAGCTTTCCGATCAAGGCACCCTACATCAGTCTCGCAGTGTCAGGCACTGACCCGGCATAGCAACAACATAGCTGCGCGCAGGCTGTGTTTGGCTATCAGTCTCACATCAATTTACTGTGTGACGATATAGCGCTCTTTTTCATGGGGATTTCAGGTCACCCAATTACGGAGGAATAGGCCATAAGTACCGGATCAGATTCTGTTTTAACCACGCGCTCAGTTATACTCTGTCCGTGGTAGTCCGGTCGGCGTTGCATCTCCACCTTACACGTCAAATCTGGTATGGGGCCGTTGACGAAAAGCGGCTGTAAATCGGTGCATTTGGCTAAGCCTAGCACCGTCCCATTTCATCCCGGGTCATTGACCCAGGTTTCGTAATTTTTTACTGCATTCATGAGCGCGATAGTCATTTTACTTGCACCCACTACAATCTGCAGCAGCGCGAATATAACAGGAAAAGCTAAGTGCTTCAAATACCTAGAAAACTGGTAAAATGCCAGCATGACTAAACAGACAGAGCAGTTCATGGCGGGTGTGGTGGTTTCACCCCGCGTACAACAGCATGAAATTGATGAGGATCGGGCAGGGCAGCGCCTCGACAACTACCTGCTATCCCAGCTTAAAGGCGTCCCCAAGACCCTTATCTACCGGATTATTCGTAAGGGGGAGGTTAGGGTTAACAAGGGAAGATCGAAGGCTGACTACCGCCTTAAGGGGGGCGATATTGTGCGCATACCCCCGGTCCGAGTCAGCGAAAAAACGACCCCAAAGGCTGGCAAGTGGATGATCGACAGCGTGGAGTCCAGCATTATCTATGAGGATGAGCGCCTTATTATTGTCAATAAACCTTCCGGGCTGGCCGTTCACGGTGGCAGCGGTATCAATCTGGGTTTAATTGAAGCGTTGCGGGAAGCTCGTCCCCAACAGAAGTTTCTCGAACTCGTGCACCGACTCGATCGGGATACCTCGGGGTGCCTGATGATCGCAAAAAAGCGCAGCGCGCTACGGGATCTTCATGAACAAATTCGCAATAATCAGGTCAATAAAACCTATTGGGCGTTTGTAGAGGGCCGCTGGCCAACCCGCACCCGCCAAGTTAATGCGCCTCTGCGTAAAAACACCCTGCAATCCGGCGAGCGGGTAGTGCGAGTGGACCCGGAGGGTAAAGCGTCCCTGACCCGGTTTCGGGTCATTGAGCGATTTAGAGACAGCACCCTGGTAGAAGCCACCCCCGTGACTGGGCGCACCCATCAGATTCGGGTTCACGCTCTGCATGCGGGCCATTCAATCGTAGGCGATGACAAGTATACCAGCAAAGAGGTCAATCAGTACTACAAGGGGCGCGGGATTCGGCGTCTGTTCTTACACGCAGCTGCGCTGGAGATCAATCTTCCTGGCAGCGGCAAACGACAGCAGTTCAAGGCAGCACTGCCTGATGACCTGGAAGAGGGCTTAACCGCACTACGCAATGAATAAACAGTATCAACTCGTTATTTTTGATTGGGATGGCACCCTTATCGATTCCGCCGGCCGTATTTGCCAATGTTTGGCGCTCGCCGCAGAAGATACAGGCCTCGACATTCTTGAGGCTGAGCAGTACCGCGATATTATCGGCTTGGGATTACCCGAAGCATTCCGCAAGCTTTATCCTGGGGTGAGCTGCGCTACGACCATGGATAGGATGCGTGATCGCTACTCCCATCATTTTCTTGGGCGCGAGGATTCACCCTCTGAATTTTATGAGCGAGTAGAGGAGGGGTTGGCCTGCCTGTGGGAGTCGAATCTTAAAACAGCCGTAGCAACAGGAAAGAGCCGTCGCGGCCTCAATCGGGTGCTCGATGTTTGTGGCTGGCATGGCGCTTTCGATGCAACTCGCTGTGCCGACGAAACCCGCTCCAAGCCGCACCCACAAATGCTGATGGAGATTCTTGAGGAAACCGGCACCGCCCCGGAAGATGCGATTATGGTCGGTGACACGGAATACGATATGGATATGGCTCGGCAGGCGGGGGTTGATCGTATCGCAATGGGGTATGGTGCCCACAGCATCGATCGACTTGCGCCATACGCCCCCGTATTGTCTGCACACCACTTCGATGACGTAATGGCGTTTCTCGATCGATCGATCGTTTCTTGATCTTGACGTACATTTCGGCTCACTGCCTATAGCCATATAAAGGAAGCACTAAATAGATGACTCAGGATAACTGGAAAGAGAATAGCGAGCCGAACACGGCTGAGGCCAACAATGCTGAGCAGGACCTCGAGAAAACGCAACGGCGAGTGCTTGATAATCTCGTCAATTCGGTCGTAAAGGAGCAACGTTCCAGTCGGCGCTGGGGTATCTTTTTTAAACTTTTAACCTTTGCCTATCTATTTTTTCTCGGCTACCTCTTCCTGGCTTCCGACCAGCTCGACTTAACCAGCAGCAGTGGTTCTGTGAGCCATACAGCCCTGATTGATGTGCAAGGGGTGATCGCCGACAAGGAGCAGGCAAGCGCGGATAATATCGTCGCTGCACTCAGGAGCGCTTATGAGGATAACGGCACTAAAGGCATTATTCTGCGCATCAACAGTCCTGGTGGCAGCCCTGTGCAATCAGGGTACATCTACGACGAGATAAACCGCTTGCAGGCGCTGCATGGCAATATTCCTGTTTACGCGGTCATCAGTGACATTGGCGCCTCGGGAGCCTACTACGTAGCTGCCGCCGCTGATGAGATCTATGCAGACAAGGCCAGTCTGGTCGGATCAATCGGCGTGGTTTCGGCCGGCTTTGGTTTTGTGGATCTCCTCGACAAGCTGGGAGTGGATCGGCGCATCTATACCTCCGGAGAGCACAAAGGGTTTCTGGACCCGTTTCGCCCTCAGGACAGTGACGAGGTAGAGTTTTGGCAGAGCGTATTGGAAACCACTCACCAGCAGTTTATTGAGAGTGTGAAGCGGGGGCGAGGGGAGCGCTTGAAGCAGGACCCGGCACTCTTTTCAGGATTGGTCTGGTCCGGTGAGCAGGCACTTGATATGGGGTTGATTGATGGGCTGGGCAGTAGCGGCTACGTGGCGCGGGAAATCATTGGCGAGGAGAATATCGTCGATTTCACACAGGAGGAGTCGCCTATCGAGCGGTTCGCCAAGCGGATCGGTGCTGGTGCCGTCGAAGCGATGTCTACCCGGCTGGGATTAACCGGCCCGCCGTTGCGCTAGCCTTCTCTATTAATCGTAAGCTTCCAGGGTCACCGGACCAGCGGATCGACACCTTCGGCTTGCAGTGCTGTACAGAGCTGAATAAGAGGGAGACCAATCAGGCTGGAGGGGTCTTCCCCTTCATGGGAAAGGAATAGCGCCGCGCCCAGGCCTTCAACTTTAAAGCTACCGGCGCAATCAAAGGGTTGATCCCTGTCCAGATAGCTCTCTATCTGGGTGTGGGTCAGCTCCCTGAATTGCACCGAATAGGGACTCAGGCTTATGTGCTCTTTACCGGTTGCTGTGTTGAGCACACAGAGGCTCGTCAAAAAACTCACGCGTCGCCCGCTGCAGGCTTTCAGCTGTGTGATCGCCTGGGGTCGTCCTCCGGGCTTACCCAACAAAGCGTCATCTATAACCGCCACCTGATCCGAGGCAATCAGTAAATGATGAGTAAAGCGTGAACTCAGGCTGCGAGCTTTCTCCTTCGCCAGACGAATCGCCAGCCTATCTGCCGGCTCTCCGGGTATTGGGGTTTCGTCGATATCCGGTGCTGCCCAGTCGTATGTTAAATCAAGCTGGTCGAGCAAAATACGTCGATACGGAGAGCTGGATGCCAGCACCAGAGGGGGGAGGATGGTGGTCATAAGTGCCTGTTTAACCTTAAAACGAGTCGAGTGCCATCATAACAGAGCCAAAACCTTGATTTTTAGTGGCTTCTGGCCTTTTTTCCCTTTGACACAGGGGCACCATATCCCTATGATTGCGCGCTTATGTTGACCGAGACCCTTCCCAAGAAGATAGATCCACGGAAATTGGCCCGTAAAGGGGCTCACTTAAGTGGCACTATTGATCTTGACGACCTTAAGCGGCTGCAGGATTATCTGGCAGATAGTGAGGGGGCCGTTACGGCTTCTTTACGCTTTGATCGTGATGAGCAGGGTTTCTTTGTCATAGACGCAAAGATGAGCGCGCCGGTTACGATGATCTGCCAACGCTGTCTCGAAGCGGTCAATCTAAACGTCGAAGGTGAGTGTCACCTGGCGGTCGTCTGGAACGAGGACGGTGCCAAGTCACTACCCAAGCATTACGAGCCCGTTGTGGTGGGTGAAGAGGAGATGGCAACAGCCTCCCTCATAGAGGAGGAGCTTATTTTGGCGCTTCCCCTGATACCCTACCACCGGGAGGATGAATGCAAGTCGAGTAAAGGGTATTCCACGGGTGAGTTTGCCGACGAGGCAAAGGATACCGGGAAACCGAACCCCTTTAGCGTGCTTGCTAACCTTAAATCTGACAATTGATTTGATCAGGAGCTACTAGCATGGCTGTTCAGCAGAACAAAAAAACCCGTTCACGTCGCGATATGCGTCGCTCACATGACGGTTTGGATACACCAACTCTGTCCGTTGATTCAACTACCGGCGAAACTCACCTTCGCCACCACGTTAGTGCTGACGGTTTTTACCGTGGCAAGAAAGTGGTAGCTAGCAAAAACGACGAGTAATTTGCCAATGGCAACTACTGTTGCCCTTGATGCGATGAGCGGGGACCTCGGTCCCCGTGAAGCCGTTCTTGCCGCGATAGCCAGTTTGCAAGAGCACCCCGATCTCTCCCTGATTTTGGTCGGCGATACTCCTATTCTAAGGGAGCATCTTGGCGACTGCCCCCCCTACGATACATCACGCCTTTCTATCGTACACGCACCCGAAGTGGTGTTGATGGGCGACAAGCCCTCCGTTGCCCTTCGCTCCAAGCGAGTATCCTCCATGCGCATTGCGCTGGAGCAGGTATCATTAGGTCCCGCACAGGCCTGTATCAGCTGCGGTAACACCGGTGCGCTGATGGCGTTGGGGCGGTTTCTGCTCAAGACTTTTCCAGGCATTGAACGACCCGCGATTATTACCCGGCTTCCAACCCCGAAAAGCTGCACCTATATGCTCGATCTTGGTGCTAATGTCGATTGCACGGCTGAGCACCTGTACCAGTTTGCAGTGATGGGGGCGGCGATGATCACCGCCCTACATCACAAGCCCCGGCCTCGTATTCGCCTACTCAACGTAGGCGCTGAAGAGATGAAGGGGAACGAGCAGGTACGCCTGGCAGCCCAGCTTATCAAGCAAAACGAAGCCCTCAACTATCAAGGCTTCATCGAAGGCTCGGATCTCTTTTCAGGTGAATGCGAACTGATCGTATGCGATGGTTTTGTAGGTAATATCGCGCTCAAGACAAGTGAAGGGCTAGGGCGCATGCTACAAGACAACATACAGCAGATCGCCTCCCGTAACTGGTACACGAAACTGGCATCGCGACTGTTTAAGCCCTATCTGGATCGCCTGCTTCATAGCGGTGACCCTGACCGCTATAACGGTGCCAGCCTGCTGGGTCTGCAGGGCATCGTCATCAAAAGCCACGGCCAATCAGATTGTAAACGAATCCAGCAGGCCATTCGGCAAGCGATGGAGGAGGCCGAAAACAGTGTTCCCAGCCTGCTTAACGAGCACCTTGAACACCTACTGGTTTAAAACAGAAACATATCGTTACCCCCAGCCAGTATCGCTTCCCCTATAATACGTGCTCTTGAATCTCGCCATTGGAGCCAAACCTTGGCGGGATAATATTGAACAATCTACCCTACATGTGAGATTTCCAATACCAATGAGCAGTCAAATCGCGTTTGTATTTCCCGGCCAAGGCTCCCAGCAAGTGGGCATGCTTGCCGACCTGCACGAACAAGAAACTATCATTCGTGATACGTTCACCGAAGCTTCGGAAGCCCTGGGCATCGACCTTTCAGGAATTATCCTCACTGGGCCTGGAGAACAGCTCAACTCCACCGAGATCACCCAGCCAGCCTTGCTGACTTGCAGTGTTGCGCTATGGCGCCTTTGGCAGCAACGCAGTGAGCTACGCCCTGCATACATGGCGGGACACAGCCTGGGCGAATACTCTGCGCTAGTCTGTGCTAACAGCATCAACTTTGCCGATGCCGTGAAAGTGGTTAACATGCGCGGGCAACTGATGCAGCAAGCAGTACCGGCAGGCGAAGGGGCCATGGCAGCGATTCTCGGCCTTACCGATGAGCAGGTGCGGACAGCTTGCGAGCAAGCAGCCAACGGCGATGTTGTTAGTGCCGTAAACTACAACTCTCCAGGGCAGGTCGTAATAGCCGGTAGCGCGGCGGCGGTAGAGCGCGCCATAGGCCACTGTAAAGAAGCGGGTGCCAAACGCGCATTAGCCCTCCCTGTGAGCGTCCCATCTCATTGCGAATTGATGCGGCCCGCAGCAGAGCAACTGGCCCAGACCCTTAACAATATTGCTTTTGTCACCCCGGAGATTCCGGTAGTGCAAAACGTCGCGGCCAAAGTTGCAAGCAGCCCAGAGCAAGTACGGGAAAATCTGTTGCAGCAGCTATACAGTCCCGTACTCTGGGTAGATAGCGTGCAGATGTTAGCTAATAGTGGCGTCTCAGTGCTGTTTGAGTGTGGGCCCGGGAAGGTACTATCCGGCCTTGCCAAGCGGATCGATCGCAGCCTCAGTGCGACCTCCATCGAGAGTGCCGACGGCTTCGCCAAGGCACTGGAACTAACCTCATAAAAAAATTAACTTAAGGCGATAACCCAATGAGTTTAAATGGAAAAGTAGCTTTAGTCACCGGTGCAAGCCGCGGTATTGGCCAAGCCATAGCCCTGGAGCTCGGCAAGCTTGGTGCGATCGTTATTGGCACCGCGACCAGTGACAATGGTGCAGAAAACATCTCAAAGACACTGGTTGAAAACGGTGTTCAAGGCACCGGCATGAAGCTTAATGTGTGTGACGACGAGTCCATCAGTACCGTTCTCAAAGCCATAGCCGAACAGTACGAAGCGCCCCAGATTCTGATCAATAACGCTGGAATCACCCAGGACAACATTCTGATGCGCATGAAAGACGCCCAGTGGGACGACGTTATCAGTACCAACCTGAGTTCAATTTATAAGCTGAGCAAAGCCTGCCTTCGAGGTATGACCAAGGCGCGCTGGGGACGTATTGTCAACATCAGCTCGGTTGTTGGCTCAATGGGGAACCTTGGCCAAACCAACTATGCGGCGGCTAAAGCAGGAGTTGAAGGTTTTAGTCGATCCCTGGCTCGGGAGATCGGCTCTCGTGGAATCACGGTTAACTCTGTCGCCCCCGGCTTTATTGACACCGATATGACCAAAGAGTTACCCGAAGACCACAAGGCGCACCTGCTGGCACAGATCCCTGCTGCACGACTTGGCAAGCCCGAAGAGATCGCCGCTGCCGTTGCTTTTCTGGCGGGAGAGGGTGGGGGCTATGTTACCGGTGAAACCCTCCATGTTAACGGCGGGATGTACATGGGTTAGCCATTTTGGTGAGTTTGATGCTTTTTTGACCGAAATCACCACCTAATCGAAACTTATTTGGTTAGATTACGTAACACCTGCTTGAAAAGCCGACTGACGTTTATATAAAATTAGCCGGCGACCTAAATAGTCGACCGAATTCTTAATAGGAGTTAAACAAGGTATGAGTACCATCGAAGAACGCGTCCAAAAGATTGTTTGCGAACAGCTTGGCGTAAAAGAAGAAGAAGTTAACAACAGCTCGTCGTTCGTAGAAGACCTTGGTGCTGATTCTCTGGACACTGTAGAGTTGGTAATGGCTTTGGAGGAGGAGTTTGAAACTGAAATTCCTGACGAAGAAGCTGAAAAAATCACCACTGTTCAGGAAGCCATTGATTACGTGATCGCGCATCAGTAGTCAGCGTTTTGCTTCTGTGAAAAGCCGCCCTACCTGGTAGTGCGGCTTTTCTTGTGTATATGGGACAGAAAAAATACTCTGCCATGCTTGCAGTAAGGAGACGATCGAAGTGTCACGTCGGCGTGTAGTGGTTACGGGGTTAGGGATGTTGACCCCGCTCGGTTCATCGGTAAAAACCAGCTGGGACGGCGTACTTGCCGGCCGCAGTGGCATCGGTATGATCGAGCACTTTGATGCAGTGTCATACAGCACCCGCATCTGCGGTGTCGTCGAGGGGTTTGATGTCACGGATTATATGGCCGCCAAGGATGCCCGCAAGATCGATATCTTTATGCAGTACGGCATCGCTGCGGCCGCACAGGCGATTGAAGATTCCGGCATCGAAATCAACCCGTCCAACGCCCGTCGCGCAGGGGTTGTAATGGGTTCGGGAATCGGCGGACTCAGCATGATCGAAGATAACGTTAAAACCCTCGCCAGCAGTGGAGCCCGACGGATATCACCGTTCTTTGTTCCTGGCGCCATCATCAATATGATCAGTGGCCGCCTTTCTATAATCTATGGCTTTAAAGGCCCCAATTACGCCGTTAGCACGGCCTGCACCACGGGCACTCACTGCATCGGCATGGCGGGGCGTAACATCGCATACGGCGAAGCAGACATTATGATTGCAGGGGGGGCTGAAAAAGCCTCCTGTGAGATCGGGATGGCAGGTTTTGCCGCTGCAAGGGCGCTGTCTACCCGTAACGATGACCCAGCCGCGGCCAGCCGGCCCTGGGACAGCGACCGGGATGGATTCGTGCTCGGTGATGGCGCCGGCGCACTGGTCCTCGAGGAGTATGAACACGCCCGAAAGCGCGGCGCTCACATCTATGCCGAGCTATCCGGCTTCGGTATGAGTGGTGACGCCTTTCATATGACCGCTCCCCCCGAAAGCGGAGAGGGCGCCGCGTCCTCAATGCTAAACGCCATCGAGGATGCATCCCTGAGCCCCTCGCAGGTCGACTATATTAACGCCCACGGCACCTCGACCCCCGCTGGGGATATCGCAGAAAGCCAGGCGGTTGAGTCGGTCATGGGGGATCACGCCAAAAACATTGCTGTCAGCTCAACCAAATCGATGATTGGTCATCTGCTTGGAGCTGCAGGTGCCGTCGAGTCAATATTCAGCATATTGTCGATTCGTGACCAGATTGCTCCACCAACCATCAATCTTGATAACCCCGGTGAAGGTTGCAGGCTCGACTATGTGCCACACAAGGCGCGTAAAATGAAAATTGATCACGCGCTCTCAAACTCCTTTGGCTTTGGTGGTACTAACGGCTCGCTTCTGTTCTCTCGAATCGAGCCCTGATGCACCCGGTGTGGCTTAATGGGGAACCAGCGGCCGGGGTTAGCCCGCTGGATAGGGGGCTTGCCTATGGAGATGGTCTCTTTGAAACCATTCGCATAACCAAATCCCGGCCCACTCTTTTCGAGCTTCACATGGAACGCCTGTTGGAGGGGGCCACCCGACTGGGTCTCAGCCTTGACTCTGGTGCCCTGGTCTCCGAGATTCAGCGATACCTGTTGATCAATGAGATAACAGAGGGCGTCCTCAAAATCATTCTGAGCCGGGGTGTCGGGGGGCGCGGCTACAACCCCTCGGGCTGCGAGTCCCACCATCGCATACTCACATGCTTTGAGGTGCCCGATTATACAGACGGCCCCGGTGTTAACGGTATTGAGCTATTTGACTGCCAAACCCGCCTTGGCCTGTCTCCTGCCACCGCGGGCATGAAACACCTCAATCGCCTCGAACAGGTTATGGCGCGAGGGGAGTGGGACGACGCTCGTTATGCAGAAGGGCTCATGCTCAATATCAACAACCAGCCGATAGAAGGCACCATGAGCAATCTATTTTTGGTCTCCGCTGGTACGCTGCTGACGCCCGACCTTTCTATGAGCGGAGTGGCAGGTGTTTGCCGGCAGTTTGTAATCAACCATGCTGCCCAGTGGGGAATAGCGGTGGAAACAGGATCACTTTTCCTTGAGCAATTATTCGAAGCCGATGAGCTGTTTATTTGCAATAGCGTGTTCGGTGTCTGGCCAGTGGTTGCCTACGCCGCTCACCGTTGGAGCATCGGCCCGGTGACACGAACCGTCCAGCAACGGGTGGAAGAGGCCTTAAATAGATGATTCGACGTTTAGCTATTATCGCCATCTCATTGTTTTTATTGGTTCTAGTAGGAGGGTATCTAGTGATTAACTCCCTCGATCAATATGGCGATTCGATGCTGATGAATGACGAGACCCTCGTTATGGATGTGCCACGTGGAAGTTCTATCAAATCAGTTTCCCGCGATATGGTGGCGCAAGGGTTAATTGACGATGCCCGCTGGTTCGAATGGCACAGTCGACTGCAGGGGAATGCGACAAAAATCAAATCCGGGAGTTACCAGATTTCACCCGGAACCCAGGTGTCCGCACTACTGGATATGATGGTTAATGGCCGGGTGCAACAACTCAGCATTACCCTTGTCGAGGGAAGAACCGTGGCTGATGCCCTCACCGCTATCCGCACACAAGAGGGCCTTTTAGCGGATTCTCCACCACTGAATGTAACCACCCTGGCACAGACTTTGGGGCTACCCGAACAACCGGAAGGCTTGCTATTTCCCGACACCTATTTCTTTACTGCCGGCACTCCGGGCATAGAGTTGGCGAAACGGGCCTATGACCGGCTGCAGGCCGTGCTCGATGAAGAGTGGAGCAAGCGAGCCCCCGACCTGCCCTATGAGTCAGCATACGAGGCATTGATAATGGCCTCGATAGTAGAGCGCGAGACAGGCGTTGCGGAAGAGCGCGGCGAAATTGCCGGCGTGTTTGTGCGTCGTTTGAAGAGGGGGATGCGTCTGCAAACGGACCCAACCGTTATCTATGGCCTCGGTGATCGCTACAAGGGCAACATAACACGCAAGCACCTCAACGAATTCACGCCCTACAATACCTATCGTATCGCAGGGCTTCCTCCAACACCGATTGCGTTGGCAGGCCGGGAGGCGATACACGCAGCCCTGCACCCCAAATCCGGCAACAGCCTCTATTTTGTCGCCCGCGGGGATGGTAGTCACCAGTTCTCTGCAACCCTTGAAGAGCACAACAGGGCGGTAAAGAAATACCAACTCAAACGCCGGAAAGACTACCGCTCATCACCGGCGAATGGAGACGCTACAAAGTGACATCGCAGCTAAAGCCCCGGTTCATTACGGTAGAGGGCGGTGAGGGTGCCGGGAAGAGTACCAACATCGCTGTCGTTAAAGAGTGCCTGAGTGCGGCAGGTATCGCCTTTGTTCATACCAGAGAGCCCGGTGGGACGCCCCTGGCAGAAGAGATTAGGGAGTTACTCCTGGCTCCGCGCCAGGAGCCAGTGGCGGCAGATGCAGAGTTGTTGATGGCCTTTGCAGCGCGTGCACAACACCTTAACGGGGTAATACTTCCAGCCTTGTCGCGAGGCGAGTGGGTATTGTGTGACCGCTTCACCGACGCTACTTTCGCTTACCAGGGGGCAGGGCGAGGCATCGCCCTTGACAAGATTACCCAGCTTGAGCAGTTGGTTCAGAAGGGGTTGCAGCCGGACCTGACGCTGCTTTTCGACCTTCCCATTGAGGTGGGGATGGAGCGGGCTCGGCAGCGGGGTGAGCTTGACCGCTTCGAGAGCGAGCAGATGGCATTTTTTGAACGCGTTCGAGAGGGCTACCTGGCCCGGGTTAAGCAATACCCCCAGCGCTTTCGAGTCATTGATGCCTCCGTAGAACTTGACGCGGTTGAGCATCAGGTTCGGCAGGTGATGGCTCGACTGCTGGGGCAGTAATATGACTTACGAGAGCGGCGACTTCAAACTGCACCCCTATCCCTGGCAAGCGACCCAGTGGCAGCGGCTCTGCGCCCAGAAAGCAACCGAAAAGCTGTCCCATGCCTATCTGTTAAAAGGTGCCAGGGGAACAGGAAAGTTTTCCTTCGCGACCGCGTTTGCGGGTTATGTTCTCTGCTCCCAACCCGAAGGGGAGGCTGCCTGCGGCCATTGTAAAAACTGCAACCTGTTCCGCTCTGGTAGCCACCCCGACCTGAGGATACTGCAACCGGAAGAGAAGAGTCGGATTATAAAAGTTGACCAGGTGAGGGAGGTGATTGAATTCGCATCCAAAACTGCCCAGCAGGGCGGCTACCGGGTCATCATCATCAATCCTGCGGAGGCGATGAACAGCAACTCAGCTAACGCACTCCTTAAATCCCTTGAAGAGCCGGGGGAGAAAACCTTGATCCTGCTGGTCTCTGCGCGTCAGGGGGCGATGCTCGCGACCATTAACAGCCGCTGCCAACAGCTGCCTTTCCCGCTTCCGGCACGTCAGGAGAGCCTTGAATGGTTGGGGGGACTTTCCAACGTCGAACCCGGGGAGCTGGAACTGTTGCTCACCCTGGCGGATGGACAGCCCCTGACGGCATTACAATTTGCTAATGACCAGATCCTCAAGGAGCGAGCCCGCCTGATTGAAGAGATCGGCTCGGTCACCAAGGGCAAAAATTCTCCTATGGAGATCGCCCAGCGATGGAAAGATCAGGATGTGACTCAGTTGCTGGGGTGGGTGTCCGGCTGGCTGGCCGATATCGTGCGAATGCAACAGACAGGGGATGCAACAACGCTCAGCAACCCGGATCTGGCTGCCATGGCCAGCTACATTGGCAGCAAGGCCAGTTCACGCTCGCTATTTGAGCTATTGCAATGGGTTAACGAGCAACGAGCCCTTAGCCAAGGCTCTGCCAATCTCAACCGTCATCTCATGCTCGAAGAGTTGCTGATTCGATGGTTGCATTTAACTCTCGGCTAAAATAGTGAATAATAAAGCCTGTACACACACTCCATCGATACAGTTGCTTCTGGATAACCATGAACCAAGCCAAGCCATCGCCCCGTAACGGAATACTGTCACTAACGATCAAGGATAAGGCGGTACTCTATGCTGCCTATATGCCCTTTGTTAGTCACGGTGGTCTCTTCATCCCGACCAATAAGAATTACGGATTGGGTGATGAAGTGTTTATGCTCTTAAACCTGATGGATGAACCGGAAAAGATCCCGGTTGCAGGTAAAGTCGTCTGGGTAACGCCCCGTGGGGCCCAGGGCAACCGCGCGGCAGGGATAGGCGTCCAGTTTAATGAGAAAGACGATATCGCCCGTAACAAGATCGAGACCTATCTGGCGGGCTCTCTCGAATCCGATCGCCCCACCCATACCATGTAAGCCCAACATTACGGGCCGCCTGAAAAAGAACCGCCATCTGGCGGTTTTTTTGTGGGCGGATCAGCTCTAGTACTGCAGCTGCGGAAGATTTCGATACAGCTCAAGCGCTTCAGGGTTAGCCAGCGCATCGGTATTCTTGACCGCCTCTGCATGTATTACATTACGCACGGCCAGCTCGACAATTTTGCCGCTAATTGTGCGGGGAATATCCGCAACCGCTATCACTTTGGCGGGAACATGACGAGGAGTCGTATTTTTTCGGATCGAGCTACGAATGAGCGCTATCAGGTCGTCATCCAGCTCTACGCCTGCACTCAAACGGACAAAAAGAACCACCCTGACGTCATCATTCCAGCGCTGACCGACGCAGATCGCTTCCTGCACCTGGGGGATCTGCTCTACTTGCCGGTAGATCTCGGCGGTGCCGATACGTACGCCACCCGGGTTCAACACGGCATCGGCCCGGCCATGAATCATGACGCCACCGGTAGCCGTGCGCTCTCCGTAATCTCCGTGACACCACCAGCCCTCGAAGCTTTCAAAGTACGCACTCCGGTAGCGAGATCCGTCCTCATCATTCCAGAACCCTATGGGCATTGAGGGAAAGCTGTTTCGGCACACCAACTCACCCTTTGCGCCTATATGACTGTGCCCTTCATCATCGACAAAGTGAACATCCATTCCAAGCCCTGTGCACTGTAGCTCGCCCCGAGAAACCGGAAGTACGGGTGCTCCCAACGCAAAGCAAGACAGGATATCGGTTCCCCCGGAGATAGAGCTCAGGCAAAGGTCCGGCTTAACCTCTCGGTAAACATAATCAAAGCTTTCATGGGAAAGGGGGGAGCCCGTCGACAGTATTGTGTGCAATGCGGGTAACTTGTGGGTTTTGACAGGACGAACTCCGGCCTTTTCCAGCGCCGCAATATACTTGGCACTGGTGCCGAAAACGGTAATGGACTCCTGCTCTGCCATATCGATCAAGGAGCGCGGTTCGGGGTAAAAGGGCGATCCATCATAAAGCACCAGGGTCGCGCCACTCGCCAGCCCACTCACCAGCCAGTTCCACATCATCCAACCACAGGTCGTGTAATAGAACAGCACATCTTGCGGATGAAGATCTGTATGCAAAAGGTGTTCTTTACGATGCTGAAGCAGCGTGCCGCCGACGCCATGAACGATGCATTTAGGGACTCCCGTAGTGCCCGATGAGTACACGATGTAGAGAGGATCGTTAAACGCAGTCGCCTCGAAGTGAATATCTTCGGCATCGTTATCCAGCATCTGATCCCAATGAACAGCGAGCGTCAGGGCTCCCAGCTCCGGTGCTGGGTTCGAGGGCTCTAAAAAGGGCACTACGACCACGGTCTCCAGAGAGTCGATCAGACCCTCAATTTGCGCCACCTTTTCCAGGTTATCGAGAACCTTCCCATTGTAAAAATAGCCGTCTGTTGTAAACAGCACTCGGGGTTTAATCTGCCCAAATCGGTCAATCACCCCATTGATACCAAAATCGGGGGAGCAGGAGGACCAGACAGCCCCCAAACTGGTGGTGGCTAGCATCGCAATAACGGTTTCCAGGCAGTTAGGCATAAATGCGGCTACCCGATCACCCTTTACCAGCCCGCGCGCCTTGAGACTGTTGGCGAGCTGTGCAACCGCGCGATAAAGCTCCTCATAACTTACCGTCCGGCGCTCGCCATTTTCACCCCGAAAGACCAACGCACAGTGACTATCCCGTCGGCGTAGCAGGTTTTGCGCAAAGTTTAACCTCGCGCCGGGAAACCAGCAGGCACCGGGAAGCTTGTCTTCATCGGCCACCGCTGCATCCGGAGGGGTGGAAAAGTGAATGCCGTCATAGCGGGCAATAGCGTCCCAGAAGAGGCCGGCATGATCCACACTCCACTGGTGCAGTTGCCAATAGTCTTGCAGGTTGAGCCCGGGTGTCGTACCGAATCGATTGCTGTTGAGGGCATTACGGAAATCGGTGAGGTTCGCCCGGGCGATGCGCTCCTCCGATGGAGTCCAGAGCGGTTGATCCATGGGGTGTATCCTGTTTGGTCTTTGCCACGGCTTCAGGCGTTGCGGCAATCTGTTCATTGGCACCGAAAGGGTGCTTGCGAATACTTTACTTGCAGTTTACGTTAACGTAAAGACGAACAAGACGTTAACGTGCGCAGCTGCCAAAAACCTCCCGCGCCATGGACGTTAAAAATGTTCGCATCCAGACACTCGCAGGATCGTGTTCCGAGTTGTCGTGCCAATAGAGGTGACACTGCAGTGGATCTACCCCTTTGAAGGGCAACTCCAGCACTCGCAGGTCAGGGTCTCCCGCGAAAAGGCTATAGGGAATCGTTAATGCCATATCGGTTGTCTTTACGACTCGCGATGCCATCAAATTATAATTGGCACGCAAGGCGATGCGGCGCTGCAAGCCTAGCTTGCCGAGAGCCAAATCCACATAGCCCAAACCGCTTCGGCGGCTTGATACCTGAATATGATCGAGGGCGAGGTACTGCTCGGGTGTAATGGTATCTGCGGCAAGAGGATGTTCCTTTCTGAGCACGCAAACATACCGCTCCTCGTAAAGCTGTACATGGTGTAGCTGCTCATCCAGGGGCAGGTTGGCATCAATGACGAAATCCAGGCGGCCACTCGCCAGCTCTTTGGAGGCTTCCCTGCGCCGGACCTGAAAACTCTCGATTCGAACGCGGGGGGCGATGCTCGCCATGCGCGAAAAAACGGCAGGCAAAAACAGGGCTTCGGTCAGGTCTCCCATGCTAAAGCGGAACAATTTGTCGGCGCTGGCGGGTATGAATTCATCACCATGCTGCACACTATTGCGCATTAACTGCAGGGCCTGCCGTACCGGGCCAATAATATTCTGCGCCAGGGGAGTGGGTACCATGCCCTGGGAGGAGCGAATAAAAAGCTGGTCGTCAAAGGTGTCCCGCAGGCGCGACAGGGCATTGCTTACCGCGGGCTGGGTGATACCAACAACCTGTCCCGCCCGGGTCAGGTTGCCCTCGTTGTAGATCGCTTCAAACACAACAAACAGATTAAGGTCTATGCCACTAAGATTCATGCACAGCTCCTCGCTTAGGGTTCAAAGCGAACCAGGACAGGGCAGTGGTCTGATGGTTTTTCCATCCCCCGGATATCGTAGTCGATAATAGCGTCAACACACTTGGCCTTGAGCGCCTGTGTTGCCAGCAAGGTGTCGATTCTTAGCCCGCGACGGGGATCATCGTCAAATCCACGGCTACGGTAGTCAAACCAGCTGTAATGGTCCGTGGCATCGGGGTGAATTGCGCGATAGCAATCCTCAAGCCCCCAACCCAGCAGCTGTTGGTACCATTCGCGCTCTTCGGGCAAAAAACTGCACTTGCCGGTACGAAGCCAACGCTTCGCATTATCCACCCCAATGCCGATATCTGCGTCAGTAGGGGAGATATTAAAATCTCCCATTACCAGTAGTCGTTCAGAGGGCTTATGCTCTGTTGTCAGGTACTCGATCAGATCCCCGTAGAAGCGGCGTTTATTAGGAAACTTGGTTTCGTGGGCGCGATTGTCACCCTGGGGAAAGTAGCCATTAAGAATCATCAGGGGTTCCTCTCCCTCGATCGCATACTCCGCCATGATCATCCGTTTCTGATCAGCAGGGTCGTCACCAGGGAAGCCCTTTATAACTCGCCGTGGTGGGGTTCGACTCAGCAGGGCCACGCCGTAGTGGCCTTTTTGGCCATGAATCTCTGCGTGGTAGCCCATCTCGGTAATAGCTCCGTGGGGGAACTCGTTGTCCACCACCTTACTTTCCTGAATGCCGATCACATCGGGTTGATGCCGATCAATTAACGCCTGCAGCTGATGGAGGCGCGCGCGTATTCCATTAACGTTGAAAGAGACCAGTTTCATATTTTTGTCGAATTAACTCTCAAGAGGAAAACAAGCAAGAAATCAGAAGCTTACCACATAAGTCGGGTATTATAAGGTGGCTTTCGGTCAAATTGGGAGCGGAGCGATTGGTCTTATGTTGATCTTTTTGCTAGGTTAATTGTCACGCAGTCGCTCATCAACCTGACCCTGGAGCGGAGGTAACGCCCATGCAGAGCACGCAGTCCAACCAGAGTTCCCAGCAAACTCGCATCATCGAGCTAGACGATAGCTGGAAGCGGGAAACCCGCTCCCTGCTGTTTCATGCCTACCGTGATTGCCCCATATACCAGCGTTTATTCTCCTCAGAAGTCGATGGCTTCGCCCAACGGTTGCGCAGCGGAATCCGGGAGATGTGCAGCATCTACTTCGATTCCGATGATCCCGTGCTGGGCCTGTTGGTTAATGAGCGTTTAGCCGGCGTCGCGGTGCTTTACAGTCCAAACCCAAAACCTCTGGCTGACATTTTTAGCTGGCGCTGGAAGATGTTTCTTACGGCCGGGTTTGGCTGCACTGAGCGCCTTAGCGAGTACCAGGGGCGGGTAGCCAGCCACCTGCGTAACTGCTACCAGATCCCCTTGATCGGTATCAGTACCGAACAGCGTCATATTGGACTTGGAAAACTGCTACTGGACGAAATTCATCGCCGGGTAGAAAACGACCCGGAGGCACGTGGAGTCGTTATTGATACCGCTAACCCGGCCTTTCTGGATTACTACCTCGCGCAGGGTTATCAGGTTATCGACACCCTGGCCGTAGACGACCTCGAGGAAAAAGTGCTGTTAAGGGCGAACCCTGTCCGTCTGGTTTAGCCCTGCCCCAGGCAGGGTAGAAAGCCTGCGTCGGAGGTTCTAGTGGAAAACCGCAATGCTATGGGTAGATTCACGGATTGGGGGCGCCGCTCTTTGGTGAGATGATGGCGGTAGTTTCCCGAGGATATCCATCATGTTGATCTACGCCCTACTGGTTGTCGGCCTTACCGTTGCACTTACGAGCACCGGTGCCCCCTGTTTCGCCAATCTTAGCGCCCCCAAATAGGCGCTATTCAACCCTCTGATTCTACAACGTCCCACGGGCAAGTGCTTCGTCCGCGAGGTGGGGGAGGAGCAATCCCTCACCCTCCGCCAAACCTGCAATCACCTCAACCCTGTTACGGGCTAACGCTCTGCCCAGGCGCACTATCCGCTTTTCCACTACCCCATTGCGAGAGACCCAAACCAGGCTGAGCTGGCCAACCTGCGCCACATAGTTCCGTGGAATGGTAATGCGCACGACATCCTCAACGGGAACCTGCATTCTGGCGTACATCCCCGGTAGCAGGCGGGGCTGCGCAGGAACCTGTACTTTTATTGAAAAACTTCGCGTGCTGGCACTGGCAGCGGGAACAATCTCCTCAATACGCCCTGGCAGTGTTTTTCCCAACGCCGGCACATCGACATCAACACCATCTCCGGGCTTCAGGCCCAGCGCTAATGACTCTCTCACAGCCGCCTCCACTTGCATCGCCCCGGGGTTATAGAGTGCCAGCAACTGTAAGCCGGGCTGGGCCGTATCACCGGGCTCGGAGTAGCGATCAACGACACGACCGGCAATGGGGGAGCGAATAACCGTATAGGAGAGGGCTGTACGGGCCTCGTTGAGCGCTTGCTGCGCGGCACTTGAGTCGGCAGAGAGTGCATCAAAGGTGGAGCGCGCGCGGTCAAGTTCAGACTGGGAGACGGCGCCACGCGCGAACAGAGACTCTATCCGTGCAAGCGTGCTGGCCGCTTCCCGTTGGCGTGCGAGCACAGCGTTAGAGCGCGAACTGGCCTGGCTGACTCGCGCCGAAAGGTCCTCCTGCTCCAGCTTCACCAATACCTGACCCGGGGTGACGGTATCACCTGCTCGCACCTCAATGGTCTTAATGCGCGCCAGAATTCGCGATGAAACTCGGGTTGACTGCCTCGCTCTTATCGTCGCAGGAACCGGTTCGCTGCGCTCAACAGACTCCAGCGTAACGCGATGACTGGCAGCGACTCCGGCAGGGGAAGACGACAGCCCCGGCGCTACTTTATTGTCGAATACTCCGGCCATAAAACCGAGCCCTAAGAGTAGGCTAGCCAGGACTATAAGGGGCAGGGCAATGCGCGTAATGGATGATGTCATGAAATCAATCCTCATGGGTATTCTGTAGAGTAGGAAACGCCCGCCCTTTGGGGCTTACAACGCCTTTAAGTGATCCGTCTGGTGTCGCGCGATCAAACGCCAGCAGGTAGACAGCCGGAACCACCAACAGGGTGAAGAGCGTCGAGGCGACGATGCCAAAAATAATTGCCAAAGCGAGTCCGTTAAAAACAGGATCGAGGGTGATCGCCAAATTCCCCAGCAACGTGGTTCCCGCCGTTAGCAAGACAGGTCTCATCCGCACCGACCCTGCCTGTATCAGCGCTTCACGGATCGCCATCCCCTGCAGTCGGGCCTGGCTAATGAACTCCACCAGGATCAGTGAGTTGCGTACCACGATTCCTGCCAGGGCTATCATTCCGATCATGGCGGTGGCGGTAAATAGTACCGGGTCCGGAGCCCCGGCAACCGTGCGTTCCCCCAACTGATTGAGCAGCCAGAAACCGGGCATAATGCCAATCACCGTCAACGGGATAGCCGACATAATAATCAACGAAAGTGCTGCGGAACCGGTTTGCACCCTGAGTACCAGATAGATCGCCATCAGTGCAAAAGCAAAGGCGATGCCCATATCCCTGAACACCCGTACGGTAATCCGCCATTCGCCCTCACCGCTCCAGCTCAGCTCCGTGTCGTGCAGGCTGTGCCAGGTATCCCCACCCCCGGGCGACAGAAAAGAGCGCTGTTGCCATGGAGATACATTTTCCGGCTCGATTCTGGCCGTGCTTGACGAGGCGGCGCTGGGTTCGAGGTCAGCATTCAAGTCGGCAATCACTTCCGCCGGGGTTCTTCCAGAAAGTTCAGCTGTCACATAAATAACAGGCCGTAAATCCTTATGATGTATTGTTTTTTCAACATCAAATCTTTTCCATGCTCCAAGCTCTCCCAGGGCGACGAGCGGTTGCGGCTCCCGCTCCAGCCCCGTTCTATCACTTTTCTGTAGAGCGCCTGACTCCCCCTTCACCAGCAGCCGATCATAATCACCGGCATCTGCGCGAGACGCCTGAGGGATGCGAAGCAGAACGGGGAGGGGGCTCGCCTCACGGGGCTGGCGGATGTAACCCGCCACCACGCCCCGATTAGCGATCGCCAGGGTGTCATTGAGCGTTTCGGTCGAGATACCAGCCAGCGCCGCCTTCTGCTTATCCGTAACGAAACGCAGCAGCGGCTGGTTCGCCTCCAGACTCGAATCCACCTCGACCACATGGGGCTCTCTTTTAAGCCTGGCGATCAAATTCCGGGCGCTAGTCTCGGCGGTTGATGATGGCGCCAGGGGGTCAGCATAGATCTCCGCAACCAGTGTGCTCATCACCGGCGGCCCCGGGGGAACCTCAACGACCTTTATCGATACTCCGTCGCGCACCATAGGGGCGAGCAACTCCCTGAGCCGCAAAACAACGGCGTGGGATTGATGCTCCCGCATCGGCTTATCCAGTAACACCAGCCTTAGCTCGGCCTGATGGGGTTGCTGGCGCTGATAATAGCGGCGCACCATGCCATTAAAATCGATGGGAGAGGGGACACCAACGAAAGCAGCGACGGATTCAACTTCAGAGACCCGCAATACCTGGTGGGCGATCATGGAGGTCGTAGCTGCGGTCGCCTCAAGACTTGCCGACTCGGGAAGATCAATAAGGACCTGCACCTCATTTTTATTGTCATAAGGTAACAGCTTGAGGGGCACCGCACGCAGTAGCGGCAGGGACGCTGCGACCACAAAAAGCAGCAGCATCATCCATAGGGTCGCTTTCGCGCGCCCACGGGTATCCAGAATTCGTCCCAGTAATGCCCGGTAGAATCTGAGCAGGCGACTATCGGGGCGACGCCGACATTGGCGTGAAGGCCGCAACAGCCGCTTCGCCATCCAGGGGGTGATCATGAACGCCACCAACGTACTCATGATCACGCTGAGGGGAACATTGAAGGCCATCGGCGCCATATAGGGTCCCATCATCCCGGTAATGAAACCCAAAGGAACGAAGGCCAGTACGATGGTCAGGGTCGACATCAGCAATGGAGTACGGATCTCGCTCATCGCAGCCACAATACGGTCGCTTCTGGAGCCCTTGCCGTTTCGCAGGTGTCGGTCAATGTTATCAGCGCCGGTGATGGGGTCATCGACCAGCAATCCGAGAGCAAGAATAAGAGCGAAAAGGGTAACCCTGTTGATGGTGTAACCAAACGCAAGATCCAACCCCAGGGTCACGCCATAGCAAACAGGCACCGCCAAACCGACCACCAATGCCGCGCGCCAACCCAGAAACAGACCGACAAAGACAATGACAATAACCACCGCCAACGCCAAATTTGAGGTCAGGCTATTAACCTTTTCGTTTGCGGTTGCACCATAGTCGCGCAAAACCTTAACCTCAACGCCGGGCGGGAACCAGTCCTGTTCCAGCTCGGCGAGCCGCTCCTGAACCTCACGGGATACCGAAACCGCATTGCTGCCACGCTGTTTAGCAACACTGATAGCCACCATAGGGAAGGCGGGGGATCTGTTCGACGCCGAATCAAGCTGCTGATACCAGGTATAGTTTTCCGCTTCAGCGGGACCATCCTCGATCGTGGCTACGTCTCCCAGCAGTATCGGAGTTCCGTCAATGACTCCGACCACCAGGCTGCGGAGCTGCTCCACGTCCCGCAACGCATCGCCACTTTCCAGCTGGAATGACTGGTTATCGAGGGTCCACACCCCCAACGCCTTTAATTGGTTGGATAGCCGAATGGCTCGCAACACCTCGGTTGCACCGGTTTGATGAGCCGCTAGCCGCTCAGGGTCCAGGTAAACCGAGACCGTCCTGGCACGACCACCGATCACATAAACCGAACCGGTCTGCTTGATCCCTTGTAGCTGGGTCGACAACTCCTCGGCCAGCCGGCGCAAAAGGAAATCATCCACCTGTGCCCGGTCCTTGCTCCACAGTCCAAGCATCAGGATCGGCACATCATCCACCTCGACGGGTCGTACTTGCCACCCCTCCACAACCGCAGGTATTAGATGAGAATTCGAATATAACTTATTGTATGTATTAAGAATTGAATCTTCACGATCTTCACCCACCAGAAAGCGGAGCGTGACAACACTGGCACCCGATGATGAACTTGAGTAGACATGCTCAACCCCCGGTATCTGTGAAAGTAACTTTTCCAGGGGCACCGTAACCTGTCGCTCTACCTGTTTTGCTGTTAGTCCGGGAGCCTCTACGGTCACATCCAGCATCGGAACTACAATCTGGGGCTCCTCCTCACGGGGAGTAAACTCGAGCCCGAGAATGCCACTGACCAGCGCCAACAGAAAAAGATAGAGCGGGGCTTTACTGGTCAGGGAAGCTCTAATCCAACGACTTAAAACACCAGTGTCAGGCATAATGATTACTCACAAAAGATGCTGTAAAGCGCATCAAGGATCTTGCCGACACGAGGGTCGTTAATCCGGTAATGGATGGTTTGGGATTCACGACGTGTAGCGACAAGCCCGGCATCCCTCAGCACTGTAAGGTGTTGCGAGAGGGCCGACTGAGACAGGGGAACCCGCTGGTTGAGCTCTCCGACCGACAGCTCCTGGTCCATCAATGTACAGAGCACCATCAAACGATTCTTGTTGGCCATTTGTTTGAGTAACTGCTCTGCGCTATGGGCGTTCTGCGCCAATATCTCTTCGTTTTTTACGCTCATTTAACCGGCCTCGTTATTGATGTTGCTATATTAGCATTTACTTTTTAAGATAAACAAATATTAGAAAAATCTAATATATTTAATAGAAGGGCAGCAAACATGAATGTGAATGAATATTTAAGACTTATTGCCGGTGTCGTCGTTATGGCCAGCTGTCTCGCCGCCGTTTACGTCGACCCCTCCTGGTTGTGGTTGACGGGCTTTGTTGGCCTCAATCTATTCCAGTCGGCCTTCACCAAATGGTGTCCGATGATGACGGTTTTGCGAAAGCTCGGTGTATCCGGTTAAACGCCACAACCGCCAAACCCAGGCAGCACCAACCCCTTTTGACGAGGATCATCGCTAAAGAGAGTAACGGTGCTTGCCGTTGCCCGATATAATAGGACAACGGCAGACAGACGCTTGGTGGACAAGTGGAACAGGGAAAGTTTAATAACGGGCCGATAGCGGCCTGGAGTGTGCGTATAGCGAAGAGCCTCGGTATCTTCTTGGCCGCTATCGTTATAATCTGCGCAACCATCGTACTGCTGGTGAGCAATGAGCAATATCGCGGAGCCCTTATCTGGGGCGCCGACCATTTTCTCGATAGCACCCTTAAGCTCGACGGGACATTGGCTATTGGTATCGGCAAGGAGTTATCGCTTTCCGCAAACACAGCGCAACTGATTGCGGATGATGGCAGCTACAAAATAGCGTCCGGTAAATTTGAGGCGCGGCTGGATATTATTTCATCCCTGAGATCCCGTACCTGGCGCTTCAGCACCCTTAAACTGGTCAACACCCACATACAGATTCTGGACACCGGGCCCAGTCAGAGTGACCCGGACACGCCGCTCTACCTTCCTGCAATTATTGTTGACCGCGTCGATTTGAAAAGCATCACCCTGAGCTTGCAGGAGAGCGGCCGCACAGCGCCATGGACTCTGGTTCTGGACCGATTCGCCATTGCGCCCAAGGTTTCTGAGGCGGGAAACAACAAGCCAGCCCTGATTGACGGAGTGGTTTCGGGTACTGGGAGCCTGGGGTCCGAACCTTTTTCTGTTAAAGGTAGTTACGCTGAATCGGGTTCCGGCTATGGAGTTGATATTACCCTCAGCAGCAAAAGCCATAACGCCCGGGTGAGCGCGACCATTGCGGACCCGGCAACGGGAAAGGGCCTGGACCTCAAAATAGCAGCAAAAGGAGAGGATGTTAGTGGCCTGCTATCGCTTTTCGACACGCCCGACCTGCCGCTTAAGACGTTGGACCTCAGTACCAGTGTTACCGGCAGCCTGTCCGACCCACAACTAAAAAATCTCTCCATCTCGTTAACCCATACCCAAGGCGTCTCCCTCGACATTAAGGGGGAGGTTGGCCATCTGTTAGAACTCCAGGACCTGAACCTGAAAGCCAGCTTTGGCACCGAAAACCTCGGCCAAGTGGCCGATTTGATAGAGGCTTTGGGGGGCGCTGCCACCAAAGAGGTGCAAGCTGCCCCCCATCAGCCCGATGCTCCACCAGGAAAATCGGCAATAGAGGATATTGGCCCGGTATCCCTTACCGGCACCCTTGTGCGGGATAGGCAAAAGATCAGTGTCGACGACATCTCCTTGACTGTTGGCCCAAAGGCTCAACCTGAGCTACAGGCAGCGGGTAGCATCGCACTAACTGCGTCCCAATCAATAAGGGTTCAAGGACAGGTAGATGCCGCCACCGCTACACTCGCTCGCGTGGCGGTAAACGACGAAGCGTTTTCAAACCGAACATCAGGCAAGCTAGGTCGCATTAAGGGTCACTTCAACGTAGTGCAAGAGGAGGGGCAGTGGCGCGTCGAGAAGTTGGAACTGGATTCAACCGGCACCCAGCTGTATCAGGCGCACATCACCACAAACCGCTCCCAGTCACCCACCTCAGAGATGACAGGGTTCGATTATAAGGTACAAATCGCAAATCCAGCGGCCCTCGGCACGGAGCTGGGGGTGGATTTTAGCGGAATTTCGCCATACACCACGAGCGGGGCAATCACCATTGGCCGAAACAAGCTCAACTACAAGGGTGGTGATGCTTTAGGTGAAACAGAGAGTCATAGTGAAGTGGATATTAACTGGGAAAACGAAAAAATCCTGGTACGGGGAAAGGTAGACATACCCAAGCTTCACCTTTCAGACCTGGGGCTTAAAGAGAAGGGCTCGGACAGCGACGCACCCCACCCTATCGAAGCAGTGGCTGAAGCAGGTGATTCAGCGAAGGCGGGGGAGACGAACACTCCACAAGAGATTGACCAAACCAGGCTATTTAGCCGCACCCCTTTTGATTTTTCCTGGGCGGAAAACCTCGGTCTGGAGCTTGATCTCAATATCGACCAGATTTCAGGGGCTGCGGTAACCGCGGGCAAACTGGCCGCTCACATCAGCGCGAAGGAGTCGGTGATTCATATCTATCCGCTGCAAGTAGAGGTCGAAGGGGGGAAAGGGGATCTGGATCTCAAAATAGAAGCTGCCTCCACCCCGAAATTTACGCTAAAACTTGCCGCCGAAAACCTGAAACTTGAAAGACTGATCGCGGAGGCCCAAGACAGCATTCAGGTACTCGGTGAATCATGGCTCCGTATCGACATCCAGAGCCAGGGTAACTCACCCCAGGAAGTGGCATCCAACCTCTCGGGCACCGCTGGTTTTGGCGTTGAAGAGACCCAAATCCCCCTTAAATACATTCGATTACTCTCTGTAGACGTGTTTGGCTGGGCATTGGGCCGCGTCCAATCCCAACAGGCGTACACCCAGCTTAACTGCATGATCGGTGCATTTAAGATTGATCAAGGAGTCGCGAGCAGCAAGGTACTGGTAGCCGATGGCTCCAACTTGAGAATCGAAGGTACGGCTACCATCGACCTGGGTAACGAAACCATTGATATGGTGTTGTTACCCAAAGAGAAAAAAAAATTCTACTCAAGCATCACCGCTGTCAACATCAAGGGCCAACTGCAAGCCCCCAACGTAAAAGCGCTGCCCATGGAAGCGGCCGCTTTAAAAGTGGGAGCAGCGGCGCTGCTACCGGGCATCGGTGTCACTGCGTATCTGGCCGATAAGCTGTGGAACAAGTTCCGCGGCGAGGAGGAAGCCAGCAATGATGACACCACCCAGAACAAGACGAGCGGTTGCGAAGCTGTTCTGGAAAAGCAAAAAGAGCGCGAACCTTCAGCAACAAACTAATAGAAGTAGGGGCGTTTAGTACGCCAGGAGTACGTTGTTACATCTCAACAACTAATTTAACATAATATACATTATGCGCTATTGAGTCGTTAGCCCGGTGTGCGGGCGCTCGTTAGACTCGCTTCCGCACCCTGGCTAACCAGGGCGCTTGATTGGACTCTACGACTTCCACGCGCAAGTTAAGCCAGGCGTCCTTCATGCCGGAGTTAATCTGTGCAGCGTTCAATGTGACTTCGTAATTCTGTTTACCGCTGGCAGGCTCAATACCAATGACTCTGATCCCATTGATTTGCCATTGGTTTGCAGGATATACGTCGACTTGCGCAGCATGTCATGCCGTATTCCACCTATTAAGGCTTTTCTTCGTCAACAAGCATATTCATGAATTTTGCAAACCGCCGCTGCCTGGTCTCGGGCTTTTTCGCACTTGTCAGTCCGTACGCGATAGCATAACGACTCGATTTGGTGAGTGTTTCAAAAAAGCGTTTGGCATTGGGTTGGTTCTCCAGTGCCGCGAGGAAATCCGCGGGCACCTCTATCTCACTTGCTACATAGGCGTTTTCCCAACGACCGTCCGTTTTCGCAGCACGAACCTGGAGGAGCCCAGGTTCCATCATCCGGCCCTCACTTATCAAACGCTCCACGTGATCTGTGTTCCTTTTAGACCAGTTGCTTCGCGCTTTTCTGGGCGTAATGCGCTGAAGATAGGCTTGATCATCGACCGACCTCTTAACACCATCGATCCAACCCCAGCATAGAGCCTCGATCACCACATCATTCCAGTTTACGCTCAGGATTCCGGTATTTTTCTTGAATATTTTTACCCACAATTCACATTCGGTCGCGTGATTCAACTTGAGCCACTCGCCGAGATCTTTCGGGGTTGCAAATGTCAGGATTCTCAATGGATCGGGTTCAGGCATCGAATTTGATTCTCTTCGGCATAGCACCGCGTTGAGGTGACGGAAAACGAAACCAGCAGGGTCATTGCTCCTTGGCCTTAAGGTACACCTTGGACTCCTGTCACCACCGCGCCCAGCGGAACAGTTTACAGCCCTGCCCTGGCGCTAACTCTCGCCTTGAAGCGATCACCGTAGAAGCAGGTTTTACGGTACTGACCGCGCTGGGTAGCGCGTGGGGCTCAGCCGGGAAGGTATGAGTGGAGCAAGCCCGTCACTGCCAGGCCTCCTCACAGAAATACGCAAATTCGCCTTTAGGGGGCAACGGATTCTGACGGCAAACAATTTACTTAAACCTGCTAACTCCAATCACAAGGAAAATAGCCCCCATGCCGAACCAAGCTTCAAGATGCATAGCCGCGCTTAGCGAAAATTTTTCCTGCACCATTTACAGGGTGTTACTATCACGTTTTTCGAACACATCTGGGCTATAAATCACTACTTTGTTTCGGCCCGTTTTTTTTGCGTGATAAAGCGCTACGTCAATATTATTCAGTATTTGTGTCAGTGACATGTCCTGATCCGATGACAATTCATACACGCCCGCAGATATAGTCTGTGGACCTGGAAATCCCAAGGCGTCTGACTGCAAGCTATTGATTGAAGTGCGTATACGCTCAGCTACTTCATGACAATCGCTCACAGCTGTATGAGGGCAAATAATAACAAATTCTTCACCGCCATATCGACTACCTAAATCCGTGTCTCTGATTTCCTGCATAATACATTTCGCAGCAGCCTTTAGCGTTTTATCCCCAACTGCGTGACCATATGAGTCGTTTACTTTTTTAAAATGATCTAAATCGATCATTACAAGGCTAAGTTTTTCTTGGTATCGCTTATGCAGAGCCATTAACTCGTTCAGCTTTTCAAACAGGTAGTGACGATTATAGAGACCTGTAAGGTTATCATGAAAAGCAAGCTGCTCTATCTTCTCGGTATGTTTCCCAAGAATGTATCCAAAAACACTAAAAAGTATCAAAGAAAAAATTTCTGTGTAAATCAAAGTTAAGTAAAAGGAGTCATTGATCGATCTGGATAATAACTTAACAAATAACCACTCGCCCAAAGGGCCTATGAAGCTTAATACAACACCAAGAAACGCATATCGCCATCTTTTCTGTTTTAAGCTATTTAATATGCTTTTTTTTGTATTAATATCATAAACCGACATAACTTACTTAGACTCTCGAGTGTTATACATAACACCTTGCATCAGTGGCCGATGAAAGCGCGTCGCGCTTGAGAAGGTCCGGCTGGGCGCGATTTTTTTGCATTCGGCTTTCAGAAGCCATAATAGACTTTGATACCCTCCAGGACATTTGATGTTGCAACCGAAGCCAGTATCATGCCCATCACACGACTCACTACGCTCGCACCACCAACACCAATTATTCGATTTATCTGGCCAGCCAATAACAACAACAAATAGACCAAAATCAACACCACCAGCATGACCGCGGCTGTTTGTGCTTGCTCCCAGATGTTGTAGCGATTGTTTTCGGTCAATAGAACAGCAGCTAACATTGCACCAGGGCTCGCAATAGACGGAATCGCAAGAGGGAAAATGGCTGTTTCCTGACGACTATAAGCAAGCTTGATCTCTTCGTCTGGTTTGCTCTCACCAAAAATCATTGTTAGCGCAAATAAAAATAATATGATTCCACCTGCAATCTGGAATGCAGCTAGTGGTATCGACATCGCAGTCAGGATGAGCTCGCCAACAACGGCGAAAAACACAAGAATAATCGCTGCAACAAGTGTCGCAATGAGCGCAATTCTGTTTTTCTCCGTTTTATCGAAATGAGATGTCACTGCAATAAACACTGGTACCGTGCCGATAGGATCAATAACAGCGAAGAAAACAATGAAAGTTGCAACAAAATCAATCACCATTTAGTTCCTTTTGAAGGATTTTTTATGCGCGCACTCTATTTCTAAAACTCATCTTGATAAGCCAGTAGCAGCCACCTAATGAAAAAATAATAATACCTAAACCTATTATTGCTAAAGGATCATATTTTTCTAAATCTAGTAGAATCACCTTTCGAGAAACAGCTATAACCGCTACCAATAAAACAACCTCAGCATGGATAACATTATTTCTGAAATACATCTCTACAGTTTCTACGAGCTCAAAACCTATAAGGATAACGAAAAAGAAGCCAAATATTCTAAACAGCGCGTCTATTTCAAGAAAAAGGACTCCGTCTGTCGGATCAAATAGATCAACATAGAGGAGTATGCCTAGTTCTACTATCGCGATACCTACGATTACTACCATTAAAATAAGAACAATAAATGACATCCACTTCTTTATTGTATGAATAGTAGAAACAGCCTTTTCAATGCTTTTACTCACTTATTCTATACTCCTAATGTTATCATAACTCCCCATGTAAAGGGACGAAGGTGGTGCGCAACACACCAGAGGTCCTAGCCGCGTTCCTTGCCCGATTGTTACGTGGTTAACCCCAAAAACACGCATATTCATCTGCTTCGACTAGGGTGAGAAACTCTGTGATTGTAGCCACTGTGAGGACAGGCTTGTACCCGTTCCACCTGAGATCGGCACGTTGCCAAAATACTTTCCATGTTTTTTGGGTCTTCACGTACGTTGCTTTAGCGACAGGGTGCTCCAAAATTTCTGTCGAATCTTCCCAGCGGGGGCGAATTTCGAAGATTTCGACGGACTGGCCCTTAACCCGAAACCCAATATCCAGTTCTTTCCGAATGTGGATAGCAGGCCGCTTGCCTTCGACATAGGCACCGACCTCTTTCTTGTAACGTGCTATCTCGAGTTCACTGAATGCCATGACCAATATCTATGACAACATAACATTTTAACAGCGAGCGATCTCATATATGCCTTGGCAGATTTTTATGAAACAGCCGTGACGGGTTAATAAAATAGGATTCTATACTAACTTTCCGTTTTCTGCCCGGGCAAACCGAGCGCGCTTATAGTTTCGCACCATTGCGCAGTCTATTTCCAACCGAAGTAAGCTAACTATCTAATAATGATTAATTTATTATTTTATCCAGCGGCAAACGAGACATCACCTGCAAGTTTTCGTGATCACATAGGCCGGTATCATCCGTTTTCCGCCTTAAGAAGCTTACTGTCATCCCCCCGTTACAGCGAACAGTCGACGCCTGCCCTCCTGGCGCTAACTCTCGCCTTGAAGCGATCACCGTTAAAGCAGGCTTTACGGTACTTAGCGCGCTGAATGGCGTGACCACAGCCGAGGAGATTGTGGGCGGGGTTAGCGGCACCCTGACGCGGCCTCACAGAAACATTCAAAAGAGTCGTCTAGGGGTCAACGACTCGGGGGCGTTCGCCCTACTCTGCTAATCTGCAACGAAGTGCTTACCCAGCAAGGCGTAGTAGAAGTTGGCGTCATTCAACACGCCGGCAAATAATCCGCCCTCCTCCAGCAACACCGGCAGGCGGCTGCTATAACGCAGATTGATCGCGTCGCGCATGCTGATATCCGGTGACGCGACGGCAAACGCTCCTCGCTCCCCGTCGCCCTCGACCCAGCGCCGGGTATCCAGCAGATTGCCAGCCTTACCCGCACGGCTAATTTTGCCTTGATCCAGCTCGATCCAATAGTTGTGATTGCCATCCAGGATGAGGCGATCTCCATCGGTTTTCAGCTGATCGGGGGACGACATCAGGGTACGACCAACCAGAACATTTAACGGGTTGGTGTGGGCAACAAAGTTCTCTACATAGCCGTTTTCTGGATTCAGTACGATCTGTTCCGGTTCACCATGCTGAATAATCCGAGCCGATTCCATGATCGCAATATGGGAGCCGATTTTAAGTGCCTCATCGAGGTCGTGACTCACAAAAATAATGGTCTTTTTCAGGTTCCGCTGCAGCTCTAGCAACTCATCCTGAAGCTGCGCCCGGATCAACGGATCCAGCGCCGAGAACGGCTCATCCATTAGCAGAATGTCGGTATCCATGGCGAAGGCACGGGCAAGTCCCACCCGTTGCTGCATGCCGCCCGATAGTTCATGAGGGAGCGATGCGGCCCACTCATTGAGCCCCACCATCTCCAGTTTTTCCATCGCTTTTAGTTGTCGTTCCCTCTTGCTCACGCCCTTCATCTCTAATCCAAAGGCAACATTGTCCAATACCGACAACCAGGGCATCAACGCAAACTTCTGGAACACCATGGAGATACGGTGGGTACGCAGGTGGCGCAACGTTTTCTCGTCACAGGTTGCCAGATCGATGATGCGATCATCATCGTGAATTTTAAGGCTACCGCGACTGATCGGGTTTAGCCCGTTGACGGTACGCAGCAGGCTTGATTTTCCGGATCCGGAAAGCCCCATCAGCACGCAGATCTCTCCCTTTTTAACCTGTAGGTTGGCATCCTGAACACCGATTACGGAGCCACTCTGATCGATAATGTCCTGCCGGCTCATGCCCTGATCCAGTAACTGGATCGCCTTCGCCTGTTCACCACCGAAGATAACGTCCAGGTGTTCAATTTCGATCAGGCTCATGGATTGACATCCTTTGTTTCGCGTTGCTTGCACAATCTATCGAGGATGATCGCGACCAGCACGATGGCCAGCCCCGCCTCAAACCCCTGGGAAATATTGACAGTATTCAGCGCCCTGACCACCGGTTTACCCAGTCCATCGGCACCGACCAGCGCCGAGATGACCACCATGGACAGCGCCAACATGATGCACTGGGTGACGCCGGCCATGATACTGGGCATGGCGGCAGGTAACTCGACCCTGAACAGTAACTTCCAGCGTGTAGCGCCAAAGGCTTTGCCGGCTTCCAGCAGCTCTTCGGGGACATTGCTGATACCCAGCGCCGTCAGTCGAATGGGCGCCGCTATGGCAAAGATGATGGTTGAGATCAGGCCGGGAACAACCCCCAAACCAAACAAAATCAAAGTGGGTATCAGGTATACGAACGTTGGGACCGTCTGCATCAGGTCTAATACAGGACGAATCGCGATATGAAAGCGCGGATAATGGGCCGCAAAAATACCCAACGGAATACCAAACAGGATACAGAGAAACGTGGCCATCAGAACCAGTACGACGGTTTCAATCATCTCCTCCCAGTAACCGAGATTCGCGATCAATAGCAGCGACAGAACGATAAAGATCACCAGTCCCACGGAGCGATGCAGCCAGTAAGCCAGGCCCGCCAGAAAAGCGACAACCAACATGGGTGGGCACTGTAACAACAGTCCCGTCAGCCCCAGAATGAGCCACTCCAACGAGTAGGATATCGCATCAAAAAATCCAGCGGCGTTGCTGATCAGCCAGTCGACCATCATCTCTATCCATTGGCCTAGCGGGATTTTGTGATCGGTTATCCAGTTCATCGATAATATCTCGGGTGATTAGCTTAACTGAAAACGGTGCGCAGGATACGCGACGCGCTCTGTAATACCCGGCCCGAAGGCCGAGGTCTTATGGCACACAGCCACCGGTGCGAGGACTACAGGTCCAGGTGCTTGCGTACCGCGGGCAGTCCGGGCTGACCATCCAGGGTTGTGACACCGTCCAACCAGGTCGCCAGCGCCTGCGGGTTGGCTTGCAGCCATTCCACTGCAGCCGTTGCAGGGTCTTTGCCATCATCGAGGATGGCGGCCATAACGCGGTTTTCCATATCCAGCGAGAAAACCAGGTTCTTCAGCAACTGGCCCATATTCGGGCACTGCGTGCTGTAGTCCTTGCGGGTGTTGGTATAAACGCTGGCGCCGCCAAAGTCGGGGCCAAACCAGTCGTCACCACCATCCAGATAAACGATATCGAAGTTACTGTTCATAGGGTGCGGAGCCCAACCCAGGAAGACCACCCACTTATTACGTCGCTCAGAGCGCTTGACCTCGGACATCATGCCAGCCTCGGATGACTCAACCAGACGAAACCCCTTGAGACCGAAGGCGTCCTTGTCGATCATATCCTGAATCAGGCGGTTACCGTCGTTGCCGGGTTCGATGCCATAGATACGGCCGTTCAGTTGATCGCGATAACGAGCAATATCGGCAAAGCTACGCAGGCCACCATCGAAGGCGGCTTTGTTAACCGCCAGGGTGTACTTGGCGCCCGTCAGATTAGCGCGCACTGTCTCTACGGTTCCAGCTTCACGGTAGCTGGCGATATCCCCTTCCATGGTCGGCATCCAGTTACCGAGAAACACATCCAGATCATTGGAGGCCAGTGAAGAGTAGGTTACCGGAACGGACAGCAGCTGATCTTTGGGCGTGTAGCCCAGCCCCTTTACGATCTCCGAGGTGATCGCCGTAGTAGCGGTAATATCAGTCCAACCCACATCGGCAAAGCGCACCGTGGAGCAATCTGTAGCAGAAGCTGCCGATGCAGTTCCGGCCACCATGGCGGACAGTGCCAATGTCACTGCGGCTGTTTTGTAAGCGAAAGATCTGGTCATTATTTTCATCTGTTACTCCTGTTATTGTTAATGGACAGTCCTGCTGTATGTCTAATCCGTCTCTGTTCTCGCGACATATCTGGCATATTTAAAACTCGGTCTTGGTTATTAACGCTGCTCGGTCTCATAGTGCGGATGAATCCACACCGGAACATTCGCCGCAGGCAGCGGTGGCTGACCAAGAATCATATCTGCGGCCTTTTCCGCCGCCATAATGGTGGGTGCGTTCAGGTTACCGTTGGTGATGGTCGGAAAAATTGAGGAATCCACCACTCGCAACCCCTCAACCCCGCGCACCCGACACTGGGCGTCCAATACCGCCATAGGATCGCTGTCAGCGCCTATCTTGCAGCTGCAGCTGGGGTGGTAAGCACTTTCTACATTCTCACGCACCCAGGCGTCGATCTGCTCGTCGGTTTGCACATCGGCACCGGGTTGGATCTCTTTTCCCCGGTACCCATCGAGGGCAGGTTGATTAAGCAGCTCTCGGGTCAAACGAATGCAACGACGCCAGTCTTCACGGTCCTGTTCTGCCGCCAGATAGTTAAACTGGATAACCGGAGCCTCGGCCGGATCGGCGCTGTTGATACGGATCGTGCCGCGACTCAGGGGCTTGTTGGGCCCGACGTGTACCTGAAAACCGTGGCCATCGAACGCCCGATTACCATCGTAGCGCATGGCAGCCGGTAAAAAATGATACTGGATATCGGGCCATTTAAGCCCCGCCCGCGAGCGAATAAAACCGCAGGATTCAAAGTGATTGGTGGCGCCGAGGCCTTTTTTTGTCAGTAGCCAGCGTAGACCAATGAGCCCTTTGCTGACCAACCCCAACTTGCTATTGAGACTAACCGGCTGGGTGCATTCGAACTGGAAATAGACCTCCAGATGATCCTGTAGATTGTCCCCGACACCCGGAAGATCAACAACAACGGGGACACCCGCGTTTTCGAGCACCGCACGTGGACCGATGCCGGACAGCTGCAGCAGCTGCGGCGAACCCACCGAACCGGCAGACAAAATCACCTCGTGTCGGGCGCGTGCCTGATAAACCTTGCCGCGATGCTCATACTCGATGGCGGTGGCCCGAACCCCTGCTGGTCGATCCTCAGCGCCGGGTGCCGCGGCCCCTTCGGTAATCACCTTGCGACTCAGCACCTGGGTAAGCACCGTCAGGTTGCTTCGTTTCATCGCACGGCGTAGATACGCGTTGGAGGTCGAGCTGCGAACCCCGCCTTTAACGGTCATGTGCATGGGGCCGAAACCTTCCTGCTGGTAGCCGTTATAATCGCCGGTCTTCGGATACCCGGCGTCGGCACCGGCATCGATAAACGCTTGATAGAGAGGGTTAAGCTCCATGCCGTTACCGTTGCAGGTTCCAACCGGCCCGGTCCCGCCACGGTAGTCGTCTGCGCCACCTTCCCAGCTCTCCGAACGCTGAAAGTAAGGCAGGCAGTGCTGATAATCCCAGCCTGAAGCACCCGCCTCCTGCCACTGGTCAAAGTCGCAAGCGTGACCGCGAACATAAACCATACCGTTAATTGAAGACGACCCCCCAAGCACCTTGCCTCGTGGAGTATGCAGCGAGCGGTTGTTAACAAAGGGTTCCGGCTCGCTGTGGAACTGCCAGCACAAGCGCTCGGTATTCATCGGATAGGAGAGTGCTGTCGGCATCTGTATAAATATACTTTTGTCGCTTCCGCCCCGCTCCAACAACAAGACTGAATGGTCTCCGCTGGCCGAGAGTCGGTCGGCCAGCACGCAGCCTGCTGATCCAGCGCCGACAATGATGTAGTCGTATTCCTGCGTCATGCTGACGATAATTCCTGAAATTAGTGGGTTAGGTAACAAATGATCCGGGCAACCAATGCCTGCAGATCAGTACGGGCGCTCAATATCACCCAGCTCGACGTAAACACTCTTGGTCTGGGTGTAATGGTAGAGACTCTCGATGCCATTCTCGCGGCCAACCCCGGACTGCTTGTAGCCCCCTACCGGCATTTCGGCAGGTGAACTTCCCCAGGTATTGATCCAGCAGATACCGGCCTGCAAGCGATTAATGACTCGATGTGCACGGCTAATGTCCCGGGTAAAAACGCCGGCGGCCAAGCCATAGGGGGTGTTGTTAGCTCGGGCAATCACCTCCTCTTCATCACTGAAACGGAGCACCGACATAACCGGGCCAAAGATCTCGTCGGTGACATTGGGCATCTCATCGAGACAGTCGGCAAATACCGTCGGCTGTACAAAGGCACCCTTATCGAGGCCGTTGCTCATAACCCGCTGGCCTCCGCACAACAAACGAGCCCCGGCTGCGCGCGCCGCATCGATATAGCCCAGCACTTTCTGCAGATGCTGCTCAGAGATCAGCGCCCCCACCTGGGTAGCAGGATCTTCAGGGTTGCCGATCACCATCTGCTCGGTTCGCAGCTTGAGTTCAGCCAGAAATGCGTCATACAGATCATCATGGACAAAAACACGGGTTCCGTGGGTGCAAACTTCACCCTGGGTATAGAAATTGGCCAGCATCGCCCCGGAAACTGCGTTGTCGACCGAGCTGTCAGGAAAGACGATCAGCGGCGACTTGCCGCCTAACTCCATAGTCACCTGCTTCAGGCTGCCGGCGGCAGCCGCCATAACGATTTTGCCGGTGCCGCACTCGCCGGTAAACGACACCTTGGCGATCTGCGGGTGGTTGGTCAGCATCTCACCCGTGCGATAATCGCCTTGCAGTACATTGAACACGCCATCGGGTAAGCCCGCCTCCGTATAGATCTCCGCTAGTTTTAGCGCGGTGAGCGGCGTCTCTTCAGAGGGTTTGAAGATCATCGCGTTGCCCGCGGCCAATGCCGGGGCGGATTTCCAGCAGGCGATCTGAATAGGATAGTTCCATGCACCAATACCGGCGCAGATACCCAGTGGCTCGCGGCGACTGTAAAAAAAGTTGCTCCCCCCCAGATCCTGGTACTCACCCTGAATTTTATCCGCCAGTCCCGCGTAGTAGTCGATCACCTCGGCACCCGAGAGGATGTCCACCGCAACGGCTTCCTGAATCGGCTTACCGGTATCCCGTACTTCCAGCAGCGCCAGCTCTTCATTGCGCTCCCTAAGCAGCGCCGCCGCCTGGCGTAGTATCTGGCCTCGCTCCGCACCACTCATCGCCGCCCAACGTGCCTGGCCTGCGGCCGCAGAGGTCATGGCTTGCTGCATAACCTCAGTATCTGCCTGCGCGATGGTCGCCAAGGTTTCACCGGTAGCCGGGTTCAGGCTCGTAAAGGTTTCGCGTGCAGGAGTGTCGGTGTAACGGCCGTTAACGTAATGCTGGACAAGTGTCATGGGGTTATTTCTCGCTTATCACTATGGTTACCGGGCAACTGGGACCCGGAGTTTGCTTCATTCATCGGTGAGCTGTAGCTATGCCATACATCGGCAGGCAGGCTTCGTCGCAGGTAATCGATGATGGTCGATTGCGCCGATTTTTCATCAATACCCTGGGGCGAAAGCGCCCCTCGCAACCAAAGACCGTCGATCAGTGCAGCAACGCCCTGGGCAATAAAGACAGCCTCATGGGCGGGAACTACTTGTTTCAGCTCATAGCGCAGGTGTGACAGCAGTCGTTTTTCGTTAACCCTTTGCAGTCGGTGCAGCGCCGGGTTGTGCATGGAGTGGGACCAAAAAGTCAGCCAGGTTTTGGCCACTTTACTGTCAATTTGCTTAGGGTCGAAATTACCTTTAACGATGGCGACAATGCGGCCAACCACATCCTGACGACTCACCTCCGCCAGCTGGCACCTGACCGCGGTGGAAAGATCACGTAATACCGAGCGCATGGTCGCTTCCACCAATTCATCTTTACCCCCGAAGTAGTGATTGATAATCGCCGGAGAAACCCCCGCATAGCGGCCGATCACGGCCACACTGGCCTTGTGCAGGCCACCGGAGTTGATCGCTTCCATCGTTGCATTGATAAGCTGGGGTTTGCGGATTTCAGGCATGCCAACTTTCGGCATTGAATTACTCCAAGGCTCTTAATTAAATGAACGTTTAATTAAGAATAAAGATTCGATGAGCTAATTACAAGGCTAAAGGTTAGATCTCTAAGCATTTGCGGCCACGTAATCAGCAATCAACAGGGCGATAGCCATGCTTAAACCCTTAAGCGAGCCCCCATGCCCCACGCCCGCACCCCACCGGTCCACCGATGTCAAAAAAAAGGCACAGGCTGAGTGTTTGAAACCGGGGGTGAATGGAACCCCCTACGCGCAGCAATATCTTTCAAACATGGCAAACAGCCTCCGGCGTCAGCTTGTCATAAAGCAGGCTGCAGGATCATTAGGAGGTGGCTATGGGTTAGGGGTGACGCGGGTAAGTTAACACCGCAGTAAGGGGCTGGCGCAGCTGGGCCGATAGTTAACTGCCTTGTTATGCTTTGTCTTTGCTTGCACTTTTTACCAACCCTATTAGCAGCAGAAGAGTAAAAACGCCGAGTAATGGGAACAGAACTAAATCCAGGTAGCCGACCATTGCCGATAGGCCCAGCGCTGCGAAAAGCCATACCAATATTGGCGTAAAGCAGCATAGGGCGGCTACTAGACTGCCGGTTAAGCCGATTTTCGTAAGTTTATTCATCGGCTGCAGCAAGGCTTATCTAGCTGGATCGGTGGGCACGGAGTATCGCCATAAGAGCAGTACACACAACAATCCCCGGCCTTCGCTTTGAGCAGGGCTTTACAGCCCTTGCAATCATAGTAGTACTGGCAGAAATCCTCGGGCATGACCTCCACTTCAACGTGCCCACAGACTGGGCAAGTGATAGTAGATTCAAGCTTTGGTTTCATGCGCTTATACCTCGATGGCCAAGCCGGTGCTAGCTGCCACCCTACTCTCTATCACAGAACCACTCAACAGCCGCCAGGGGTCAAAGGCACTCGATTGTTGCCCATTGATCCCCCGCGGTTACTCTGCCAAACAGTCTCGGTCCATGTGCTTGGGGCCTTGGCATCGTCGGTGTTTCTCCTGCCACAGCGATTTGAAATAAGCGACTACATCCCGAGCGTCCTGCTCGCTCATCGATTCTTTCCATGCGGGCATCTTCGGTGTTCTGGGTGAGCCTTCCAAAATGGTATCCACCAACTGTTCATCGAGATGATGCCAGGCATGGGCGCTGCCATTGAGAGCCGGGGCAAACAGGTAGTTCTGGGTGGTCAACGACTCAATGCTATAGGTTTCTCCAACCGCCGCAATTCCATGACAACTTTGGCAGTTTTTCTGAAATAGCAGCTGCCCTCTTTTCTCCTGAGCACTCGATGGTTGTGGGCCGGGGGGTAACGAGCGCCAGTTTAGCCCCTGATCGACGCTCTCTACCAGTGTGCCCATCTGGGTAAGGCCAACCATACGCAGCCCCTCCTCGGCTATTGCCAGATCAAGCAGCACCTGTGCACCAAAACGATTGTCAATCTCTCGCCAGAACAGAGTCTCTTCTGCGCTAGCAACAACTCCTTTGCCTACCACAAATGCATACACTCGCCGGTGTGCTACCACCACGCTAGTCGCTGGATAGGGAAACAATTGGCGCCAACTTTTCCCCTGATCATCACTGAGATACAGGCCTTGTTCACTGGCTGCATACAGCCGCTGGTCACTCACATCAGAAGCCGCTAATTGAAGAAGTTTCGGTGGCAACGAACCGCTCTGGACACGCCAACTTGCTCCTCCGTCCGCACTGATCTGTAATTTCCCATGCACCCCGTAGACTATCTCAGGGTTGATACCACTGACCGTTAGTTGGTGAAAATCGACGGGGCCTGCCACCCCTAATGAGAGGCGTTCGAAGCTGATGCCACCATCGATTGATTTCAGCAGTCCGGTATTGCCACCGGATGCCGGGTGCCCGCTGGCAAAAATCGCTTTCCGGTTAGCGTCGATAGCGAACCCCATGACGTCGAAAACTTCATCGGAGATCCGTTGCGCACGCTCCTGCTCATAGCTAAACAGCCCCTGATGGGTTGCCAGCAGCAGCGTCTCACCCTCTTCCCCGCCAAACGCAATACCATGAATATGCCCCAGCTTTTGCAGGTCATTGGCCTGCCCTGCGAACGACGCTAGCGCAAAAACCAGAAGCAGGGCCCGTTGACCCATCCATGAAACGCGCTTCATAACAGAAAAACCTCTCGTTTATTAGCGAATGATGCTCCATTCCATGACAGAGAGTCGTTTTTAATCTGCTCGGTCAGGTAACGAATCAGAGCCTTAAGATCTCGCTCGCTCATGTTCCATCGGGGCATCGCCGAATGCAGTGGTTCCCCGTCTGGATCTACCCCGTTTCGGATCGCCTCGGCAAGGGATTGAGAGGAATAGACGTCGTGATCTCCATGACCGTCTTCATGATCACTAAACAGCGCCTCATTTGTCAGTGGAGCTGAACGCACCCAGAAATAGGGGTACATGATATCGCCTCCTTCGCGCTCTTGACCGTGACAGCCAGCGCACCCTCCTCCGTGCATGCTGTAGTGCATATTGCCACCACTGAACGGAATGGCCCTGCCGTCAGCTCCAATCCCTGTGAAATAGATCTGCTCACCCAGGCTTGAAAAGGTCTGTCGGGGACCGTTTGCCGCCCCCATGTGATCATCCATCCCCATCCCACAGCCCGTTAAAAGCACGCTAAACAGAGATAGAACGATATGTTTTTGTGTGGATTTCATAGCACCCCCTTTATGGAGAATATTCTTGTCATTAATCCGTTAATGCAATAAAAGTAACGCGAGGAAGCCACTGCTCGCCGCGCCAATAACCGAGCACTCATCGTTTATGGGTCCGCTGCCAGGCCTCGTAGCCCTGGTCGGGCCACAGACTTTGGAACCAGGCAATAATGGCTACTACCTCATGTTCCGCCAGCCGATCGCGCCAGGCAGGCATACGCCCTTGAGATCCATCCAAAATCATCGCCTTCAACTTTGGAAGCGAGTGATGCCAGGCATGGGCACTGCCATTGAGCGGAGGCGGTGGATAAACCCCTTGAGCATCGGGTTTTGTCCAGTTGGGGGTGGCTTGGGCGTTGCCTCCATGGCAGTTGGCGCAGTGCTGGGCAAACAGTAATGCGCCCTGTTCAACTTGCTGTAAGTCGTACCAACGACCCGTCGTGGAATCCTGATGGTAAGGATCAAACTCGTCTTGTTCCGCAATGATCAGGCCCGCCACCAAAAAAACAATCGCAATCAACCAGACTACCTGTGCACGCCCCATAAAACCTCCTGACTATTGAATCCCACCCCGCCTCTGACGCTCCCGCACGAACGCGACGATATGGGCGACCTGTTTGGGACTGACCTCGGGCTGGGCAGGCATATCACCGAACTGCCAGTGATGAGCCTGGGCGCCAAATTTTACCGCACGGTAAAACGCAAGATCAGCGTGATGTCCAGGTTTATAGTAACCGTGCATCAAGGGTGGTCCTTTGAGCTCCACCCCTCGCATCTGCCGGCCGTGGCACTCGGCACAATATTGCTGGTAAAGCCCTCTCCCCTGTTCGCTTGAGGCCACAAAATCTGTGGGGGGAAGCCCCTGCTCCGCCAGCCGCTCCTCCTCGTTTGGCAGGCTGCAACCGGCAACAAGGAGCAGCATAGGTACTACCATCCAACGTAACTCATTCATTGTGAACCTCCTACTTTCGACATCAGTTTTAATAGACGACCATAGCCATTACCGGGTTCTGGAGCTGCTTTCGCTTCGTTCGGAGCGGCCTTTAGTTCCAACAGGTTCAAAGCCAGACACTCAACGGATTGCAGCTTACCCTTCATCGTTACTGCGCCAAGGCCGACAGTTTGAAAACTATCCGATGGTGGAAGTTGGTTATAAAGCTGAGATGAGATCGCAGCGCGCACACCAGCATGCTTGCAGTGAGCTTCCAGCGCAGCGGCCACATTGATAGCATCTCCAAAGTAGACCAACTCACGTTTCTGGTCTCCAAACTCACAAATCAAAACCGGTCCATCATTCAGGCCTGCGCGAATATCGACAAAAAGAGTACCCGTAGATTCGCTATGGTGGCGACGGCTATCAACAACGCGGTAGATCTCCGCCAGGCACGCCAGAATATCGGGCGGTGTGGTTACCCTGTTCAGGTCCCAGCTAACCACCATTCCGTCGCCGATATAACGGTGAACTTCGCCCTCAAAGCGATCGACGATTCCGGCAATTTCAAAAAATAGCTTTCCAATCATTTTTTGAGCTGCAACATCCCCCACCTGCTCGATCAAGCGGGTTGACCCCACCACATCAAGAAAGAGAAACGCTAAATGTTGTTCAACCGGCTCCTGGTAAACGCCTAGAAGAATTTCCAGCAGAGAATGACTCCCTAAAAAGTCACTCACCCGTATCAACAGGTTGAAGGTAAACGCAAGAAACAGGCAGAACAGGAAGTGCCCCAAAAACCCAGAGCTCTGCATCCACTGCAGTCCCCAGTCATGATCCAGTCCGGTCCAATGACGTGTGAGGGTCATGTTAATAACGATCACCAGCGTCCACACCAGACTGAGCACCAGTGTGTAAACCAACAGGGGAAGCTGCCGCAAGCGCCGGCCCCATTTTTTTCGCACCCAAACCGTGTCGAGCAGGCCGATGGCAATACCGTTCATCACGCCATTGATTAGGCCAAAAATAACGCCTTCGGCGAATACCAGTCCATAGAGTACGCCGAACAGTGCAGAGGCTATAACCAGCAGCGCACAACGCTTCATTGCACGGGGTGAGTATTGCGCAACGGCAAGTCCCTTTGTCTTCTGCATGATCCCGCTACCTCCCTTTATCAGTGGTGTGCACCATGGCCACCCTCTGCCACAGGCTCTGGTCCGGAGAACCCTTTGTGAAAGGCCTGATGGACATAAACCAGTACGCTCCAACGCTGCTGTTCGCTGAGAACATTTTTGAAGGCGGGCATAGCAGAATCCATGGAAGCGAAGGGCTCAACGGCCCCACCTTCGCTAACTCGCCAATAGAGATAGGCGTCACCCTTGCCTGGTGCCTCATGAAAATGGTTGGTCAGGTCAGCGGGGGGGTGCTTTAACCCAGAGGCAATAGGGCCGGTACCCCTCCCTGATACGCCATGGCAGGACATACAACTGTCCCGATAAACCGTCATGCCCTGCTTGGCCATTTCAAAGCTGTCCCACCGGCTGTAAGCGCTCTTTTGGTAGCTCGCTGGAGCCTCCTCCCAGGACGAGTGCATATGGCCACCCATCGCTCCATGATCCGATCCCATATCACCCATATCCATGGAATCCATCGACATCGAGTCCATAGACATCGAGTCCATATTGAGAGAATCCATGGACATCGAATCCATACTGAGTTCTGATTGGGCACCCTTTGCATCACTATGGCCGCCACCGTGGGAACCACTGGCCAGCACCATCGGCGAGCCCAGTGCCAGGGTCATAATCATTGCGGCAGAATTGATTTTTACCATTGTATTTTCTTCCTGTTGTTCAGGCAGGGGTAGCCTGCTACCCCCGCCTTCGATCCGTTGTTATAGCGGGTAATTATTGGTAGTGGACACCGCCGAAATGCTTCTTCCCATCCGGGGTCATAAAGAGCACCATCAACTGATGCTTGCCTCCAGGCTTCAGGTCGTAACCGGTTACATACCAGTCCCCCATCTTTTTCAGGGGTTTGCTCTGATCATTACCATCCGGGAAAACCACTTTGGAATTGACACGAAGATCGTCTATAGCCTTACCCTGGTTTTCCACCTTGATCATCAGGTTATAACTACCGCCGTTGCGCATACTTTCATTGGCTTCCATAACATGAAAACTGACCTTGTAACCGTCGATATCGCGCTTCACCAGAAACATCTTATTGCCGGCCGCACTCTGATCCATCGCATCATGACCGCCCTCGGCGTGTCCGGCACTGGCGTAAAGGTTGCCCGACAGGGCAGTCAGTGTTAAGCCAACGGCCATAAAAATATGATTAAATTTCATTTTGTTTTCCTCGTAAAAGTGATTTTCTGTAAATCTCGGTTTCAACTAATAACTGCTAGGTCGTTTCGCTATGGCCTTCGGCTGCCTCCTGAATCGGATGATGAGCTTTGCGGCGGCGCTCCTTAAACTGCAATACCAGAGCATAGATAACGGGCAGCACCACCAGACAGAGCACGGTGACACTGATCATTCCTCCCACCATCGGTGCGGCGATTCGCTGCATAACCCCAGAACCTGAGCCCTGACTCCACATGATTGGCAACAAGCCTGCAATTACGGTAACTGCGGTCATCGCGATGGGGCGCACGCGCTCCGATGTCCCCTCGTGTACGGCCCTGTGAATCTCCCCACTTGTCAGGCGGGCACCACTGGCACCTTTTGCTTGTCGCGCGGCGGCGACCGCCTGATCGATAAAGGTAAGCACCAGCACGCCGATCTCTGCGGCCACACCGGCCAAGGCGATAAAGCCAACGGCAACAGCAACCGACAAATTGAAATCCAACCAGTGGATCAGCCAGATGCCGCCCACCAATCCGAACGGAATGGAAAGCATGACCACCAGGGGTGCACTGATGTTGCGGAAATTGAGATAAAGCAGCAGGAAGATGATCATCAATGTTCCAGGGATAACAATCTTCAGGCGTTCGGCCGCCCTTTCCATGTACTCGTACTGGCCTGACCAACTGATGCTGTACCCGGCAGGAACCAGCACCTGCTCGGCCACGGCTTTTTGAGCCTCTTTCACATAGCCGCCAATATCCGAAACATAGATGTCAACGTAGATCCATGAGGTCAAACGCGCATCCTCGCTCTTGATCCCCGGCGGCCCCCGCCGCAGATCCAGCTGCGCCAATTGTGCCAGGGGTATCTGGGCCCCGCCTTTTGTCGGCACCAGCACTCGACGCAAGGACTCGATGTCGTCGCGCAACTCCCTGGGATAACGGATATTCACCGGGTAACGCTCCAGTCCCTCGACGGTGCGGGTAACGTTCATGCCGCCGATGGCGCTCTGAATCACATCCTGTACATCACCTGTAGTGAGACCGTATCGAGCAGAAGCCTCACGATCGATGGTAAAATCCAGATAGTAGCCACCCACCGCTCGGTCACCGAACGCGGTCAGGGTGCCGGACACACCTCGCACCACCTGCTCTATCTCCATTACCATCTCTTCGAGCTTGGCCAAACTGGGCCCACTCACCTTGATGCCCACGGGCGTTTTGATACCGGTCGATAGCATGTCGATACGAGTTTTTATTGGCATGGTCCAGGCATTGGCCAGGCCGGGAAACTTGATCGCCTGATCCATCTCATTCATCAACTCTTTGGTCGTTTTATCCGGATCCGGCCACTGCTCCTTGGGTTTGAGTTTGATGGTGGTTTCCAACATACCCAGCGGTGCAGGATCGGTTGCGGTATCGGCACGGCCGGCCTTGCCAAACACTCTTTCCACCTCGGGAAAGCTGCGCAGAATTTTGTCAGTTTGCTGCAGTAGCTCCTTCGCCTTGGTAATCGAAATGCCCGGATAGGTGGTTGGCATATAGAGGATGTCACCCTCATCCAGCGGCGGCATAAATTCACTGCCGAGCTTGGTCACCGGATAGGCGGTTACCAGGACAATAGAGGTTGCCAGCGCCAATGTGATCCAGCGCCAGCGCATCGCCGTCGCGAGCACAGGTGCATGCATCCAATGCAAGGTGCGGTTCACTGGGTTGCGTGATTCGGGAAGAATTTTCCCCCGAATCAAGTACCCCATCAGCACTGGGATCAGGGTCACCGCCAGAATGGCCGCGGCCGCCATGGCGTAGGTTTTGGTAAATGCCAGCGGACCAAACATGCGCCCCTCTTGCGCTTGCAGGGTAAACACCGGCAAAAAAGAGACCGTGATAATTAACAATGAGAAAAAGAGCGCGGGTCCAACTTCTCGGGCAGAGTCTGCGATCGACATCCAGCGTTCGTTATCGTTCAGCTCTCGCCCCAGACGCTCGTGGGCTTGTTCGAGATGCTTGTGGGCGTTTTCGATCATGACGATAGCACCATCGACCATGGCACCAATCGCGATTGCAATTCCCCCCAGGGACATGATGTTGGCATTGATGCCTTGCCACTGCATCACCATAAACGCCATCAAGATTCCGATCGGCAGGGTAATAATAGCGACCAGAGCCGAACGCACATGGAGTAGAAAGAGAATACAAACCAGCGACACCACGATCGATTCTTCGATCAATTTGAAGGTCAGGTTGTCCACCGCACGTTGAATCAGATCACCCCGATCATAAACCGGGATGATCTCTACCCCTTCGGGTAACCCAGGTTTCAGCTGCTCCAGCTTTTCCTTTACCGCCTCGATGGTTGCCTGCGCATTTTCGCCGTAGCGCATCACGATAATGCCACCGACCGCTTCACCCTCTCCATCGAGTTCCGCCACACCTCGGCGCAATTCAGGCCCGAGCTGTACGTTGGCGATATCCTTCAACAACAGCGCTGCTCCCTCAGGGGTGCTGCCCAGGGGGATCTGCTCCAGATCCTCCAATGTGCGGATATAACCCAGCCCCCGCACCATGTATTCGGTTTCCGCCATCTCGATCAAGCGCCCGCCAACATCGTTATTGGAACGCTGAATGGCACTTTTTACTCGTGACAGGGGCACGTTATAGCGTGCCATCAGGTTAGGGTCGACCTCCACCTGATACTGTTTAATGTGACCGCCAATGCTAGCCACTTCCGACACTCCCGGTACGGTTTGCAGCTGATAGCGTAGATACCAGTCCTGAATGGAACGCAGCTGCGCAAGGTCATGACGCCCACTGCGGTCAACCAGTGCGTACTCATATACCCAACCAACTCCGGTTGCGTCAGGCCCCAGCACTGGCTGAACCCCCGTGGGCAAACGACTGGCGGCATAATTCAGCTGCTCCAGAACTCGAGAGCGCGCCCAGTACATATCGGTGCCATCTTCAAAGATGACATAGACAAAAGAGTAACCAAAGAAGGAGAAACCTCGCACCACCTTCGAATACGGCACGCCAAGCATGGCGGTGGTCAACGGATAGGTCACCTGATCCTCAACCACTTGGGGTGCCTGGCCCGGGAACTCGGTAAACACAATAACCTGAACATCCGACAGGTCAGGAATCGCATCCAGCGGTGTCTGTTTCACTGCCCAGATACCCGTAGCAACGACCAGCGCCGTAGCGATCAGCACCAGAAAACGGTTTCGCAGGGAACCGTTAATGATCGCATTAATCATGTTTCATCGCTCCTTCGGTGTGCTGCCCATCGCTTGCGGTTACCGGAGGATCCATGTTCGTGGAATTCATGCTCGTAGAATCCATGTTCGTGGAATTCATGCTCGTAGAATCCATGTTCGTAGAATCCATGTTCGTAGAATCCATGTTCGTAGAATCCATGCTCATAGAATCCATGCTCATAGAATCCATGTTCATAGAATCCATGTTCATAGAATCCATGAGCGGAGTCTCCGTGGGAGAGGAGCTCTGAGCCTCGAGCTCTCCCACGGAGATGTCGTCCATCGTTAGTGAATCCATGACCATATCGTCCATCGACAGTGACTCCATCTCTGCACTATCCATGGATAGATCATCCATCGGTGCTGCGGCCGTATCATTGTCGGCCAGGGACTCCATCATCTTGGCGGTCGCCTCGCGCAGCTTTGATTCAGAATCGATCAGGAACAGCGCAGAGCTGACCACCTTCTCCCCCGGTTTCAACCCCGAGGTCACCTCTACCCACCCGTCACTACTGTAGCCAAGCTCTACCAGCCGTGGTTCAAACTTGCCTGCGTCTCGCACCACGAACACCTGCTCACGGGAGCCAGAACGCACGATGGCCTCGCTCGGCACCACAACTGCCTGTTTGCGAGAACTGGCACCAATGGTGACGTTGGCGAACATATCCGGTTTCAGTAATCCATCAGCGTTATCAAATTCGATCCGCACCTTGACCGTCCGGGTCTTGGCTTCTGCGTAGGGATAGATATAAGCAACGGTCCCGGTAAATGACTTGTCACCCAGCGCCGCACTCGACAACGAGGCTTGATCCCCAACTGAAATCCAGGGCAGCTCATACTCGTACACATCAGCGATCATCCACACCTCGGATAGGTCCGCCAGTCGATAGAGTTCGGTGCCGGGCTTAATGTACTGGCCTTCTCGCGCACCGATTGCCAACACAACACCATCGAAGGGAGACTCAATGGCCACCGCTCGCTGCACCTGCCGACGCTCTTTTAGTGCCTGAACCTCGTGCTTGGGCATATCGAGCAAGCGCAGGCGTTGCTCGGCGCTCACCGCCATCTCTTCAGCACCGCGACGAATATCTTCGAAGGGGCTGTCCTTGAGTGCCGCCAAATTATCCAGCGCCAGCAGATATTCCTGCTGGCTGGTAACCAACTGGGGAGAGTAAAGCTTCAGCAGATCTTCTCCCTTACGCACCTGGTCGCCAATACGGGACACCATCTGCGCCTCCACCCACCCTTCGGTTCGCGGATGAATACGAGACATGAGAGTTTCATCCACTGTGATACGGCCACTGGCGCGAATACTGCGCACCAGATCCCGCCGTTCAACTGGAGCGATACGAACGCCGATATTCTGAACCATCACCGGATCGATCTTGACGGTGCCGGCGGGCTCATCGGCATCCGAGCTGGCCTCGTCATCGGCATAGACCGGGATATAGTCCATCCCCATCTCATCTTGCGCGGCAACCGGTGAGGTAATGGCTGGATTCATGGGATTGCGATAAAACAGGGGCTTGCGCTCGGCTTTGGGCTTATCGGCGTATACCGGGATATAGTCCATCCCCATCTCATCTTGCGCAGGTACCGGCGAGGTGATCGCCGGATTCATCGGATTACGATAAAACAGCGGCTTGGGGCCAGACGCTTCAACAGTCTGCGCCATGCCATTGGCCTCGGGCATCAGCAACGGCTGAAGGTGGGGCCAACCGATACCCAGTCCGATTCCAATCGCCAGTGCGGTACCAGTAGCAATAAGGTTTTTATTCATTGGGGCGCTCTCCGTTAACGGGTGCGAAAATAGGGGCGCCGCCGATCGCGGCCTCAAGGGTTGCGAGGGCTTGTTGGCCCTCAGTGAGCACTTTCCAGTACTGAACCTGTACCCGGTTTGCCATCAGCTGAGCTTGAATCAAGGCGGAGAAGTCCACCTTGTTAAATTGGTAGCCCGATAGCATCGAGGCGACAGTCAGGCGGGACTGGGGAATGATCCCCTGCTCCAGCAAAAGGGTCTGCTCCTGTGCCCGCCGGTAGTCTGATGCTGCCTGAACCACTTCAGAGCGCACATTGAGTTGCGCCAGATAAAGCGCCTCCTGACGGCTAACCAGCTCCGCACCGCGCTGACTGATGGCTTTGTGTTGTTTGGAACCGGCATAAATAGGTAGTTTTATACCAATATTAAAAGAGACAAAGTCGGCTCTATCGGCACCTCGGGGATCATCTTGCCGATAGCCATAGGCTCCCCCCAGTGTAATATCGGGGCGTAGCTCAACCCGTGCCCGCGCTTGCCGATCTTCTGCCGCCCGAACCAATTTTTGCTGCTGCAGTATTCTGGGACGTTGCTCAAGGGCGCGGGACAGCAGCGATGGCAGTGGTGCCAACTCCTGCTGATCGGGTTTCTCATCGAGCGAAACTAAAATCAGTTGATCCGCAGGCTGCGCTAGAAGTGCATTGAGCTGCGCGCTCAATTGACGCTGCTGATTTTGAAGCTGCAACTGCCGGGAAAGCTGATTGGAGAGTTCAAGTTGAGCCTGCAGGGTATCCTGTTGCAGCCCCTTGCCGACCCGGTAACGACTCTCGGCAATGCGGTTAAACTCTCGCAGGCGCTGGAGGTTTTCGTCGGTTACTTGCAGCGATCGCTCAACAAAATAGAGCCCCCACCAGATACGTGAAACATCACGCAACAACATGTTGCGAGCTTCGTCCCGCTCGTCAGCGGTGGCGTCGGCGATGTGCTTTGCCGCCGATGCTGCCAATTCACGCTCTTTAAGCCAGGGCAACGCCTGGGAAAAACCCACCTGCATCTGGGTCATCGCCTCCTGATCCATATCGAAGGTATCGGTCGGGACGTTGAGAATACCCAGGGTAAGGGTAGGATCAGGTAGCGCAGACACCTGCTCTGGCACCTCAAGCGCTGCGCGATAACGCGCTTCAATCTCACTAAGGCGGGGGTTTTCGGCCAACGCTCGTTGTTGAGCGTCATGGACACTAAGGGATGCCCAAACGGGCACGGAAAATATAAGGGGCGGCACAAAAGCCATCGCAACCAATAGCCTGCGAATACTACGCATTGTATTACTCCACGTTCAGCGGATGGCCTGAACCAACGGTTCAAAAACAGCCATAAGATCAATCAAAAAAAGATGTGAACGAGCCCTAATAGGGCAAAAGGGTAATACTCAAATACGAAGAACGCAGAGGGTGTAGTACAGTGGGGGAGTCACAAAGTCTGAGCTTTGTAAACTATAGGAGGGCTGGGCACAGGGGCCTGCACGCGCACGTTGCGCGTACACCGGTACTAACTCAGTGAATTCGCCATCATCTACCTGCTGCTTGCCCAGTTGAGCTGATGACGACTTAAAGGGAGCCATGCTGGAGGAGCAGAGTTCATCCCAACAATTGTTGATGTCGTTGCTTACATCGGTGGAACTATTACGCGGAACATCATCGCAATGCCCGCCGTGGGAGGATAGATCGACCGAGTTCTCGGTACCCACCAACTGGCTTTGCCCCATCGCTGCTGAGCAGTTTCCACTAACAACAAACAGCACCAACAACACGACCAGGATGTTAATCCTGCTACTGTGTTTATGCGCTTGTTGATGGAAGCTTAACGTCATGCGACATCCGTGGCGGCGAAAAGAGATTCAGATTTTTGTGAATTTCACGACGGCAATAGTTTCATCACTGACTGGGGCTGTCAAGTAATTACCGCTCAACGATCCAACCCCGCGACTCCAGTCTCTTCTGAAACCAGCCTCTTGCCCTCTGGTAGCAAAAAAACGGTGTGGTACGGTTCGGTTATGTGTGCCCCCTCGAAAGAGCGGCCACCACTTAGAAGACCCTCTAGCGCTCCATACAAGCCCCGAACAGGACGATGGCAAAGCCGTCACCGGCACCGGTGAGGGACATTTTTCCGGAATCCTGTTCGATAACCATGGTCCAGCCCAGGCCATCGCGTACAGTTTCGACACCATCTTCGGCGCCTTGAAGAATCAACTTCCCATCGAGAATTTCAGAGCGCTCGATTGGCGTCTTACGCTCAGCGCCTTGAATGGTTTTACCTGCCCCATCAACAATAAAAAAATCCGGTATGTTGACAAGACTCGGCGCTACGGATGCACACCCCTGCCCCATTACACACTCATTGACCGCCTGAGTCGCGCACACCAACTCTTTTTTGCCATCGAAAGCGGCGCTAGCCATGGTAGAGATGAGCATAAGCCCGCCGAACGCTATGCAGTATTTAGCTGTTTTCATCTGGTTTTGCTCCCTTACTTCACGGTATAGCCGCGGCCTTCAAGGCAGGCGGAATAGGCTCGGTTGTAATTATTGCGGTTATTGGCGTAATTGGAGCCTTCCCGCTGTTCCCACTCCTTGCGTTCACGCTCGGCCGCGCTATTTTGGGAAGACTGCCGCACCCCACCGATCAAGCCCCCCGCTGCCGCTCCCCGTTTGGCGGCTTTGGAACTATCGCCAATAATCGCGCCAAGGGCCGCTCCGCCGAGCCCCCCCCTCACCACACCACCGGATCTCTTTTCGGTACTGGGCGCAGCCGTAGTGGCAGTCGGAATCGCCATGGGATCAAATCCTGTGTCCCGCTTGGCCCAGCTGTAACACTCGTATTTGTCCTTATCCAGCTGCTCGGCACTTTGCCCTTTTGCTGGATAGATATAAAGCTCCTGCGCCAAGGCTGTTCCAGAGGCAAACAGAGCCCCAACTAAAAAGGTGATCCTGCGAAGGGGTGTTTTCATTACTAGTCTCCCTGTTTAATCCAAACCCACTCCAGACAGTATAACCATAACGACTCTGACGGCGAACCCGAAAATGAGTTTGCGCACAAGGTGCTTAGAGTGAATAACTTGATAATGGAACGATCAGCGCACCACGCCCGCTTTTCCGCACCGATCGCTTCCAGTTAGAGTCCCGAGAACATAGATTTACTCGTCGAGACCTTAAACCTTCATACGACTACCCGAGGGGTCATAGAAGGCTCGCAAGGATGCGTCGGCACTAAACCGCTCCCTGGCAACCTCAATCTCAAAGCTTGCCGTTTCGATGCGCTCTTTGGTTAACCCCGGAACATCGACATAACCCATGCCGATCGCGCCCCCAACACTATGGCCGTACATGCCTGAGGTCAGGTAACCCACAATGGACCCATCCATTACAATGGGCTCGTTGTGATAGAGCAGCGGCTCCGGGTCGTTCAACTTGAACTGCACTAAACGTCGGTCGGGCACGCCTGCGACCTTGGCTGCCAGGAATGCGTCGCGGCCAATAAAGTCACTTGCATCGGGCTTGGCAGCAAAGCCCAAGCCCGCCTGCAGCAGGTTATCCTCGGCTCCAATGTCGTGCCCCCAGTGACGAAACCCTTTTTCGAGGCGTAAACTATTGAGCGCATGCATGCCCAGGTTACGCAGCTCATAGGTCGCGCCCACCTGCTGTAATTTTCGGTAGAATTCGGTCGCCCTGGCAGCCGGAACAAAAACCTCCCAGCCCAACTCTCCCACGAAGGAGAGCCGCTGCAACCAAACGTCAATACCCGCTACCTGCGCAAACCGACCGGTGCCGAATGCGAATCCTTGGCAACTCATATCGGTGTCGGCTAGTTGCTCAAGGACAGCGCGGGACCTTGGGCCTTGAATCGACAGGCAGGCATAGTCGGCACTGATATCACGAAGTTTAACCTCGGCTCCCAGGTTCTTTTTAAGATACCACCAATCCCTATTGAACGAACCCACTCCGGTTGTCACCAGATAACGATCCCTCCCCAGCCGCGACAGGGTGACATCCGCCTCAATGCCCCCCCGGGGGTTGAGCCATTGCGTGTAGACCAGCGAGCCGGGTTCGACAGCAACATCCCCGGCGCAGATCCATTGCAAGGCCTGCTCTGCCCCTGAACCTGAAACCTCGAACTTGCCGAATGAGGAGATGTCATAAACCCCTACATTTTCCCTCATCGCACGATGCTCTGCTGCGTGGAGTTCAAACCAGTTTTGCCGCTTGTAACTGTATTCGTACTTCGCTTCAACGCCATTGCTGGCGAACCAGTTAGGACGCTCGTAACCGCCCACCTCTCCAAAGCAGGCGCCCTGTGCTTGAAGCGTCTCATGCAGGGGTGAGCGAATCCGGTTGCGCGCGGTTTTATACTGATAGAAAGGCCAGTGCATGGCGTAGGTGTGACCCAACGCCTCCGGGATTCGCTCCTCAATAAAGGCCTGGGTCCGCTGAGCCGGATGATGGCGGCGCACGTCACACTCCCAGATGTCGCCCGAGGGATGGCCATCGATGATCCAGTCGGCCATTAACAAACCTAAGCCACCACCAGCCCCAATGCCTTTTGAGTTAAGCCCGCAGGCAACGTAAAAATTATCGACCTCCGGCGTAGGCCCCAACAGGTGAAGATTATCCGGGGTAAAACTCTCTGGACCGTTAAAGAAGGTGCGAATACCGGTTTCGCCCAGCGGAGGAAAAGTCTCCACACCGCGCATCAGGTACTCTTCGATATGGTCGAGCTCACAGGGAAACTCATCGAAGCAGAAATCTTCGGAGATACGATCCATCGGGCAACCGCGGGCATTGTGCTCGAACCACCCTACCAACAGCTTACCGGCGTCTTCCTTGAAGTAGACACCCTTGTCGAAATCCCGCAGTACGGGCCGCTTGGTTAGCCCCGCCATATCCTCGGTCACAACATAAAAGTGCTCACACGCGTACAAGGGTAGATCGATACCAATTTGAGCCGCAATATCCCGCGACCAAAGCCCTCCCGCTAACACAACCGTATCGGCAATAATCGAACCCTGTTCCGTTTTAACACCGACCGCCTTACCACCCTCCAGTAAAACCTCTTCTACTTTAACGTTTTCAATCACCCGGGCCCCACGCATCCGCGCGCCTTTGGCCAGCGCCATGGTGGTATCCACAGGGTTGGTCTGGCCATCTTTTTCGATATAGAGGGTCCCAAGGATGCCGTCGGTGTCGATGCCGGGGTAGAGGTCGAGTAGTCGATCATTGTCAATCATCTCGGATTCCACCCCGAAAACCGCAGCCATGGAGGAGGTTCGACGCAGCTCTTCCAGTCGTTCAGGGGTACGAGCCACCGACAAACTCCCGATGCTCCGATAGCCGGTAGCCTGTCCCGTCTCCTCCTCCAGTGAGGCATAGAGTTCATGGCTGTATTTGGCAAGGTGCGTCAGGTAAGGGGTAGGCCAAAGCATGCTGACGAGACCGGCCGCGTGCCAGGTGGTACCGCACGTTAGCTGTTTGCGCTCCAGTACAACAACATCGTTGATGCCCCGTTTGGCGAGATGGTAGGCGATAGAACAGCCTACGATGCCGCCGCCGATGATCACCACCTGGGCACGGGATGGAAGATTCCCTTTACTTGTCATGGGCAAAAACCTTCTGCTGGGTTAAATACTGCACTGGTACACTGAGTAAGTCCGTGGGGTTAGGTTTCGTCGTATTGTTTACCAATGCCTGTTTCGATAGCGCGCTCAACCGGAGCGATCCTCGACATCGCTGTCCACCGCTATAGCATGCCAGCCAACGGCTCCCTGCACTCTCCAGCCGCCTTGATATTCACACCTCTTCATGCGGGGATCAATTGACATTTTTTTTCGTAGCGGTAACTTTAGTTACCAGTAAGATATCCGATATTAAACCGTAGCCAGTGCTTGGGAAGGGGTCTGAGGCATGAGTGATTCTTTTGATTTTCGTAAGCTACCCCCCTTGAAAGCCCTGAAAGGGTTTGAGAGTACGGCGCGATTGCAGAGCTTCCGGCGGGCTGCCGATGAGTTAAACCTGACCCATCCCGCAGTTAGCCACCAGATACAGGCGCTGGAAAACAGCCTCGGGGTCAAGCTCTGCGTTCGGGAGGGACGCCATACCGTACTCACCGAACAGGGGCGACAGTTTTATCCAGTGGTTCGCCAAGCCCTTGAGCTGCTGTTCCACGGCAGCGAGGAGGTTCGACGTAGCGTGCAGCAACCTAGTCTACGGCTCCAGACCTATATCTCAGTCTCCATCCGCTGGTTATCCCGAAGACTTCCACGGTTCAGGGCCCTTTACCCTGAGCTTGAGCTGCACCTGATCTCCAGTATTCGCGAGCAAAATTTTGATGAGGCCAATGCCGACATCGGGTTGATCTTTTGCCGTACCCCTCCGGCAAAACACCTGCATTGGATACCCTTGATTCGGCCACAGCTGTTTCCCGTTTGCAGCCCCGGCTTGATCGCCTCAGCGTCCTCTGAACTCTCCCCCGGGGATTTGGTGAACTACCCACTGCTGACGGTAACCTCGGAAGATTGGCAATGGCAGGACTGGTTTGCATCGGCCGGTTTATACGACCTACAGTGCCAACGCGCTATCAGCGTAGACAGTACCGCTATTGCACTGGAAATGGCGATGGACGGCGAGGGAATGACTCTGGTTAATGGTCCCTTTGCAGACCGCGACCTGGCAGCCGGGCGGTTGGTGCAACCGGTCTCCCATTACGCCGAGGGGTTGGGAGAGTGGGGATTGGTGTGCCGCAAGGAGATGCTGTGCCAGCAACCGGTGAGCACTTTTATCGAGTGGCTACAAGAGGATATCGCTCGCGCCTAGGATCTCCTCTTCCTATCCCCGCGGTTATGGATAGGGGCTCCCTCTCCCTCTCCCTCTCACTCCAAGCGAAACTACCCCCTAAAGGCGCAGGCACCGGCAGATTTTGCCAAGGTGAAAAATTCTGAACGCCCCTCGATTTTTACAGCTGCTATAGGCGCTAGTAGCCATGAGGTTTTTTTCTCCCGGCGAGAAAAGGCCCGATAGCACATTAACCGTTCATGGGTTTTCGGCGGCTCGACGAATCAGCCAGAGGTATCGCAGCCTTTACTTTCAGGCGCATAGATTCGCTTCTCGCCAGAGACTCCCCTCAGGGGGAAAGAACCACAGTTTCTCCAACCTTTGCCACCATGGACCTCAACAAACTGATGAGAGGCCAGCAAAGGTTCTTGCAAGGTCTTGGTGAGCCCCTCGATCCTGGCGGCCTCATTGGCCGCTGCGCCGATGGCGGTAAACTCGAGACGGCCCGGAGAACCAATATTGCCGTACATAACGGTACCGAAATGAAGCCCTATACCGAACTCCATCGAATGACATTCCGGGTCTGTCTCCATTCTGGAGATGGCACAGTGGGCAGCCTGTAATGCCCTATTCGCCACCTTCCGCGTGCGTGTATCACAACCACGGCTACCCACGGGGAATATAGCCAGCATGGCATCACCGATATAGCGCAGCACCTCCCCCTCCTGCTCCAGCACCGATTCGGCCATCGCCTCGAAAAACCGATTCAACTTCTCGATAAACGGCTCGAGCCCCATCTGATCGGCCATCCGGGTGGAGCCTCTCAGATCACAAAACCAGATCACTGCTTTGATCTGTTCGCCATCCCCGCGCTTGACCCTTCCCTGCAACACCTGGTTACCGGTGCGCTTTCCCAGGTAGGTTTCCAGTAAAATCCGCGAGGAGGCGCGCAGAGCATGAATCTCCAACACTCTTGCCAAAGCCGGCAGCAACTCATAAATCATCGCCAGGTGGGCGGTAGAAAACCCTTCCGGCGAGTTCGCTGCCAGGGTCATTGCATTGATGCTGCCGTCCATAAAGGCGATAGGCAGGGCAACATAATCGGTAGCACCAGATTCAGCCAGCTCAACCAGAAGTGGATAGTCAAGCTGGGCGTCCGGTCCATTCAGGCGGCGCCGAATCGCTCCGGCCCCCTCTTCGAAAATTGCCCAGTACGGACTATCTCTATAGGTCTCCGACATGAGCATCTCGTGAGGGGGTTGAAACACATCAATTCCCTCTACTCCGCTCACCCAGGTGTAGCTAAATCCGGAAACCTGGGGGTGCAGCAAACGGAGGGTGATTCGAATTCGGCACAGCGGAACCCCAAGCTCGAGTAATCGCTCGACCAGTGCCAGGGTCAGCTGTTCTGCATCGGCTAACTGCCAGCCATCGTTCAGCATCCACTGGGTGAGTGATTCCATTACCCTTTCATCATTCAAGAAAACCTGCTCCCGGTCGTTATCACTCTACGGGCCGCCACCGGTGGTATAGGTATTAGTACCCTGCACCATGTGGAATCTGCCAATATCCATTAACAAGCAGCCCGGTATCCTTAAACCTCAATACTATGATTGGGACCAAGCGATGATCAGGGTAACCACACCGACACTAAATGAGTGTATTACGCGGCTAATTCAGCTGGGGGCAGAGCATTTCACCGTTAAACGAGTCAAAGGGCACTGGGTCGCCACCCTGGCTATGTAGGGTGCCTATTCGCTCTTGTAGAGATTCTCATAGCAATAGTTGGTCGCTTCAATATACCCATCGACGCTACCGCAATCGAAGCGCTTGCCTTTGAATTTATAGGCCAGCACGCAGCCATCTTTTGCCTGCTGTAACAAAGCATCCGTCAGTTGGATTTCGCCACCCTTTCCAGGCTCGGTGTTACGAATGATTTCGAAGATATCCGGGGTGAGTATGTAGCGCCCGATAATGGCCATATTACTGGGTGCATTTTCCGGCGCAGGCTTCTCGACCATGTCGTTGACCCGATACAGATCATCCTTGATCATCTCCCCATCAATCACCCCGTATTTGTAAGTTTCGTCCGCAGGTACTTCCTGGATGGCGACGATGCTGCAACGAAACTGGCGGTAGAGTTTAACCATCTGCGATAGAACCCCATCTTCCGGGTTAACGCAGAGGTCATCTGCCAGCACAACGGCGAAGGCTTCATCTCCAATCAGGGGCTCACCGGTAAGGATGGCGTGACCTAGCCCCTTCATCTCTTTTTGCCGGATATAGGAGAACGTACAGGAATCGATCAAGTGCCGTATATCATTGAGCATCGCCTCTTTAGAGCTACCGGCGATCTGGTGCTCTAGCTCATAGTTGGTGTCAAAGTGGTCGGCCAGCGCACGCTTGCCACGCCCCGTCACAATGCTGATCTGATTTAACCCCGCCTCAAGCGCCTCTTCCACACCATACTCAATCAGCGGTTTATTAACGATCGGCATCATCTCCTTGGGCATGGACTTGGTTGCAGGGAGAAAACGAGTGCCGTATCCGGCGGCGGGAAAAAGGCATTTACGTATCATTAATCGGAGGCTCCTTCCGTGGGATTCATGTCAATGCGGCCGTAGATATCGTCCAAGCGTACAATATCATCTTCACCAAGGTAACTGCCAGACTGCACCTCGATAAGATCCAGGGGAATTTTACCCGGATTCTCCAGGCAATGCTGCTCTCCTAACGGGATGTAAGTTGATTCGTTTTCGCTCACCAGATATTGGCGCTCGCCGCAGGTCACCTTGGCGGTACCCTGAACAACAATCCAGTGCTCTGCTCGATGGTGATGCATCTGCAACGATAGCCGGGCGCCGGGATTAACCCGTATATGCTTCACCTGGAATCGCTCAGAGGTATCGATCTCCTCGTACTTGCCCCAGGGCCGATAAACCGTTCGATGCTGTTGCGCTTCTCGCCGCTGCTGTTGCTTCAGCAGGCTAACCAGCTCCTTCACAGACTGGGCTCGGCTGCGGTCGGCAACCAGCACCGCATCATCGGTTTCAACCACAATCAGGTTATCGATACCCACAGCGGCGACCAATCGACTGTCTGCATGGATATAGGTGTTATGACAATCAACCAACAAGCGGTCACCAACCCCACCATTCCCCGCTGCATCGGCAGGCTGAAGATCGGCAAGGGAGTCCCAGGCGCCAACGTCACTCCAACGAATATCCGCTGGAACAACCGCCCCCTTTTTCGTGTGCTCCATCAGCCCATAGTCGATCGACAGGTCAGGGGCCGCAGAAAACCCTTTTTGCTCAAGGCGAATAAAGTCCAGATCCTCACGAGCCCCATCGACAGAGGCGGTAACTGCGTCGATTAATTCCGGTTGATACCTCTTCAGCTCTTGCAGCAACTGGCTTGCCTGGAACATAAACATGCCACTGTTCCAGAAATAATCCCCACTGCTCACCAACGTGCGCGCATGCTCCAAAGAGGGTTTCTCAACAAAATGTTCCAGCTCCAAGCCCCCATCACTGAGTGAACCGCCCCCCTTGATGTAGCCATAACCGGTTTCAGGCCGATCGGCGACGATACCGAAAGTAACCAATCGTCCTTTGCTGGCCAACTGGTACGCAAGCTCTATACGCGAATGAAACTCTTCCACCCTGCCGATCATATGATCGGCAGGTAGCACCAGCAACGTAGGGTTCTTACCATTGCGGATCGCTATCATTGCGGCGGCTGCTATAGCGGGCGCTGTATTCCGGGCGCAGGGCTCCAACACAACGGTTCGTTGCTCCGCCCCGCACTGTTGCATCTGCTCGGCAACAATAAAACGGTGCTGCTCGTTGCAAATGATAAGGGGTGGAGCAATCGTTTCGACCGCAGCGATACGACGCCAGGTTTGCTGAATCATACTGTCGTCATCGGACAGCATTCGAATCAGCTGTTTGGGGTAGGATTCCCGCGAAAGAGGCCAGAGCCTGGAGCCACTGCCCCCGGAAAGAATTACTGGAACGATCATGAACTATCCCTGTTAGGCAATCGAATGTACCTAAAGATAGTAGCGGATATTTATAGGGGGGGCCTAAGGAAAGGCTTAATAATAAGTGGTGCCCGGAGCCGGAATCGAACCGGCACGATCTTACGATCGAGGGATTTTAAATCCCTTGCGTCTACCAATTTCGCCATCCGGGCCAGAGGAAAGCAATCGCTGCATTGGATATAATGCAGGGTTAGTTTACAACGGATAACTTTATCCTAACAAGCTGTTTTTTAAGTGTTTTTACCCATAACACCAACAAATAAGCTGTTGCGAATAATCTATTTTGGAAGAAGCTTGCCAGTCGCTAAAAACATCCTTGTTTTTAACTGGATATGGAGGCTGAGGTCGGAATCGAACCGGCGTACACGGAGTTGCAGTCCGCTGCATGACCACTCTGCCACTCAGCCTTAACAGGTTGGACGCTGTAAAATCACACAGCATCCTAAATTCAAAAATTTGGAGCGGGAAACGAGACTCGAACTCGCGACCCCAACCTTGGCAAGGTTGTGCTCTACCAACTGAGCTATTCCCGCACACATATATTTAACCAGCTACCACTGGGCGGGAAACGAGACTCACTCTCCAGCTCCGGGCGACCCAACCTTAACAAGGTTGTGCTCTACCAACTGAGCTATTCCCGCACACATATATTTAACCAGCTACCGCTGGGCGGGAAACGAGACTCACTCTCCAGCTCCGGGCGACCCAACCTTAACAAGGTTGTGCTCCCTGAGCTATTCCCGCACACATATATTTAACCAGCTACCGCTGCGCCCGTGATCAGGTGGTGCGTATTGTATGCGCTCGGAAATTTCTGTCAAGCCATTGATTCAAAAAAGAGTTTTGGTCGATTTTTAGACACCTACTCACTCTCTTCAGGAGGCATTAGATCGTTCCAGGCTGCGGATAGGTATTGCCACATTGACCATATAGTCAATAGTGCAGCGGCGTAAAGAAAACCATACCCGATCCGGCCAATGATAGTGTCCAGCTCTGCAGGTGTCGCTAACAGGAAAAAAATCGCCCCCATCTGCCCCGCTGTTTTGATTTTGCCAATATAGGAAACTGCGACACTCGTTCGTTTACCGAGCTCGGCCATCCACTCCCTGAGCGCCGATATTACTATTTCACGACCAATAATGATCATCGCGGGGATCGTAATCCAGATACTCGCATACTCCTCAACCAGCATCGTCAAAGAGACAGCGACCATTAATTTATCTGCTACAGGATCCAGGAACGCTCCGAAGGGCGTGCTCTGGTTCCATCGTCTGGCCAGGTAACCGTCGAGCATATCAGTGCAGCCGGCAACAAAAAATATCCCGGAAGCGGCCAGATAACTCCAGCCAACCGGGAGATAGTAGACCACCACGATAACGGGGATAAGTACAACCCGTAGCAAAGTTAAGATGTTGGGGATATTCATTGGTTCCTTAAAGCGACACTTCGATGAAAGCGTAGATATTAGAGCGATTAATCTGGATGTAAAGCATCATGGATCGCTTGGGCTAAATGAACACTGATGCCCTGCACCTTTTGCAGCTCATTAACCGAAGCCTCACCCACCCCTTGCAGACCACCGAAAAACTTGAGTAACTGCTGTCGGCGCTTGGCACCAATACCCGGTACATCCTCCAACACTGAGCGATTGCGCGACTTCGCCCGCCTTTGGCGGTGGCCGGTAATGGCGAAGCGGTGGGCCTCGTCACGTATTGATTGAACCAATAATAAAGCCCCCGACCCTCTCGGTAGCTGAATCTCCTCAAAGGTGCCGTTAACAATAAGGGTTTCGAGGCCAGGCTTGCGAGACTCCCCCTTGGCAACACCCACCAACAACATTGCATTCAGCCCAAGCTCCTCAACAACCTGGTTGGCCATTGATAACTGCCCCTTGCCTCCATCGATGAATAGTAGATCAGGAAGAGGGCCCTCCTCTTTTATGACCCGGCTATAGCGTCTTAACAGCGCCTGGCGCATCGCCGCATAGTCATCTCCAGGCGTAATGCCGCTTATATTAAATCGGCGATAGGCGGATTTCAGGGGGCCCTCATCATTGAATACCACGCAGGATGCCACCGTCGCCTCCCCCGAACTGTGGCTGATATCAAAGCACTCCATGCGAGCCGGAAGCTGCTCAAGCTCCAGCAGCTGTTGCAATTCGATGTAGCGCTGACGCGTACTTGATCGATTGCTTAAGCGAGCCTGAAGGCTTTGTATCGCGTTTTTTTGGGCCAACCGAACCCAGCTTGCCCTATCCCCCCTCACTCGGTAGCGGATTTTTACCCCTTGCCCCCGCTCTTTGGTTATCGCTTGTTCGAGCAAATCAGCACCCTCCACCGCCTCGGCAGCCACAACTTCGTCTGGCAGCTCCCTCAGGCTTTCCCCTCCCAGATAAAGTTGGGCCAGAAAGCCTGCGTAGATCTCAGCGACAGAATCATCCGTCTTACGCTGGTGATAAGTGCTATGGCTGCCCACCACCTGTCCATTTCGAATACTGATCCGCGAAAAACAGAGGTTATCACCCTGCTCGGCCATTGCGATCACATCAACATCACCCCCATTGCGGTCAATTACCTGCTGCTCCTGAGCACTACGTAACTGAGATACCTGATCCCTCAAATCCGCCGCTTTTTCGAATTCAAGCGCCTTGGCGGCTTGCTCCATCTCATCCAGCAACAGATAGATGAGCTCCTGACTTTTACCGCGCAAAAATAATCGTGAACGCTCTACATCCGTTTGGTACTCTTGCTGACTAACCAGCCCGGTACAGGGCGCTTTGCACCGCTTGATCTGGTACTGAAGGCAAGGCCGGGTTCTGTTTCGAAAGTAGCTATCCTCGCATTGGCGCACCCGAAATACACGCTGCAACACGTTCATGCTCTCTCGGATAGCACCCGCACTCGGGTAGGGACCAAAATACTCTACGCCCGGTTTTTTTCGCCCGCGATAAAACCCAAGTCTGGGGTACGTATTACCTGTAGATAGAAACACATAGGGGTAGGATTTATCATCCCGCAGCAAGATATTATAGGGTGGCCGATTGAGCTTGATCAGGCTCTGCTCAAGGATCAAGGCTTCGGCTTCGGTATTGGTGACTATGGTTTCAATTTGCGCAATACGGGAAACCAGAGCCGCTGTCTTTGGTGCCAGTCCACTGCTGCGAAAATAACTGGATAGCCTGCTTTTCAGGCTTTTGGCCTTTCCCACATAGAGAATCGCCCCCCCGGCATCGTACATTTGGTAGATGCCGGGCTGGTGCTGCTGGGTAGCAAGGAAGGCTTTGTGATCAAACTCGGGGGAAGGCGCCGCCATAATACTCCTGATAGCGGATCAGCAATCGTACAAAGAGGTTAGCCCGCCACGCTTTCGCCATCAACCATCCCATGGCGAACAGCCAGCAAGGTAAGCTCAACATCACTACTAATTCCCAACTTATCGAAGATCCGATAGCGATAGCTGTTAACGGTTTTAGGACTCAAACACAGCTTATCTGAAATGACCTGTACCTTATGGCAGTTAACGATCATCATCGCTATCTGAATCTCCCGTTCCGACAGCTGATCAAAAGGAGAGGCATGATCTTCATCCTGGTAGGGTTTCAACGCCATCTGCTGAGCAATATCTGCACTGATATAGCGCTTCCCTTTGGCTGCCATTCGGATCGCGTTGACCATATCATCAAGCCCGGCACCCTTGGTAACGTAGCCGGAAGCCCCGGCCTTCAAAAGCCTTGAAGGGAAAGGCTCATCCTCGCAAACAGTAACTGCAATCACCTTGATATCGGGGTTGGAGCGGGTGATTTTTCGGGTTGCTTCGAGCCCCCCTATACCAGGCATCTTTACGTCCATCAGCACCACATTAACATCGAGCCGTCGCGCCAGATCTACGGCAGCTTCGCCACTACTGGCCTCACCAACAACAAGGATACCTTCGACATCGGCCAGCATTCGCGTGATACCGGTACGCACCAGATCGTGATCATCAGCTACCAATACATTTATCAAACGAACCCCCTTTCTGCTTTTCAATTAGATTCAACAAGTTATCGCAACAAGTTAAATTCAAATGCAACATTAGCTAGTATTATTAAGCGGTTAAAATAGCAGATAGCTAATTTTTTAGACAGAAAAAAAGGCCTACACCATTTCGGTATAGGCCTTCTGTGAAGCCGATCACAAAGGCTCTAGACGAGCTTTTCCAGTGCAGGAACCGCTTCGAATAGATCCGCAACAAGACCGTAGTCAGCCACCTGAAAAATAGGGGCCTCCTCATCCTTGTTGATCGCTACGATAACCTTGCTGTCCTTCATGCCAGCCAGGTGCTGGATCGCACCAGAGATACCCACCGCGACATACAGGTTCGGCGCTACCACCTTACCGGTTTGTCCAACCTGCATATCGTTAGGAACAAAGCCCGCATCAACGGCTGCTCGAGATGCACCCACTGCAGCCCCCAACTTGTCGGCCAGACTGTAAAGCAGCTCGAAGTTTTCACCGTTACCCATGCCGCGACCGCCAGAAACAACGATATCAGCGGAGGTGAGTTCAGGACGGTCTGATTTCGCCAGCTCTTCACCGACAAAACTGGAAACCCCAGCGTCGGATACGCTGGCAACCACTTCTACTGTTGCACTACCACCCTCAGCTGGCGCTGCATCAAAACCGGTGATACGCACGGTAATGACCTTGATCGCCGCACTCGATTGTACTGTAGCGATGGCGTTACCGGCATAGATAGGACGAGCAAAGGTATCGGCACTATCGACCCGAACAACTTCGGAGATTTGGTCAACATCCAACAATGCCGCTACCCGGGGCATATAGTTTTTGCCGCTGGTCGTTGCCGGCGCCAAGATGTGGCTGTAGGCCTTGCCAAGCTCCGCAACCAACAAGCCCATATTTTCAGCTAACTGGTGACCGTAAACGGCATTATCAGCAACAAGAACCTTGCTAATACCGGCAACTTTGGCGGCAGCCTCTGCCACGACGCCACACCCGCTACCCGCGACCAAGAGGTCGATGTCACCACCAATCGCCTTGGCTGCAGTAATTGTATTAAGGGTAGCGCCGGCCAGAGTTTCATTTGAGTGCTCTGCGATTACTAGAATAGACATTAGATCACCTTCGCTTCGTTCTTCAATTTCTCAACCAACTCCTCAACGCTGGCCACCTTGATACCGGCCTGACGCTCTGCTGGCGGCTCAACCTTCAGCGTTGTTACGCTTGAGGTGATCTCCACGCCCAGATCAGAGGGGGTTTTAGTATCCAACGGCTTGCGCTTGGCCTTCATAATATTAGGCAGGGATGCATATCGAGGTTCATTGAGACGCAGATCTACGGTGACAATCGCAGGCAGTGAAAGAGACACGGTTTGCAGTCCGCTATCCACCTCACGGGTAACAGCGACCTTGCCCTCGGCGACTTTTACTTCGGAGGCAAAGGTGCCCTGAGGCAGCCCAGCCAAAGCGCCCAGCATCTGGCCTGTTTGATTGTTATCGCTATCGATTGCCTGCTTACCAAGGATAACCAGGTCCGGCTTCTCCTCGTCAACCAGAGCTTTTAACAGCTTGGCAACGCTGAGTGATCCAAGTTTCTCATCGGTTTCTACAAGAATCCCACGATCAGCCCCCAGCGCCAGAGCCGTACGAATCTGCTCTTGGCACTCTTTGCCCCCCATGGAAACCGCAACCACCTCAGTGACGACACCGCTTTCCTTCAGGCGCACCGCCTCTTCAACCGCGATCTCATCGAAAGGGTTCATTGCCATTTTGACGTTGGTAAGATCAACATCAGAGTTATCCGCTTTTACACGAACCTTTACGTTGTAATCTATGACTCGCTTTACAGCTACAAGAACCTTCATGGAATCCTCGTATAATGTCCGTTTGTAATAATATCCATCGACCAAATACGGAATCGATGGAGCCGGTGTAATCTCACCCAGAGGCCCATGGAAACAGGCAGGCACTGGTAACAAGTGGCCGGTATCTTGAACCCTTCCCTATATCAGGTCAAGGCGCCTACCACTACCCTGGGTCAACTTCACTCCTTGGAGTGAGTGCTTCACGCAGACAAACCACTCAAACTTCGAACGGGTTTTGGCCCCTAAACGGAACCCTTGTGAAACAACCAGTTAGACAATATTAAAACAGTTGTTTAAAATCGAGCAAGCATCTTTTGGGAGCTAACCAATAATTGGCTTCAAATAACAACAGAAAAACCTTGAGGAGATACAGCGTGGAACGAGAATCGATGGAGTTTGACGTCGTCATCGTAGGGGCCGGGCCATCCGGCTTATCTGCAGCCTGCCGCCTAATGCAACAGGCAAGGGACGCGGAAAGCGAGCTCAGCGTATGCGTAGTCGAAAAAGGTTCTGAGGTCGGAGCCCATATCCTGTCTGGTGCGGTTATTGAAACCACAGCTATTAATGAGCTCTTCCCCGACTGGAAGGAGTTAGGCGCCCCCCTCAACACCCCGGTTAACGATGATCAGATCTTCGTGCTAAAAAACCAGGAAAAGGCGCAAAAGGTCCCGAATTTCTTTGTTCCCAAAACCATGCATAACCACGGCAACTATATCGTTAGCCTGGGCAACCTGTGCCGCTGGCTTGCAGAGCAGGCGGAATCCCTGGGAGTCGAAATCTTTCCCGGTTTTGCCGCTGCCGAGGTCCTGTTCAATGAAGACGGCAGCGTTAAAGGGATAGCGACCGGCGACATGGGGATCGCAGCCGACGGTAGTCAGAAAGATAGCTATATGCCCGGCATGGAGCTGCACGCAAAATTCACGCTCTTCTCGGAGGGTTGTCGTGGCCACCTCGGAAAGCAGCTGATCAAACACTACGCCCTGGATAAAGATGCGGGCCCACAGCACTATGGTATTGGCATTAAAGAGCTATGGGACGTGAAGCCGGAAGCGCACAAGGAAGGCCTGGTAGTGCATACCGCTGGCTGGCCCCTGGATGAAAGTGGGAGCAAGGGCGGCGGCTTTCTCTACCACACCGAAAACAACCAGGTTGTATTGGGGTTGATCACCGATCTTTGCTACAGCAACCCGCACCTTAGCCCCTTCGATGAGATGCAGCGATTTAAGCAAAACCCGGTTATCAAGCAGTACCTGGAAGGCGGCAAGCGCATCTCCTACGGTGCCCGCGCAATTGCCAAGGGCGGCCCTCAAGCATTACCTAAAATGAGCTTCCCCGGTGGGCTGTTAATTGGCTGCGATGCCGGCACTCTCAATTTTGCCAAAATTAAAGGGACTCATACCGCCATGAAGTCGGGCATGATCGCCGCAGAAGAGGTCTTCAACGCGGTTCAAAACGGCACTCAGGGTGGTGAGGATCTCGATAGTTTTCAAGCCGCATTTGAAGCGTCCTGGGCGTATAAAGAGCTTTACCAACAACGTAATTTCGGCCCAGCGATGCATAAATTTGGCAACATCCTGGGCGGCGCCTTCGCCTTTGTGGACCTTAATATATTCAACGGTAAGCTTCCCTTCACGCTTCAGGACAGTACGCCGGATCACGCGACCCTCAAACCCGCTAGCGAGTGCCCGGTGATCAATTACCCCAAACCCGACGGGGTAATAAGCTTCGACAAGCTAAGCTCTGTGTTCCTTTCCAACACCAACCACGAAGAGGATCAACCCTGCCACCTTCAGCTTGCCGATGACAGCATTCCAATGGGGGCTAACCTCGAGCGGTTTAATGAACCCGCCCAACGTTACTGCCCCGCTGGCGTGTATGAGATCATCGAAGATGATGCAGGCAAGCGCTTCCAGATTAACTCGCAGAACTGTGTGCACTGCAAAACCTGCGACATTAAGGATCCAGCGCAGAATATCACCTGGGTAACACCGGAAGGGGCTGGCGGCCCCAACTACCCCAACATGTGATATTGGGTTCAAAAGGGGCTTTTTAGCCCCTTTTTTTATGGGATTGAAGCGCGATGGTTGCCTGCCACCCCTTTCTTGCGCAAAATAACTGTACCTATCCGTCAGGAGTACCCGCTTGGAAATTGATGAGGAAGTCTGCCAACTGGCCAAGGTTCCGATGTTTTCCAAACTGGACACATCGAAGCTTCGCCTGATCGCGTTCACCAGCGAGGCGCTCACTTACACCCCGGGTGAGATACTCTTTAAGAAGGGTGAGCCCGCTGACAGTGCCTACGTGGTCATGTCCGGAGAGGTCGAAGTTCTTGCCGACACATCGGGAGCTGACGTGGTGGTCGCTGTGCGGGGAGCCAATTCACTGATCGGCGAGATGGCCGTTATCTCCAAAGAGACCCGCTCCGCAACCCTGCGCGCGAGCTCGGATGTTCAGGTACTTCGAATTGCAGAAGATGTTTTTATTAAGTTATTAACGGAAAACCCGGAAGTCTCACTGGATGTGATGCGACAGCTGAGCAACAAACTCGCCGAGTTGCAGACCGCCTATGAAGAGCTGCAGGAGAAACTTCGCGCCGGCGGGTAAAACACTAATGGACAAGTTACGATTTACAAGGCTATGGAACAGCCTGTTTGGTATAGATGCGAAAACTCCGGCAGAGAACGCATGGAGGGAGATCGCCCACTATTATGCCCTCAAGGATCGCTTCTATCACACCGGTGAGCACATAACCTTTTGCCTGCAACAATTTGATGAGGCCTGCACCCATCTGGAGGCCGCCAGGGAGGTCGAAATGGCCCTTTGGTTCCATGACATCATCTACCAGATGGACAGTGAGAAGAATGAGGCTGATAGTGCCGACTTCTTTTGCCAGCTTGTCGGGGACAAACAAAACTGCCTTAAGGCTCGAGACCGTATCGCTAGCCTGATCATGGACACGACCCATAAATCGGCGCCAGCTAGTATCGACGGGCGTTATCTGGCTGATGTCGATATCTCCTCGTTGGCCAGACCCTGGGAGGAGTTCCTACAAGACAGCCTTAATGTTCGCAAAGAAAGCCCGCACCTGAGCGACGTGGATTATAAGGCGGGACAAAGGAAATTCTTTCAAAGCCTGCTAAACAGACCCCATGTTTTCTACACCCAGTATTTTCGCCAACACAGTGAGCAACAAGCACGAGATAATCTCGAGAAAATGCTGACTTTGTCTATCTAGACTTGCTCCTCGACGGTATACAGCTTGGTCTTCCCGCTGCGACCACGAATAGTGACCTCGCCAACCTCTCTAAATCTAAACAGATCACCCGCTTGTAAGCGGCAGGCCTCCGATATAAGAATCCGGGTTCCGTACTCCTTGTTAAGCTGCTCAAGACGCGCCGCCATATTCACCGCGTCGCCATGCACCGTATAGCTCAAACGCTCTTGCGTTCCAACCAGACCGCCCACCACGCTACCGGTGTTAATACCGATGCGAGTGACCAGCTCGGGATCGTGCTCGCGCAACAGCGCCTGAATCTTCAGCGCGGCGTGAATTGCATTGACCGCATGATTTTCATCTTCGATCGGCATATTGAATGAGGCAAGGACCGCGTCCCCCTGAAACTGATTTATTGCCCCTTTCCACTCCACAATGGGACCCGACAAGACACTAAAATACCGATTAAGGCGTTGAATCAGATCCACCGGCGCAGTCTTTTCACTAAAACTGGTAAAACCCTCTATATCACTAAACAGGATCGTCGCCTCACCGACCTTACCCGCCCCCAGTTCCAGCTCGGGAGCATCCAACGAAACCTGCCGAGCTACCTCCGCGGGGACAAAGCGCGCCAGATCTGTTGCTATTTTGGTCTCTACCACCGCCTCGACCAACAAACCCCGGGCACGGGTAATGGCAAGGGCTAAAATAGAGGTCACCAGCACCATCGAGAGCATCTTGTCGAACTCGGCGCCCAACAGTACGGAGTTGGAGGTCAGGTAGTGCACGTAATCACGGGTCAGGGGCATCTCTCCTCCACTGGCATACAACACGTAGTAGACCATTAACATCCAGCCTACCACTGCACAGGTGCCAGCAAAAAGAACATAACGGGCCTCAAACCTAAGCGCCCTGATCGCGATAAAAATGAACACATACAATAGCGTGGGAGCCTTCAGGTAAAACGCTGGAGGCTGGTCATACTGCATATGAAAGCTCCAGATAAGGGCATAAAGCAGCGCAAAATTGAGCACTATCGCACTGTATGAGCGCCAGTTGAGTAACCGTTCGGAGTAAGCTTGCAGCAGCCCTCCAACGGCGACAACAAAATAGAGCCCCAGAGCCCAGGGGACCGGTTCCTGACTAATCGCACCAAGAATTTGTTGCGGCAAACGGGTATCCAGAGAAAAATCGAGTTCTGGTGCGATAAAGGTTTTAGGGGTTAGGGAATAGAGCAACAGGAAGGTCACTACAATCGTCAGCTCCACCCAGGCAATCAGTCGCTCACTTCCCTGCTGCTGCCTATAGATAGCCGCGTTTACCCGGGAGTTTTTGAGGATTGCGCCAGCGCGCTCCTTGGACTGCCCGTGGGTCAGGCGCTCCAACATCATGTTCCCTCGCCCTCGTAGGTCCATTATTTAGGCTATCCCCGTCGCTCTTGACCGAATACTCAATAGAACCCTGCCCCTCAAAATTTCTTTCCCTGTCAGTGCTACAATTTGTCGCTTCACTAACATATAGTATCACCCCTGCGACGGATACCAGCCGCTTGCCTATCACGTTGAAGGAAACATGACGCAGTCTATTAAACCCGACGCCAGGGTGCTGATCTATAGCCACGACAGCTACGGACTTGGCCACTTGAGGCGCTGCCATACCATTGCTCACGCATTGGTCAGGCATTACAAATCAATATCCGTACTCATTTTGACAGGATCACCGATTATTGGCCGCTTCGATTTCCGGGCAAGGGTCGATTTCGTGCGCATTCCCGGTGTCATCAAGCTCTATGATGGTGATTACACCAGCCTCGGCCTGCATATCGATCTCTCCCAGACCCTGGCTATCCGTGAATCTATTATCTATAACACCGCACTGAGTTTTTCACCTGATATCTTCCTCGTTGATAAGGAACCCCTGGGCCTAAAAGGGGAAGTCAAACACACCCTGAAAATGCTGAAGGCACTTGGAACCACCAATGTCCTCGGCCTGCGAGACGTTATGGACGAGGCCGGTGCGCTCGACCGGGAGTGGCAAGCCAAGGGAATCCCAGAACATCTTGATGCTTTATTTGATCAGGTCTGGGTATACGGCCCCGAGTCGATGGGCAACCCCTTGGAGGGAGTTTCCCTTCCGCAGCCGATTGACCACAAGATGCACTATACTGGCTACCTCAACCGGCGTTTACCCAAAGCGGCGCTGAGTCAACCGCTCCCCATTGAGCAACCCTACCTGTTAGTGACTACCGGCGGCGGCGGCGATGGTTTGGAGTTGGTCGACTGGATTCTCCGTGCCTATGAAAAGGCCGAGACCGAGCTCCCCCTCCCGGCGCTGATCGTGTTGGGGCCCTTTATGCCAAGTGAGGAGCGAGAAATCTTCGCCGCGAGAGCTGCGCTCTTGCAACGAGTAAAGGTCATCACCTTCAACAACCACCTTGAAGGCCTGATTGCCAAAGCTGAAGCAATTGTGTCCATGGGCGGTTACAATACTTTTTGCGAAATTCTCTCGTTTAACAAACCGGCCATCATCGTCCCTCGTAAGACCCCGCGCCTCGAGCAGTATATTCGTGCAAAGAAGGCCTATGAAGGTGGGTTAATACAGATGGTTGACCCCGACCATTTGCTAGATACCAACCTGATGATTGCCGCCCTGAAACAGCTTGAGCACACGCCCCCTCCAGGAGATGCCATGTGCAAGGGGATGCTCAACGGTATCGGTAACCTGGTTTCATCCGTTCACCAGGTAATGTCCGACCGTGGGCATGACTTGCAGCCAAACCAACCCGAAGAATGATCCCCGCTAAACCCCGAATACTGTTCTATGTCCAGCACCTGCTCGGCATCGGCCATCTTAAACGGGCAGCGCTGATCAGTAACGCACTCGAACGTGCAGGCATGGAAGTCCACTTGGTGCAGGGAGGTGCGCAGAGCCCTATTTCTTTTCCCTGCGCACAGACTCATTACCTCCCCTCGATTAGCTGTCAGGACGCCAACTTTTCCACCCTCGTGGATGCAGAACAACAACCGGTAGATGATCACTACCGGGCCAGACGCCGTGCGCAGTTACTGGAGATTGAGGCGACCGTACGACCCGACCTACTGCTGCTGGAGCTCTATCCATTTGGTCGCCGGCAATTTCGCTTTGAACTTTTGCCGCTCATAAGTCAGGTCAAATCAAAAAACATTCCCGTTGTCTGTTCATTGCGGGACATTCTGGTCCAGAAACCCTTATCCAAACAGCATAGAAGCCAGGAAAGTGCGGACCTGGTACAGCGTTTTTTTGACGCAGTACTCGTGCACAGTGATCCAACGGTGATCCGACTAGAGGACAGCTTCCCCTTTGCGAGCCAGATTCAGGACAAGCTCCGCTACACGGGCTACGTGGCCGATATCGCCTCACCGCCCCCCGCTCGGCAACCTCGCCTTGGGGTAACGGTTTCGGCCGGTGGAGGTGCCGTCGGCTACCCCCTGCTCCGAGCCATACTCCAGAGTAAACCCGCGACCAAACTAGACGACCAGCCCTGGACCCTGATCACCGGCCCCGGCCTGGATGCACAGCTGTTCGATCAACTACAACAGCAGGGGCGTACACACAACGTTTCGGTTGAGCGCTTCCGCGAAGATTTTGCCTCCCTCCTCGCCAGCAGCAACCTCTCGATATCACAGGCCGGCTACAACACCACGATGGATATTCTCGCGACACGAACACCCGCACTAGTGATACCTTACAGTGAAGGCGGTGAAACAGAGCAACTCCAGCGCAGCGAGATACTGCAACGCCATGGCTATCTTAGGCTATTGCCCGAGTCCTCTCTCACCCAGCAGCAACTTGTGGCGGCGATCAATGGTGCAGCCACGCAGGCGCCGCCCACCAGCGCCATCGACCTTAACGGCGCTGACGCCAGCGCCCAACAGCTCCTCAACATACTGCAAGGGTGGGGATTGTGAAGCATCCGTGCTGGTCCAGATTAAACGAGGAGTTGGAACTCTGGAAGGATCACAATACGCCCCTCACCCTGTGGTGGAGAGACGATGATGCATGCAGCGACACAGCGGCATTGGAACAGCTTTTAACCCTGGCCGATCAGTATCGGCTGCCCTTATCGCTAGCCGTTATCCCCCAGCGGCTGGAGCGATCGCTGATATCCTGCCTTGATTCCGTAACAGGCGTCTCTTGTCTGCTCCACGGTTACGATCACACCAGCTATGCAGCTCCTGGTGAGCGTAATCAGGAGTTAGGTGACCATAGGCCCATCGACGTTGTGTTGCAGTCACTACGACGGGGCCACCAACACCTGCAACAGGAGCTCCCCCACCACTATCAGCCGGTACTGGTGCCGCCCTGGAACCGGATCAACCAACGCCTGCTATCGCACCTGCCAGAGATCGGCCTGTCCGGGTTATCGACGCTGGGCCCGCGCATCCCCCGCCCCCAGCTTTCGGTTAACAATGTGCACCTTGACCTGATTGACTGGAAACGACGCTGCTTCGCCGGTGAAGACTCTGTTATTAGTCAGCTGATTGAGCACTTGAAACAGCGCCGCCAGGGGCAGGTTGATAGCACTGAAGCCACGGGCATTATGACCCATCATTTGGCTCATGATGCGGCATCCTGGGTGTTTCTGCGTCAACTCCTGGAGTTCCTGTCTGCGTATGAACAGGTGGTATGGCCCGATATCGGACCTCTATTTCCCGCCCGGGATTAGATCTTTCTCCAGCGACAGATCACAACCACAGAAGCGGAGCCCGGCACCAGACGACCAGGAAAACTGCAGCAATTTTCCCCAGTCCGGTTTTACTGGAGACCGACCCAGCATATCCCATTGACATGCTTCGGCCATCGCAGCGCGGATAACGCCCTTGTGGGTCACCAGGCCGATATCGCACCCGGGCTGCAGTTCATCCAACCACTGCATCAGTCGGTCGACGACCTGCTGCGGACACTCTCCTCCGGGAGGCGTCATAAACCGCCCTCTGCCCTCCTCGTTTGCCATCAAAGCGGGGGACTCGGAACGCAACTCGGAAATGGTTCGTCCCTCCCACTCGCCCCACTCCATTTCGACTAACCCGGCACTGAGGATGGGCTTTAGCCCAAGGGCTTGTGCGGTCTGCTGTGCTCTCGTTAAAGGACTGCAATACCATTGTAAATCACGAAATGGGGCCGCTAACACTAACCCTGAAAGCACACGAATGGATTCGGGCAACAGGGGAATATCCGTATGCCCCTGTATTCTTTTTTGCTGGTTCCAAAGGGTAGTTCCATGGCGCAACATATAGATATGAATCATAAAAGTGGCTCCAGAATTCCCCTTAAACGAACCGCAGCGGCGCTGAGGCTGCAGTTTTCCCGAATTAACCGGTGGCAGCTTTCGGCAGCGTGACGAATCATGCCGGGGGAGTTGAGCATACCCCCAAGCTCTTTTTCAAAACTTGAGGCATCGTTTCCATTTAGCATAGTTAACGCAGGGCTCTGTAAAGAGAGTGGGTACAACGCAGGGCTGTATCCGGATAACACGGGAACCCCGGCATTGAGGGCCTCAAGCATTGCCATCCCAATCGCTTCATTAACCGCAGGCCACACGAACAGGTCACAGGCTGGTAAGCAGTGCTGGATTTCATTCATAGACAACTCACCGGCAAAGAAAACCCGGTCGGATTTGTCCGCAAACAGTGCCTCAACGGCCTCTCGCTCTTTGCCATCACCTATCACCAGAAGCTGCCAGTTTTGCCCGGATAGCCCCGAAAGGCTGCATGATAAGCGCTCATAACTGGCCAGCTTATCCCCTGGCCGCATCATTGCGGAGGTCACCAACCAGGTTGCCTGTGGGTCCATCCCAAACTGATCAGCCACTACGGCTCTGGACGACAGCGGCGGCGGTGCATACTCCAGAAAAGGCGTGAGATGATGAATTCTTTCTCGTAATACACAGTCATGGAGAGCCGGTTCATCGCGAGGATTCAATGTAACCACCGCCGCGGCTTGCCCCAAAGCGACCCTGGACTGTTGCCAGCCCGCGCTCCAGCTCCCATCCCTTTGTTTGTTGGCAATAGAGGCTTCGGCAATAACGTAAGGAATACCCAACGCCTTGGATACAGCAGGGCCGATCCAGTCAGGGGCCTTATGGTACAGGTGATAGGTAAACCAGTAGTCGGGGCGCTGCCCCTTGGGTAGGCTGCCGTAATCGTTAATGAGCCGCTCACACTCCGCCTGCGCCTTTTGCCGGATCATACCCTGCTGCAATCGCTCTCCCTGCCCCTCCCAGCACCGTAGCTCGCTGGCAAGTTCGACACTATACCCAGCCTCCGCCAATGCCCCCATGAAAAGCCGAGCGATTCGCTGGTCACCCGAGGGGGTCGGGTAATTCGGCGACTTCATAGGCGCATAAAAGGCAACACGCTGGCTCACGCACTTGCCTCAAACTTGTGCAAAATTTGGCCGATACCCTGATCCAACGAAAAATGCTCATAAACGCGAGCGCAGCCTTTACGGCCAAGGGTTTGGCGAAGGTCAGGGTCGGCTATCAAACGCGCCAACGCTTCACTTAGCGCCACCTCATCCTCTTGAGGAACCAGCAGCCCACTCTCGCCATCGATAATCAACTCGGGGATGCCTGAAATATCAGTCGACAGGCACGCAAGTCCCTGACTTTGCGCCTCCATCAGGACATTAGGCAGCCCATCCCGGTCGCCATCTCCATTGACCCTGGACGCCAGTATAAAAACCTGGGCGCGCTGATAAGCGTCCAGAACTCGCTGCTGAGACTGAGCCCCGAGCCAGGTGACCCGGCCCTCTATCCCCAGCGCCACCGCCTGCTCCCGCAGAACTGACGACAACTCTCCGCCACCGATGTGGGTAAAGTGCCATTGCAGCTCTTTGGGCAAGCGGGCCAAGGCATTTAACAACAGATCGTATCCCTTTTTAGGCACCGCTCGCCCTACCGAAAGCAGTTCGACAGAATCAGTTGCTCCATCCGGGTGGATCTGGTCGGGTTCGCCTGAGAAGTCCGGTTGCGGAAACCGGTTAAAGTCGAGACCGTGGTAACTCAAAAAGACCTTTTCTTCCCGGTCGCTTAGCCCTTTCAAGTACTGTGTGTTGGCTTCGGTACAGGTGGTAAGCCAACGGACGCTGGACAATTTTTCCTGCAGCTCCCATCGCGGAGTGGTCCAGATATCCTTGGCATGGGCCGATGCGCACCAATGAATACCGGTCAGGTCGCTTGTATAACGGGTTACGGAACCTGGCGTATGGATAAAATGCGCATAGAGCATCTCTATCCCTTCCGGCAGCTCACGGGCTAACACCAGCGCTTGCCCAAAACGGCGCATACGGTTCGCTGTCGGGTCTCGCCTAAGATCCTTCCACCAGTTACCAGCGGCACGCCAAAACCCCGCCGTGAAGCAGGTGGCCAGCAACGCCTTGCCAACCCGCAAAGGCTCTTGATAAAGGTATTCGGGCAAATAGAGCACCGGAGCCCTGATCTCATCGTGTATCGGGTGGCGCTGTTTATCTGTGGGATGGCGTAGGGAAACCAGGTGAATATCCATCCCCCGCTTCTCCAGCTCCCGTATTTCCTGCGCTATAAAGGTTTCCGATAAACGCGGATACCCCTTTAGCACCAATGCAATTTTCTTCCCCAAGACCGCCTCTCTTTCCTTCTTCTTCTACCAACGCTTGTGGCAGGCGTTGATTTTCAACGATAATGCAAACGGGACCTCCCAGCGAGCCCCCACCCTTTCGCAGGGAGTGATCGGAGCAGATGGATAGATCTATCTTCACATATATTATTAAGCACACACTGAGGGATCAGGTTCTCATCCTTCTGCTGACGCTTGTCACCTTTCCGCTGGTCTATGCTTCTCTGGATGTTCCCAAGCAGATCATCAATAAAGCCTTAGCCGGTAAAGATATCCCGGAGATGATCCTGGGATACGAAATGAACCAGATCTCCTATCTATTAGCGCTCTGCTTCCTCTTCCTGGCTCTGGTTATCATCAACGGAGCCCTGAAGTACGTCCTCAACGTCTACCGGGGAGTGGTAGGTGAGCGAATGTTGCGCAACCTGCGGCTCGAACTCTATAGCCGCATCCTGCGTTTCCCCCTGCCCCATTTCAAAAAAGTCTCCCAAGGGGAGATCATACCGATAATTACTGCAGAAACTGAACCTTTGGGCGGATTTATTGGCGATGCTTTCGCCTTGCCTGCTTTCCAAGGCGGCCTTCTTCTCACCTATCTTGTCTTTATCTTTAACCAGGACCCCTTTCTGGGGATGGCTGCAATCGGCCTCTACCCGCTCCAAATGTACGTAATACCCAAGCTTCAGCGCAAGGTTAACGCGCTATCCAAGGAGCGGGTGCTGGCGGCACGACGCCTCGGCGACAAGGTGGGCGACAGCATGGCGGGTATTCAGGATGTTCATACCCTGGGTACCACAGAGTACGAACGTGTCAAAATCGCATCCCGTTTGCAAAACATATTCGAAATTCGCTTTGATATTTACAAACGAAAGTTTTTTATCAAGTTCCTTAATAACTTTCTATCCAAGGTAACGCCTTTTTTCTTCTATTCGATTGGTGGCTACTATGTGATCCAGGGTGAGTTAACACTGGGTGCGTTGGTGGCAGTCCTTGCGGCCTATCAGGATCTGGACGCTCCCTGGAAGGAGCTGCTCAAGTATTATCAAACCAAAGAAGATGTTCGTATAAAGTACGAGCAAATTGTGGAACAGTTTTCCCCGGATGCCATGCTGCCCGAGCATCGGCTTAATGAAGGCGATACCCGTTTAGAACAGCTCAATGATGAGATAGCGTTCGATCGAATCTTCTTTTCTGATAGCGATGCCAGCACTCAGCTTGAAGGCATCAGCCTGAAGCTCAACCTCAGGCAGTCCATCGCCTTGGTAGGTGATAATGAAAGCGGTGCATCAGAACTCGCCCAACTGATCTGCCGGTTGCAGAACCCTGATAGAGGCGGCATAAATCTGTTTGGCCATGATTTGCAGCAGATCAATGAACCCGCTTTAAGCCACACTATTTGCTTCGTAGGATCACGTTCTCACCTGTTCGCTGGAACAATACGCGACAACCTGCTCTACGGATTACATCAACCCAGCGCATTTGAACCTTATGATCCTAAAATTTATGAGCAAACAATTGATCACGACGGGCTGAAGTTGACGCAGACGCCCTACTCTTCATTACAGGCACTGCAAGATGAAATTCTCTCGTTAAGCTCGCTATTTGAGCTGGACAGTGACCTGTATCGTTTTGGCTTACAGCAATCCATGGCTAACGCTCCAGACCGGGAGCTTGCTCAAAAACTTATCAACTTAAGGTTCCAGCTTCAAAAACACCTTGCTGATGCAGGTATGGAAGACCTTGTCGAACCCTTCGACCCTGAACGCTACAACACGAACATTAGTGTGGCAGAGAACATCCTGTTCGGTAGTTGCACGGATCAATCCCTGGATATCAACACACTCCACCTGGATGACTCCCTGCAACGGGTACTAACACGCAATAAGTTGATGCCCGTCGCCCTGAGCATCGGCTACAAAATTGCGGAGACTATGATCGAGCTGTTTTCAGGTCTTGAGCCCGGTAACGAGATTTACGAGCGGTTTAGCTTTATCAGCGCTGAGGATCTACCCGAATATCAGGAGCTAGTGAGCAAGTATCCCCAGGATAAAGTGGAAACCCTGCCAAAAGATTCCCAGGAAAAATTGTTGGCACTGTTTATGAAACTGATCCCTGCGCGCCATCGCCTGGGCCTGGTAGATGATGCGATCCAGCAGGCGCTGGTTGTGGTTCGTAAAGAGTTTTCGGATGTCCAGCAAGGCCGTCGAACACTGGTTCACTATCGTTTTGATCAATTCAATGAACTACTGAGCATCCAGGAAAATATTCTCTTCGGTAAACTCTCTTACGGTAAAGCCAATGCGCAGCAGAAGGTTGCCGAGATCATCGACCAGCTAATTGATGAGCACGGACTGCGTGAGGATATTTTGCATTATGGACTTGAATACGAGGTGGGTACCGCCGGTGCCAAATTACAGGCCGCCACTCGGCAGAAGCTGGCGCTTATTCGTGCAATGATTAAACAACCCCGCGTAATGGTGGTCGATCAAGCAAGCAATGCCCTGGACGAACAATCAGAACAACGAATCCTTTCTCGCCTGATCAGCAGCAGTCCATGTTCGCTGGTTTGGGTAGTAAACCGTCAGCACCTCATACCCTTGTTTGAACACCGGGTCGAGATGACCAAGGGCCAAATTACTGCCCAGCACTAAGCACAGCTTCACCGATAAAATAGTCACCGTCCCTCTACAGCTTCGCTGTCAGGGCGCAGGCTGGTGAACATGGAGCCCCCTGTACTCAGGACCGCCTATCAGGCCAAGAATCGTCATACACAGTATTCGACTTTAGTTTTTGTAGGGGTCGGCAGCATCACGTAAGCCATCCCCGAGAAAATTGAACGCTAATATAACGAAAATGACAGGAACCACAGGCAGCATGAGCCAGGGATAAATGGCAACCACGTTCACATTTTGAGCTTCAGCCAGCAATACCCCCCAGCTGGTTATAGGCGGCCTTAGCCCCAGGCCTAAAAAGCTCAGTGCCGTCTCACCTAGAATCATTGCGGGAATCGAAAGCGTTGCCGAGGCAATCAGGTGACTTAAAAAGCCCGGCAGCAGGTGCTTGCGTATAATCCGTGGCGGTGACGCCCCCATCAATAGAGCAGCACTTGCATAGTCCTCCTCCCTCAAAGCCAACAGCTTAGAACGAACCGCTCTTGCCAGGCCCGTCCAGTCCATCAGCGCCAGGATCAAGGTAATACCAAAAAACACCCACAGGGGACTCCAGGTAACGGGGATAATGGCCGACAGCGCCATCCACAAAGGTAACTCCGGAAACGAGCGAATGACTTCAATAAGCCGTTGAACAACGTTATCCACCCAACCACCGTAATAACCCGCCAGACTGCCTATAATCACCCCCATAATCATACTCAGGCAGATACCGACGAGGCCGATGGTTATGGATATTCGTGCGCCATAAATAATTCGAGATAGCATATCCCTGCCGAGACGATCGGTTCCCAACAGAAACATGGTCCCGCCCTTTTCAACGCAGGCCAGGTGGAGATTTGACTCCACTAGCCCCCAAAACTTGTAACCCTCTGCGTCACAAAAAAAGTTAATCCGGTATATTTTTTCCCGGTCTTCACTGTACACCCGAAGCAAACGATCCATATCCAAAGTCTGGTTCCAGCCATATACAAAGGGGCCTACCCACTCTCCCTCATGGAATAGATGCACCGGCTGCGGCGGCGAGTAGATCGAGTCAACATGACGGCTATGGAGACTGTAGGGCGCAAGAAACTCACAGATAAGAATCGAAAGGTACAGCAATACGATGAACAGGCCGCTGTAAAGCGCGAGCTTGTGCTTCTTGAATTTCCACCAGATTAACTGCCATTGCGAGGCAAGGAAAAAAGATTGCTGCTCAATATGAGCCTTTTCGATTGAACGCGGATCGTATTCCGCATCACAGACAAAATGAGGATTAGCGGGCTGCTTCATCGCTGCGCACCCCCCTCAAGCCGAATCCTGGGGTCGAGTACCGCGAGTAGGAGGTCCGAAATCAACACTCCAATGACCGTTAGCATTGCCAGAAACATCAAGAAAGATCCGGCCAGATACATATCCTGACTTTGGAGAGCTCCGAGCAACATGGGTCCTGTTGTTGGCAATGACAACACCAGAGCCACAATTTCAGCTCCTGAAATAATACTGGGAAGCATATTTCCAATATCGGCAATGAAAAAGTTCAGCGATACGCGAAACGGATACTTCAATAGCAGGCGAGTTTCCGGTAGGCCTTTCGCCCGACCTGTCACAACATAGGGCTTATGGAGTTCGTCCAGCAGATTCGCCCTCAGACGCCGAATCATCCCCGCAGTGCCTGAGGTGCCAATTACGATCACAGGAATCCAGAGGTGCTCCAGCACCGACTTCACCTTGTCCCAACTCCATGGTTGATTGACGTACTGCTCATCCATCAGGCCACCAATGGAGGTCCCAAAATAGACATTCGCAAAATAGAGCATCACCAGAGCGAGCAGGAAGTTCGGTGTCGCCAGGCCGATAAAACCGACTAATGTGAGCCCGTAATCACCCCAGCTATACTGATGGGTCGCGGAATACAAACCGATAGGAAAGGCAATCAGCCAGGTAAACAGGATGGTGATTACCGATACCAGTATGGTGAGGTACATTCGGTCCCCCACTACTTCAGAAACAGGCAGGTCATACTCAAACGAGTAGCCGTAGTCTCCCTGCACAAAGCCAGTCACCCAGGAGACATACTGCTCTAGAAAGCTCTTGTCCAGCCCATACTCTTCGCGGAGGTAGGCCACCTTCTCCATGTCGACGCTTTCACCCTGGGCCTGAAGCTCGGCGATATAGCTTTCCAGATAGTCCCCTGGCGGTAGCTGGATGATCACAAACACCACAAAGCTGATCAGCAGCAAAGTGGGGATCATCATCAACACCCGTTTAACAATATACTGTCCCATCTATTGGCGCCCCCCAGCATCCTGAACCCAGAATGTGTCTGGATTGTACACACCAAAATAGGAACCCGGCTCCCAGCTATACCACCCCTGGTTCGGGACGTTTTTTAGACGATTACTCACAACAATTGGCTGCATAATACCGGTGACAGTGCCTATGCTAAACACCTGATTGGAGTATATTCTCAACATCTCCTGCCACACGTCCCAACGCTGCTGTCGGCTACGGGAGTGCTCCCAGGTCTCCACCAGGGTACGCAGACGGACGGCTGGGAGCAGGTCGGGGGGAGATCCCTTGCCTGTCTCATAATAGTCTCCCCACATCGGCCACTGTAATTGTTGCTGGGAATAGGGAGCCAGCTCCCAAGGGCTCATATCGCTGGTGGCCAACGCATTGTCCAACCCTTTCCACACAGACATAATGGAGTCGCCGGAGAAAACTCGGCTGCGAAAGACCTCGCGCTGGGAGGGACGAATATGCAACTTGATGCCGACGTCCATCCAGTGATCGTGTACTAACTGCAGAACATCTGTCTCCTCGGTTTCCTCCCCTGCGGTGTTAACAATAATTTCCATCGGGCGCCCATCAGGAAGCAGGCGTATTCCCCGGTCATCTCTTTCGATTAAACCGATATCATCAAGCAAAGCGCTGGCTTGTTCAGGATCATACTGATTCCAGGCCTCCATAAAATCTTGCTGGAACAGGCTACTTTCTGGAAGCAGGGTATTACCTCCCTCGCTCGCCAGTCCGTAATACACGACCTGATTAATTTCATGACGATTGATCGCCAATGACAGCGCCCGCCTAAAACGCGCATCCCTGTTGAGGGTGCGCCACTGATCATCATTTGCGTTAAGGTTTGGATAAAAGGCAAACTGAGACCCTCTCGCAGCCTTCCAAAACCGAACTTGATAATTGTTTTGCGTTTCACCCTCTTTAAGAAAGGTGTAATTATCCAGACGTATATACCTGCCCTGAAGATCGCTCTCCCCCGCTCTTGTCTTGGCAGCAATCAAGCTGCTTCCAACGATATTCACGACGATCTCGTCAATATAGGGAAGCTGCGTACCTTTAGCATCGACACGGTGATAAAACGGATTGCGCAAAAAAACAAAGCGGTCTGCGGGAGGTTTCGTACTGTTATACCAGGGCTGCAACGTAGGCAGTTCAGGATTGTCCATCTTGTAGGGATGTGCGCGAGATTTAAACAGGGCGACCCAGTTTCGCTTTTTCGCCTCCTTTTGCAAGGCCAGTAGCCGGTCAGGCTCTGCATATTGCTTATGGAACTGACGCATATAATGGGCTGGCAGATAGATCGCCAATGCCCTGGGGCCGGCTAACAGAGGTAAAAAATGAGGGTTGGGGGTACTCCAGCTGTAACGGATAGTGAGCTCATCGACGACCTCCACCAAAGGTGGCTCAGAGTCCACTTGCAGGGATTTAGAGGGACCAAAGGGCGAAAGCTCCTTGTTCAGCGCTACGTCTTCCCAGTAGAAGCGAAAATCTTCTGCGGTAAAAGGAACACCGTCGGACCAGCGGTGTCCGGGACGAAGGTGGAAGGTGAAGACCCGGTCATCTTCATTTTCGTAGGCGAGTAGAATATCGGGCATCAACTCAAAGTTGCGGTCATAGCCGACCAGCCGTGCATAGCCATAGACATTCATCATTCGAATATCCTTGGACTTGGCCATTAGCATACGGATTGTTCCACCGGGTTTTCCGTAAGTTTGCGGCGGCAAAAGCTCCATAATCCGGGGGGTCTCCGGGGGCTGCGGCTGAATCGCCTGCGAAGAGGTCGGCAACAGCAGCAAACCCAACAGGGGCAGGCACAGCAACCGGAATAAACTACGTTTAGCTTTCATCGGTATGCATCCTCACCCAGTGAGCGGCTTCCACTTCCACCAACTCACTGCTGATATGGGGCGACAGCGTATAGGGAGCGGGCCAAAATTCGGGCTGTGCCAACCCTGCCTCCTGATTGTCAAAGTCGAGCAACTGGTTGAGGTCGGGAGCCGGTACTGCGTCTATCAGGGCTCTTGTGTAGGGGTGCAGGGGCTTGGCGAAAAGCTCTCCTGCAGGGGCGATTTCTACAACTTGACCATGGCACATCACCACTACGCGCTCCGCAATATAATCAACCACCGCAAGGTTGTGACTAATGAACAGATAGGTGAGTCCCAGCTCTCGTTGAAGGTCTTTTAACAGATTAAGTATCTGCGCCTGAACCGAAACATCCAGCGCAGATACAGGCTCGTCCAGAATAAGCAAGTCAGGAGACAAAGCCAGCGCTCGAGCGATACTGATCCTCTGACGCTGCCCGCCAGAGAAGCTGTGGGGATATCGATTAAGCAGTTCGGGCCTGAGCCCAACTAATTCCATTAGCTCACAAGCACGTCGCTCACGGTATCTCTTATCTCCCACCTGATGAATGAGTAGCGGCTCGCAGATAATATCATTGACGGTCATGCGCGGGCTAAGGGAGCTATAGGGATCCTGGAACACCAACTGCATTCGTGGCCGAAACTTCTCCAGCTCCCGCCCTTCCAGCTCCAGCAGCGGTACGGTAACACCGCGGTCATTGTACGATATTGACCCGGTACTGGGCTCGAGTCCTCGCATCAGCATCTTGGATAGAGTGGTTTTTCCGCAGCCGCTTTCGCCGACCAGACCCACCGATTCTCCTACCGCGATATCGAGATTGAAATCACGAACCGCATGAATCTGCTCCTCTTCCCCACCTCCGAACCAACTGCTATTCCTTTGCACATAGGTTTTTGACAAGCTTTTTATACTGAGATGAGGCGCATGTTGGCGCTCTTGCTCTGTCCAGGGAGTATAGAGTTCCTGTATGTTTGCAAGCCCACCTTCACTCGAACGTATGGGGTTCAGGCGCTCCGAAGGCCCCAAGTTAAATCTCGGTACGGCCCGAAATAGAGATTGCAAATAAGCGTGCCCGGGCTTCGCAAACAGGGTTTTGGCGGGACCGCTCTCCATAACCCGGCCGTGGTACATCACCACGACCTCATCCGCCATATTGGCAACCACACCCAGGTCGTGGGTTATCAGCAGAACCCCCATGTTCAGTTCCGATTGCAGGCGACGCATCAGACGAAGAATCTGCTTCTGTACCGTAACATCCAGTGCGGTGGTGGGTTCATCGGCAATCAGTAACGCCGGATGACAGACTAGCGCCATAGCGATCATAGCCCGCTGACGCAAACCACCGGAGAGCTCAAACGGATAGAGCTTCATTGCCTGCTGTGGATTTCTAAAACCCACCAGTGCCAGCATCTCCTGAGTTAGCTCTAACCCTTTTGATCGACTAACTTTCCGGTGCAAAAAGAGGGCTTCACTCACCTGATCTCCGACGGTATGCATCGTCGACATCGAGACCATCGGCTCCTGAAAAATAATGGATATTTGGCCCCCACGTATCTTGCGCATTTCCGCGCCACGATTATCCAGGGCTGTAATATTGACACAGTTTCCAGGCTGATTTGGATCTCTAAATTCGATACTGCCAGACCGAATACGCGCATTCTCCGGCAGTATTCCCAAAATAGCCTGGGAGCATACTGACTTTCCGGATCCGGACTCCCCTACTAGCGCGAGGGTTTTTCCTTCACGCACATTGAAAGAGACCCGATCAAGCGCCCTGATAGAGCCTCCGGGCATTTCGAATTCAACCACCAGATCACGAATCTCAAGCATCTCATGGGGGCGGTCATCAGTAGAGGTCGGTTGCAAGCTGTGTCCTTACCTTGCGGTTAGTCGGTTAATGTTCCTGCAGTTTCCCCAGGGAAAAAAATGCTCCACTACTGACGACTCCAAGGTGGCGTTGATTTCCCAAAACTTTCTCAATGCAATGATGCTCTACTAGATGGTAGAACAGATTGCGGTGAATACGGGCTCTAAGTGCCCCCCTAACCAATATATAGGGTATGCCTTCGCCTTTAGCATCGATCACGACTTCAAGGGGGTGCTGTGAATCAAGAGGGACAACATCTCCCAAATTAGTGACGAAGCGCAGTGGGTCAGCGTGCATTGATTGCGGTTCGAGGTCGATCGCAACAAAAGGTGCATCTTCAACCTCGATACTTAGTTTCTCCGCCGGGGTCACAAGGTAGTGAATACCTTCATCACAGCGCAAAATCGTAGAAAAAAGGCGAACCAGGGCGCTTCGCTCAATCGTAGACCCCTGATAATACCAATCACCATTACGATCTATGCGCATCTCGCTATCGCCGTGGGTTGAAGGCTGCCAATCCTCTACCGGGGGCAAGCCTTTATTAGGCCGCAGGCCGGCTAGTGCCCTCGCTAAAGCCCCCGGTGTATTGCCCATACTACCCCCATCGATGCAAACTAGTGATTACCGTAGAGCTGCTGCGCATACTCTTCAATAGCCGGATAAAGGAGGTCTGCCGGATCGCTATTAATAAACGTAAGCCAGCCACTGCGCCCTTCGATGTAAGCGTTCTCGACCAACCCACCGGTCGCCGCGGTATAGAGCGCCAGGGTGATTTTAATTTTATCCCTGCCAACCTCTGATATTTCCTGAGATTCCCGCCATTGCTTCCAGTCGCCAATGGCATCGTCATAAACCAGTAACTGGGGAACCAGTAAGTAATCGGCCCTCTCTTTACGCGCCATCGTCAAGGCTGCGTTAAAGTTCTTTGCTGATCTGGCTTCATGAATATGGGGAAAGTAACTACGCAGCCCTCCCACCATCGTATCGGCCAACTGAGCGCTGTATCGATCCGCTTCTATATTGGAGCTTTGGACCCGAACAACCGATATCGCCGGGTCTTTGGGAAGACCCCAGTTCCCGGTTCGATACAGATCAAAGGAATCCAAGAGACGGGCATCTCGAGCATAACGCTCCGTTTCAGAATAGATCTCCGATGGCATACAAGCCACCACCGAAAACAGCATAAACGTGCAACCCATCACTAGCGAAAATCGCTTCATTCCAACACCCCTTATAAACCCCTTTGCCACTCCTGACGCAAGCCCGCCTGTTGCGGTGCAGACATGGCCCGCCTGACCTCTTTCAACAACTGCGCCTTATCCCGCCCTAACCGTCCTTTCAGCACGAGATAGTTGGAGGCGTGATCACTCCTGAAAATCGTATTGTCGAGCTCTAAACTCGATAACAACAACTCCATTTCCTCAAAAAGTTGCTCCTGCTGCAAGGGCACATAGTCGGGAAAATGCTCCCTGAAACGGTTTTCGCCCATTGGAAAGCTAACCACCAATGTCGAAAGATACTCTGGCTGCGTGATGTTGGCCAATCGTGCCGACTGAATCCCGTGCTGGCGACTCAAGCTAACGCCCCCCAAACCATTGAGAATCATCACCGAGCGCTTTATCCCGGCTTCTCCGGCGAGCAGCAATGCGTCACAGGTGCTCTTGTGGGTTTCCCCTTTGTTTACTCGTTGTAGCACCTCATCGTCTCCTGATTCCGCACCAACGTACAGCAGGCCCAAACCAAGCATACGCAGCTGCTCCAATTCCTGCCTGCTCTTACCGCGTAAGTTGCGAGGTAAACAGTAGGCTGAAACGCGCTCAACATTAGGAAGGTGACGCTGAATCATCTCAAGGATGGAGATTAACCGCCTTACCGACAACGCCATCGCGTCCCCGTCTGCAAGAAACACCCGCCTGATATCTCCCCTATAAGCGGCAGCTGACCGCAGATCCTGTTCGATCTCTTCGTCCGGGCGCACGCCGAATTTTTTTTGCGGCTCGGTATACATCTCGCAAAAGGTACAACGATTCCAGGAACAACCGTTGGTAGCCTGCAAGATCAGCGAGCGCGCCTCACTAGGTGGACGATACAGAGGCTCTATATAAGCGAAAGGTTGCCGACTCACAGGTTATCCCCTTCATCCACGGCGTTAACTTCCCCTTTAGTGCCAGAGGTCCGACTACGACCACGATTACCCATGCGCACACCAATATCCATCATATAGTCAAAAAAGCCTTCTTTATCCTTAATAACGCCCCGCCAAAATGGAGAGTGGTACATGGCTACGCCACCAGATATTAAGGCCCATGCGGCGCAGTAATGATAGTACTCTGGCACATCCTCAAGGCTTCCGGCAGCTATTCGGGCACGAATTAGATCCGCTAAGCGATCAAAGTTAGAGGCCCGAATTTGGTGCAACTCATCCAACATACCGGGCAAGGGATTGCGTTGGGCCAGCTTCTCCTCCAAACGCTCAAAAAGATAGTATTTTTCCGGGTCTTTCAGGCGATACTCAAAATAGCTACGCGCCAGTGAGTCCTTATCTCGTGTTACCTCCTGTGATTGAAACAGGTCTGCCAGCTCACGCTCGTAATCGATCATCATTCTAAGGTAGATCTCCGCCTTGGAACGAAAGTGCTTATAGATTGTGCCTTTGCCTATCCCAACCTCTTCAGCAATAAGCTCAACGGTAACGTTTTCCTCCCCCTTGCGCAGAAACAAATTCAAGGCGATATCAAGAATCTCCTGCTCGCGGCGCAAAAACTCTCTCTCTTTACGTGATACCTTTTTCATTCAAGCAGCCAACCCTTCTACCGAACCTAACGAACAACTACTGCACCCGACCCCATTTTTTAGGCCATTGATGCGCCCACTGCTACCGGCACCCTACCACTAAAAAAAACCGTAATAACCCTATGAAAATAGTGGCCAATGGAACTAATGAACCCCAACCGCCCAAGATAGAGGCCCTGCGAGGGAGATAGAGGTGCTATTGATCCCGACAACTATAATAAAAATGCGGGGAACCCAATAAGGATATGCGAAAAAAATGTAAAAATAGCCCTCTCTCCATTGGACGTTTTCTATACAAGCGACAATACTTAGCGAATCAAGACGGCTCCTATCCCCCAATTGGCCGGTCTTGATCTGGGTCAGCAATGACCTTGCTTACGTAGGAATGTGTACCTTTGTTTCACTCCTAATGGTCTTGCCCCGGTATCCACCCCCCAGGATAGCCGGGGTTTTTTTATCGCTCGATATAAAGAAGAGGAAAACGGGGGGCAGTTGGGCACCAGGAAACCAAACCCTTTGTAACGGCGTTGGGGTTCGTCCGAAATCTCAACCGGCTACCGGCAATGCCGCCGCATTCGTGCAAGCTCGCACGAAAATATCAAAAAAACTCATATTAAAAGCCTGTTAGCAGTTTCTTTAAACGCCTCTCAACAGGTCAATTCAAAATGATGCTGCACACGTTGAATAAGTTCCCGGTAGCGGTCGCAAGCATCAGCAGATAGCTGTACAGGCTGCCCCTGCCCAACCAGATTTTCGTCGCTCTCTATCCTGTTACAATCAATTCTAACGCTTTCAAGAAACACATCATAATATATAGGAAGCGAAAGGAACGAAACCCACTGGATACCACCCTCACCACTGACCCGAGCGCTTATCAACTGCAGAACATCATCACGACCGAGTCGCCTGCGCTTGCGTTGGGATAAATAAAACAGTGCATAAAAGCCAAGCAGTATAAGGGTGGCAAGCAGGACGGTTATTAAGAACGTGGTCACCGCCCGCTCTCCCCCAGTAACTTCTCCTTAGCAGCATTAAGCTCCGCTGCAAGGTAGGCACTACCGCCTTTATCGGGGTGAACCCTGGATATAAGTCGCCGGTGGGCATCGATTATTTGCTGTCGACTAGCACCTTCATCTAGCCCAAGAACCCTATAGGCGTCAATCTCACCCATCGTTTTGGTTTGCTGATCAGTTGCGCTACTGGAGCCCTGATACTCTCTCCACTGCCTTTGGTGCATTTTTTCCAGGTAACCCTGTAAAAGGCGAAGCGTATCTTGTTGCGCAGGCGGGCAATGATTATAAAGATTCAGGATAGCATCGAAGTCGAGTTCGCTGAGCTTTGCGCCACGGTGCCTGCCGACCAGTATCTCTCCATCCATCTCACCGGTCCCCTGATCCAGGGTCATACGCAACATTTCGGTCACAACTTCTGAAGTATTTGCTGTTTTTTGTCGCGCTCGGCGGCTCCATAGCTGTTTAATCTGGGGCAACCATCGCAATAGCGGCAAAAACCTTCTTACGAAAGGGAGCAGCGCTGCAAAGAACGCGATCAAAACAGTCCCTTTCCCACTCACCAAGAGATAGACAGCGACTATTGATAATAGGGCGACCAGTAGAGCAAGAGATATCTTGCGCCTGCGCAATGGGGGCTGGGAAGCGATCCAAAGCCCCATACCAGCAACGAACAAGCCTAACATCAGGAACTGCACACGCTAACTCCTCAACTGTTGTTTTAGCTGCTCAAGATAGATCATTTGAGAGGCGGGGAGTTTTTCAACAGCCTCAACACCGCCCAGGCTGAAGGCCGCAGCCGCACTGAGCAGCGCGCTTAATACCGCAGCTCCAGAACTATTGAACGGCACATACACTCCGCCACTTACCCGCGCAATCTGCTTCAAGCACTGAGCTGCAGCGTGCTCGCCACCCTCATGAAAAATAAAAACCGGGGTACCACAAAGCTTTAGCTGCCCAGCCAGATCGCATAGAAGATCGATAGGCTCTTCGACGCAGTCACCTATAAAAACCAGCCCTTGCACCGGATGTCTGCGGCTCTCATCAATACCGTGCTGAAGTACTCTGGCTATTTGTGTTTGCCCAGCGAGACAACGCACCCGCTCCATTTTGCCGAGCAGCTGTTGGGGACCATCGACCCAATCACTGGCAGTGAACTGGCGAAAACCCTGATAATAACAAAGTTGTACGCTGAGATTTCCCAGCGCCTTTGTGTTAGCAAACATTTTCGACTGTAGATGGGATGCGCGATCCCAGGTGGGTTCACGGCTGGCTGTCGCGTCGAGGGCAAATATCAATCGCCCTCGACGCGATGCAGGTACCAAAGGAAGAGATTCGGCGTGCTGCAAAAATCGAGCAACCTCTACCGAACTGGAGCGCGGCTTCAGCTCCCTGAATCGATCACCCATTACGACTCCACACCGTTAGCGTTTACAGGCTTAGTATAAACCTTGCGCCGGGGCGGGAAAATGCCTTAGTTGGCGACCCAATCCAATTGCGGTCAGGCAACCTGTTGCGTATCGTCCTGCTCGCTTTCCGCCTTGAGTTGCTCAAGCTCGGCTTTTGCTTTTTTCAGTTGTTCGTTGAGCTGCTTATTCTTGCTCTTATGGACATTCAAATCAGCCGTCAACGCACGATTTTGCTCCTGCAAACGCTTGCCCTGCTTCTTCATGCGCTCAGGGTTTAATGCTCGGAGACCCTTCAGCTCCTCCTCCAGCGATCGCTGGCGACTCGCGGTGTCGCGTTTTTCATTTTGAAGCAGCTCAGTTGCACGTGCGGCCTCTTTCCGAGCCACTTCCAGCTGAGCAGTCAGTTCCGAGACCTGGGCACTATGCTTCTCCGTTATCTCCAGCAATGCCACAAGACGCTTCTGCTCCATCGCCTCCAGCTCTTCCTGCTTCACGAACCGCCCACCCATGCTCAGTTTGGACATAAATTGATCTCCACCTTAAAAAATGAGGCCGCATTATACGGAAAACGCCCCAGCATTTAAACAATAAACCCTCGATGACGGGTTACTGAGCGACGATTAAGGGATAAGCCGGTCCCCTTTCGCAATAAGCGGCCTGCATGCGTGCACCATACTGCAACAGGCTTATTCGCTCCCACTGCCCTGCCAGTACCTGGGTCATGGTTAGGGAAAGTACATCGGGGGCGGCATTGGCGATTAGCTCAGCGTTTAATTCGCAAATTTTCCGAAACAGAGCCGCCCGCGCGGCACTACCAAACGAGCAGTGCTTAGCTAACTCCACATACCCTTGAACAACCAACCTTCTCCCTCTAGAAATTGAATAATTATCAATATAATCAACAGGATAAGACTGCTTATTAATAAGAATCTTAAGACTGTCTTTCCAATAGGTGCAATTTGAACCGCTCCTTTTTTCCGCCATAGGCAAACCCGATGCCTTGTGATTCTGGACGCTGCCACCCCCTGACACAGAAGACGCGTGCCCAAGCGGACTCGCTAAAAAAAAGATCTTCAGCGAAGCACAAATTAACAATGTGTGTATCTGGCGCATAGGCGTTTCATCAAAGCGTTAGCACTTACACAATAGCAAACACCGCGCCCCCTACCGCCGGGACAGGCTCCCGCGCCATGCCCAGCAACGCTGATCTAACGGCGCGCTAGCATTCAACGACGTTGACTGCCAAGCCACCCTGGGAGGTTTCTTTGTACTTTGACTGCATATCGATTCCAGTTTGGTGCATGGTTTCAATTACCGAGTCGAGGCTAACCCGGTGCTGCCCATCACCACGTAGCGCCAATCGCGCAGCGTTTATGGCCTTAATCGCCCCCATAGTATTACGCTCTATACAAGGCACTTGCACCAATCCACCAATAGGATCACAGGTCATACCCAGATTGTGCTCCATACCGATCTCTGCCGCGTTCTCTATCTGCTCGCAACTACCGCCCATTGCGCCGGCGAGTGCCCCCGCAGCCATCGAACAGGCAACACCAATCTCCCCCTGACAACCAACTTCCGCCGCGGAAATAGAAGCATTGTGTTTATAAAGCATGCCAATGGCTGCCGCTGTAGCCAAAAACTCTCTCATACCTTTTTGACTAGCACCGTGCATAAACCGCATATAATAGGCCAGTACGGCGGGAATCACCCCTGCAGCGCCATTGGTGGGTGCGGTAACCACCCGGCCGCCGGCGGCATTTTCCTCATTTACCGCTAACGCGTACAGACTGACCCAGTCTATGGCTGCCAAAGGATCACGCAGGGCAGCCTCTGGCCTGGACTTTAGGTCCTCAAACAGGCTTTTAGCCCGACGCCGTATACCCAGCCCACCGGGAAGTATGCCCTCTTGCTTGCAACCCCGCTCTATACTCTCCTCCATGACCTGCCAGATCCGGTCGAGCATCTGCAGCACCACCTGCTTATCCCCCTGAATGCTCAACTCATTTTCCAGCATCAGCTGAGAAACGGTGAGGTTATTCAGATTACAAAGCTCAAGCAGCTGTATGGCCGTGGTAAATGGGTAGGGAGGAGCGGCACCATTGGCGTCAAGAGCCACCGCTTCAACCTCCCCCTCTTCAACAACGAATCCTCCACCGACCGAGAAATACTCCCTATGATCCAGCAATCGATCAGAAGAATAGGCTTCCACTCGTATGCCGTTGGGGTGGCGCGGCAACGTTTCGAAATGGTGAAAACCGATATGTTGGACTGGATCAAAACCGATGATCCGGCCCCCGACGACCAGCTCCTTGCGGCTGCACACCTGATTAAAGATGCTGACAACCTCCGCCGGCAAAACCCGGTCCGGCCGGCAACCTGACAACCCTAGAATTACCGCACGATCGGTACCGTGCCCCTTACCGGTTAAGGCAAGCGAGCCATAGAGATGAACCTCAAGCCGCTCAACCTGATCCAGAAACCCACTGCGGGTCAGGCGCTTCAAAAAGCGGCACATGGCCCACATGGGACCTACCGTGTGTGAACTTGAGGGCCCCACACCCACTTTGAAAAGGTCAAAAATACTGAGTTGCATAATTTCGTGTCGGACATGGACCCGCCACGTCCGCTCCGTAATCAACACAACAGTCAGTGTAGCTCGCCTAATCCCTCTTTGATTCCGGGGTGTCGGCTAAGGCAGACGTCAGCAGCTGCCAAAAACGGCCTACTGTTTTTATATCGACCCGTTCATCAGGGGAGTGTGGAAACCGAATCGTTGGCCCAAACGAGATCATATCCCAGTGGGGGTAAGTACCCCCCAACAGCCCGCACTCCAATCCCGCGTGAATTACCTTAATTGCGGGTTTCTCTCCGAAAAGACGCTTATAGGTTGTCGATAAAACCTCAAGAATGGGAGACTGCATATTCGGCCGCCAACCCGGAGAAGGCGCTTCCAGTCGCGTGTCAGCATTGACCAAACTGAAACAGCTGCATACGGCATCGGCCAGCTCATCAATGGCACTATCAACCGCGCTTCGAGCCATACAACCCACCTCAATAACACCCCCACCAATGTTCAGGGTGGCCAAATTGTTGGAAGTTTCCACAACACCAGATAGCGTATCGCTCATCCGTTGCACCCCGTGGGGGCAACAGGCAAGTGCCGCAAGCCAGTGCGCCTGAACAGCGCTTGGCATAACCTCCTCAACAGGCGCGGTGTCGCTTATCTCAATTTTTACACCAGAATCAACCATCTCCAGCTCAGCTGCGACCACCCTGGCGACCTCGTCAACCATCTGCCTCAAACGCTCTGCGTGCGCCACCGGGACGACAACTCTGGCAATGGACTCACGGGGTATCGCGTTTCGCAAACTACCGCCGGTGATGGTGGATATCGCTAGCCCAAGCTCTTCTGTAGCCCGCTTCAGCAACCGGTTCATTATTTTGTTAGCGTTACCCCGGCCCAGGTGAATATCACATCCGGAGTGCCCCCCTTTGAGCCCGCTGACAAAAATCTCATAACTCTTACCATGTTCGACTTGCGACTCCGGTGAGTAGCTGGCGGTTGCGACAATATCTACACAACCGGCGCACCCGACAAAAAGCTCACCCTCATCCTCGGAGTCAAGATTGAATAGAATATCGCCTTGCAGCACACCAGCTTCGAGTCCTTCCGCGCCACTCATACCCCTCTCTTCATCAACGGTGAACAGGGCTTCAATGGGTCCATGATGCAAGTCATCGGCCGCCAATACCGCCATCATAGCGGCAACACCAATTCCATTGTCCGCGCCTAACGTGGTGCCATCGGCTCGCACCCAACCGTTGTCAATGAGCGGCCTGATCGGGTCAACATCAAAATCGTGATTAATACCGCTATTTTTCTGCGGCACCATGTCGAGGTGGCTCTGCAGAATCACTCCGCATCGCCCCTCGTACCCTGCCGTGGCAGGTTTCCTTACAATAAGATTTCCCGCACTGTCGATCTGATACCCGAGCCCTAAGGCAGCAGCAAAGTCGACTAGCAACTGTCGAACAGCCTCCTCCTGCTGGGAGATACGCGGCACTTTGCACAGCTGAGCAAAGTAATTCCATAGGGGACGGGGCTTCAGGTCGCCAAGAGCATTCATTGTGGTATTCCTTATATCCGAAGAACCTTTCAACCCTTGGAGGGCAAGGCCGATGCGTCGTTTATACCACCGAATACCCGCCAGGAAACTAGGTATTGGTACCTATCGGGAAGCTCGCGGGGGATAGTGATCAAGCGAAGTATAGCTATGCCTTAATCATCTAACGTCCCAGGCAATATTTCTCTATAATTCTCCCACGGTCCGGGCTAACAAGGTCATGCGCGAAGCCCTCGCGCATGCGCCCCTTTTTGCTCGGTTAAAGATCGCTTACAACAGTTACGACTCAGCTATAACGGCTGCTGGAGAGTGCGGATGCTACTTGTTCGATCCAACGACTGGAATAACCAACTGGCGTGTTATGGAGTCACCGTCCTTCATTATCAACAAGGTAAAATTGTTGTTTTAACAGAACTCGACGGCAACCCTGGTATGCCCATTCCGCAGGCAGCAGAACGCTATTTGCAGAATCTACAGGAGCGTGGACTCTGGCACCCGGAAGAGCTTGAGCGCCTCTGCTTCGTCGAGCACCTGCCCGCCATGCGCTATACGCCTGAGCACTTCCAGCAAATTGTGCCACGACTGGATCAAAACAACCGCGTATACGCCATACACTGGACACCGCTGGACAAGGGTGTAGAAAAAATGATCGCCGAAACACTGCGTTGCCATACCCCCATTCCATTACGCGACGCCTATGCCACGCCCCTACCAGAGGATGAGATCGAAACCAGCCTCGCGTTCCAGCAAGCGGGCTAATAAGTGCAACAATTGGCACCCTGACTCGAGGCAGGTTCCCTAGGTATTTTCCGCTATCGTTGCAGGATAACTACCAATAGCCGCATCCCGCCAGAGTCCGTAACATTGCACCCAGATACTCCTGTAGTAGATCTATTGTTGATGTGTTGTTCTCGTGCTTTATCCTTTTAATCCCGGCGTTGCCGGGATTTTTTTTGCCTGCGATAAAGACAAAGCCGCGCCCCCTCCATATGCGCCTGCCGCCCTTGACCCCGGCTCAGTGCGCCAGCGGATCGGTTCTGCCGGGACAGGGTGACGCCTCCAGCATTCTGGTCAATGGCCACCCCAAAAAAATAAGAGGAAAGCTGCAACTGGAGGCTCTTCAACGCAATGTAGGGAAATACCAACAGGTGTTGACCAAAGTCGGCGTTTTTGTGCCATAAACCTGAGATATTGCATCGTGCCTGACGGGGTCTGAAAACCAGCTTTGCCCCCCATCTTATGCGGGAGATTACACTCGGCCCCCGCCTCTCTATTTTAAAAGGACTTTATCCACTATGCGCGTGCCTACAAAACCCGAAAGTCATTACCCCATTTGGCTTAAACCCTTCTTTTGGAGTCAACAGCGCCGATACGGACAGGTCCTCAACCCCGGGCTCATCTGGGGGCGAGTCCCCAAGCTGTTTGCTGCAGTCGCCATCCTCTACGGTGTACTCGACCGGCGATCTTCGCCGCTTGACCCAGCCTTGCGTTCCATGATCACCGTCCGCGTATCCCAGCTCAACTGGTGTCACTTCTGCGTTGACATCAACTCCGCAAAGATGGCGGAGCGCAGCGGCACAATGGATAAGGTCCTCGAATTGGAAAACTGGCGCAGCTGCGATCTGTTCGATGCGCGAGAGCGCGCCGTTCTCGACTACACAGAGGCAGTCACCCTTAGCGATCGTCAGGTCACGAGTACGGAGGTTGATGCCGTTCGCCATTACTTCGATGATGACGGCATTGTTGAACTGACCGGCCTGATCGCGTTTCAAAACCTGTCCAGCAAGTTTAATGCAGCGCTCGACGTTCCCCCCCAGGGATTCTGTCACGCTCCGCCTAACCCCGAACCAGCAGCGGAGCATAACAAGCCGGATACACCCTGTTAAACGCCCGGCTTTAGCGCCCCCTCTTTCCTAGAAAGGCGCGCTCTTGGGAGTACGAGGAAAGGGGATCGCGTCACGAATATTGTCCATACCGGTCACATAGTTAATCAAACGCTCAAAACCAAGACCGAAACCTGCGTGGGGAACGGTGCCATAGCGACGCAGATCGCGGTACCAGGAGAGTTGATTATCGAGCCCCACCTCCGCCATACGGCGATCCAGTACATCGAGGCGCTCCTCTCGCTGACTACCGCCAATAAGCTCACCAATCCCCGGGGCCAGAACGTCCATAGCGGCCACCGTACGATCATCATCGTTCAAACGCATATAAAACGCCTTAATCTCTTTGGGGTAGTTCATTAATACCACGGGACGCCCTACGTGCTCCTCCGCGAGGTAACGCTCGTGCTCTGACTGCAAGTCCAGCCCCCACTTCACCGGATATTCAAACTTTTTGCCACACCCCTCAAGAATACGGATCGCATCGGAATAATCCATGCGTTCAAAATCAGAGCTAATAACGTGCTCGAGCCGTGCAATCGCCTCTTTATCGATGTGCTGGGCAAAAAAGGCCATATCTTCGCTGCGCTCGTCCAACAACACTCTAAACACATACTTGAGCAATGCCTCTGCCAGGTCCGCACAATCATTTAGATCCGCAAAGGCAATCTCGGGCTCCACCATCCAGAACTCTGCCAGATGGCGGCTGGTATTGGAGTTTTCCGCCCGGAAGGTTGGGCCAAAGGTGTAAACATTGGACATTGCCAAACAATAGGCTTCAACATTCAATTGGCCCGAGACGGTAAGAAAGCTTTCGCTCCCAAAAAAGTCTTCGTTATAGTCGACCGAACCGTTGTCATCACGGGGGAGATTCGACATATCCAGCGTGCTGACACGAAACAGCTCCCCTGCGCCCTCGCAATCGCTGGCAGTGATAAGAGGCGTATTGATCCACTGAAATCCCTGCTGGTAGAAAAAATTGTGGATCGCGTTAGCTAGGGTCGTTCTGACTCGGGTAATCGCACCGAACGCATTCGTGCGGGGGCGAAGGTGGGCAACCGTACGAAGATGCTCGAAGGTATGGCGTTTTTTGGCGATAGGGTAAGTTTCTGGATCATCAACCCAACCGATAACCTCAACCTTGCTCGCCTGTATTTCAAAGCGTTGGCCCTGCCCTTGGGACGGGACAAGCTCCCCCTCGATGATTACCGAACACCCTGCACTGAGTTTCAACACCTCAGCTTCGTAGTTCTCGATCGTCGATGGTACGACCGCCTGCAAGGAGTCGAAGCTGGAGCCGTCGTTTACGCTAACAAAGGAGATTCCGGCTTTGGAGTCGCGGCGTGACCGGACCCAGCCTTTAATCTGGACCCTGTTACCGGCTGCAACATCACCGGCTAGTAAAGCTTTCGTTGTATAACTGTTCATTATCTGGATATACCTAATAGAGAAACCGGGATTGTCTCAGGAAGATTCAATTTCAGGCCACGAATTCTAGCACGATGGGGTATTCTGTCATCTGGTTTAGTCCCGATACCAACCGCCCACCCCTTGATCTAGAGTGTGCATTAACGCACTATGGCGCGCCTGCGCGATCGCAGTGTGCGCCGTTGAACGGGCCCTCGCTATCACCTCCGGTACTGCTACCCTATGCCTGACTTTGATCCCCAACAGATACGAAAACAGTTCCCACTGATTATTGATGGGGCTACACAAGATGGTCTTATCTACTTCGACAACGCTGCAACCACCCAGAAACCTCTGTGTGTATTGCAGGCAATCGACGATTTCTATCGGGGATCCAACGCGAATGTGCACAGGGCAGCACACCGACTCGCTGACCGTGCGACCCAAACCTATGAAAACGCCAGAGATACGGTAAAGAGATTTTTTAACGCGGCGGACCGGTCAGAAATAATCTGGACCCGCGGAGCCACCGAGGGTATCAACCTTGTGGCCAACACCCTGGCATTCGCCCCGGGCGATGAAATAGTGATCAGTGCATTGGAACACCACGCGAACATCGTTCCCTGGCAGCTTGCCGCACAGCGCTACAAGGCCACAATAAAGGTCATCCCGTTAACCACTGAAGGCGACCTCGACCTAGAGGCCTACCGCGCTTTGCTCGGGCCCAGAACCCGTCTTGTTGCCGTTACCCAGTGCTCCAACGCCATTGGTACGCAGCCGGATCTCTCCCCTATGATCCTGATGGCCCACGATGCCGGCGCGCTGGTTCTGGTCGACGGCGCCCAGGCGGTGGCCCACCACCCCATCGACCTACAGCAAATGGGTTGTGATTTCTTTGTCTGTTCCGGTCACAAGGCATTCGGCCCCACCGGTATCGGTATCCTTTATGGTAAACAGACACTTTTGAATCAACTGCCCCCCTGGCAAGGCGGTGGCGAAATGATCTCCCATGTCAGTTTTTCCGGCAGCAGTTACCAGCCAGCACCGCTGCGCTTCGAGGCTGGCACTCCCAACATCAGCGGAGCCATAGGTTTCGCTGCAGCTCTGGATATGATCGCCGGTTTTGACCGAAACCTCCTGCTTCAACACGAACAAGGCTTGCTGCATCGCGCTATCGAACGGTGCGCTCGCATACCGGGTATAAAGCGGATTGGGCACCCCGCGAGCCAGGGTCCCGTCCTATCAATAGAGATTCCGGCACTGAACCATAAAGATGTTGCCGCACAGCTCGATCTTGAAGGGATCGCCGTACGAACCGGCCACCACTGTGCCATGCCGCTGATGAGCCTACTGGGAACCCAGGGGACCCTACGCGCCTCTTTCTCCATCTACAACACCCGGGAAGAGATAGATCGCTTTGCCGACCGGCTCGAGTCCATCGTCACGGGCAGCAAAACGCCCCAGCGCAGGCAAGCCGTAGACTCCTCACCTTTTGAAAAGGGCTTCCAGCGGTACGGACAGGAGCTAACGTTTGAAAGCCTATGCAAGCCGTTACTAGCAAAACGCGATTGGCAGCAACGCTACCGTCAAATCATGGTTTTCGGCGACCAGCTTCCTTTATTGCCGGAGTCGATGAGAACAGAAGAGGCGCTGGTTAGCGGGTGCGAAAGCCCTGTTTGGCTGCATGTCAAAGCCACTGAGAGCGGTAAACTCTGGTTTATGGCAGACAGCGACTCTCGCCTGTTGAGGGGGTTGCTCGCACTGTTACTAAGCCTTGCCAACCAACGCTCTGCTGACGAGTTACGCACCTTTAACCCGATGGCTGACTTTTACCCGCTCGGTCTGGAGCGCCACCTAAGCCCTTCGCGTAGCAATGGGTTGCACCGAATTATGGAGCAGATCCGGCATCAGGCTGAGAATCGGTAGATTTTACCTGCTTCAGTATACGCTCAACACCTCTCGCTGCGGCAACGAAGCCAAAACTGGCTGTCACCATCGTAGCCGCCCCAAAACCGCCACTGCAGTCGAGCTTTACCTCTCCGTCGGTGAGGGACTTTTGGCTGCATACGGAACCATCCGCCTGGGGGTAGAGCAGTTGCTGTGTTGAATAAACACAGGACACACCATAGTTACGTCGAGTGTTGCGCGAAAACCCATAGCGTTTTCTTAACAGTGACCTCACATTCGCCAAAAGCGGATCATTGTAGGTCTTGTTCAGGTCCGCAATATCGATCGCCAAAGGATCGGTTTGCCCCCCCGCCGCCCCGGTGCAGACCAGGTTTACCTTATTGCGCCTGCAGTATGCGACCACAGCGGCTTTTGCCGGCACGTTATCGATCGCATCAATCACAAGATCGAAAGGTCCCTCAAGCAAGCGCCGAACGTTGTCACTGTCGATAAAATCCTCGACGACGGTTACTCGGCACTCTGGATTGATCTGCAATAGACGCTCGCGCATAACCATCACCTTTGATTGGCCGACAGTTGAAGCCAGCGAATGAATCTGGCGATTGCTATTAGTAACGCAGATCTCGTCGAGGTCGATCAGCGTAAGAGCACCAACGCCAGTCCTTGCAAGCGCTTCTGCCGCCCAGGAACCCACCCCTCCGATACCGACAATACAAGCGTGTGAAGCCAGTAAGCGTTCCAGCCCCTGCACCCCATAAAGACGAGCGATCCCCCCAAATCTGTTGGACGCACTTTCAGACAACATCCCCGACACTCCACAGCTGGTCTTTGCAATAAAGGGGGCCATTCTACCTACTTGGCGAAGCGGATTGTAGATAGCCTGGTGCCAACAATCACGACGGCCAATGAATAGGCAACTATGATTAGGGGACCCTTAAGCGACAGGACCCCCCTCTCTGATGAGCTGCTCCATTCTGATTTGTGATGATTCCAGCATGGCCCGAAAACAACTCGCAAGGGCGCTTCCGCAGAATCTGGACGCACAAATAAGCTTTGTCACCAATGGCGAGGAAGCACTTTCCGCCCTTGAAAACGGCGACGGGGAGATCCTCTTCCTGGACCTGACCATGCCGATCCTTGATGGTTACGGTACCCTCGAAGCGATCAAGCAACGTGGAATTTCAAGCAAAGTAATCGTTGTCTCGGGGGATATTCAGCCTAAAGCGCGGCAAAGGGTGATGGAACTAGGTGCGCACGGCTTTATTAAAAAGCCCGCCAGCGCGGAAACCCTAGCCAAAGTTATTGAACAATTGCATGTTCCACGTTTAAGCGACGACCCGGGTAACAAAGCAAACCTCCATCAATCCCGGCAGAAAAAAGACGAGGGTGTAGCCCCCGACAGCCTGGCGCAACAGTTCGTCGCCAAAGCCGACTATATCGATGCCTACCGGGAAATCACCAACGTCGCCATTGGCCGTGCAGCAGACCTGCTGGCACGGCTGCTCGATGTATTTGTGCGCATGCCGGTACCACGGGTTAACCTGATTGAGGTCAGCGAACTACAGATGGCATTGAACTACAGCAATCGCGAGGAGGCCTGCTCCGCCATTTGCCAAGGGTTTATAGGTGCGGGCATTGCGGGTGAAGCCCTGCTTATTTTCCATGACTCGAGCTATCAGGATATCGCCCGACAGATGGGGTACAAGGGGCTAATCGACCCCGATACCGAAATTGAAGTACTGATGGATGTCGCAAATATTTTGATTGGTGCATGCCTGAAGGGACTGGAAACGCAGCTGGATCTCACCTTTAGCCAAAGCCATCCCCAGGTGCTAGGGCAGCATCTGAGCATCGATGAAATCCTCAAAACCAATACCCAGGAGCGCTGGAAAAAGACACTGGCTATCGAAGTAGGCTTTAGCGTGGAAGGGCTTAACATCGAGTGTGACCTGCTATTGCTCTATACAGAGCAGTCGGTTGCCTTCCTCAACGAACGTATCGGCTATCTGGTGGAATAACTATGGAAAGCTCGCCCCTTGAGATCAACGATATTCACTGGTTAATGTCGATGATCCAGACGATTGATGTAGGGCTGGTTGTGCTGGACTCCGACTACCGGGTGCTCGCATGGAACACCTTTATGGAAAATCACAGCGGGAAAAGTCCAATTCAGGTTCGGGAAAAATCACTTTTTAGCATCTTTCCGGAACTTGACGAAGAGTGGTTCCGGCAAAAAACCAAACCCGTTTTCCTTTTGGGAAATCGGGCGTTTACCACCTGGCAGCAACGCCCCTACCTTTTCAAGTTCAACAACTACCACCCGATTACCGGTACCGTCGACTTTATGTACCAGAATACGACGATAACTCCGCTGGCCTCAGCCGACGGCAAGGTTGGACAGATATGCCTGACCATTTACGACATTACAGAGATGGTTTGTGCGGTCTCGCGCCCATAAACCGAGAATTTACGGGGGCTATTCAAACAAACCGTCACCAACAAAAGGGTTACTCCGGCGCTCTTTCCCAAACGTGGAGTTGGGACCGTGACCGGGCACGAAAGTCACCTCCTGCCCCAACGGCCACAAGCGCTCGCGAATACTGCGAATCAGGGTGTCATAGTCCCCCTTGGGGAAATCGGTACGACCGATCGAGCCCTGAAACAGAACATCACCGACCCAGGCCAACGACTGCTCTTTATGAAAAAAGATGATATGTCCTGGAGTATGGCCAGGAGCGTGTATGACCCGTAGCGTTTCATTGCCGACCTCCAGGTTATCACCCTCCTTCAGCCAGCGATCGGGAGAGAAACCTAAGGCGGGAGGGAAACCATACTGCTTACATATCTCGGGAAGCATTTGAATCCAAAACAGATCCTCCTCTCCCGGCCCTATTATCGGCACACCCGTGAGCCGCTTCAGCTCATCGGTACCCGCGATGTGATCAACGTGGCCATGGGTTAACAGGATCTGTTCAAGATCCAACCCCTCATCCTCAACCACCGCCATAATACGATCAAGATCTCCGCCAGGGTCAACGATCGCCGCTTTACGTGTTTGGCTGCACCAAATAACCGAGCAGTTTTGTTGGAAAGGGGTTACGGGTACTACTCGGTATTCAAGTGCCACTATTTCAGTTCCTAGGTTCGTTCTAGTTGCTGCCTATTATAGAGATCCCCATCAAACACTCCAATTAACTAATGAGCAACATCAATATACCAGTAATTCACTAATAATCACCACTAGACCGGAAAACTTAACTGCACTAATAGCAATAACACAATTTTTTACTCTTAAAAATACCCTAAACTAGTGCTTTACCAACAACAAAATCTTCATTTGAAGGAGAAAGCAATGCTAGTCGGCGTCCCTAAAGAAATTAAGAACCACGAGTACCGTATCGGCATGACCCCCGCCGGGGTTCGCGAGCTCACCCACCAGGGGCATCAAGTGCTGGTGCAACTCAACGGGGGCCTGGGCATAGGTCTAACTGACGAACAGTACGTGGCCGCAGGCGCTGAAATTGTCGATAGCGCGGAGGAGATATTCGCCCGTGCAGAGATGATTGTGAAGGTGAAAGAACCACAGGCCAATGAGTGCCGCATGCTGCGCCCCGGTCAAATCTTGTTCACCTATCTACACCTCGCTCCCGATCCCGAGCAGACCCGCCTACTCGTTGACTCAGGCGCTATCTGCATCGCCTACGAAACAGTGACCGATCGAAACGGTGCCCTGCCCCTGCTCGCTCCCATGAGCGAGGTTGCTGGTCGCATGTCAATTCAAGCGGGAGCCCACGCCCTTGAAAAGGCCCAAGGCGGCAACGGAACCCTGCTTGGCGGCGTCCCGGGTGTTGCACCTGCCAAAGTGACCGTTATTGGAGGTGGCGTTGTGGGTGTGAATGCCGCACGAATGGCGCTAGGTATGGGAGCTGATGTAACTATCCTGGATCGTTCACTGCCCCGCCTTAAGCAACTCGACGAGCTCTACGGCCCGGGCCTCAAGACCCTGTATTCAAACAGCGAAAACATCGCTACCTCTGTTGCCCAGTCTGATCTCGTTATCGGTGCTGTGCTGATTCCCGGGGCCGCAGCACCCCACCTGGTGACACGTGAAATGCTGGGCACAATGAAGACTGGCGCGGTTCTCGTGGACGTGGCTATCGATCAGGGTGGCTGCTTCGAAACCAGCCACGCCACAACCCATCAGGAACCAACCTATGAAGTTGATGGCATCGTCCATTATTGTGTCGCCAACATGCCTGGAGGCGTCGCCCGGACGTCCACCTTTGCGTTAACCAATGCGACCCTGCCCTTTGCCGTCTCTTTGGCAAACAAAGGGGTGGTAGCGGCGCTAAACGATGATCCTCACCTACGAGCGGGTCTCAACGTTTGCAAGGGCAAGGTGACCTACGAAGCAGTGGCGCGGGACCTGGGTTACGACTACGTTTCCGCCGAACAGGCACTGGTGTAGCGGTGACCAAACAAAGCCCCGATGCAGGATCCTCAGCATTGGGGCTTTTTCATATGCTGCCGCTCTTTCAGGCCATGAGCCGAATCTCGGTTAAAGGCCCGCCTCGATCAACGATTGCGTACAGCGATGTAGGATATATCCTACAGAGCATCAGGGGAAAGTAGCGATGTATCAACCTGCCAAACCCGTATACTGAACTCAAGCAATCGATAAGTTGACACGGATTAGGGATAGGGTCATCTGCCAGTGAAGGCACTTTTCGGTTGCTAGCCAGGATGGCGCAGGAAAGGAAATTGCTCAGATAAGGATGTCAGGAGCACAGTAGCAGGATGCTACAAAGGCAGGAAGCCGAGAGAAACCTCGTAACATTAAATCCGCTTAGTTGCGGATTTTTTGTGTCCGCTGTTTACCGCCACGACCTCCATTCAGCCCCCCCCTTTACGAAAATAGAGGTCAAAACAGTGTTTAAATTCAGCGAACTGCTCGCTGGTGGCGTCTAAAAACTCAATACGAACCTGCATAACGGGCAAGGAGATGGAGGCGATGCGCCTTGGGGGCAGCTGTTCCAGGTCGATACAAACCCTTAGTGAATCAGGACCTGTGAGATGATAGCGGTTCTGCTCGCGCTCTACAGCGAGAGTCAGGCGCTCCGCTAAGCGAGCCAACTGACGACGGAACTCGTCGGGAACAAGTGACATCTCCTTACTGATAACCCGGGGCTTCTCTAGCGCCGTCATCCTCCCGCCACTGCCGGCCATACCGCCAACGTATCACCCTCGCTCAAACGGTAGCTATCACGCTCACTTTCACATACGAAAACACCATTAACCACCACCAGATGGGCTTCTTTCAACGGCACAGCGTAGCGATCTAGCACCGAATGAATTGATTGCCCTGACTCCAGCTCCAACTCGACGGTATTGTGTCGGGCGCCCGGCGGGAGAAAACGTCCGAAAGACGCATACAGCTTTAGGGTTATCTGCATTATTCGCTACCGCACCAATGTGGCGTCTGACTGGGAAACCGCAAGGTACGCCTCCATTATCCGATTAGGATCCTTCAAAAGAAGCTCTTTGAACCTACCGAGAGAGTATTCACCCTCTATCAGACCTCGCAAAGCTCCCTGATGGTCACGATGACCCACTATAGTCGCGCCTATTAATCGATCACCGGAAAACTGTAAGCACTGATACCGGAACCGTTTGGGGTCATAGCGCTCAACACTATCTCCGCCCGCAACCCCTTGCCAGATCCCAATCGAGCAGGAGAGTAACCCCAAAGTATCCAATACGTTCATAATCAGTGACCCACGATGGGCAACAGATTCAGGTTTAATCATGTTAAGCGCTGCCAAACGGCCATGCTCCACCGCGGTCGGCTGAATCGCTTGCACCATAGGCTTACCGGTAGAACGATCCAGGGCCTGGGCCACATCCCCTGCAGCATACAGGTCCGGGGCACTCGTGCGCATATATCGATCAACCAGGATACCGTGCTGGATATCAATTTGACCCGAGCGCACAAAATCCAAATTGGGTTTTACCCCCGCAGCGGCAATCACAAGACCCGCTTCCAAGGTTTCACCCGAGCTTAACTCAACCGCAACGCGATCAATGGAGATCGATTTAACACTAAGAATATCGGTGGAGGTCAGCACCTTGACACCCTTAGACTCACACCATGACTTGAGGAGCCCTCCCGCCTTCTCCCCCATCATTCGAGGAACCATCCGGTCCTGATGTTCGACCACGGTAAGCTCTACTCCCCTAAGCGCCAGGGCCTCCAGAATAATAGAGCCAATAAAACCGGCCCCCATTAGCACGACTGGCGTTCCCTGCTTTGTCAGTCTCGCGACCTCACGGGCATCTTCCAGGGTCCAGCAACTCTGCACCAGGGGCAAATCAATACCCTCGATGGCCGGCCTTACAGGAAGTGATCCACTGGCGATCAGGCAACGGTCATAATCGATGGTACTGCCACTGGACAGGGTAACCTGTCGAGATCCTGCATCGATTCCGGTGACGTTATCATGAAGTATATCGATGCGCTGGGTCCGGTAATAATCAGAACGTTGACGCAAGTGTGTGCCCCGCTCCTCTATCTTGTTGGTCAGTAGATAGGGGATCGCCATCCGGGAATAGGGCTCGGAGTGCTCGGAGCTGATCAGGGTAATCCTATCGTCTGCCGAGTGTTGCCGTAGGGTTTCGGCGGCGGCCACTCCCGCCGCCCCGGCTCCGATAATCAGGTGATGCATGACATTCAACTCCAGTTCCATGCCTGAAAAGAGTACCCTCACCGGTTCTGCTTCGGGAGCAAAACCGGTGAGGAGCGAGTCACTACCTGGTTACAGCCCCAGCCTCTGGTAGGTTTCCTTGCTGGGCACTCCGTCATCACCCCAACCACGAATCTCGTAGTATTGCGGCAACATATCACCCAATTTGGCAACCATACCCTTTGCAGGCCCGGTCTTGGCGGCTTCGGTTAGCAAACGTTTGGGCAGCGAATCATCGGCTCCAGTTAAGCCCGCCGCCAGATTAAAGCGGCGCTCCATGTTCCAGATGCGCTCCCCCGTCTCAGCCAATCGCTCTACGGTCCACTCCCCCTCGCAGGCTGCATCAATCTGCGGCGCAATGTTATCAAGGGTCCAGGCAAAGGTAGCGAAGACGCACAATCCGGAGGAGTCTACCGCAGCGGTTGCATCCTGAAACGCCTTGACCAATTCAGGCTTTCCTTCGGTCGCCAACGGATCGGTTTTCTCGGGAATACCGAGCACTTCTGAGGAGACGGTGTAACCTCGTAAATGGCAAGCTCCCCGGTTTGAGGTGGCGTAGGCCAAACCCATACCCTGAATACCGCGCGGGTCGTAAGCTGGAAACTCCTGCCCTTTAACGGTCATGGAAAGGTCAGGGCGGCCGTATTTTTCGCACAACCGCTTGGACCCCATCGCCAACTCTTTACCAAACCCTTCACCGGCTGCGGTCAACTCAACCGCCTTAACCAATACTTCCGCCGAGCCAAACCGCAACTCCAGCCCACCGGTATCTTCAAGGGTCAGATCACCGGCTTCGAACATCTCCATTGCGGCAGCCAGAGTAGCGCCGAAAGAGATTGGGTCGATGCCATCTTCATTACAGATAGCGTTCGCATAGGTCACCGCGTCAAGATCATCAATCCCGGTATCGGACCCCATCGACCACGCATTCTCATACTCCAGACCACCGGTATTACCCCAGTACTGAGGCTTGTTTTTGATTGAGAAGTGAGTTTGGTCAATGGTTGATATTCGCCCACAGGCAATTGTGCAGGCAAAGCAGCCGGCATTGCGGGTCAGGTTTGGCTTGCCATCGCTTTCCCGTGGTTCATGCATCGCTTCACCGGAAATCTTGTGTGCACTCTCAAACTGGACATCGCGGGCGTTGCGGGTTGGCTGTGCACCCACCTCATTAATCACGTTCATCAACACCTGGGTACCGTAAGTGGGCAACCCTACCCCGGTGACGGGGTTATCGGCCAGAACCTGTTTTTGAATCGCGATCTCTTTCATAAATCGCTGAGGATCCTTAATCCCGGAAACACCAAGGGAACCTCGCACCACCACCGCCTTGAGATTCTTGGAGGCCATAACAGTGCCTACCCCGGAGCGGCCCGCCGCACGATGCAGATCGTTAACAATCGCCGAATAAAGGCAGCCGTTTTCCGCAGAACGTCCAACCGCAGCTATTCGCACCCTTGGGTCCTGATGCCGCTGGCGGATTTTCTCATCGGTCTCCCAAACGGAGGTACCCCACAAATCCGAAGCGTCTAAAAGCTCCGCGTTTTGGTTTTCAATATTCAGATAGACCGGCTTGTCAGAGCGCCCTTCAAATATCACCATATCCCAGCCAGCATTTCGCAACTCGGCACCGATAAAACCACCAGAGTTCGAACATGCGACCGCTCCGGTCAAAGGGCTTTTGGTGACCACAGCATATCGGCCACCGGTGGCGGCCATGGTCCCGGTTAAAGGCCCATTAACCATAATCAGCTTATTTTCGGGTGATAGCGCATCCACCTGAGGATCGACCTCTTCACAAAGGTAACGAGTTCCCAGCCCTCTTTGTCCCAGGTATTTTTGAGCCCACTCCATATTAAGCGGCTCAGCAACTGCTGTTCCATTGGTAAGATTTACACGCAGAACTTTTTGTGACCATGACATAGTTGTCTCTCCTCTGCGATCAGGCGCTTTGGCCAGCGGTTGGATTATTTGCCGAAGCGGACTGTCTCATGCGTTCCATCCCCGTCAAAGCGGCGTCAATAAATGTGATCGCATCAGTGGGGCAAGCTTCAGCACACTTAGGCGCGCCATCGCATAGGTCGCATTTTGCGACTTTCCCCGTCTCGGGAACGTAGTTGATGGTGCCGAAAGGACAGGCGATGGTGCAGACCTTGCAACCAACGCAGATATCGTCATAAACAAGCTTGGCGCCCAGTTCAAGATCGGTACGTATTGCATCTACCGGGCATGCTTTCATGCACCAGGCTTCGCTACATTGTGTACAGGTATAGGGCACGAAACGCCCTTCGTGATGAAATTCAAACACCTGGATTCGTGAGCGAGACGGGTTAAACACCCCCTCTTTTTCAAACGAACAGGCCATTTCACATTGACGACACCCTGTGCATTTCCCAGGGTCGATACTGAGGGATTTCAGCATTGCGCACTCCTTATGCTTATTATAAGTGCAACTCCTGCCACTGCAGAACTCCGAAAGAAGTTGCCCATCGGTCGGCTAAACAGAGAATCAGTATAGCAATAGCACTGGAATTTATAAGGGTAATTTTCGGCGACTTATCACAAAGCATGAACGCGGACATCAAAACCAGCCCGGGCGCCCTCAAACAGACTCCGGCGTCAAGGAAAACAGGGGTATACAGGCTATCGTGGCCACGACTTCAGCCGGCACAGAATCGCCTTTGTTTGGTGCAGAATTAGTGCAGAGATACGATAAATAGCGCGGGGGATGTCACTTTGGTAACCAGTAGAAACAACAACGCCCCGAAAACGGGGCGTTGTTGTTTAAATGTGGCGGTGAGCCAGGGATTCGAACCCCGGGTAGGCTACTAACCTACGGCGGTTTTCAAGACCGCTGCATTCAACCACTCTGCCAGCTCACCTAAAGCAATCTCGCCGCCACAAGCACCGGCTTCGAGATGGCGCAAATCTTACCCGAATTACGCACTGTGTCAACGGCGAATCGCTTGATTCCATTGATTAATCCCACCTTATCAGGAACTATCCGTTTGGAGACGACTCAAAACGCTTAAACCCTGAACTGTTAGGAATCCGCAAGCGGTCGTTTTCATCATAATAGAGCGGTATCTACTTGATTTACAAAGGGCTGCCGGTATGATGAACATTGGATTCAACTCTCAATTAGCATGCATGGAGAAACAGGCGAATGAATGAGCAAGTAACGGCGATTGCCCGCTCGGAGGAGCAGGTACTTCAAACCAACAAGGTGATCCGCAACACCTATATGTTGCTATCTATGACCCTGGTCTTCAGCGCTTTAACCAGCACTGTTGCCGTCCTGATGAACGCTCCTGCCGTCCACTGGATTCTATCCCTTGTAATCATGATTGGCTTGCTGTTTGCTGTCAGCAAAGCCCGTAATAGCGTGTGGGCACTGCCTCTGGTGTTTTTGTTCACCGGATATATGGGTTATCAGCTCGGCCCCATTATTTCCATGTACCTGTCCCTGCCCAACGGTGGCAACATCGTCACTTCAGCCTTGGGTATGACCGGACTGATATTCTTTGCGCTGTCCGGCTATGCGCTAACAACCCGCAAAGACTTCAGTTTTATGCGTGGATTCCTTTTTGTCGGCCTGCTGGTACTGATCGCGGCGATACTGGTTGGGATGTTTTTCTCGATTAGCGGCATGCAGCTGGCGATATCCGTGATGGCGGTTTTGCTGTTTTCCGGTTTTATTCTTTATGACACCAGCAACATCATTCACGGTGGTGAAACCAACTATGTGATGGCGACCGTGGCGCTATACCTGAGCATCTACAATCTCTTTATTCACCTTCTGCATTTGGTTGGTGTATTCGGCGGTGACGATTAACCCTCAACCGGCTTTGCAAAGGCCCCGACAATATCGGGGCCTTTTGCTTTTTACGATACTCCCTCTTTCGCAGCCCCGGAGTAATGGATGAATTACACCATTGCCATCTACGGCGCTCCTTACACGAGTCAGGCTTGCTACAGCGCATTGAGCTTTTGTCATGCCCTGATCGCACGCGGCCACGTGATTAGCCGTCTCTTTTTCTACCAGGATGGGGTACACGTTGGCTCCAGCCTCGCCGTACCACCCCAGGATGAAATTAATCTTCCGGCGCAGTGGCAGGCGTTTATTGATACTCATAAGCTAGACGCCGTTGTGTGTGTCGCTGCGGCTTTGCGGCGAGGACTACTCAACCATGAAGAGCAACAACGTTACGAAAAAAGCTGCGCCAACCTTTCCAACGCAACAACTTTGTCGGGGCTGGGCCAGCTTATTGAGGGCGCCGTCAATAGCGACCGCCTGATCACCTTCGGGGCCTGAAGCATGACAAAATCCCTCTGCGTTCTTACCAGCAAACCTCCCTACGGAAGCCTCGCAGCCAAGGAAGCCCTGGATACCGCACTCATCGGCGCAGCTTTTGACCTCGATGTATCCCTCCTATTCGACGGTGACGGTGTCTATCAACTACTGGACCTGCAAAATCCCCGGGCGCCGGGACAAAAAAAGTTTTCAGCGGCCTTACCAGCATTGGAACTTTACGGTATCGAGCGCCTGCTGGTATGTAACGATAGTCTTAAAGCACGAGGCCTAGACCCCCAACAACTTTGCGTTAGGGTCGAATGCCTATCCCGCGAAGAGTTGGCTGGTCATCTCAACGATACTGATATCGTTCTTGGATTCTAGGAAGGAGCCTATGCTGCATATTGTCAACAAACCAGACTCGGGCTCCGACGCGCTGCGACGCTGCCTAAATCTGGCGCTCCCCGACGCCTCACTCCTATTGATCGAGGATGGCGTTTTTAATGTGCTACCCGGCTCCTCCGGATTCCAGTTGCTGTGCGAGCAGCCCTCCACACTAAGGATTTATGCCTTACAGGAAGACCTGCGCGCCCGGGGACTCAGTGAGTTGCTTCCTGAACAGGTTACACCGGTCGACTACGATGGCTTCGTTGTTCTGACCGAACAACACACTAAATCTCTCAGCTGGGGCTGATATGCGATACATCCAAGCTGGCAACCTGTCTATAGAGCTGGATGGCGAGGGGTATCTCAAACACCTCAAGGACTGGTCTCCGGAGGTAGCTGTCGAGCTCGCACGGCTAGACGATATTACTCTGGAGCAGGCTCACTGGGAGGTCATTAACAGCCTCAGGGCCTTCTACGACGAATACCAACTTTCTCCCGCAATGCGGCCGCTGGTTAAGCATATAAGCCGCACTTTAGGCAGCGAAAAAGGTAACAGTATCTACCTGCTACAACTGTTCCCCGGGAGTCCTGCAAAATTGGCCTCGCGGATCGCGGGCTTACCCAAACCAACCAATTGCATATAGTCCATGACCCAGATAACCACCCCACAGCTCACCGAGCACCCTTTTGCACCCTATCTCAGGATTCTTGGCAAAGGCCCCAAGGGGTCACGCTCCTTCACCCAGGAGGAAGCTCAAGCCGCAATGGGTATGGTTCTGCGCGGTGAATTCGAGCTCGTTCAGCTCGGCGCGTTTCTGTTACTACTGCGCGTAAAAAGCGAAAGTTCCGAAGAGCTGGCGGGATTTGCCCATGCTGTTCGCGATTATATCCAGTTACCTGACGAACCCATTGCCGTGGATCTGGACTGGTCTTCATACGCAGGAAAACGCCGCCAACTGCCCTGGTTTATTCTCAGTGTGCTGCTGTTAAATGATCATGGTGTTCGAGTTTTCATGCACGGTACCGAAGGGCACACCTCAGGCCGCATCTACACCCGAAAGGTTCTCGAGGAGCTGGGGTTTCCCGTGTGCTGCTCGTGGAAGCAGGTGCGAGGCGCAATTTCCGAGCAGCGTTTCGCCTATATGCCACTGAAGACGCTCTGCCCCGAACTACAAGCTATTATCGATCTTCGCAATACTCTCGGTGTCCGCTCCCCCGTGCACTCCCTGGTACGACTACTCAACCCACTTGACGCACCCCATGTTATCCAGAGCATCTTTCACCCAGCCTACCAGCCAGTGCACCAACTTGCCGGCAAGCTGCTCGGCTATGAAAATATTTCGGTCATTAAAGGCGACGGCGGAGAGATCGAGCGCAATCCTGACAACCCTTTACAGGTAAGGGCCGTCCTTGGAGAGGATCTTGTGGAGGAGGAGTGGCCGGCGCTATTTAAACGGCGTCATCTAAAACCTGAGAGCCTAGAACTCAGCAACCTGACCGGCCTATGGCGCGGAACCACTCAAGACGAATACGGCCACTCGGCGGTCATCAGTACCGCGGCGATAGCGCTTAAGCAGATGGGAAAAGCCCAATCCCAGCATCAAGCTCTCGAGCTGGCGTCGGAGTTATGGCAACAACGGGATAAATCCCGCCTTTAAGTGCAGATCTGCTTGCCAAATCAGGCATCCCCCTGCCACCCCAATTTCTCGCGTAGCGAAACGACTTCACCCACGATAATCAGGGTAGGTGCCTTTACTTCCTGGCGGGCGATAATGTCGGCGATGGTAGCCAAAGTGCCGGTAAAAACACGCTGATTTCGGGTAGTGCCCTGTTGAATCAACGCGATCGGGGTGTCCGGGCCGCGGCCATGCTCAATCAACTTCCGGCAGATCGTCGGCAGCCCTATCAGCCCCATATAAAACACGACCGTTTGCCCTTTGTGCACCAGCTCATCCCAGGGCAATTTGCAGGTGCCATCCTTTAAGTGCCCGGTAATAAATCGTACCGACTGGGCATAATCCCGGTGCGTCAACGGAATGCCCGCATAGCACGAACAGCCCGTTGCCGCAGTAATACCTGGCACTACCTGAAAAGGGATTCCATTCTCGGCAAGCTTGTCGATCTCCTCTCCGCCACGACCGAAAACAAAGGGGTCGCCCCCTTTGAGGCGCAACACACGGTGCCCCTCCCGTGCCAGCCTGACCAACAGATCGTTGATCTCCTCCTGGGGCAAGGTGTGCCGGGAGCGCGCTTTGCCGACATTAATACGCTCTGCATCTCGGCGAGTCATATCAAGCACCGCTTCTGACACCAACCGGTCGTACAGTACAACGTCGGCCTGCTGCATCAAGCGCAGCGCACGAAAGGTTAATAGATCGGGATCCCCCGGTCCTCCCCCTACCAGATAAACTTCGCCGACCGGCAGTTCGTCGCTAGATCGGGCTTCGATGAGTTGCGCCAGACGCTCCCCGGCCTCCGCCTCCTTACCAGAGAAAACCAGCTCCGCAACATCCCCCTGAAGAACCGACTCCCAAAATCCGCGGCGCTGGTTGATACTGGAAAAACGAGCCTTTACCGCATCACGGAACCCTCCAACCAGTTCAGCCAAGCGACCATAGGCTGCTGGAATTGTCGACTCCAACCGAGACCTCAGCAGGCGTGCAAGCACAGGTGATTTTCCTCCGCTGGAGACGGCTACAACAATCGGAGAGCGATCAATAATCGCAGGCAAAATAAAACTGCACAATGATGGATTATCAACCACGTTAACGGGGATATTATTGGATTTAGCCTGTTCAGAGACCGCACTATTTACCCGATAGTTATTGGTCGCCGCAATAACCAGCACTTTACCCTCAAGCTGCTCGGGAGCGTAACTGCCCTGTACGATCTCTACTCTTGAATCCTCAGCAAGCGCACGAACACCCGCGCCTACTTCCTGCGCAACGATTAAGATATGCGCGCCAGCCTTAAGTAATAGTGACGCTTTACGGCAGGCTACCTCCCCACCGCCGATAACCAGGCACGGCTTGTCTTTTAGATCAAAGTAGAGCGGCAAGAAATCCATAAAAACCCAGTGACTCGCTATCAATAAAAACAATGGTAATAAACAAGAACCGGGGCATGCGCCCCGGATTATTAGATTTTGGTAACTCCACCCATATAGGGGAGAAGTACCTCGGGCACCTGAATGCGCCCTCGCTCGTCCTGATAGTTCTCAATGATCGCTACCATGGTACGCCCGACAGCAAGGCCCGAACCATTAAGCGTATGAACCAGCTCCGGCTTGCCCGTTTCCGGATTCCGCCACCGGGCCATCATGCGGCGAGACTGAAAGTCCGTCATATTGCTGCATGAGGAAATTTCACGATACTTTTGCTGGCCGGGAAGCCAAACCTCGATATCATAGGTTTTAGCAGAGGAAAAGCCGAGATCACCTCCGCAGAGTGTTACCACTCGGTAGGGAAGGTTCAGCTTTTTCAGAATTGATTCGGCGTGACCTGTGAGTTTTTCCAGCGTGTCCCAGGAGTCTTCTGGGCGAACCACATGCACCATTTCAACCTTGTCAAACTGGTGCTGGCGAATCATTCCCCGAACGTCCCGACCATAACTACCTGCCTCACTTCGAAAGCAGGGAGAGTGGCATACGTAGCTCAGCGGCATATCAGCACCTTCGACGATGCTGTCCCGCACAACATTGGTGACCGGCACCTCTGCTGTAGGGATCAGGTAAAGATCGTGCTGATCCTCGCGCTCTATTTTGAACAGATCTTTTTCAAACTTGGGTAGCTGTCCGGTTCCCCGAAGAGAGTCGGCATTGACCAGGTAAGGCACATAGATCTCTTCATACCCATGCTCCTCAATATGGGTATTGATCATAAACTGGGTGATGGCCCGGTGCAGGCGAGCGAGCTTGCCCTTTATGACTGCAAAGCGCGCGCCGGAAAGTTTCGCTGCCGTCTCGAAATCAAGCTCTCCATTGAGCTCTCCCAAAGCGACATGATCTTTGGGTTCGAAATCAAACTCTCTCGGAGTGCCCCAACGCCGATTCTCAACGTTGTCATCTTCCGTCGTGCCAGCAGGCACAGAGGGGTCCGGTATATTGGGAACCTGCAAAAGAATATCATTGAGCTCATGCTGAACCTGGTTCAGCAGATCCTCGGATACCTTTAACTCCTCTCCGAGCCGATCCATCTCTGCTTTAAGAGGAGCAATGTCTTCACCCGCAGCCTTAAGCTGGCCGAATCGCTTCGAGCCAACCTTGCGTTCATTTTGCAGCTCCTGGGTCTTGACCTGAATCTCTTTACGGCGCCCTTCGAGGGCCTGAATACGGCTGACATCGAGCTTGAACTGCTTTACCAACAGTTTCTCGGCGATCTCTTCAGTGCTCCCTCGCACCAGTTTTGCGTCTAACATTGGTTACCTTACAAACAATTAGCTGATTAATTTTTCAACGACAAAAAATCCTGCCAGCGTCGCCATAAGGCAAAATACCACGCTAGCGACAATGTACCCCATCGCGATCCCCACCTCTCCATTCTGGATCATCCGCAGCGCGTCCAGGGAGAAGGTAGAAAACGTAGTGAAAGCACCCAGAAACCCACTGATCAGGCCGTTTTTCCACACCGGTGGCAATTGTAGCCTTTCTACCAGCGTAAAATAAGCGATTCCGATTAAAAAGGAACCCGCTACATTAACGATCAGCGTGGGCATTGGAAATAGCTTCGAACCGGTCAAACCGTAGAGGTGATAGACCATAAAACGCGCAACCGCACCGACCGCCCCCCCAGCGCCTACAAATAGCAGTTGTTGCCACATTTCAGCCTCCCCCCCGCTGACGATCACTGCGTTGATCAAGCTCTCGCAGAAACTTCAACTTTTCACCGATTTTCCGCTCTAGCCCCCTGTCAGTAGGCTCGTAATAACGCTGATTGCCAATAGACTCGGGCAGGTAACGCTCACCCGCTGCATACCCATTCTCCTCATCATGGGCATAGCGATACTCTGCACCATATCCCAGCTCTTTCATCAACGAGGTTGGTACATTGCGCAGATGCGGGGGAACCTCTTCACTGGCTCCTGCTCCCACCTGCGCACAGGCGGCTTTGAACGCCGTGTATACGGCGTTACTTTTGGGCGCGCAGGCGCAATAAACCGCAGCCTGGGCAATCGCTCGATTACCCTCAGCCGGACCCAGGCGCTCGAACGCATCCCACGCATTCAGTGCGACCTGCATCGCTCGGGGATCCGCATTCCCAATATCTTCTGAGGCGATCGCCAACAGGCGGCGGGCAACGTAAAGGGGGTCCCCTCCTCCATCGAGCATCCGAGCAAACCAGTAGAGAGCTCCGTCGGGTGAAGATCCACGTACTGATTTATGAAATGCAGATATCTGATCGTAAAACTGGTCTCCTCCCTTGTCGAAGCGCCGCACCGATTCTCCCAACACCTCGGCGATCGCCTCCCGAGTAACCGGGCTGCCGTCATCTATCAGGTCAGACGCGATCTCCAAAAGGTTCAACAAGCGTCTGGCATCCCCATCGCAGGCACCACATAACAGGTCAAGCACATCATCAGCAATGGAAAGATCTCGCCCCCCCAAGCCACGCTCAACGTCACTTAACGCGGCACGAGCCACCGCGTGCAGACTGGCAACGGGTAACGACTTCAGTAGATATACTCGAGCCCGTGATAGCAGTGCATTATTGAGTTCAAAGGAGGGATTTTCAGTGGTAGCGCCGATAAAGATCAGGGTGCCATCCTCTACGTAGGGAAGAAAAGCATCCTGCTGCGCCTTATTGAAGCGGTGCACCTCGTCGACAAACAAAATGGTTTTTTGTTGCCCCCTGCACTGCTGGGCGCGCTCAACGACTGCTCGTATCTCTTTAACCCCGGATAGCACCGCAGACACCACCTCGAAACGGGCGTCGACGTAGGAGGAGATCAGTCGCGCCAAGGTTGTCTTACCCACACCGGGCGGCCCCCATAGCACCATCGAATGAATCGCACCCCGCTCCAAAGCCGAACGCAGCGGGCGCCCCTCGGCCAATAGGTGATCCTGGCCGAGGTACTCTTCGAGGGAGCGAGGCCGTAATCGGTCCGCCAGTGGCCGATAGCCCTCCTCTGCAAAAAGTCCCGGGGTGTGCATCAACGTAGGTCTTCGATGATATCGGTGCCTTCGGGGACACTCATTTCAAACAACTCTGGGGGCACTGGCATATTTATCTCTACCGAGGAGAAATCGATACGAGTGCTGGAACCAAAGGAGTCCACGAGTTGCATCGCCCCTATTTGGTCATTAACGAACTCCAGCTCCAGACTCTCAAAAAGGGAGTCCGGCGCACGGGGAACCAGCTTAAAGCGCAGCACTTCACCCTCTCGCTGCACCGCTTTAACCTCAAAATCCCGCTCTATTGCTTGCCGGTCGCCACTAAGAATCAACGCCGGGGTCGTCCCTGCACGTGGGTCCAGCGCTTGAATCGTCAACTGCTCCAGATCCGGGTCGTAGATAGATACACGCTGACCATCTGAAATCACTAACTGCGGGAACGGAGCTGCGACTTGCCAACGAAAACGTTCCGGACGCTCTACTACCAACTGTCCACTGGATTGCTGAACCCGCGCCCCACTAGCGTCCATGGTCAACTGCTCAAACTGGGCGTTGATACTGCGAGCCTTGGATAACATGCGGTTTAGCTCATCAACATCGCTAGCCTGTACCGTTCCCAAGCAAAGGCTCGACAACAAGATCATAAACAGACGCATAAGAGTTATAGATTCCTTGGTTAATCTCGGGGAGCTGGTGGTGCCAACACTTCACGCCCACCATTGCTGCCCATAGAGCTGACTACACCTGCCATTTCCATACTTTCAATTAAACGAGCAGCACGATTGTAGCCAATTTTGAATTTACGCTGCACCGATGAGATTGATGCCCGCCGTGTTTCGGTAATAAAAGCAACCGCCTGGTCATAAAGCGCATCGGATTCTTCGCCGTCGTCTCCCCCACCACCGAGGCCCATGTCGCTGCCACTGGCACCACTAAGTATCTCATCAATGAAATCAGGTTCGCCACGTTTCTTCCAGTCATCCACAACGCGGTGAACCTCATCATCAGAGACAAAAGCACCATGAACCCGAACAGGCACACCACTCCCTGGCGGCAGATACAGCATATCTCCGTGGCCCAGCAACTGCTCAGCCCCGCCTTGGTCGAGGATGGTGCGTGAATCGATTTTAGAAGAGACCTGAAACGCAATGCGCGTGGGTACGTTTGCTTTAATAAGCCCGGTAATAACATCTACCGACGGACGCTGGGTAGCTAATATCAGGTGGATACCGGCCGCTCGCGCTTTCTGGGCAATTCGGGCAATCAGCTCTTCCACTTTCTTGCCGACCACCATAATCATATCGGCAAACTCATCGACCACGACCACAATAAAGGGCAGGGTTTCAAGCGTTGGCGCGACGTCACTCTCCCCTATCGGATCATACAAAGGATCAGGCAACGGCTCCCCAGCCTTTTCAGCATCTTTTACCTTACGGTTGTAGCCCGCAATATTACGCACCCCCATCGCGGCCATGAGCTTGTACCGACGCTCCATTTCGGCAACGCACCAACGCAAGGCATTAGCGGCGTCCTTCATATCGGTGACCACAGGCGTCAGCAGATGGGGAATGCCGTCGTAAATGGAGAGTTCCAGCATCTTTGGGTCGACCATAATCAGCCGAACCTCTTCGGGAGAGGCCTTAAGCAAAATGCTCAGTATCATCGCATTTACCCCAACCGATTTACCGGAGCCGGTAGTGCCTGCGACGAGCAAATGGGGCATCTTGGCAAGATTCACCACCACAGGGGCACCACCGATATCATGCCCCAGGGCGAGGCCTACGGGGGACACGGTTTCATCGAATACCGGAGAACCTACCACCTCGGAAAAATAGACCGTATTGCGATCTTCGTTGGGAATCTCGATTCCAACCACGGATTTACCCGGAATCACTTCGACAACTCGAACGCTGATAACTGCCAAAGACCTTGCCAGGTCCTTGGCAAGGTTAGTGATTTTACTGACCTTTACACCCGCGGCGGGTTGAATTTCAAAACGGGTAACAACCGGTCCCGGATGCACCGCGACGACCTCTGCAATCACACCGAAGTCTTTCAGCTTGAGCTCAAGCAGCTTGGACATCCCCTCCAGTGATTCTGCAGAATACCCATGAACAGCGCTTTTGTCCGCATCGTCAAGCAGGGACAGCGGTGGCAGAGCGCCCTTGACAGGCTCATCAAACAGGCTCGCCTGGCGCTCTTTGACAACCCGTTTACTGGACTCAAGCTTTTTCACTGGCGCCGCTATTTTTACCGGTTCACGGGCCTTCTGCCGCTTAACTTCCTGGGCAATGACCACTTTACGTTCCTGTTTAACTTTTTGGATTTCGCGGCTTTCACGGCGCTCCACAAAATCCGCTTTCCAGCGCCGCAAGCGCAACATCAGCGCGCTGAGCAGGTTTAGTGTGATGGTGCCGGTACGATCCATCAACTTCAGCCAAGAGAGATCGGTGAATACCGTCACCCCAACCAAAAAGCAGCTTACCAAGACCAGGGTCAGGCCCGGCCGCCCCAAACTATCGAGGGAACCGTTGGCTATGATGCCTCCAAGAATCCCCCCCGCTGTTTCAGGTAGCAGCGAGCTATCAACTGAAATATGAAGCGTTGCCAGCGCTGCTCCTGACACCAGCGTGGCGATAAGACCTGCCAGCCGCAGCCCTGCAAGCGTAGGCCTCCAACGGGAGGCGTGGTGGCGTCCGCGAAATAGCTGCCAACACTTGCCCCCAAGAATTAAAGGAAACAGGTAGGCAAAATATCCGAACAGTGACAACAGCAGGTCTGAAAACCAGGCTCCGCTTCTCCCTGCAGCATTGCGAACCTCACCGTGGCTTACCGCGCTCGACCAACCGGGGTCAGCACCATGATAGGTGGTTAAAGCCATCAACATGTAGACGCAAAGCGCCAACAGAAGAATCAAACCTCCCTCGCGTAAACGAAGAGAGAATTGCTGCTTCAACGTGGTGGTTGATGCAGGCTTTGCCGCTTTGGAGTCTTTCAAATCCGCTTCCTTTGATGTCCCTACAAAAAAACCGTCGCAAGCATCGACTACGACTCAGGCACCATTGTACTCATTTGCTCTACCAGCGACCATAACCAACGGTATTTAAACGACTTTTCTAAAGAAACTGTGGACCATTCGATAACCGATTGAACCCCTTCACCAGCTTCCGTATTATTACCGCCCTACAGCATGATTCAGCTTTCAGCCTCTATTACAGGATACCCTCATGAGCGACACCCAACATGCCCGCCTGATTATTCTCGGTGCCGGCCCGGCCGGTTATACCGCAGCAGTCTATGCCGCCCGCGCCAACCTCAACCCGGTACTGATCACCGGCATGCAACCGGGTGGACAGCTCACGACTACCACCGAGGTGGACAACTGGCCATCGGGCGCCGAAGGGCTACAGGGTCCCGAGCTGATGGAACGCATGCGTGAACACGCTGAACGCTTTGAGACCTCGATTGTATACGACCACATCAATGAAGCGGACCTGCGTCAACGCCCCTTCCGCCTGAAGGGGGACAGCGGGGAATACAGCTGCGACGCGCTAATCATCGCGACCGGCGCTACCGCCCAATACCTGGGACTCCCCTCGGAAGAAGCCTTTATGGGCAAAGGCGTGAGCGCCTGCGCCACATGTGATGGATTCTTTTACAAAAAACAGAAGGTAGCCGTTGTTGGCGGCGGCAACACCGCTGTGGAAGAGGCGCTTTACCTTGCCAACATCGCATCCGAGGTCACTCTCATCCATCGCCGAGACAAGCTGCGCTGTGAAAAAATTCTGCAGGACAAGCTCTTCGAGAAGGCCGCAAATGGAAATGTCACACTGGAGTGGAACCAAACACTCGATGAGGTGCTCGGTGATGAGACCGGAGTAACTGGCGCCAGGATCAAAAACGCACAGACCGGGGAGACCAAAGAGCTGGACGTTGCCGGTGTCTTTATTGCGATAGGTCACAAACCCAACACTGACCTGTTTGAAGGCCAACTTGAGATGAAAGATGGATTCCTGAAGGTAAACAGTGGCACCGAAGGCAATGCGACCCAGACCAGTATTAGCGGGGTATTCGCCGCAGGTGATGTTGCAGATCATATCTATCGGCAGGCGATCACCTCCGCGGGTACCGGCTGCATGGCTGCACTCGACGCCGAGCGTTTCCTGGACGAAGAGTAACCGTCCTGTACGATGCCACGTCTGCCATGGCTCGATGAAAAACAGGTCATCTTTCCGCCGATCGATACGGCCCTCAGTGAGCCTAACGGCTTGCTGGCGGCGGGAGGAAACCTGCATCCCCAAACGATCCTGAGCGCCTACAGACAAGGGATTTTCCCCTGGTTTAGCCCGGGAGAACCTATCCTGTGGTGGTCTCCTAGTCCACGCTGCGTGCTACTCCCTTCAAAGATTCATATCTCAAAATCGCTCCAAAAAGTGCTACGACAAAAGCGCTTTAAAATAACCGTGGATCGCGCATTTCCCGCCGTCATGAAACATTGCGCAGCCTCCAGAAATTATACCGACCAGACCTGGATAACGCCTGAAATGTACGACGCCTACTGCAATCTGCACACTCTGGGCCACGCTCACTCGATCGAGTGCTGGCAGCAAGGTGAACTGGTTGGTGGGCTATATGGCATCGCTATAGGCAAAGTCTTTTTTGGTGAGTCGATGTTTAGCCTGGTAAGCAATGCATCGAAGATCGCCTTGGTCCACCTCTGCGCACAGTTGGAGCGGTGGCAGTTTCAACTGATCGACTGCCAGGTAGAGAGCCCCCACCTCAGATCTCTGGGTGCGAGCTCCATGGGACGCGAAGAGTTTCACGAGCAACTCAATAAATTTGCCAATCCCTATCCTACAGGCGCAGAATCAGAGCGACCCACCCTCTGGAAACTGGACGGGGATTACAACGGATAGTGGCATGTCGAACCTGAAAGAACTGCGTTTCTATACTACCCCATCACACGACTGCAGCTACCTGGACGAGCGGCAGGCGACAACTCTTTTTCTAGATCCAGAAGTCACCGTTGACCACGCACTTTACAGCCAGCTTTCAAACTTTGGATTTCGCCGCAGCGGAAAACACCTTTATCGACCCCACTGCGGCGATTGTAACGCCTGTATACCCATCCGCATCCGGGCCGATCGCGCGACACCAACCAAAAGTCAGAAACGGATCCTGAAGCGGAACGCGCACCTTAGTTGCCAACGCCATCCCGCCCGCTACGATGAAAGCCACTATCAACTCTACCAGCGCTATATCAATAGCCGCCACGGGGATGGGGACATGGCACCCCCAACCCCATCTCAGTACGAATCCTTCCTCACCAGCAGTTGGGAATTTTGCCACCTCTACGAATTCCACGATGGGGACACGCTGGTCGCGGTATCGGTAACGGACCAGCTTGAGGATGGACTGTCCGCAATCTACACCTTCTTTGACCCGGACCTCGCTAAAAGCAGCCTTGGTAGTTACTGCATCCTCAAACAACTCGAACTATGCCGTCAGCTCAATATGCCCTACCTGTACCTTGGATACTGGATAAAACAGTGCAAAAAAATGAGTTACAAGGGTAAATATCGCCCACTGGAACTACTGCTCGACAACCAGTGGATGGAGCTTCGCTAAAACCATCAAAGGTTCCGCCGCAATCCTTTGATTTCAAGTATTAATTAGGGCATCATACGCGCCTGATTTTAATGCAGACTGTACCAAGGTTCAGTTCTGAATCACCAGTTTGAGGAAGATGCCGAATGGCAAAAGAAGATTCAATTGAGATGGAAGGTACTGTTATCGACACCCTTCCAAACACTATGTTCCGGGTAGAACTGGAAAATGGTCATGTCGTTACTGCGCACATTTCAGGCAAGATGCGCAAAAACTATATCCGCATCCTGACCGGCGATAAGGTACGAGTAGAACTCACCCCTTACGACCTGTCGAAAGGCCGCATCACCTACCGGGCACGTTAAACGGTATTAAAGCCGCTGCTACGCAGCGGCTTCGGCCTTAATCGCCAACTCCCCACCCTTGATTGTCACGTAAGCCGTTCCGCCGGACACGGACAACTCACCAAACAATATCTCCTCCGCCAAGGGTCGCTTAATGCTATCCTGGATGAGTCGCGCCATCGGTCGTGCGCCCATTAACTTGTCGTAACCCTGCGCAGCGAGCCAGCTACGCGCCTCCTCATCGACATCAAGCATGACTTTCTTGTCATCCAACTGCGCCTGCAACTCTGTCAGGAATTTATCAACAACCCGCTTGATACTCTCGACAGAGAGCGCACCGAACTGAATAATGCTATCCAGCCGATTCCGAAACTCTGGAGTAAAGAGCTTTTTAATCGCCTCCATACCATCGGAAGTATGATCCTGCACGCTAAAGCCGATGGAGCTGCGCGCTATGGTTTCCGCCCCCGCGTTGGTTGTCATGATGATAATGACATTGCGGAAATCGGCCTTACGACCATTATTGTCGGTCAGAGTGCCGTGATCCATCACCTGCAACAACAGGTTGAACACCTCCGGATGGGCCTTTTCGATCTCATCGAAAAGCAACACGCAGTGGGGGCTCTTATTGATAGCCTCTGTTAACAAGCCGCCCTGGTCAAAACCAACATAACCCGGTGGAGCCCCGATCAGCCTCGATACGGTGTGGCGCTCCATATACTCAGACATATCGAAACGAATCAACTCAATGCCCAACCCCTCTGCAAGTTGGCGGCTAACCTCGGTTTTACCCACCCCGGTAGGACCAGAAAACAGAAAAGATCCCACAGGTTTTTGCGGGGACTTAAGGCCTGCTCTCGAGAGCTTAATCGCTGTGGCCAAAGAGCCGATGGCCTCATCCTGGCCAAACACGACCAGCTTGAGATTGCGCTCTAACGTCTCCAAAACCTCCTTATCGGAGGAGGACACACTCTTTGGCGGAATCCTGGCGATCTTGGCAATAATCGCCTCTACCTCTCCAACCCCAATCGATTTGCGACGGCGTTTTTCGGGTTGCAACCTTTGGTAAGCACCCGCCTCATCGATCACATCTATCGCCTTATCGGGCATGTGACGATCATTGATATAGCGATCGGCCAGCTCGGCGGCGGCTTCTAACGCCGCTTTCTTATACTTGATCTGGTGATGCTCCTCAAAACGGCTCTTCAACCCCTTCAGAATCTCAACCGTGTCGGCAACCGAAGGCTCATTGATATCAACCTTCTGAAAACGCCTGGCGAGCGCGCGATCCTTTTCAAAGATGCCACGAAATTCCTGAAAGGTGGTAGAGCCAATGCAGCGAATATTACCGCTGGTAAGTAAAGGCTTCAGCAGATTAGAAGCATCCATCACCCCGCCCGATGCAGCTCCTGCTCCGATAATGGTGTGGATCTCGTCAATAAAAAGAATGGCGTGTTCACGTTTAGCCAGTTCCGCCAGCAACTGCTTGAAACGCTTTTCGAAATCCCCGCGATACTTGGTTCCCGCTAACAGGGCGCCCAGATCAAGCGAGTAAACCGTTGCTTGAGACAGGATATCAGGGACCTCACCGTCCACTATTCTTTTGGCTAGTCCTTCCGCAACTGCGGTTTTACCAACTCCGGCTTCACCCACCAACAGAGGATTATTCTTGCGGCGGCGAATCAGGATCTGGGACACCCGCTCGAGCTCCAGATCACGCCCTACCAAGGGATCAATTTTACCCCTTTGAGCCAACTCGTTCAGATTTGAGGCGAAACTTTCCAGAGGATTGGTAGCGCCCTCCTGGGTCGACTCCTCCTCAACGCTTTCATGATGATCTGCATCGCCGTGATCGTGGGTGCCCTCCACGCGAGATATGCCGTGCGCAATATAATTGACCACGTCGATACGTGCAATGCTTTGTTGTTTAAGGAAATATACCGCCTGACTCTCCTGCTCACTAAAGATCGCAACCAACACGTTGGCCCCGGTAACCTCTCGCTTACCAGAACTCTGAACATGGAAAACAGCTCGCTGCAGCACCCTTTGAAAACCGAGAGTAGGCTGTGTTTCCCGCTCATCCTCGCTATTGGGGATCAGTGGCGTTGTCGAATCGACAAACTCGGTGAGATCGCGTCGCAATCTCTCCATATCGGCACCACAAGCATTGAGCACACTCAGCGCTGCCTGGTTGTCCAGCAACGCCAGTAAAAGATGCTCTACGGTCATGAATTCATGCCGCTTCATTCGTGCGTCTTTGAACGCTAAGTTGAGGGTTATTTCCAACTCTTTATTCAGCATTTGTCAGGCTTCCTGAGTAATTATTCCCGTTCGATCTTACATTGCAGCGGATGCTCACACTCCCTAGAGTATTGATTCACTTGTTCCGCTTTAGTTTCCGCGATATCTCGCGTAAAGATTCCACAGACTCCCTTACCCTGAGTATGAACCGACAGCATCACGTGGGTCGCCTTCTCCCGGTTCATGTTAAAAAAGAGCTCCAGCACCTCTACCACAAAATCCATCGGCGTATAATCGTCATTCAAAAGCACTACACGATACATCGGCGGTGGTTTCAGTTTCGGCTTAGTTGGCGCAACAACTACGTGACCATCGCCCTCCTGACCATCTTCACTACCTAATGTTAGACGAACATCAAAAACTTTACCCATTGCGTTTTTCCCGCAAAAAACAGTTAAAAGTGGATCAATCCGCCATAATACAGCGACTCAGTTGGCATTGGCAGCCCCTCTCCTTGACAGAATCGATCACTTGTTAAACACTTGAGGCTGTTCCCGCGAACGGTGGAGCGATGGGTTTGCTTTTTTGCCCAAGTCAGGAAAGCGAACAAAATAGGGATGTTTGGCCTCACAAGCCAGCTAGCAGAGGGATGTAGAGGATGCCTATTGGTAAAGTAAAGTGGTTTAACAATGCCAAAGGGTATGGTTTTATTCTGCCGGAGGGCAGCGACGAAGATCTTTTCGTTCACTACTCGTCCATCCAGATGGATGGCTACAAGACCCTTAAGGCCGGTCAAGATGTGAATTTCGACATCTTACAAGGGCCAAAAGGTCTTCACGCCATCAATATCACAGCCACGGAACCGGCAGCCAACGAACCAGCAGCAGAACACACAAACAGCAGTCAGGAGGTAGAAACCGTATCCAGCGAGAACTGACCCCGGGCCAACTCGCTAATAACCTGACAAAAAAAGAGGCTATACGCCTCTTTTTTACCACCTATAAACTGCACCCGCCCTATTCGCTGCGCTCCCAGCGCTCGCGGGCACTGCTATCGCTATCTCTTGCATCGAGCCATCGGGCACCGTCCTGAGCGTGCTCCTTTTTCCAAAACGGGGCGTCCGTTTTAAGGTAATCCATAATAAACTCGCAAGCCGCGAAGGCATCCCCGCGATGCTTGCTTGTCACCCCGACGAAAACGATCTGATCCTCTACCTCCAGACGGCCAATGCGATGGATAACAGTGGCATCCATCACTTGCCAACGCTCCTGCGCCTGTTTAACGATAGTGGATAGGGTTTTCTGAACCATTGCCGGATAACACTCCAGTTCCAACGCGGAAACCCCTGCATCCAGGTTAAGATCACGCACTACCCCAACAAAAGTAACCACCGCCCCTACCGAGCTATTGCCAGCCCGCAGTGCAGCCACCTCCTCTGCGAGGCTAAAATCTTCATATTGAATGGCGATATTCATGGAGTCGTACCCGCAACCAGCCAGTGGCCAGATTTACCCCCGGACTTTTCCAGCAGTCGAGTGCTTTCTATTACAATCCCCTTATCTACAGCCTTACACATATCGTAGATCGTAAGCGCGGCAATTGAAGCCGCCGTAAGCGCCTCCATCTCTACACCTGTGCGCCCCGCCAGCTTGCATAGGGATTCTACCCGAATACGATGGCTGTCCGGGTGCAGCTCAAACTCTACCTTAACCTTGGTTAAGGCCAGAGGATGGCAAAGCGGAATCAAGTCCGAACAACGCTTTGCAGCCTGAATACCTGCGATCCGCGCCGTAGCCAGCACATCGCCCTTCTCGATTTCGCGGCTGCTGATCAGGTCAAAGGTTTCCTGATTCAACTGCACCCAGGATTCTGCAATCGCAACCCGTTCAGTTACCTGTTTCTCGGTCACATCGACCATGTGGGCATGGCCCTGCTCATCCAAATGAGTAAAACGCTGCTGGCTCATTAACTATCATCCGTTTAAGGAAATATGCGCGGGCACCCCCGCCTAAAGAGTGCTAGTTTTAACACCTTTCTCGCTCGGCGATCAAACCGGAAAAAAGATCCTGGCGTCACCAAGCATCAACCCAACCAGATACAGAGTTCAACACCGATGAAATGGCCACCCCATATTACCGTTGCAACTGTCGTGGAAGATCAGGGCCGCTTCCTCTTTGTGGAAGAGCTCTCAGATCAGGGCATGGTACTCAATCAACCCGCTGGCCACCTTGAACCCTGCGAAACCCTGGTGCAGGCAGCCCTTCGGGAAACCCTTGAAGAGAGTTGCTGGGAGGTGGATATCAAGGCGCTTGTTGGCATCTATATCTACCATGCTGCAGCCAACCAGACGATCTACCATCGCTACTGCTTTAGCGCGCAACCGCTACGCCTGCGAGACGATCTAACGCGCGATAGCGATATTAGCGGAACCTGCTGGCTTACGCTTAAAGAGCTCTCAGAGTACTCGGTCCCGACCCGCAGCCCACTGGTTCGGACCTGTCTGGACGACTACCTGGCTGGAAAACGCTATCCATTGGAACTTATTCGGGAGCATGGGTAAAATAGCCGCCCCATCAAACCTCCCCTATTTTGCAGGCACCATGAGCAATAACATGAATACCAAGGTGATCGTCGGCATGTCCGGCGGTGTCGACTCATCTGTTTCCGCCCTCCTTTTGCAACAGCAGGGTTACCAGGTTGAAGGCCTGTTCATGAAAAATTGGGATGAAGATGATGGCACCGAGTACTGCACGGCTAAAGAAGACTTAAAAGACGCGCAATTAGTGTGCGATAAACTGGGTATTCACCTGCATACCGCAAATTTTGCGGCGGAATACTGGGATAATGTCTTCGAGCACTTCCTTGAAGAGTATAAAGCCGGGCGTACCCCCAATCCTGACATTCTCTGCAACCGGGAGATTAAATTTAAAGCATTTCTCGATTACGCCCTGCTGATTGGTGCGGATGCGATCGCCACCGGACACTATGTTCGCCGCCGTGAGCACGATGGCCATTACCAATTGATAAAAGGCATCGACAACAATAAGGACCAAAGCTATTTCCTGCACGCGGTAGGCTCGGCGCAGATCGCCAAGACCCTCTTCCCCGTGGGAGAACTTGAAAAGCCCCGCGTCCGGGAGATTGCGGAGGCGCACGATCTTGTTACCCACAACAAAAAAGACAGTACCGGCATCTGTTTTATTGGCGAGCGCCGCTTCAAGGATTTCCTGAAGCAATACATTCCCGCACAACCCGGAAATATCGAAACCCCGGAAGGTGAGATCATCGGCCAACACAATGGATTGATGTACCACACCCTGGGTCAGCGCCAGGGACTTGGAATTGGCGGCCTCAAGGAAGCCGGTGAAGCCCCCTGGTATGTGGTAGAAAAAGACCTTGAACGTAATGTGTTGATTGCCGCCCAGGGTAATGAGCACCCAATGCTGTTCTCCGACGCCCTGACCTTAAGTAGCATTCACTGGGTCAATGACCAGCCCCCCTCCCTGCCTGCCATACTGAAAGCCAAAGTGCGGTACCGCCAGAGCGATCAACCCTGCACTTTATATAATGAAGCTACCGGGGGCTACCGAGTCGAATTTGATACACCTCAACGAGCAGTAACGCCGGGGCAGTCGGTCGTCTTCTATGATGGTGAACACTGCCTCGGTGGTGGTGTTATCGAGCAGCGAGTACAGTCCACTCGCGTCACATCTGCATCCAATTAAGGAATAGCGTTCAGTCATGGCACACAACTATCAGGATCAGGTTCTCGCTTTAGCCGGTATCTTCCAATCAGCCGTTCTGGTGGAGAAGATTGCCCGCACCGGTAGCGTTCCAACAGACAGTTTCGAGTGCACCCTTAATAGCGTTCTGGTGACTAAGCCAGAATCGGTAGAGGATGTGTATGAAGGGCGCCACGGACTTTATCTGGGGCTAACCCATCTCAAACACGTTCTCGAACGAGACCGAAAGTCGATGTCCGGAGACGCCGTTCGTTATGCGCTCACCCTAATTCAACTCGAAAGAAAACTATCTAAAAACAAAGAGATGCTTTCAATTCTTGGCAATCGACTTGAACAAGTAAGTCAGCAATGTGTCCACTTCGAAATAACCCACGAAAACATCATTGGGGCCATGGCAGCACTCTATCAGGACACCCTCAGCACCTTTTCCAACCGTATCCATGTCACCGGGGATATCCGCCACCTGCAAAGCAGCGACAACGCCCAACGTATCCGCGCCAGCCTTCTCGGAGGAATCCGCTCAGCAATGCTATGGCGTCAGGTCGGCGGGTACCGCTGGCAATTAATTCTTGGCCGAAAAAAGATGCTTAGCTGTGTGAATCACCTGCTACGCCCCTGAAAAACACCCCACTTTTGTGTATCATGCGCCCCGCCAATCAACCTTAACTTCGGACTAGCAACATGCAACTTTCTCCTATTACAGCCGTCTCACCCATTGATGGTCGCTATGGCAGCAAAACCGGTAGCCTGCGCCCCGTGTTCAGTGAGTTCGGCCTGATACGCTTCCGCGTAATTGTTGAAGTTCGCTGGCTGCAATGCCTGGCCGACCACCCCCAGATCTCCGAAGTACCCGAACTCAGCGCGGCGGCGAACGCCCTGCTCGATCGCATCGCCGATAACTTTAGCGAAGCCGATGCCGAGCGCATCAAAGAGATCGAGCGCACCACCAATCACGACGTCAAAGCCGTGGAATACTTCATCAAAGAGCAACTCGCCAGCAACGAGGAGCTGAATCGTATCTCGGAATTTGTCCACTTCGCCTGCACCTCAGAAGATATCAATAACCTTTCTCACGCCCTGATGCTCTCCGAAGGGCGCGACCAGTGCATGCTCCCGGCAATGGAAGAGGTCATTGAGGCTATCAAGAGCCTGGCCCTTAGCCTTGCTGAGCAACCCATGCTCTCGCGTACCCACGGCCAAACCGCCTCCCCTACCACCGTAGGAAAGGAGATGGCAAACGTTGCAGCGCGCTTGCAGCGCCAGTTGAAACAGATCATTGCCATTAACCCCATGGGAAAGATTAACGGCGCTGTGGGCAACTACAATGCCCACCTCTCTGCTTACCCGGAAATTGACTGGCAAGCAAATGCGCAGAAATTCGTTCAGAGCCTCGGCCTCGAATGGAACCCCTACACCACCCAGATTGAACCACACGACTACATTGCCGAGCTCTACGACGCGTTCGCCCGCTTCAACACCATCCTGCTCGATTTTGACCGCGATGTATGGGGTTATATCTCCCAGGGTTACTTCAAACAAAGAACTATCGCAGGCGAGGTCGGATCATCGACCATGCCCCATAAGGTAAACCCGATCGATTTCGAAAACTCCGAAGGTAACCTCGGCATCGCCAACGCCATCATGCAACACCTGGCGAGCAAGCTTCCCGTCTCTCGCTGGCAGCGTGACCTGACGGATTCGACCGTTCTACGCAACCTTGGGGTTGGCTTTGGCCATAGTTTGATTGCTTACCAGGCCACCCTCAAAGGAATCAGCAAACTCGAAGTCAATGCCGAGCGCCTCAACGCAGACCTGGACAACTCCTGGGAGGTTCTCGCCGAGCCCATCCAAACGGTAATGCGCCGCTATGGCATCGACCAACCCTACGAGAAGCTCAAAGCACTGACCCGCGGCCAGAGCATCAATCAGCAAACCCTGGCGATTTTTATCGACAGTCTGGAGCTACCGGAAGCGGTCAAACAACAACTGAAGACGATGACTCCGGCCAACTACATCGGTAATGCGATCGAACAGGCACGCGATATCTGACCCCCTCGTCGGGCGGTGCAAGCCGCCCGACTTCGTAACACCGCTTATCACTGGTACCATTGCCTGAACCGCTGACGCTGCAACGGAGGCAATGTGACAGCACACCCCTTTCTCGGCGATATTTCGCCGGCCACCTTCCTCGCCGACTACTGGCAGCAAAAACCGCTCCTGATCCGTCAGGCAATCCCTGGCTTCCAAAGTTTTATCCCACCAGAGGAGATCGCAGGTCTATCGCTCGAAGAGGAGGTTGAGTCCCGACTGGTTGTTCAAACGGCTCCCCAGCAATGGCAACTGGATCATGGTCCATTCGATGAGCAGCGATTTTCCCAGCTTCCCGCTGATGGCTGGAGCCTCCTGATTCAGGGCGCTGATAGATGGCTGGAGGAGGTCAACGCATTGATGCGAGAGATCGACTTCATCCCCAGTTGGCGCATTGACGATGTCATGATCAGCTACGCGACTGATCAGGGTAGTGTTGGCCCCCACTACGACAACTACGATGTGTTTTTGCTACAGGCTGAGGGCGAGCGACGCTGGCAACTGGGGCAATGGTGTGACCATACCACCCGACTATTAAACCATTCCCAGGTAAAGCTACTGGAGCAACTGGAAGTTAGTGCAGAGTACCTGCTCGAGCCCGGCGATATGCTCTATGTCCCGACCCGTCTTGCACATTGCGGCACCTCCATAGGCAGCAGCATAAGCTACTCCTTTGGTTTTCGCGCCCCAGCGACCGCAGACCTCCTAAGTGGTTTTTGTGACACTCTGTGCGCAACCCTTCACCCTGAAGACCGCTATGTAGATACGCCCCTGTCATGGCCCACGCCATCCGGGGAGATCGACCGCCAAGCCCTGCAGCAGGTACGCCAACTCCTGCTGCGCACCCTCAACAACCCCGCACTACTAGAGGATTTCTTTGGCCGGTTTGTCACCGAACCCAAATTTGAGGAGGTTCCCGAGGCGCGGGAGGTGGAAACCATAACTCCAGACGCCGGAGTTCAACTCTGTCCCGGCCATCGCTTTGCCTTTTTACGCAGCAAAAGTTCTCGCCTTAGCCTCTTTGCCGACGGTGCTAAACTCTCTGTTGACGGGGCGCTAATGACGCTCTGCCAGCAGCTCGCCAGGGGCAAACCGATTACGGGACCCTTCTCCGCTCCGCAGTGCGACCTGCTGACAAAGTTGTTAGCCCTCGGTACTATCGAGCTAATAGACTGAAAGCGAGCCCCATGAACCCCAACACCAACTTCCATATCCTGCAGAAGGCATGGGCTGATGCCGAGGCTGAGATCATGGCACTTCGCTCTGCGGTATTTCATCAGGAACAGGGCATTGAACTCACCCTTATGGGTGACGCTCAGGATGTCTCGGCGCGGCACTTTCTACTCTACCTTGAGAGTAACAACATCCCTATAGGAACCGCCAGAATGCTGTCCAATGGCCGTATTGGCCGGGTAGCCATTTATCAGCGCCATCGGGGGCAAGGCCTTGGCCTCGCCTTGATGAACTATCTGCATGATATTGCTATCCAGCAGGGCCTGAGTGAAACTACCCTTCACGCACAGAGCGATAGCATTGGGTTTTACCAACGGCTAGGGTACCTGAATGAGGGGGAGCCCTTTGAAGAGGCGGGCATCCCCCACCAAGCCATGAAGCGAACGGTGCCCTCTCTGGATACTCCTATCGATTTCACCCCTGACCCCGGAAGCCCTCACACCATCATAAAAGCTCCCTCTGCGGAAGATTACACCCCACGAGGAGTCCGGCCAGCAGGCGAGCCGATCGAAACCGATGCCACCCTGGGAGAGACCGGCGCTCTACCCCACCTTACCGACCTGAGCCAGATCGTTGACCACATTGCCGCGCTGATCAAGCAAGCGGATGAAAAGGTTTTTATCTACGCCCCAACACTGGTACCCACTCTTTTTGGCCACCCCAAAGTGCTGGCTGCAATCTCGGCCAGCGCCCGCAGAAACCCACTCAGCAAGGTGCAGATACTGGTCAGCGAGACTGCCTCCCTGGTAAAACAACACCATCCGTTACTCCACCTCCAGCAGCGGATAAACAGCCTCATTAGTTTACGCTGTACGATTCCCGCCTATAGGCTGGATAGCCTCACCTTGGTACTGGCTGATGCCACGGGCTGGCTGGAAATTATTGACGACAAACCCCTTACCCTCAGTGGAAACTTTAACGATGCCGGTCGAGTCAAACAGTGGTACGAGCGCATCGAACACCCCTGGAACCACTCGGTAGTCCCCAAGGATATAAGGCAGATGTCACTATGAAACGCCTCCTTCTCAGCATTTTGCTGCTGGTTACCTCGCCCTCCCTACTGGCGGAGATGGAAACCTTCACCCTGGATACCCAACATCAACTGGCCAGCGAGCTGGTACCCACACTTAGGGATCTGGTGGCACCGGGCGGCACCGTCACCTCCTTCAACAACGTGCTAATCATAAAAACCACTGCCGATAACTACAATCAGCTGCGGTCGGTTATTGATCAACTCGACACCCCTATCCGCCAACTCCTGATTAGCGTTACCCAGGATGAACGAACGGCACGTAGCCGCCGTGCCGTCAGGGTCGATGGCTCGATCAGTGCAGGAGATACCGAAATTTCGGTAGGCGATGGAGACAAGGATCAGATCAGCATCGACTATGGCACCCGCTCACGGCAAGGAAAGGGAACCCAGACAGTACGCGCTATGGAGGGTCAGCCCGCTTTCGTCCAGATCGGCGAGCAGGTGCCGGTAACCAGCAGCAACGGCTGGACCACCAGTACCACCTACCAATCTGTTGTACGTGGATTCTACGTGACCGTGCGCGTTCGCGAAGGCTTTGCGGACGTTAGCATCAACGCCCGCAACGATCGCCTGCAAAACAACGGCAAACAGGCACTCAATGGTAATCGCTCCATCGACACCCAAAGCGCCTCGACTCGGGTTCAGGTAAAGCTGGGAGATTGGGTTACCATCGGTGGGCTTGATGAATCAGGGCGCAGCAACAATCAGCAGATCAACTCCCGCAGCAGCGGTACCCTTAACCGAAGCGGCGGTTTCTATTTGAAAGTGGACGAACTTTAACCCGACGACTTGAGCACACCACTCCCCGAGCGCTGCTGCCACAGAATCAAGGCAAAGGCGGGGATATTCATCAAAATGCCGTACACCAGAGGCGTCAAGGCAAGCTCCGGACGCTGCAAGATGACGGCGGCCACGAAAATCGCCGTGCCCGCGTTCTGAATGCCGACCTCCACCGCAAACGTCGGAGCCAAAGCTCTACGGTTCTTCCAGCGAGTGCTGACCAGATACCCCAACCCCATCCCCGACACACAGAGTAGCAGCGCCGCCAGCGCCGCCTGGGACCACAAATAGGCCACTACCTGTTGATTGGCAAGCACGATCACAACCACCGTCAACAGCAGCGCCAGAAAGGCCGTTCGCTGCAGCAGAGGCTGTAGTTTCCTGACCCTCGCCAAGGCAATCTGACGCACCCCCATTCCTGCAACAACAGGCACCACTGTAACGACCAGCAACTGCAATACAGCCGTTTTATAGTCGAGCTGCAGGTCTGCTCCGATAAGAATTAGGGGCAGCAGCAAAGGCAGCGTGACGGGGACAACAAGACTGCTGATGGCTGTCAGGGTAATCGACAGCGCCGCATCTCCACCACACAACTGGCTAATAGCGTTCGACGTTGCCCCACCCGGCGCCAACGCCAGCAACCAAAGACCGATAGCAACCGTGCCACTGAGCCCCAATAGCGAAACAATAGCCAACGCCAAAAGCGGTAACCCCAGCAATTGCAAAATCAGCCCCGTCACCACTTGCCCGGGCGTTGACAACACCCGGCGAAAATCAGCTGGCGATAGGGTCAGCCCCACGCAGAGCATTATCCAACCCAGGGCGATCGGCAAAAGAAGGGTCATTAACGTCTGTGACACAGCAAAAACTCTCTATCCAGCGACATAATCAATCGGTTTATTTATCCTGCCCGCTTAGTTCAGCACCCATAGCCTGAACCCTATTTCGGCTAACGTCCAGAGCACTACTGCTCAACGTAATGGGTTTTAAGAAACCGGTCGCATAACGCCTCTATATCGAGAGTGGGTGAAAGCACGAAATCGATAAAGGCCCGGGCAATCGGACTCAACTGCTTGGCCTGGTGATGTACCAGATGCCAGCTTCGATAGAGCGGAAAGTCTTCGACATCCAATTCAACCAGGCAATCTGTTGCCAACTCTAACGTCACACTGTGCCTCGATACCGCCGAGATCCCCAGCTCCGCCATTACCGCCTGTTTAATCGTTTCACTGCTGCCCAACAACATCGAGGGCTGCACCCTGACCCCTTTCTCCTCCAGATAATCCTCCACCGCTTTGCGGGTTCCGGAGCCGATCTCGCGATAAATAATGTCGTGATGCTCCAACTCGCTCAACGGAATGTTTTGCTTTACTGCCAGACGGTGCAAGGGGTTAGCAATAAAAACGATTGGGTTATCGACGAAGGGGTAACAAGCCAAAGGCATGGCTTCGGGTACAAGCCCCATAATCACCAGATCGTCCCTATTCTCTTTTACGCGATTGATAATCTGTTCCCGGTTGACGACATCAAGACGAAGCTTGACCTTGGGAAACTGCTTGCGAAAAGCGCCCAAAAGATGAGGGGTGAAATACATAGCACTGGTTACTGCAGCCAAACGAAACTCCCCTTCCAGTCCCCCTTTGAGTGCGCTCAGAGTCATATCAATATTGTCGAAGCGATCAAACAGGTCGATACAAAATCGATACAACTCCTCCCCAGGGGAAGTGAGTGAGATTCGCTTGCCGACCTTGTCGAGCAGGGGAAGCCCGATATTCTCCTCAAGTTGCTTCAACTGAATACTCACCGCAGGTTGGGTCATACCCATTTCGTTACCCGCGGCGGTGTAACTGAGCAGCGTTGCAACCTTGTGAAACACTTTCAACTGATGAAGAGTCGCTCGCACAACCATATACCTTTATTAATGCTCAATATAATTTATATCAATTTTTACTAATGAGTCAATGACGGTAAAGTAGCAATCTGAACTCCTTACCCGAGCCGAAAGGCCTCCGCGCCAGACAGCGTAAACAGACAACACCGAGGTACTTGCCATGAAAAACGAACTCTACGACGCCCTGCTGGTAGGCTCCGGAACCATGAGCACTACGCTTGCCACCCTGTTGAACGAACTGGATCCGACGCTCCGTATCGCCATGATCGAGGGACTCGACGATGTCGCGCAGGAGAGCACTTCAGGCTGGAACAATGCCGGCACCGGACACGCAGCTTACTGCGAGCTGAATTACACCCCTCAAAATGATAAGGGGGAGGTAGATATCAGCAAGGCCCTTGATATCAACGCCGCATTTGAGCTATCGCTTCAGCTCTGGAGCCACCTCGTACGAACGGGTAGCCTGCCGGAACCGGCTCAATTCATTAACTCCACTCCCCATTGCAGCTTCGTTTGGGGTGAGAAAAACGTAGCCTTCCTGCGCGACAGGTACCATCAAATGAGCACCCACCACCTGTTCGAGGGCATGGAGTACAGCGAAGACCCACAGGTTGTTGAGCGCTGGATGCCCCTGATAATGAACGGACGAGACCCACAAGAACCAGTTGCGGCTACTCGCATGTCTCGGGGCACCGATATTGATTTCGGCGCACTGACCCGTGCAATGGTAAACAGCCTTAAGCGCAGCCCGGCTTTCCGCCTGATATTGGGAACCCGTGTGCAAGATCTTAAACAGGATGACAATGGGCTATGGCAGGTAGGGGTGCGCAATACAGCAACCGCTGAGACGCTGAACCTTACCAGTCGTTTCGTGTTCCTCGGTGCCGGTGGCGGCACCCTTCCCCTGCTGCAAAAATCAGCGATCGAAGAGGCCAGCGGATACGGCGGGTTCCCCGTGAGCGGACAGTGGCTTATCTGCAAAGACCCGAAAACTATTGCTGCCCATAGCGCCAAGGTGTACGGAAAACCAGCACTCGGAGCGCCTCCTATGTCCGTTCCCCACCTGGATACCCGCGTCATAGATGGCGAAAAAGCGCTACTGTTTGGCCCCTTCGCAGGATTTACCACCAAGTTCCTTAAGCAGGGCTCCGTGTTGGATATGCCTAATTCGATACGCCCGGGGAACCTTCGCCCCCTGATCACAGTCGGGCTTAAGAATATGGATCTGACCCGCTACCTGATCAAGGAAACACTGCAGTCCCACCACTCGCGTATGGAATCCCTGCGCCAGTACCTGCCGCAGGCTAACGACCAGCAGTGGTCACTTGCCGATGCTGGCCAGCGGGTACAGGTCATCAAACGCGACTCCAAGGGTAACGGCTCGCTGGAGTTTGGCACGGAGATGATCGCGTCCAAGGATGGGAGCCTCGCAGCGCTGTTGGGTGCATCCCCGGGCGCATCAATCGCCGTCAAGGCAATGCTTGATGTGTTAGCCCGCTGCTTTTCCAGGCAGATGCAGCTCGACAGTTGGAAAGAGCGGTTGCAGGTGATGCTCCCCTCCTACGGCATCTCCTTGATAGACGACGCAGAGCATCTCCAGCAGGTACGCCCCCTCTCGCTCACGACCCTGGGCCTGGCAAAGGCTACTCCTCAGGCGATCAACCCGGTTTCGCAATCTGTCTACGCCCACCCGGAACTGCCCCTCGCACCGGCCAACGACACCAGTGCAGTTTCGCCCACCCCGGATGAGTGCCCCCGCTCACAGGCTTAATACGCGACTAAAGAGAACTGCGTGCCTGAAAAACAAAAAAGCCGACATGACGTCGGCTTTTTTGTTTTGGGTGACCCGTCCTGAATAGGGTTGACACTTATTTCAGGACAAGACCGAGCCTGTATTAGGACTGTTGCGCTTTCGCCTCCCGACGATAAGCGTGAAGCAGGGGTTCGGTGTAGCCATTGGGTTGCTCGGTCCCCTTCAGCACCAAGTCGCAAGCGGCTCTAAACGCTACCCCATCAAAGGCGGGCGCCATATTGGAGTAACTGGCATCACCCTCGTTCTGGCCATCGACAACCTGCGCCATGCGTTTCATAGTCTCCATCACCTGCGCTTCCGAGCAGACACCATGATACAGCCAATTAGCGATATGCTGACTGGAGATACGCAAGGTCGCACGGTCTTCCATCAGCCCAACGTTATTGATATCAGGAACCTTGGAGCAACCAACACCACTATCGATCCAGCGCACCACATAGCCCAAAATACCCTGGGCATTATTGTCCAGCTCCTGCTGAATCTGCTCCGCCGTCAGCGTTGATGGGTCATCCATCACCGGAATGGTAAGAATATCATCGAGGCTCGCACGTTCGCGGCTTGCAAGCTCGTTCTGGCGGGCAACAACATTGACACGATGATAATGAGTGCTGTGCAGGGTTGCGCCGTTTGGTGAGGGTACCCACGCAGTATTGGCGCCGGACATAGGGTGCCCTATCTTCTGCTCCAGCATCGCGGCCATCTCGTCGGGCATCGCCCACATCCCTTTACCGATCTGGGCGCGGCCCTGCAAACCACAGGCAAGTCCATTGTCGACATTCCAATCTTCGTAGGCGCTGATCCATGGCTGAGCCTTCATCGCAGCTTTGGGAATCATGGTCCCGGCGAGCATACTGCTATGAATCTCATCCCCGGTACGGTCGAGGAAGCCCGTATTAATGAAGACCACCCGATCCTTGGCAACACGAATGCATTCCTTAAGATTAATAGTAGTGCGCCGCTCCTCGTCCATAATACCCACTTTGACGGTGTTGCGGGCCAGACCCAGGGCATCTTCAATGCGCCCGAACAGCTCGCACGTGAACGCTACCTCCTCGGGGCCATGCATCTTGGGTTTTACTATATAGACCGAACCGCTCCTGCTATTGCCACGCTCGCCATTACCCTTAAGGTCATGGATTGCGGCGAGAACGGTAACCATCCCGTCCAAAATACCCTCGGGAATCTCACGACCGTCTTTATCAAGCACGGCATCGATCGTCATCAGGTGACCCACATTACGCACGAACAACAAGCTGCGGCCATGCAGCACCAACTCACCACCATCAAGAGCCGTGTAACGGCGATCATCACTCAATGCTCGCGTCATGGGCTTACCGCCTTTCTCGAAGGTGTCCTCAAGGTTGCCTTTCATTAGCCCGAGCCAGTTGCCGTAGACCTCGACCTTATCCTCGGCATCAACCGCAGCAACAGAATCTTCGCAGTCCATAATGGTGGTCACCGCGGCTTCAACCAATAGATCCTTCACTCCAGCGGTATCATCGGAACCCACCCGATTACTGGCATCAATCTGAATCTCAATATGCAGCCCGTTGTTCTTCAGCAGCACGGCCGTTGGTGCCGAGGCGTCGCCACGGAAACCAACACATTTGTCAGGGTCAACCAGGCCCGCCACGCCGCCACCGGCAAGACCGACGACCAACTGTCCGCTCTCAATTCGATAGGAGGTTGAACCCCTATGACTTGCACCCCCAACCAGAGGAGCTGCCACATCAAGATGGTTACGACCAAACTCTATAACCTTGGCACCCCGCACCGGGTTATACCCGCTGCCCTTCTCGGCACCCCCCTCCTCCGAAATTGCGTCGGTTCCATAGAGAGCGTCATAAAGACTACCCCAGCGGGCATTGGCCGCGTTGAGGGCAAAGCGGGCATTTTTTACCGGCACCACAAGTTGCGGGCCAGCCTGAGATGTAATCTCGGTATCAACGTTTGTAGTCTGTACCTGAAACGCTTCCCCCTCCTCCAGCAGGTAGCCAATGCTAATCAGAAAGTTCTTGTACGCCGCCCCGTCGTGAGGCTGGCCAGAATGCTCTTTGTGCCACTGATCCAGCTGCTGCTGAAAATCATCACGCTTGGCCAGCAACTTCCGGTTTTTAGGGCCCAGCTCATTCACGATTGCTTCAAGCTCACCCCAAAACCTGTCTGCCTCAACGCCGGTACCTGGAACGATCTCATTCGTAATCAGATCGTATAGAACATCGGCGATCTGCAGCCCGCCTTTTTGAATTCGGTTAGTCATAATCTGGAAGCCTCTAAAGTAGCAAACGCAATTGTAGTGCACTGGTGCGCATCGTGAGAATTGTAATAAGTCACCCTAAATTTCACTAATTTATAGGTATTATTCTCACTATTCTTTCAATGAATATATAAGATCCCACTATAAATAGAAGCAACGGGCCCCATACTAACTCACCAGACCCAACGTGTTAGCGATACAGCCCGCCACGGGTTTAAGCACTTAACAACGTTGATTATTTTTCTAAAAAAAAGATCTTAGAGATAAATTACAATCATATATTACAACAACTTAAGATATGTTCTTAATTTCGATTGCTCACTTTAAGCACTACCGACCCTCAACGCTATAGGCGCCTTCCATCCTGGACCCACTCACCGATAACTAAATGTTCTCAAGCGACAACCGCTACCCCCGTAACTTTGTGAGCCATCACATTCTTATTATGAATAACAAAAATAAACGACATTTATTTCAATTATGAAACATCTTACCCTAGTATTGCCGGCGTAACACAACCCCGCCAGCACCGCTGGAATGTTGCAACCTACTTTTAAGGATCGACCATGTCTCAATACGCAAAAGATACCGATACCGCTGCAACCTTGATCAATACTCAGGGCAGCGCCTGGAATGAGATTAGTGCAGAATCTGTAGCTCGCATGCGCACTCAGAACAAGTTCAAAACCGGTCTGGATATTGCCCGGTACACCGCTGACATTATGCGCGCCGACATGGCCGCCTTCGATGCCGACAAGACCAAATACACCCAGTCTTTGGGATGCTGGCACGGTTTCATTGGTCAGCAGAAGCTGATCTCTATCAAGAAGCACTTTAACGGTCAGACTGATCGTCGATACCTGTACCTGTCGGGCTGGATGGTTGCGGCCCTGCGCTCAGACTTCGGCCCTCTTCCCGACCAATCCATGCACGAGAAAACCTCCGTTGCCAGCCTGGTCGAAGAGCTGTACACCTTCCTGCGTCAAGCAGATGCCCGTGAGCTAGGCGGCCTGTTCCGCGAGCTGGACGCTGCCCGCGAAGCTGGAGATAGCGCTGCTGAAGCCGCAATTCAAGACAAAATCGACAACCACGTGACACACGTTGTACCGATTATTGCTGATATCGATGCAGGTTTCGGTAACGCAGAAGCGACTTACCTGATGGCTAAGCAGATGATCGAAGCGGGTGCCTGCTGCCTGCAGATCGAGAACCAGGTTGCCGATGAGAAGCAGTGTGGCCACCAGGACGGCAAAGTAACCGTACCTCACTCCGACTTCCACGCAAAAATCCGCGCTCTGCGTTACGCCTTCCTGGAGCTGGGTGTCGATAACGGCGTTATCTGTGCTCGTACCGACTCTGAAGGTGCAGGCCTGACCAAAGAGATCGCCGTTGTTAAAGAGCCTGGCGATCAGGGTGACATCTACAACTCTTACCTGGACGTTGAAGAGATCGACGTTGCTGATATGGCTGAAGGCGATGTGTGCCTGAACCGCAACGGTAAGCTGGTTCGCCCCAAGCGTCTACCTTCTGGCCTGTATCAGTTCCGTGAAGGTACCGGTGAAGAGCGTTGCGTATTTGACAGTGTTGAAGCCATTAAAGCCGGTGCCGACCTGATCTGGATCGAAACTGCAACACCAAGCGTTGCTGATATCGCTGGCATGATGAACGAAGTACGTAAGCAGGTTCCTGATGCGAAGCTGGTTTACAACAACTCGCCCTCTTTCAACTGGACTCTGAACTTCCGCCAGCAAGCATACGATCGCTGGGTTGAAGCAGGTAAAGACGTATCTGCTTACGATCGCGCTAACCTGATGAGCGTTGAGTACGATGATTCTGAGCTGGCTGCAGACGCAGACGACAAGATCCGTACCTTCCAGGCTGACAGTGCTCGCGAAGCCAACATCTTCCACCACCTGATTACGCTTCCTACTTACCACACAGCAGCCTTGTCTACTGACAACCTGGCTAAAGAGTACTTCGGTGAAGCAGGTATGTTGGGCTACGTTGCCGGCGTACAGCGCAAGGAGATCCGTCAGGGTATCGCCTGTGTTAAGCACCAGAACATGTCAGGCTCTGACATGGGTGACGATCACAAAGAATACTTTGCTGGTGAAAACGCGCTTAAAGCAGGCGGCGCCAAGAACACTTCTAACCAGTTCAACTAATTGGACTCGGTCACTTAGGCCTTGATTTAATAAAGCTTAAGTTTAAAGTGTTTGAAAAAGGCGGCCCCTTGAAAAAGGGAGCCGCCTTTTCTTTAACCTTGATGCAAAACCTTAAAAAGCGAGATTGATGATGACGAATATCCCAAACAGCTTACAAGATGCAAAAGATCTACTAACCAAAGAGGGTTTTAAAGCTGGAAGTACTTGGTATCACGGTACATCGTCGGCATTGATCACATCAATAAAGGAATTCGGTTTAAAACGCTCAGGTGATGAGGCATTAAAACAAAGCACAAAAAAAATTATGGCGACAATCGGCAATAGCTACACCGAAACCATCGAGCCTGTTTTTCTAACCCAGAGCAAAGAGCTTGCTTACTATTGGGCAACGCAAACCGTTAATAAACGTACGGCCCATACCGGTGCCGAGGAGTCGCCTGTGGTCGTGGCGATTAATCTTCCCGAACAGATCAATAACTCAGTAAAGCCTGATGTGGGAGCTGCCAGCCTGTTACTGGTAGAAGGTAATGACTATTTAGACTATCTAGGCAGCATATATAACGAGCTTGGCCTTAAAGCACCGACCATAGACCCCGCTAAATCAGACCGATTAGATTATCTATACAAATTAGGCATGGCGTATATAAACGCTGATATTGATGCAAAATACTTGGATCTTTTGCCATAAAAAGACGAAATCATCCCACCCACTGCCCAATACAATCTGCCGTTAACAGCTGCCCCGTAAAGGATGTACGGGCCGATGGGTGTGTACCTGCAATAGCCCCTCTCCCTGCCCGGTCCCTTGAAATCCCCGAGGACAAACCGACTCCTTGCCTGCATCGCTCGTGATAACGCCCCGCCATGGCGGGAGCCACCAACAAGGTAACCGCGTTAAGTCGCTCGCTAACAGCCCCGGAGATACATTGCGCTAGAGCGGCTTTAGCTGACCTCTCCGTACACTGGTACTCTCATCACCCACTCAACTGCGGTACACGCACCTCTTTCGCGACATCAGAGATCAATCGCCTGAGCCATTGGTGCCCCGGATTGTGCTGCAACAGAGGGCTCCAGGCCATCTTTAACTCGATAGGGGGAATATCAAACGGTGGCGCCTTAACGACCAGCTCCGGGTTACTAGTCTGCAGCGCTGCAGCACGGCTCGGTAACGTCGCAATCAGGTCACGCTGTTGTGCGAGCAACATGGCGACCTGATAATGCCGGGTAAACACCGCAATATTGCGCTTTCTATCCAGCCGGGCCAGAGCCTCATCGACCCACCCCAGCCGCTGCACATCCTTCGGATTGACTCCGACGCCCACCCCCATCCCGGTTTTACTCACCCAGATATGCTGGGAGGTCAAATAGGAATCCAGGTTAAAGCGATCCACCACCGGATTGTCGACACTCATCAAACAGGAGAACCCATCCATCCACACGGTTGTTTGGTGGAAAGACTGCGGCATCTGATCAAAACGGTTGATGGCCATATCCACCCTGCCCTGCTCCACATCCAGGAAACTCACATCACTGGGTGTCAACATATCCAGGGTTATACCGGGAGCCTCGGTTCTTAGCCGCGAAAGCACCTGCGGAATCAGGGTTGCTTCAGCATAGTCGCTGGCCATAATTCGGTAGACGCGCTGGGTCGTTAACGCTTCAAAGTCCTTTTGTGGCTGTACCGCCTTATCAATAGTGGCCAGTACGTTACGAATAACCGGCTGAAGCTCCAGCGCACGCTCGGTTGCCGTCATACCCTCGCTGGTTCGAATTAGCAACGGGTCCTCAAACAGATCTCGCAGGCGGCGCAGACCATTACTCATGGCTGGCTGGGTAATCCCCAGCTGATTAGCGGCTCGCGTTACATTGCGCTCGCGAAGCAAAACATCAAGATAAACCAGCAGATTCAGGTCAACACGATTAACATTCATAGATTCAATGCCGCCAACAGCAGTCATAAACAAACTAAATTATGACAAATATAACTCCCCCTGTCTCGATCGAGCCAGGTTTTCCCCGAGATCTCCTAGCCTGCTGCATTTCGAATCAGCCGATAATAGATCTTTATCGCCTCCATATAGCCCTGTACGCTCACACGCTCATTACTTCCATGAAAACCCTTGAGCTCTTCCGGCCCCAGGGTCACACCCAAAAAACGGAAGCTGGATGATGTCACGCGAGAGAAATGACGGGAATCGGTCGCCCCAATCACCAATCGTGGTGCAACCACTAACCGGGGGTCTTCAATCACTTCCTGGATCGAGCGAGACAGCATCTGATACCCGTAGCTGTCCACCGACGAAACCGCCGACGGTTCAGACGCAAACCCATAGGGGGTGACCTCAATCCTTTCATCATCGATCAGCTCAATAACGCGCGCAGTGACCGATGCGATAGATTCTCCCGGCAAAATCCGGAAGTTCACCACCGCCTCAGCCTCAATCGGCAGCACGTTGTCTTTAACACTACCGGAAAGCATGGTCGGCGCTGTGGTTGTTCGCATACCCGCAATCAATGCCGGGTTTTCGGGTAGCAACCATTCGATAAAAGGATTAAACAGCCAGGCATTAGCAAACACCAGGCGCTGCATAAACGGGGCTTCAGGACCAAGGCTGGCAATAAAATCACCGGTCTGCCCCATATCAATGGGAAAGGGATTTGACTGAATTCGGTCGACCGCACGGGCTACGCGTCCGGCCGCGGTAATGGCCGGCGGCTGAGATGAGTGCCCTCCCGCATCCTCTGCCCTTAAGGAAAGACTTAAATACCCCTTCTCTGCAGGGCCAATCAACGCCACAGGCCCCTCCATCCCCGGAACAATACCCTCTGTAATCGCCCCGCCCTCGTCAAGCAGAAACTCCAGCTTGACCCCTCTCGATTCGAGCAGGGCCGCAATCTGGACCGCACCCAACTGACCACCTACCTCTTCATCCTCTCCGAACGCCAGATAGATATCCCGGGCAGGCACGAACCCTTCGACCAGTAAGGCTTCTACGGCCTCCAGAATCCCCAATACACCCGACTTGTCATCCAGCGCTCCACGACCCCAAATATACCCATCCTTCACCACTCCGGCGAAAGGAGGATGGGCCCATCGCACCTCTGTTCCCGGTATGACAGGAACAACATCCATATGTGACATCAGCAATATCGGCTTTAGCGCTCGGTCGCTTCCAGGCCATCGAATCAGCAAGCTAAAACCACCGACCGTTTCAACCTCGAGTCGAGAGAAAGCCTGCGGGTAGTTTGCCTTAAGGTAATCGACAAAGGGGCCGAAAACTTCGGGGTTCTGTGGTTCAGGGTATGGACGAGAGATCGTTTTAAACGTTAGTGCTTGGGCCAGACGCCGCGCAGTGCTTGCTTCATCAAGTTCGACATCAGCAACCTCCTCTATTACAACGAGTGGTTGCTGGCTGAATAGCAGCGTCCGCCCCAGCACGATCACCACCAAAGTGATAAGTGCTACAGAAACTATCCGATAGATGTTTTTCATTAGTCCCGATCCCATTTTCACGCGATCTCCATGCTAACGAAGCTGCAGCATAAAAACCATACAAGCGTTTGATTAAGGATCTTGGATGCCGGACAAGAAAAAGCCCAGCATAAAGCTGGGCTTTTAAGTGGCGTCCCCTAGGGGGTTCGAACCCCTGTTACCGCCGTGAAAGGGCGGTGTCCTAGGCCACTAGACGAAGGGG
>NZ_JBNIEU010000004.1:0-343748 GCF_049985285.1 Aestuariirhabdus sp. LZHN29 | reverse complement strand
AATCGTGCCGGGCGCGCCAAATAAAGAGAAAGAGCTCAACCCGCGAGGGTTGGGCTCTTTTTTGTTGAGCCGCGCGGGGTCGATGAGAACGTGGTTCGACAACCTTCTCCCGGAGAAGGTTGGACCGAGGAGCGCAGCGACGAAGCCCTGGTGCTGTAACGGCCCACAGGGCGTTACAGGTCAATCGTGCCGGGCGCGCCAAATAAAGAGAAAGAGCTCAACCCGCGAGGGTTGGGCTCTTTTTTGTTGAGCCGCGCGGGGTCGATGAAAACGTGGTTCGACAACCTTCTCCCGGAGAAGGTTGGACCGAGGAGCGAAGCGACGAAGCCCTGTTGCTGTAACGGCCCACAGGGCGTTACAGGTCAATCGTGCCGGGCGCGCCAAATAAAGAGAAAGAGCTCAACCCGCGAGGGTTGGGCTCTTTTTTGTTGAGCCGCGCGGGGTCGATGGGAATCTGGTGGAAGGGCCAGTTTTGCTACCCGGCGTGTTTATCCCTGAATGACAAACTGTGGATCAGGAACCTTATCTTTAACGGGGGGCTTTAGCTCCCGACCGCGGCCCAATGATCTATTCAGGCTGTGTTAGTCTTAGCTTGGCGCATAGAGCAGGAGGTGAGCTAATGTCAGTATCGATGGACCATTTAGTAGTGGCGGCGCGTACTGTAGAGGAGGGTGTTGATTATCTTAGGCAGCAATTGGGTGTATCGCTGCCGGCAGGGGGCAAACACCCCAGGATGGGTACCCATAATCATCTGATGCGGGTTGGTGATGGAGTTTTTCTGGAGGTAATTGCAATCGACCCCAAGGCTGAGCCGCCACAGCGGCCGCGCTGGTTTGGGCTCGATGATAGTGCTGTACGCAGGTTGCTGGACAGGGGCCCTCGATTACATACCTGGGTTGCCAATGTTCCTGACCTGAGCGCGCGCTCATCTCGACTCGGGGCGTGCTACGGCACGGTCGAGGCGATGACCCGTGATGCACTGCGTTGGGATATAACCCTGCCTGAGGATGGCCAATTGCCGGGGGGCGGGTTGTTACCCACACTGTTGCAGTGGCATACGCAGGGCCATCCATCGAAGGCAATGACTGATTTGGGGTGCTGCCTGAAGCAGCTCGTTCTGCGCCACAATCGTCCCGACTGGTTGCGTGATCAGCTACAACAGATCGGCGCCGAGGCGCTGGTTGCGGTTGAGGGAGTAGGCGATGATCGATCACCTTCACTCTGCGCACGCTTTGAAACCCCAGCCGGTGAGCGCTGGCTGGATTCGAGCACAACTTGAAGGCATATCACCCCTATGAATGATCCGCATATCTTCGGGGAAATATCGCGAGTAAGGCCAGGGGCCGCGGGTTAGACTGGAAGCCTATGATAATCCTCATTTTGTGTGCACCTCGGAAAGGGGGGGCTAAGTGTCATCAGGCCCTATGCAGCAGAATAATAGAAATTCAAATGATGAAATGATCGACCTGGGAGCGCGTATGCGGAGTTTTGCGGGTAAAGTGGCGGCTATCACAGGAGCGGGATCGGGCATCGGGCAGGCGCTGGCGTTGCAGCTGGCGCAGCAGGGAGCCCATCTGGCGCTGGCCGATATCAATGAGCAGGGACTGCAGCAGACGCGAGAGAAGGCCGAAGCTCATGGCTCCAAGGTCTCTGTGCATAGAGTTGATGTGTCCCAGCGGGACCAGGTAGAGGCTTTTGCCGCAGAGGTGGAGGCAGGTCATGGCGGGTGCCATCTGCTGTTCAACAACGCCGGGGTCGCGTTAGTAGACCGTATCGAAACCATGGATATCGCCGATATGGAGTGGTTGATGGGAATCAACTTCTGGGGTGTGGTCTATGGAACCCAAGCTTTTCTGCCGCTACTAAGACGTGTCGATGAAGCCCACCTGATTAATATCTCCAGTATCTTTGGCATTGTCGGGGTTCCTACGCAGGGCGCCTATAACGCCTCCAAATTTGCCGTTCGCGGGTACTCCGAGGCCTTAAGGATCGAGCTTGCCGGGAGTTCTGTTGGCGTTAGCTGTGTCCATCCGGGTGGTATTCGCACACAGATCTCCGCAAATGCGCGGGTCGCTGAGGAGAATGTTAAGCAGAGCAAGCAGAGTTTTACTCGCCAGTTTGATAAGTTGGCCCGCACCAGTGCCGAGGATGCGGCCTCCATTATTCTGAAGGGCGTGCAGCGGGGGAAAGTTCGTATTCTTGTGGGCGGGGATGCGCGCTTTATGGACCTGGTGGCGCGGCTATTTCCCTCCCGCTATGAGCGAGTCCTTGGTCTGCATAAGTTGGTTGGTCAGTAGCTCCTGAGAACACTTTCGTGTGCCCGGGCGGCTTTTGAGCGAGGGGCGGGAGGAGTATGCTATGGGCATGATCTTCACCGGTTTAACCTTAGGTACTCGTATTCATTGCCTGCGACGGCCTGTCCGGCTGGCCTTGCTGGGGTTAGTAGCGGGCGCGGGGTCCGTACAGGGCGATTGTTTGCCAATGGCCGTTACTCCCTATGAACGGATATATTGCGATATTCGCAATCAAGGTAAAGGAGCAGGATTACCCGATTTTGCCCAGTTCCAAAACAATCCCCCGACCACCCAGCGACTGCTGTTAAAGCGTCCAGCTGGACGCCTTGGCATCAAACTGCCCGCGGTTTCATCTAAGGGTGCGCCATCGGCAATGGCTACAGTGGTTGCCATGAAAAACAGTTCAGCCTCTCCCCAAAGCTCGGTTGGCGGTGACATCGCTAAGCGAAAGAGCGCGAAAGCAGGCGAGCAAGGTTTGGGGCCGGTTAAGGGTGAGGGCCCCCGCAAAGCCGCCGCTCCTGTGATCGGGCGGCAGTCGGAGGACAATCTGGTATCCCGTTGTCGTCAGCACAGCGACCGTATTCGGTGCGGTGACAATCAATACCGGTTGCAGGGGAATTTACCCAATCGGGTGCTGGAACCCGATGCGTTGGAAGATGGCAACCGTCTCCGCTTGGTGCCATATTCCGGGGGCGGAGATGACCCGGATGCATTGAACCGCTATCTGGGGGGGGCATACCAGCAGTACATCGACAAAATGCTGGAGATCGGCCTGGGGGGCGTCACCATGAGCTACTCCCGCTTTTACTACACCTACCTCGATCTTCAGGAGAGCGGGCACGACTTTGCTGGTCGTTTTGAAACCATGTTTGAGTACCTAAAGCGGGACAAGCGGCACTTGGTCGTCGGTAGGGCGCCGCCGCCTGCCTTCGATGGATTAAAGTATTGCATGGCACTGGACCGGCGTCTGATCGTGTGTGATAACCAGCGAGTTAACTGGGTCTATCGTCTCGAAAACTAGCATCTATCGCAGCTATCTCTCCTTAACGACAGCTTATCGGCCGCTGCTTGCCCATAGGCTTCTAACCTTGTTAGCCTGCTGGTTTCCAAAGGTCAGGGACGAGGGTAAGTTTGATGCAAGATAGCGCTCAATACGATGCTGTATTTCATGGCAAGCTGCTTGATGGTGTTGATCCGGAGCGGGCACGGGAACAATTTTCCACGCTCTTTAAGATGAAACCTCAGGCCGTTGATTCACTATTTGAGCGCGTGCCTGTAGTGATCAAAAAGGGCCTTGATAAGACCCAGGCAAAACAGCTACAGGCGAAGATGGCGCGGGCAGGCTATCAGGTCGCGTTTCGTAAAATTGAGCCGGCACCCGCACTAGAGCCTGAACCAAGAGTAGAGCCTGCTCCATCCCAGGTAGGAGGTAGCTGGTCGCTCGAACCTATCGCAGGGGAGGTGGAGCAGGATCCAGCGCAGACCGGGGATAACAACAGCGATGAAGATTGCGCTGATAGCACCGCTCCAGGCCTCGTTGACGCGGTTCCCGCTACCCGTCAGGAGGCCAAGGAAAGCGGGTTGCCTGACGAAAATGGTGGCCAGGTTTGGGGGAAAGCCCAGCCTCGGGTTAAAGCTGCCCCCAGGCTGAAAGCAGATGATACCGGCACCACGGAGGCCCAGGGGGCGAGCAGCGAACCACATCAAGGTAAAAAGGAGGTCCCCGCCCCATCGGCGAGCGGGCAGTCCCGTTTTGTTGATGTGGAATTTCTTGGGGATGGCAAAGAGTATTTTCGCATCTGGATCGTTAACGTTTTGCTATCGATCGTTACCCTTGGGATCTATTCTGCTTGGGCTAAAGTGAGAAATAATCAATATTTTTATGGTCATACGCAAATAGAAGGGAGCAGCTTTGAGTATCTGGCTAACCCCATAGCAATACTCAAAGGGCGACTGATCGCTTTCGCGGTATTTGTGATATTTGTTCTCGCTCAGCGGTGGAACCCATTGATCGGATCGCTTCTTTCCCTGTTGCTAGTTCCGCTAGTCCCCTGGATTGTCATCCGCTCGCTGGCGTTTCATGCACGTAATAGCGCGTGGCGTAATATCAGGTTCAACTTTCAGGCCAGTTGGTTCGAAGCTCTCAAAGCCTTTATTCTTTGGCCTCTGGCGGGTTCATTCACGTTGGGACTCTTGATGCCCTACGCACTGCATAAACAGAAGCATTTTTTGTTGAACAACAGTAGTTTCGGGGCGACGAAATTTGTTTTTGAAGGGGGGGCCGGTATCTGGTATCGATTCTTTTTGCGTGTATTAGGGGCAGTGTTTGTGGCTACTGTTCTGTCGTTCCTGTTGTCAGGGGTGCTTTCGATCATACTCTATTCGTTGCTCTATATAGGGCTCTATGCAGCCTATAAAACATTCGAGGGCAACCTGGTTTTCAATATGAGCCATTTGTCTACGACAGGTTTTCACAGCGAGCTGGAAGCGAAAAAAATAGCATGGATCTATGTCACCAATACTCTGGGTATAGTTCTGACGCTGGGGCTTTATATTCCCTGGGCTAAGGTGCGTATGGCCCATTACCGGGCTGAGAGTTTGCAGCTGGAAGTTGTCGATAGCCTTGATAAGTTTGTTGCGGATGAGCAGGAGAAGGTGACTGCGTTGGGAGGGGAAATGGACGAAATGTTTGATATGGAGATCTCCGTTATATGATCGCCGTAGAGGGGCTGTTGTACGATGGTCGCAGCTCCCGTTCAACGCCGGCGGTACTGGAGTGCGGCAGTGATGGCATGCTTCATTGCCGCTCCTCGCACGATGGCGCCCCGCTGCTAGCCCCTGTGGCATTGCGACAGGCGAGGGTCAGCAGCCGTCTTGGCGAGACGCCCCGATATCTCTATTTCAGTAGCGGCGAGAAGTTTGAGACCAGCTCCAATGATTCGGTGGATCGTATGCTCGCGATGCAAGGGCAACGGGCTGCGCTGGGCTGGGTGTCCATGATTGAACGCCGCTGGCGCTACGTTCTATTAAGTACGGTGCTGGTGGTATTGGTCTCGTTCTGGATGTTGCGCGACGGGGTGCCCCTGGCCGCGCAGTGGGTGGCGCAAGCGTTACCTGTGGAGGCATCGCAAAAAATGGGCAGTGGTACCCTGGCGCTACTGGATGAGCGGGTGTTTACTGCCAGTGAGTTATCCGATTCCCGTCAGCAACAGATCAGGCAAGCATTCGCGCCGTTGATTGATCGCTTTCCTGAGCTACCGATCCAATTGGAGTTTCGCCATGGTAATGCATTGGGGGCCAATGCGCTCGCGCTGCCATCGGGCGTAATAGTCTTTACCGATGAGCTGGTTGCGGTGGCTCAAAACGACAATCAGCTACTGGGGGTTATGGCCCATGAAATAGGGCATCTTGCCCAGCAGCACGCACTGCGCTCGGTAGTGCAAAGTTCAATGATGTCGCTGGTATTGGTTGCCATAACCGGAGACGTCAGCGCCGCATCGTCGGTATTGGTCGCGGCGCCAACACTGTTGCTGGAGCTCTCCTATTCACGAGAGTTTGAACGCGAAGCCGACCAGTTTGCCGTATCGACCATGAAGGAACTTGGTATTGACGTATCCGATTTTTCTACCATGATCGTACGGCTCGAAAACAGCCGCCGCGATAGCGAAGCCCAAAGCAAGGACTCCTTGGAGGACGATAGGGACTCGTTCAACTGGGATGATTACCTGTCTACCCACCCGGGGGGGAGTGACCGTATAAAGAGCCTTGGGCAATAGCCGGCCACCTCGTATTAGAGTACCCCTGTACTTGCCTTGATATGGGGAGCGGGCTTAAATAGCGGCTTCTTATCTTAGTTTCCCTGGATCAATGTGATGATGGAGCCGGCTCTGGTGACCCTGCTGTTGGCGGGCGTGGTGATGTTTGTCGGTGCCTTTGTGCAGTGTTCTGTCGGCTTCGGCCTGGCGGTGGTGGCGGCTCCCATACTCTTTGTGCTCGACCCCGCTTATGTGCCGGGACCCGTTATTGCAACGGCGCTTTTGATCTCGCTCCTCAATAGCCTGCGTTTTCGTAGTCAGCTTGCGTTGGGACGTCTTAGGTGGGCTGTGCTGGGAAGATTGCCGGGTTGTGTATTGGGCATTTGGGTGTTGACCCTAATTTCGCGGGATCTTCTTTCATTGCTATTGGGGGGCTCCGTATTGATTGCTGTTATCGCGAGCCTGATCCGATCAGGCTTGGTAGCGACCCCACGTAGTTTGTTTCTAGCGGGTTTTGCCTCCGGTTTCATGGGCACCTCCTCCTCCATTGGAGGCCCGCCGATGGCGCTGGTGCTGCAAAACGAAGGTTCTGAATCGATTCGTGCAAACTTGTCGGGTTTTTTTGTTATTAGCTGCCTGATGTCTCTGGGGCTGCTGGCTTGGGCGGGTCTTTATGGGGCTCTGGAGTGGCGCTTGACGTTAGGTCTGTTGCCGCCGGCGGCGTTGGGTTTTTTGCTATCTACCCGGATCGCAACCCTTGAACAGCACCTGTTCCGACCGGTATTGTTATTGCTCTGCACACTGTCTGCTTTTTTTGTGATTTTTTCGGCGCTTTGATGTCCTATACCTCAATAGGTCGGTTGTTTTGGTGGTAGCTATGCAAGATAACGAGTCAGAACTTTTTTCCCAAGAGGTGGCCGATGTGGCGCCTTTGAAAAAAAAGCGGGCGCATACCCAAAAATTGCGTCAATCCCCGAGCTTGGCGCAGCAAGCGCGTAAGCTAAGTGCCCAGAGCACGCCCGAGGAGCGGATGAAAATCTCTTCCGAAACCGTGGTGATGGTGCATCCTTATGATGTGCTCGAGTTTAAGCGCGCCGGTTTGCAAGATGGCGTTTATCGTAAATTGCGTTTGGGAAAGTATCCGATTGAAGCCACGATAGATCTTCATAGGCTGACTCTGGCAGAGGGGCAGCGCGAGTTGGAGCGGTTTATTCGCGACTGCTTCGAACTCGGATTGCGCACGGTCACCGTAAATCACGGAAGGGGAGACCGTGACCCCGATAATCCGGCGCGAATGAAAAGTCATATTGCCCATTGGCTACCGCAGATGGACGCGGTGTTAGCCTACCATAGCGCGCAGCGGCACCAGGGTGGAACCGGGGTGGTTTATGTCTTGATCCGAAAAGCGGATTCACAAAAGCAGAAGAACCGGGAACGGTTTGGTGATCGATAGATAATGCACAAACACCCTGCCACATCCTTTGGGCCGAACGAATTGGCCCCTTGGGATTCAACCAACGAGCCGATGAGCGACGCTGAAGCTCTGCTCCGGACGCAGTATCTTTCCGGCTGGTGTGTGACTGCAAAAAAGTCGGTGATGCGATTAACGAAGACGTATCGATTTAACGATTTTTCTTCGGCGCTCGATTTTGCCAATCGAATCGGAGTCTTGGCGGAGGCGGTTAATCATCATCCGCTATTGGTCGTGGAGTGGGGGAGGGTCAGTATCAGCTGGTGGACCCACAGTATTGGCGGCCTTCACCCTAATGATTTTGTATTGGCTGCGAAGACAGATTTACTTAGTGGTCACTAAGGTCGGCAGACATCGATGTGGGTATTAAATTGCGGAAGGAACTCAGGGTGTCGGGCGAGAAAATTGTGGCCGAAATAGACTCCCAAAGGTTTGGATTGGGCAACGGTGGAGACATAGCTCGCCTTCTGGCTTTGCGGTATCTCTGCAGCTTGAAACATATTGCTTCGAGTTAGAACCGCATCAAGGTGACCATGCTCGAGCATATTGATCAGAACGCTGAGTTTTTCGTGGGCTGTGACCTGATAACCGTTGCCTTTTAACCAGCTGTGCATGTTGGTTCCAAAGGTTGTTCCGACTCGGGCGTTGCTGCGAAAAAGTCCGCTATCGGTTTTCAGTTTGGCGTTTGGCTGCTGGTACCATAACCAGTCACCCTGAAGGATGGGAGCAGAAAGAGTCGCGTACTGATTACGTAGAGCGTTTTCAGAGGCTGCATAGAATCCGTCCCCCTTGCCGTTTTGTACTCGTTTTTGCGCCCGAGCCCAGGGCAGTAGCTCTATCTCCAGTTCGATACCCATGTGACCCAGGATGCAACGTACTTTATCGGTAGCGATTCCTGCTACCTGATTGTTCTCGTCGGTATATTGATAGGGGGGGATGACGGCCGTGCTCAGGGTGACCCGGTCGGGCAGATTCGACTGGGAATGTGCGGTGTTAGCCAGTAGCAGAGCTATTAGCGCAACAGATGCTGTGCGGATCAAGTCGAATGAAGGCATGGCAGCTCGCCGGCATGGGAAGTGGTATGACCTATTTGATACAATAGCGTCAAATCGCGCTGTATAGCAATTTTTTAGCAGCTATAGATTAACGCAGGGCTCTTCAGCTTTTCGAGTAGAGGGTTCTGTGGGCTGTCAGCGGCGAGGGAATGGTTTACACTTAAGCGATAAAATAGCCACCCGATTCGCGGGTGGGGGGAGTCTAGGGGCTCGCTGTCAGTCCTTATTGAGTCAAGGGTAGATGCATGATTACAGCCTATAGCTTGAACGAATCCGGTGTTAAGATCGATACCCTTGGTGTCGAGGATACGTTGCCCACCGGCTGTATATGGCTGGATGTTGTGGAGCCCGAGGAGGCTGAACGCGAGTGGCTCGATCAGTATTTCGTGGAAGAGGTGCCCGATACCGAAGATCTAGATGAGATCGAAGCGACCTCTCGTTTTTTTACCGATAAGGACGGTTTGCATATTCTTTCGTTGTTTCCCCACCGGGCGGGAAAGGATATCCGCAACATTAACGTCTCCTTTAACTTGCGCAAGAATATTCTCATCACCCTGCGGGACGACGAGGTGGGCCTGTTTCGTCTAGTCCGTAATTATCTCAAGCGACAGCAGATCGAGGTTCAGGCCCCTCTCGAGATTATGATCAGGCTGTTCACCGCGAAAGTTGACTATCTTGCGGATCTACTGGAAGAGGTATATGAGTCCCTCGAGGAGGCCAGTCAGATGGCACTCCGTGACGACAGCGGCGAGCGGGACGAGGTGCTTAAAAACATCACCGTACAAGAGGATTTCAATGGCCAGATCCGCTTGAACCTCATGGATAGCCAGCGCTCCATGCGTTTTCTGGCACGCAATAGCCGCTCTCTTATGGATGATGCCCAGCTTACCGAGGTGAAGGAGATGCTGCGTGACATAGACTCACTGATGCCTCACACCTCTTTCTTGTTTGATAAAATCAACTTTCTCATGGATGCCACCATGGGCTTCAGCAATCTTGAACAGAGCCGGATCATCAAAATTTTCTCGATTGCTGCTGTTGTGTTCCTGCCCCCGACGGTAATTGCCAGTGCCTACGGCATGAATTTTCGGGTTATGCCTGAACTGGAATGGGCGTTCGGTTATCCGATGGCCCTGGCAATGATGGTGGCTAGCGCTGCGAGCACCTATCTGTTCTTTAAACTCAAAGGCTGGCTTTAAAGTCGAGTTGCTGGGCGGTAGGGACTATGCTGTTTTCTATGGGCAAGTAGCCTGGATGGATAATCGCTTGCAAATATAACGACAAACGGGAGGTCGTCGCCGTGGAAAGTATAAATATTCAGCAGTTGTTGGATGGTTACTTGATACCCTGGGGTATCAACTTTGGAATGGCTCTCCTGGTTTTTGTGGGCGGACGCATTCTGGCTCGCCTCATTATTTCGGTGATTAGTAAAGGGCTCTCTAAAACGCGGATGGACGATACTCTGGTTCATTTCGTGCTATCGATCCTGCGGGTGCTGTTTACACTGTTGGTCGTCGTAGCCGCGCTCGATCAGTTGGGCGTTGATACCACTTCGTTGGTAGCTCTGCTTGGTGCCGCGGGCTTGGCCGTCGGTTTGGCGCTAAAAGACTCCCTGCAAAACTTTGCTTCCGGTGTAATGCTGGTGGTCTTCCGACCTTTTGTGGCGGGAGATTTTATTGAAGCTGGTGGAGTCGCGGGTGTGGTTGAGCGTATCTCGATTTTTTCTACCTTGATCAAAACCGGCGATAACAGGGAGATTATTGTTCCCAATGGCAGTATCTTCGCAGGCACTATAACGAACTATTCCGCCAAGCCGACTCGGCGTATTGATATGGTGTTCGGGATTGGTTATGACGACGATCTGCTCAAGGCTAAAGAGGTGCTAATGCGGGTTGTTGCGGCGGATGAGCGAGTGCTAAAGGATCCCGCGCCGGCTGTTGCTGTTGCGGAGCTTGCAGATAGTAGCGTGAATTTCAATGTGCGTCCGTGGGTCAATACAGCGGATTACTGGCCGGTGCGTTCTGATCTGATCGAACGGATTAAACTCGAATTTGACCGGGAGGGTATCTCCATACCCTATCCGCAGACGGATGTGCATCTCAAACAAGTGGTGAATAACGGAGTCTAGGGTGCGATTGCTAGTACGGGTTGTGATATTGGTAGTGCTGGTGGGGGGCGTCGTCCTGTTGTTGGTTCCTCCGGGGCAGGCTCCTCTACTGGACCGGGTGCGAAACCAGTTGATTAGTGAGTTTTCGGAAATCCCAAACGAAGCCGGGGTTGACTTTAAAGCTGCGCCTCCACGGACGGTTTATCGCTGGAAGGATGAGCAGGGTGTTATTCACTATAGCGACCAGCTCCGCGACGGAATTGAACAGGAGGCGATTGAACTCAGGGATAATCTGGGGCGGCTCCCGGCACCTGAACCGGATAAAGCTGCTGATGAAAGCTCCAGTGAGTCCTCTGGTCAATACTCGGTGGTCCTAAAAGAGAGCCTTGATAAAGCGAAGGAGCTGAAGCAGCAGCTGATTAATCGCTATGAAGTGCAGCGTAAAGAGCTGGATCAAAACTAGCCTGGTATCCTCATTCTTCCAGACTCTGGCTGTTTGCTCGTTAATGCTGGCGGTCTCGGCATGTTCGCCGGGCAACCATAGGCCGGCGCCTGAATTTCCTGTGCAGGAACAGGTGTCGCAGCTACTCCCAACGCTGCGACTGTCTCGTAGCGAAGACCGTATAGACACCTCAATCCGTGGCAGCAACCTGGTTCTTGATGTGGAGTCTGTCAGCGGTATCGGAGGGCTACGCATGACGTGGGGGCAGTCTCCGAGATGGAGCCGGCTGGTGATCAATATCAACCTGCGGGGGCTTGAGTCGATGAAGGTAGTAGCCGGTAATCGACAGTTACGTTTTTCTCTACCCTATGGAGACCGTTACCCAACCCCTTGGGAGATCCGTCATAGCAAAGACGTTGATGCCTGGCGACCACTGTTAAAGGAGGGTGTCGAGGCCCCGCGGATTCTTCGCCGGGCCAGCGGTGTTTCGGTGCAGTTGCCCATTGATGGCTGGGACGTCGATGGGATGGTGGTCGAGTGGGTGGATTTTTACCGCTAGCACTCATCTGGCATGTCGGTCAGGCCCCTCACCTTTCTGGCATGATTTTAAAATTCGCACTGCTCTGCTCGCCTGTGCTGTGTAGCTTTTTATGGGAGCCGGTGCTCTATTGTCGAACTACTCCAGAGGGAGCGGCATAAAAAAAGCAGCCCAGAGGCTGCTTTTAATCGGTCTGGAAAAAGCGATTACTTTTGGGTGCAGCTGCCCTTGAAGCGCGCTGGCATCTCAGAGTCCGCAATCTCTTGACGCTCCATTGTAGTCAGCGCCTCATGGTTGCAGTAACGCTCCCACAGCTTGTCCAGGTCGGTCATCTCGTTCATGGGCTCCGGGGTAGGCGCTGGCTCTGGAGTCGGTTCCGGAGCTGGTGCTGGAGCGGTGGTTTGTGGGGTGGTGGCAGGTTCGGCTGCCATTGTGCTGCTGCTATCGGTCTGCTGGCTGCTGCAAGCAGTGATGAGTAAAGAGGTCAGGCAGAGTAGAAAAATACGCTTCATTATTGGCTCCTTGGTGATCCAGGCCGGTAAGGCATTACAAGTTCACATGGTTATTGTTAGGCGATCGCTTTTTATACTACGAGTTGTGGCCGTTTGTCGCCATATCTTAGCCCAGATTACGAGTGATGTTTGTGTTTTTTGACAGGATTATTTCGATTATGTGGAGCTCTGCTCGCTTTGTTCCTGCTCAATTCTATCCATGGTCAAATTCATGGCCCCTAGAAAAACCGAAACCAGCGGGCTAAAAATATTAAAAAAGCAGAAGGGAAGGTAGACCAAAGTCGAAACTCCCAGCACTCCGGCATGGAAAGCACCCCCTGAGTTCCAGGGAACCAGTACCGAGGTAACCGTGCCGGCATCCTCAACTGCCCGAGACAGGTTTTTAGGATCTAACCCCTGACGTCGAAATGCCTCACGAAACATTCGAGCCGGAAGCACAATGGCAATGTACTGGTCCGAGGCGGTCATATTGGTAAACAGGCAGCTGGCAACGGTTGCCCCCACTAGCGAGCCCGTGCCACGTACCGCCTTGAGGATCTGCTCGGCTAATCGCTGCAGCATGCCACAGGCCTCAAGCATGCCGCCGAAGATCATAGCGCAGATAATCAGCCAAATGGTATTGAGCATACTCGACATACCGCCCCGCGAGAAAAGCTCGTCGATGGTTGCGTTACCCGACTCTATGGTAAAACCGTCGGCCGCCGTAGTCAGTATTGACTGGTAGGCCCCGGCAATGCCGGGGGCTGCCATTGTCGATAGCAATGGCTGTTGAAAAACGGGGATCGCGACGACTCCCAGCAGTACCCCGATTGTTAGCGCCGGCAGTGCAGGCATACGTCGTGAGACCATGACAATCACGAGCGCAGGAACCAATAGCAGCCAGGGGGTGATATTGAAGTACTTTTCGATGGTGCCGAGCACCGCCTCGATTTCGCTGTTGCTGGCCATGCTGCCCTGAAAGAAGAAACCCAGGATGAGAAAGCCTACCAGGGAAAGCGCCATCGCAGGCCCGGAGGAGTACACCATATGGCGAATATGGCTGAAGATATCAGTGCCCGCCATGGCAGGAGCAAGGTTGGTTGTGTCGGACAGGGGGGACATTTTGTCGCCGAAATAGGCTCCGGAGATAACGGCCCCGGCAACCATCCCAATCGGAACTCCCAGGGTATGGCCGATGGCGATCAAAGCGATGCCGATGGTGCCGCTGGTGGACCAGCTGCTGCCGGTACAGAGGGCTACGATGGCACTGATGAGACAGGCGACGAAAAGGAATATGTTCGGATTGATCAGTAACAAGCCGTAGTAGATCATTAGCGGGACGATACCACTCATGATCCAGATGGAGATCAGGGAACCCACAATCAGGAGAATCAGCGTGGCTTGTAGTGCCATGCTGATTGAACTAATCATCGCGTCCTCCAGGGTTTTGTAGGATAGCTTGAGGACAAAAATACCGATCACGGCAGCGATGATCGAGGAGATCAGCAGCGCGTATTGGTTGGGGCCAAAGGTCGATTCATCTTTATAGATGACGACATTGATCACCATCATGATGATGAGAAATAACAGGGGGAATAATGAGATAAGTAAGCCGGGTTTGGGCGTGTACTCGTTTTGTTCGGTCACCGGTGACTCCTGATCCCTGGAGGGTGTTGGTATATCTTATTATATGAGTAAAAGTAAGGTAGAAGTAAATTTGTGACCGATCTCCAACACCGAAGGGGTGATGCTCTATAATCTGAGCAGTAACCGGCTAGGCCGACCTATAGACGCTCAACTCAACCCATAGGAGAGAGACGGATGAACATCAAGCAGTTGTTAATGAACAACTCATTGTTTGAGCAGCTGACAGCGGATGAACTGGACCAGGTGGTGGAGTTGATGCGCCCCCATGAACTGCCAGCCAATACCACCGTTTTTAAAGAGGGGGGGCATGGTAACTACGTCTGCTTCGTGATGGAGGGTACCCTGCAGGTGTTGAAGTCCCGTGACAACGGTCAGGAGTCGGTGATTGCGACCATCGGTGAGGGACAGTCGGTGGGCGAGATGGCGATTATCGATGGTTTACCTCGTTCGGCAACGGTGCGCTCGGTGACCGCGTCATCTCTGTTACTGCTCAAGCGGGACGATTTTAATACCTTGCTGTCCCGGCACCCGGAGACGGCCGCCAAAATTCTGAAAGCGATCGCCAAGATGCTCAGCATTCATCTGCGCAAGACATCCGGCGAACTGTCCAATCTTCTATTTGCCTGACACATCGTCCTTGATAGCAAGCGCCGGCTTTGGCTTCGCACATTGACCAAGCCGTTGCGCTTTTTACCGGCAGTGGCGCTCGCTGCTGTGCCTGTTCATGAATTTCGGCCCGATGAGAAGGCTTCAAAACCTGCTTTCCAGATTTCTGTGAGCCTTCTGTAGCCCTACAACAAAGGTGTTATAGCTCGCTTGCGCCCCCTCGCCTAGACTGCGCTCAGCCTAATTGATTGCAGGGAGAACGGTGTGGACGAAGAGTGGGTGTTGGAAGTCGATCAGCATAACCAACCATTAGGTCGGGTTTCTCGGCGTGAAATGCGTACTCGTAATCTATTCCATCGTGCGGTCTATGTATTTGTCTTCAATGCCAAGGGCCAGCTCTACGTACAGCATCGCACCCCCACGAAGGATCTCTACCCCGGGTATCTTGACCTGGCGGCAGGGGGTGTCGTTGGTGTGGGGGAAAGTTACGACGAGGCGGCACAGAGGGAGTTGCAGGAAGAGTTGGGTATTAGGGGAGTTGAACTTAGTTCCCGCTTCAACTTCTTCTTTCAGGATGACGCCAATCGGGTGTGGGGGCGGGTCTATCGTTGTATCTGGGAGGGTGAATTAGTGCTTCAGCCGGAAGAGGTGGTCGATGTCGAGTTGATGGAGGTAGAGGCTATACTCACCACTTCGGACCATGGGCTTTACACCCCTGATAGCCTTGTTGCCCTTAAAAGAATGTTGCACACTGCGCCCCATTAGGCAGTCCTTAGGGTTCGGCCTCCTCCCCCGATAATTTGGAATAACTATGTTCACCGGAATTGTGCAGTGCTCGCTCCCGTTGGCGGCCCTTGAACGCCAACCCAATCTACATCGTCTTTGGTTTGAATTTCCTCCTGACTTGCTCGATGGGCTTTCGCTGGGGGGCAGTGTCGCCGTTAACGGTACCTGTCTCACCGTCGCAGAGATCGACGATGAGCGCATCGGTTTTGACGTGATGATGGAGACTTTAAGGGTGACTAACCTGGTCGCACTCGAAGCTGGCGACTGGGTTAATATTGAACGGGCGGCGCGTATCAATGATGAGGTCGGTGGGCATCTGTTGTCCGGGCATATTCACGATACCGTAACGGTGGTGTCGGTGGAACAGCCGGAGAATAACTGCATTATCACCTTTGCGGTTGCCCCCGAATGGCAGCCTTATATTTTTCCCAAGGGGTTCGTGGCCCTCAATGGCGCCAGCTTGACCGTGGGCGAGATGGAAGCGGGGCGCTTTAGCGTTTACCTGATTCCCGAAACGCTTAAAGTGACGACATTTGATCGTCTTGTAGCAGGCGCTTTGGTGAACCTGGAGATCGACAGCCAAACCCAGGCCGTGGTGGATACTGTCCGGCGTATGGTAGACGCGGGTCGAATCGGTTAGGCGAGCCTGATCGGTGTAGCGCAACCCATATTGCTCTTGCTCTGTTGGGACGCAGGTTCCTATCGTCATCCGGGCACGGTAAACTTTTGCCAAATAGTAAGAATAGGGCGCTAGCCCCGTAAGGATGATTATGAGTTTCCGATCTGTTACCAGCGCTCTGGTGCTGTGCTGTCTGGCATTTTCTGTGCAAGCCGCTCCGTTACAGGTAGCCGCCAGTACCTGGCCCCCCTATGTCGACGAAAATGCGGATCGGCGCGGTGTTGCGGTCGTTATCGTTGAGCAGGCGCTGCGGCGGGCGGGGTTTGATATCAACATGGTGGTGGATATTTGGCCCAGATCGTTGGAGGGGACTCGTTCCGGGGTTTACGATGTGATTGCTGCGGCCTGGTATTCCGATGAGCGTAACAAGGAGCTGGCGTTTAGTAAGCCGTTTCTGGATAACCATCTCAAGTTTGTGGTGTTGAAAACCCGGGGGCTCAAGTACCAGAGTCTTGAGGATCTCAACGGCAAGATGATCGGTACCATCCGTGATTACGCCTATGGTGAGCCGTTCGATAGCGCGGAGCTTGCGATCAGGGTTCCCGCTAATCACGCGATTCAAAACCTGCGGCGGCTGGTGTTGGGGCAGGTCGATATGGTGTTGGCCGATGAGCAGGAGGCGCTTTATACGATCCGTACGCTACTACCCGATCAGGAGAGTAACCTGGAGGTGCTGCCTAAAGCGGTATCGACCAACGGCCTCCATATTGCTGTGAGTCGTGCAAACCCCAGACACCGTGAAATACTCGATGGGTTTGATGTGCAGATAGAAGCCATGCGCCAGGATGGATCGATGCAAAAGATACTCGACGATTACGCAATGTGATCGGGGGCGTTACGGGGAGCTGTATAGGCCGCCTAGGCGGCCTCAAGCAGGGGGCGAATCTGTAGGGGTTCGTGCAGGGGCTTGATCTGGTTGAATAACTCCTGGGCTTGTTGGTATCCCGGTGCCAGGAACCCCAGCCACTGTTTTATCCTTTGGCACAGGTACTTATCGGGGTAGTGCTGGTGGGTGACCTGGTAAAAATCGAGCAATAGAGGGCGGATCTGTTGCCAGACCTGATCACTATCAAGGTCCTGTCGTTGCTCCTTTATCTGTTTGCAAAGCAGGGGGTTTCTTAGAGCCCCCCGCCCGAGCATGAAATGCTCGCATCCACTCACCTCGGCGCAGCGCAGGTAGTCGTTGTAGCTCCAGATATCTCCATTGGCGATCAGGGGCAGGGTTACCACCTCACGAATACGAGCCAGCCACTCCCAGTGAGCAGGGGGGCGGTAGCCCTCTGTTTTGGTGCGGGCGTGCACCGTGAGCGCGCTGGCCCCGCTGGCTTCAATTGCACAGGCATTTTCCAGGGCCAGGCTGGTATCTTCGTACCCGAGGCGCATCTTTGCGCTGACGGGGATCTGGCTCGGAACCGCACGCCGAACCGCGCTTACAATGCGAGCGATGGTTTCCGGTTCTTTTAACAGTTGTGCTCCACCGCCGTGGCGATTCACGATCTTGGTGGGGCAGCCGAAGTTGATATCGATCCCGGGGGCACCCATTTCGACCACTCTATGGGCGTTCTCTCCCATCAGCTGCGGGTCACTTCCCAGCAGCTGTACATGGACGGGGCAGCCCGACGGGGTTTGGCAGCCGTTCTCAAGCTCTGGCAGGTAACGCCGGAATACCCGCTCGGGAAGAAGCGTGTTACTAACCCGGACAAATTCGCTGACGCATAGATCAAAATCGCCATGCTCGGTCAGCAGGGCTCGCATACTGTGGTCGGCGATACCCTCCATAGGGGCGAGAAGCAGCATGGCGTCATTCCGTAAAAATAGGGACGCTACTCTAGTGCTGGAGGGGGAGGAAATCAACTCGACGGCAAGATTGTCGACAATCGTGGTGTTTTGGGGCAAAAATGATAGAATAAAACGCTCGTTTGATTATGGGCAAGTAAGACTTATCGCCTATAGCTGTAAGTATCTGATTTCGGGAAAATTCAACCCGCACAAGGATGCTTATTGTTTGCCAGGTATTCGGATACAGGGTAAATTAACGCCGACTTCGGCTGCCAACAATGTCGAACTTTGTTCGAAATGTACGTTTCGGCGTGGGTTGGGGGCAGGCCGAGTGACAACAAACACTATAAACGAAGGATGAATATCATGACCTCACCGGATCTCATGAGCGAAGGTATCAACTTGATGCTGTTCGGAATGGGTTTCGTGTTCGTGTTTTTGACCCTGCTGGTGTTTTCCACCACCGCAATGTCAAAAATCGTTGGCAGGTTCGACTCTGAAGAGTCTGAACTGGTCGCCAGCCGACCTGCACCCGTGTCACAAGGGGGACCGGCGCAGGACCAGAAGCTGCTTTCCATTATCAACGAAGCGATTAAGCAACACCGCGAACGTTAATAATGAATGCCGATCGACTGGTACGTGAAACCAACGCAATATTCTGCAATTAAAGGCCATAATCCATGACCGACATAAAGAAGCCATTAGGTATTACCGACGTCGTACTGCGCGACGCCCATCAGTCCCTGTTTGCCACTCGTCTACGTATTGACGATATGCTCCCGATCGCCGAGAAGCTCGATAATATCGGCTATTGGTCCCTGGAATCCTGGGGGGGCGCTACCTTTGACTCCTGCATTCGTTATCTCGGAGAAGATCCATGGGATCGTATCCGCGAGCTGAAGAAAGCGATGCCAAAGACTCCGCAGCAGATGTTGCTGCGCGGCCAGAATTTACTGGGTTATCGTCACTACGCGGATGACGTCGTCGACAAGTTCGTTGAACGCGCCGCAGAGAACGGGGTCTCTGTGTTCCGCGTATTCGATGCCATGAACGATCCGCGTAACCTGAAGCGTGCGCTGGAAGCTGTCAAGAAACAGGGCCAACACGCACAGGGCACGATCTCCTATACTACCAGTCCGGTGCATAACCTTGAGTCATGGGTTGACCTGGCCAAGCGCATCGAAGATCTGGGCGTTGACTCCATCGCTATCAAGGATATGTCCGGTATCCTTGCGCCCTACGACGCTTACGAACTAGTGAGCCGTTTGAAAGCCGCCACCGATGTACGCATTCATCTGCACTCCCATGCGACCTCCGGTCTCTCTTCCATGACCATTTTGAAGGCGGTCGAAGCCGGTATCGATAACGTGGACACTGCAATCTCCTCTATGAGTGAGACCTATGGCCACTCCGCTACCGAGGCAGTCGTTGCCGCCTTGCAGGGGACCGAGCGTGATACCGGTCTTGATGTGCTGCAGATTGAAGAGGTCGCTGCCTACTTCCGCGAAGTGCGGAAAAAGTACGCTAAATTTGAGGGTGCACTCAAGGGCGTCGACTCACGCATCCTGGTCGCTCAAGTGCCCGGTGGCATGCTGACCAATATGGAAAGCCAGCTCAAGGATCAAGGCGCTGCCGATAAGTTTGATGATGTGCTGGAGGAGATCCCACGAGTTCGTAAAGACCTCGGGTATATCCCGCTGGTAACCCCCACCTCCCAGATCGTTGGTACCCAGGCGGTACTGAATATCCTGACCGGCGAGCGTTACAAATCGATCTCCAAGGAGACTCAAGGCATCCTCAAGGGCGAGTACGGCGCAGCTCCTGCACCTTACGATGAGGCGCTACAAGAGCGTGTTCTTGCCGGAGCCGAGGCGATCACCTGTCGTCCAGGTGATCTGCTTGAGAATGAATTGGACAAGATTGTTGCTGACGTTGAGAGCCTGTCTAAAGAGAAAGGGTTCGCACTTGCCAAGGATGCGATCGACGACGCACTAACCTTTGCTTTGTTCCCCCAAATTGCCCCGAAATTCCTCGAAAATCGTGGTAATCCTGATGCGTTCGAACCAGCACCGACCGGAAACGAAGGCGCGGTGGTAACCACGGCAGAGGGTGAGGAGATCTACACCGTTAAAGTAGATGGCGGCGAATACACCGTAACCGTTGCTAACGGAGGCGATGTGACCGGCATTGTGCAAGTAGGGGGCGCCGCAGCTGCTCCTGCGGCTAGCGCAGCCGTTGCCGCAGTGGGCGGCGGCGAGCCGATGCCATCCCCGCTAGCAGGCAATATCTGGAAGGTCCACGTTGCCCCTGGCCAGCAAGTGCAAGAGGGTGACCTGTTAATTATTCTCGAAGCGATGAAGATGGAAACTGAGATTCGTGCACCGAAGGCGGGTGTGATTGGTTCTGTCAACGTCAAAGAGGGCGATGCCGTTGTTGTTGGCGCCTCCCTGCTGACCATTGCCTGAGGGGTTTGACCGATGGATAAACTGCTAACGCTTTGGTACGGCTCCGGCATCTACAACATGGATTTTCCACAGTTTGTGATGATCCTGGTTGGAATGGGGCTACTGTACCTTGCTATCAAGAAAAACTTCGAGCCCCTGCTGCTGATCCCGATCGGCTTCGGTGGCATCCTCGCCAACATCCCGGAAGCTGGCCTGGCTTATTCGGCGGTCGAGCAGGCGATTCACATGGCCAAGCCCGAGGTGCTGGAAGCTTTGTCCCAGATTCTGGGGGTTGCGGCAACCGATCCTGCGGCACTGGCCCATGCCTATGAGAGTTCGGACGCGGCTACCCATCTGGCGGCGGCTAATGCTGCCCGGGACATGGGTTACAGCAACGGCGTACTCTACAGCTTCTATACGGCGGTGATTGCCAGTGGCGCGGGTCCGCTCATCATCTTTATGGGCGTGGGCGCGATGACCGATTTTGGTCCGCTGCTGGCTAACCCAAGAACCCTGTTCCTGGGGGCGGCGGCGCAGTTTGGTATCTTTGCTACCGTATTAGGAGCGGTTGCCTTTAGTTCCATAGGGGTCATGGACTTCAGCCTGGCGCAAGCGGCAGCGATCGGCATCATCGGTGGAGCAGATGGCCCAACCTCCATCTACGTTGCCAGCGTACTGGCGCCTGAACTGCTGGGTGCTATTGCGGTCGCTTCCTACTCGTACATGGCGCTGGTACCGTTGATTCAGCCTCCCATCATGAAGGCGCTGACCACCCAGGCAGAGCGTGAGCTCAAGATGAGCCAGCTGCGCCACGTCGGCAAAACCGAGAAGATCGTCTTCCCCTTGGTATTGCTGGTGCTGGTGGCGATTCTGCTACCCGATGCGGCGCCGCTGCTGGGTATGTTCTGCTTTGGTAACCTGATGAAGGAGTGTGGTGTGGTCGATCGCCTGAGCGATACTGCCCAGAACGCTCTGATCAACATCGTTACCATCTTCCTCGGGCTTTCCGTGGGTTCGAAGTTGGTGGCAGACAAGTTCCTGCAGGCAGAGACTCTGGGTATTTTGGCGCTGGGTATTGTGGCTTTTGGTATCGGTACCGCTACCGGTGTGCTGATGGCCAAGTTGATGAATAAAGTCAGCAGCACTCCAATCAACCCATTGATCGGCTCTGCCGGGGTATCGGCGGTGCCGATGGCTGCGCGGGTTTCGAACAAAATTGGTCTGCAGGCCAACCCGCAAAACTTCCTGCTGATGCACGCTATGGGTCCGAATGTGGCCGGTGTTATCGGTTCAGCGGTCGCAGCCGGTGTGATGATCAAGTACGTCTCCGGTAGTTGATTCATCAAACCTTGCAGTGAAGAGCAGGCCCCTCGGGGCCTGTTTTGCGTTTAGGGTCTCCCTTCACGGAGCCCTGTATTTGCTCTACTATCGGGAGCTTAACGATCGATCGCCGCTTCCCACAGAAGGTTTGCCTGTAGATGGAGATAACCACCTCTTTTCCCACCCTTAGCCTGGCCATGATCGGCTTGGTGGCACTATTGACCCTGTGGTTTCATCTGCGTGGGTTCAATGCCCAAACCGCGAGCAATGCCCCAACAATTCTCACAAGCCTCGGCATATTTGGCACCTTTTTGGGGGTGGCTCTTGGTCTGATGGATTTTGATACCACCGATATCCAGGCGAGCGTCCCGGACCTGATTGACGGTTTGAAAACCGCGTTTTGGTCTTCGATTGCGGGTCTCGCCGGTGCTCTTAGCATTAAATTGCGGTATCTGGTTGAGCTGCGACGTGACCGTGCTAGTCGCGAACAGATTCGTATGGCGACGGTCGATGATCTAGCCCAGCTACTGGCCCAGATCCGGGATCGCCTCGAGGACGCTAACGAAACCCGCCATGAAGCGGAGATGTTGGCGGAGATGCGTGAGCTCAAACTTAATAGTCAGCAGCAACTAGGGGTCCTCAACCAGCAAATAGCTGACTACCAGCAGCGCATGGTCGACGCCAATACCCAGGCACTGGTGGGTGCGCTGGAAACTGTGATGCGGGACTTTAATACGCGTATTAATGAGCAGTACGGTGAGAATTTCCGCCATCTTAACGAGGCGGTGGGTGAAATGCTGCGCTGGCAGCAAGCCTATCAACAGCAACTCGATACACTCATTGCGCAGCAGCAGAAAACCGGTGAGATCATGCAGGAAGCGACCCGAAGCCATGAGCGGGTAGTCGAGCAAACCCGGGTGTTCAGTACGGTGTCCGAAGCTCTGGAGGGGATGTTGTCGGGTCTCGAAACCCAGAGTAAGGGGTTGGAGGGGTATCTCTCTGCGCTATCTTCCCTGGTCAGCAGTGCCGGTGAAGGACTACCCCAGCTAGAGGGGCGTTTTGAGGTGTTGACCAGCCAACTGCACAAATCGATCACCACCAGCAATCAACAGATGCATGGGCTGCTGGAGAGCAGTAGCGAACAGTTTTCCCGAGCCCAGATCGCACTCAATGAGCAGGTGGAGACGATCCTTGCCCGCAATGAGCAGCAGGTGGAGCGGCTCGACCAGTCGATGGAGGAGCAGCTGAATAAGGCCCTGCAGAGTTTTGGCTACCAGTTGACCGCGCTGTCGGAAAAATTTGTGAGTGATTACGCTCCGCTCACCGAGCGGCTGCGGGAGGTGGTGGCGTTGGCCCAGGAGTCTGAGTCTCCGTGAGCCAGCAGCGTCATGATGGGCTCGACAACCAGCGGGTAGAGGAGCTGGAACACGAGGAGCATTGGGTCGCGGTCAGCGACCTGATGGGTGGCTTGATGATGGTGTTCCTGCTGATCGCACTGGTGTTTATGGTGATCGTTGAGCTGGAACGGCGTAAAATTCGTGATGTGGCGGTGGTGTACGAGCGTCTCAGGACTCAGTTGTATGAGGATCTTCGGCGGGAGTTCGCCGAGGACCTGCCGCGCTGGGGAGCGGAACTAAACCCGGACCTCAGTATCCGTTTTTTACGTACAGAGCTGCTCTTTGATCGGGGTGAAGAGGAACTCAAACCCGATTTTTCAGCGATTCTCTCAGACTTTTTCCCCCGTTATGTTCGTATTATCGCCTCCGATCAGTACCGGCTCGATATTAATGAAGTCCGCATCGAGGGGCATACCGACAGGGGCTGGTCGGACGCGGCAACTGAGGATGAGGCCTATATTCGCAATATGGAGCTGTCCCAGGCCCGCACGCGCACCACGTTGGCCTATGTATTGGGGCTCGATTCGGTCTCTTACCGCAAGCCCTGGCTGAAATCTCACCTGACCGCCAATGGGCTCTCCTCCTCCAAGCCTGTTCTATACAGCGATGGGGAGGAGGATAGCGATCGTTCACGGCGGGTAGAGTTTCGTTTGCGGACCGACGCCGAGTCCAGGATTGAAGCGATATTACGCGAAGGCGGCGACGGGGGGTGAAGCTTACCGATTTCCTCCACTTTGCACCCTTTAACCGGTTGCGCGAGCAGATGGGAACGCGTCGGTTGGGTTATTTTGAACTCTTTGATCCCCGCTATCACCTGACCGGTGATGAACGCGTTGGGCTTGCCCGTGAGGGCCTTGTGCTGGCCCCCGGACAGTTGCAGCGCTTGGTGGATCGAACCTTTGCCTATAAAAACAGCCGAGTTCTCTGTTATCCGGAGCAAAGCAGTGGCGCACAACTACAGCTTTCCCCGCCTGTATACCATGTAACCGATTGCGCTGATTTAGTGGAAAAACTGAGGCCCTCTGGCAAGGGCACACCGCATCTTCGCGTCACCACTTCGGGTAGTGGTGTTTTTCCGCTAAGGGTAGATGGTGAGGTTGAACTGCGTCAGTTCCAGGTGTGTGAGATTTGCTTGCAGCAGTTAGGGTTTGAGGGTTTTGATGCCCAGAGGAATCGGCGCAGGGCGTGGAGCTTGCAGCTGCTTGAGGCCTTCACGCCTGAAAGATTTTTTGCCCGTTACCGCCAATACCCGGTTAAGCCGGAGGAGTATGGAAGTCGCCTGACCCGTGGTGAGGAGCCGGCCGGTGATCTCACCGAAGAAACTTGCGAGGGAGGCAGGGTCGATCGGTGGTGGCAGGCGCCAACAAAGTAGGCGCCTTAAATCGGTCTTGCCGGGTTCATCAGGAAAGGAAGGGTTATCGTCAGCCAGGTTTTACGTGCGCTCCAGGCAGTCGACTAACCCTATCCGCTACAGGTTTATGCGTGGGCCGCTATCTCATTTGCAAATGTGCTGTGGTTGCGTATGGCCCGACTCTTTTTGAACACGATCGTAGGCTGTGCTTTTGGCTTACGGCGTGATTCGATATCGGCAATATCAGCGATGCTCCGGTTATCGGTGCCGCCTGGGTGCCGCTCAGTTTGAGTTTGACACTGCTCACCTTGCAGCTCTTGCTCCTGCATTCGCATATTATGGCGCATGCGGTAGGGGTGGCCGTGAGTGCGTCGTGGTTTACGCTCGTTGTTGGTCTGAGGCTCGGGCGGTTTTTCGCCAGTGAACTGCTCGAATACGGTGGTATATAGGTATTTGCTCATCTGCAAGTCCTCCGGGAGTCATTGGTTCCCGTAATGTGATCCGTCTAGTTGGTACCTATTCTAGGGGGTGTCGGGACGGGTAAAAATAGGTATCTGTACCTAAAAAGTTGTGGGAAATCGGTGTGTTAGCCGATTGTTAGTGCCATATTCATCTCTGACCGGAGTCTCCCGGGAGAGTTTCAGCTCTTTCTGTAAAGGTTGTGCAAAGTCTCGTTGCCGGGGAAGAGGGCGGTTAGTCAGCTACCTGACGGGGTCTATAGGGTTAGATCGCGGCGCACTTGAGTAGCCGAATCGCAGATGGCAGGGTGGTCGTGTGGAATAATCCGCAACGCAGTCAAAAACCGTTCCAAAATGGGGGTATAAATATAGTGGCTTGTACGCATAGGCGAGCAGGATGGGGAGGAGTAGCCTAAGCTTTGAATTTCTAAATATCCGCAATGGGAGGCGGTTATGCCAGACGTTAAACTAACCCGAGAAATCTGCACCAAGTTGCACGAGGCCCCAGACGATATAAAAGCCCGAGCCGAAGACCTTCAGCACAACGCCAAGCTGGAGAAACACAATATTAAGGGGACCGAGGCTGAGCGTTCCGGCTACCAGGAGCCAGGGTTGTGGAAAGAGTGGCGGGTAGAATAGCCTGACGCAGTGAGAGGTATCAACGCACAGCCTTTGCTGTGCGTTTTGCATTTTTGACGCGCCATTTGTCTTGGCTCTGGTAGTATGGCTATCTCCTGCCTGACGGAGATTTGTTGCCATGTCTGCTTCGACAAGACCCAAGCGAGCCGACCTGAACTACCCCTACGATTTCATTCCCGAAGAGGGTGAACTTAGGGAGGTTGCCGAGGGTGTGCACTGGCTGCGCATGCCGCTACCGTTTTCCCTGAATCATATTAACCTCTGGGTGTTGGATGATGAAGGAGAAGGGTTCACTCTGGTGGATACGGGCCTGGCCAACGATACCACCATCGATCTCTGGCAATCCCTGTTTGAGGGGCCGCTCTGCTTAAGGACGTTGCAGCGTATCCTGGTGACCCACATGCACCCCGATCATATTGGGTTGGCCGGGTGGCTCAATGAACGCTCCGGCGCGCCACTGTCTATTACTCGAACCGAATATCTCTCCTGCCGTAGTTTATTGCAGTATTCCCACGAACAGGCGCCACTCGATGCGATTGAATTCTACCGGGGGGCGGGGTTCGACGCAGACAACCTAACCCACTACCGTTCACAGTTCGGTGGTTTTGGTCGCATGATGCGAGGACTACCTCATAGTTTTATCCGGCTTGAAGAGAATCAGCGAATTTCCATTGGTCGCCGTGAGTGGCAGGTCGTGGTAGGAGAGGGGCACTCACCTGAGCATGCCTGTCTGTTTAACGAAGCCGATAATCTGTTTATCTCCGGTGACCAGTTGCTACCGACGATTTCATCAAATGTCAGCGTATGGCCATCTGAACCCCAAGCCAATCCGCTCGAACTCTGGTTGAAAAGCTGCCGCCGATTGGAAGAGCTATTGAATGAGCAGACTCTGGTACTGCCCTCCCATGGAAAACCCTTTACCGGCGCACCGGCACGTTTGCGCGCGCTGATCGATGAGCACGAATCTGACCTGTTGTCGTTGAAGCAATTTTGCAGCGTACCGCGGCGAGCAGTGGACTGTTTTGAAGTGTTGTTCAGGGCGCCGATCAACCGTCATAACCTGATCATGGCGACCGGGGAGAGCTTGGCGCATCTCAATTGCTTGCTAGCGCGGGGGGAGCTGGTGTGTGTGCAGGAGGATGGGATCAATTGGTATCACGCCGGGGGCGTCGTTAACCCGTGAGCGGCCATATTAAAGTCAGCAGCTTAGTCTTCCGTTACCCGTAAAGGAGTGTCGTGACTAATGCGGAAGTTATCACCGTAAAAATGTCGGCATTCGTTATCGAATACTGCATCACACCGCATGCCGGTGGTATAGCCCCGTTCGCCTCGGGTGATTTTGCACAGCTGAAAATAAGCCGCGTAGTGGTCGTTGTCTGCGACAGGGGCTGACAGCAGCACCACGGAGCGGATGTCCAGAGACTCCTGGCGAGCGAGTTGACGTACCTGCTTTTGCATTAGTTGCAGGCTTTCACCGCTTACTCCCTGCTCCAGGGCCGATGCAATCTGGTCTTCGAGACGCTGTTGCAGTAACACCTGTTGCTCCAGCTGGAACTCCAGGTCATTGCACTTAATCACAATCCGAGAGGCACCATGGACAGGGGCTCCGAATAGTATTGAAGCACTGAGTAACAGGCTGGTGAAGAGGTGGCGCACGGAATGCTTATCCTGAGGTTAGCCGGGGGCGCCCATTGTACGTCCATTGAGCCTGATTAGCATATTACCCGGTTGCAGCCCTCGTTTTCACGCAGGTCGTCGCCCATCAGAATCGCCTTACCCTTGTCGCCGTCGGCATCGGTGACGATAATCTCGAGCTGGGTGGCGAGGGAGGGGACTCGAAACGTGAGTTGTCCGCGACCGTCGAGGGGTTTATCCACCACCACACGGCGAATATCGTCGATCACTCGCACCTGGGCCACCTTGATAATGCCCTTTTCGCCGGAATTAACCGTAACGCTAATGCGGTTGCCAACCAGTTGGGTGTTGACTGTAAGGGGGAACGCCTTGTTCTGCTCGGCAATCTGCGCGCAGCCTGCGAGCAATAATGCGGCTATGGCCATGAGCAAGTACCTGTTCATTCAAATCTCCATGATCTTTCGTGCTTCTATTTGGGGGCTATGGCTCCAGTCTCGGGGTGATGCGCATCCGGTGAAGAGATGAAGCAGGTTGCAGCCACAGCCTATTTTCCTGAAGCATAGTCTTCATACCTTAGATCGTCTTCTGCCAGCAATAGTTTCCCGCGGTCGCCATGGGTCGAGGTTGCTATCAGACTCAGGCGGTTTGCATCGGAGGGAACGGAAAAGCTAAGGGAGCCCTCGTCGCTAAGGGGGCTGTCGACAATTGTGCGGTTCCTGTCGTCGATAACCTGAAGTTGGGCGTGGGGGACCAGATCCCTTTCATGGTTACGGACTTGCACTGTTATTTGACTACCCAAACGCTGTGCTTGGATGCGTAAGGAGGCGTTCGTTGCTGTGTTCCCCGGTTTGGGCGCAGCCCGCAACTAATACAGCACTTATGGTCGCAGCACTCAGCAAAACCCTGTTCATCCCACACTCCTTAACGGAACCACCAATGATTAGGACTCGTTTGCGGGGGCTTGGTTCCCGGGATCGGTTTGACCCCGGGGAGGTCGGCGCTCTTACGGCACGGAAACGACGATGTTGCCGCAGGCTCCAGCTTCAAGCACCGCTTCGTGAGCCAGGCCCATCTGGGCCAGGGGGAAGGCCTTGTTGACAACCGGGGTGAGGGAGCCATTCTCCAGCCCGGCAACCAGCGAAGCGTGGATGCAGCGCAGCTCGTCAGGGGTGGCGTTGGCTAATGCCATACCCAAAATAGCGGCATCCCGCGCCATGGTGTCCCGTGGATTGATTTCGACCGGGCCCCGGCTACCGATGATGACCACACGGCCACCCTTGGCAAGGGCCGGCAGATCGTGGCCAAGGTTGACGTTGGCCAGCATCTCCAGAATCAGGTTGACGCCGTTACCGCCGGTCAATGCAATTGCTTCTTGCAAGTGGTCAGGGTCGTTGTGGTCCAGTACATGGTGAGCACCGTTGGCCAGCACCAGGTCACGGCCAACATCGGTGCTGGCCGTACCTATAACGCGTAATCCCGCTGCGCGGGCCAGCTGCACCGCAGCCAGGCCGACTCCGCCACTGGCGCCGTGTACCAGTACGGTTTCTGAGGCCTTGGCATGGGCGCGGATAAACAGCGCCCGCCACGCGGTGGTGTAGGGGACGCCGAGGCAGGCTCCCTGCTCGAAACTAATACTGTGGGGCAGGGGCTGCACCTGATTTTCGTTGCATAGGGTCTGCTCGGCGCTGGCACCGGTGAGGGTGCCAGCGCAGTAAACACGGTCGCCCTCTTTAAAGCGGGTGACCCCCTTGCCGACCGATGCAATCACGCCTGCCGCGTCCTTGCCCGGGCAGTGGGGGAACAGGGCGCTGTAATTGTTGATGCCAGCACGGATGTAAGTGTCGACAGGATTAACGCCGGCAGCTTTAACCGCAACGACCACCTGACCCTCACCCGGTTGCAGGTCGGCGACCTCTTCCAGCTTGAGAACACCAATATCGCCGTGCTCGTGAGCCTGAATCGCTTTCATGTTTGTCTCTCCCGTCGAAATAAATGATCGCCATAGCATAGACAGTTCGTCATCAAAACAACAGCGCCAACCGGTGTCTATCGTACTTGACCGCAGCGCAGCTTCGGGCAATCCTGAAGGTTCTAACAGCAGACGGAAATGCCGCTATGGAACGTTGCCCCTGGCCCACTACCGACCTCTATTGCCACTATCACGATACGGAGTGGGGGGTGCCGCTGCACAGGGATGCAAAACTGTTTGAGTTTCTGTTGCTTGAAGGCGCGCAGGCAGGGTTGTCATGGCTCACAGTGCTTAATAAGCGCGAGGCATATCGACAGCTGTTTGATGGCTTCGATGCTGAAAAAATAGCATGTTATAGCGATAGCAAACTTGAACAGTTAAGGACCAATCCGGCGATCATTCGCAATCGCCTTAAAATTGAATCCTTCCGGCGCAACGCTCGCGCTTATCTAAGCCTGCTGGAATCGGTGGATAGCTTTGACAGTTTTATATGGCAGTTTGTCGACCACCGGGTACAGCAAAACAGCCCGGTGAGTATGGCGGACGTTCCCGTTACCACTGCCGAATCTGATGCGATGAGCAAAGCACTGAAAAAACGGGGCTTCAATTTCGTGGGCAGCACTATCTGCTACGCCTATATGCAGGCCACAGGGATGGTCAATGACCACCTCACCAGCTGTTTTCGGCATCGGGAGCTGATGCACCATCAGCAACGCTAGATTACCGGCAGTGATTGTCGATAAGGGTGCCTACTCGCAGCAGATAGGTCTCTACCGGTTCATCGCCATCTCGCGGGTAAAGGTAAAGCAGCTTGGCAGCTATCAGGTAGGGGCGCCTGCTCTCTTCACCTGCCGGGCGCGGTTGGGTAATGACCTTGTGCAGGTAGTCGAGCGTCTCTTCGCGCTGTTCGCAGTAGCGTGGAAGTGATACCTCCTCGGTGTAGAGGTGAAACCAGAGATTAATCGCAAGCAGGGCGATTAAGACGCCGAGAATAATTTTCCAGGGCCGGATCGCCGTTGGCAGAGGATCGCTGTCGTGGGGGGAGGGTGACGAGGAGCGCATCAGGGTATCGCGACTCTCAGGTCAACGGGCACCTGCAGCGAACGCGAAGGGTGCTCTTTGATGGTATGGATCACCCGCCCCGCCAAACGATAACTGGCAGCGATACGTTCGCGTACAGAGACACCTTCAAGATAATTCCCATTGAGACTAAGCCCAGGCTGCTGCTGGCACAGTTGCTGAATTCTCTGGTAGCGCTGGTGATGACCGAGCGGGTAGCGCGGAAGACCCTGGGGATGGCGAACCAGGGAGACGTAATCCGGATCTGCGCCGATCCCTAGCAGCTGGTCCAGGTCATCCAGTACGGCCTGCAGGCTTGTTTTATGGTCCCAATCGACTGCCTGCGGGCGACGAGAGCCGCCGAGGTAACTGGTCAGCAGGTGGTGGCCAGTGGGTGCCCGGTTGCTGAAAATCGAGCTGGGCCACAGGCAACCATTGATGGACAGCGTGCTCTTGCTGGGGGTCAGGAACCCCTGACTGTCGAGGGGGTGGTTAATGTTTTCTGATGCGAACCCCGTGTGAACCAGGGTTATGGGGGCGTATTCGATACCTGTCAGTAGATGACTTAGTTCGGCAGCGCTGGATTTCAACAGTTGTGCGCTCACCGTCGCCGGGCAGCAGAGCATCAGTTGGCGACATTCGACGGTGCGCTCCCCGTCGGGCGTCGAGGCGGTTACTCTCCACCCGCGCGCGCAACGCTCTACCAGCAGGGCTCGGTGGTGATAGCGCAGCTGTCCGGGCCGAGCTTCCAGCGCTTGGGCCAAAACCCGGGGCAGGGTCTGCATGCCTTCAAGGAAGGAGAAGGAGGGCTGCCCTACGGGTGTACGTTGACCCTGTAACCGTTTCCATAGAGCCCCCAGCAGGATGCTGCCGTATTCGGTTTCGAGGGCCGTCAGGCGGGGTAATATCGAACGGGCGCAGGCCTGCTCGGGGTCATTGGCGAGGGTGCCGCTGACAAAGGGGTCGAGAGCGCGATCCAATAGTTCTGGCCCCATGCGGCGGCGAATAAAATCTGCCACGCTCTCTGTGGCGCTGTTGCCTCTGGGTAGCAGGGGCTCGGCCAGCATGCGCAGCTTTCCGCGCCAGGAGATCAGCGAGCTTCGGGCCATGCCAGGCAGGGTGGGGCGAAGAGGTAGCAGCCGCTCCTGCTCCAGCAGGTAACGGGTGGCGTTCACTCTTGCGGGCCGTTGTAATCGTGTCAGTCCGGCGCCGCACTCGGTAATCAGCCGCTCGACTTCAGGTCGGTGGTTGACGATCATCGACGCGCCCTGCTCGCACAGGTAGCCAGCCTCGCGGCGGCTTGCGATTTTTCCCCCCGGCTCGGCGCCGCTTTCCCACAGCTCCATCGACAGTCCGAGGTGATGCAGCCACCAGGCACTGGATAGCCCGCTGATACCGCCGCCGATAATCAGTAGGTCGAGCGGCTGCATCAGTCGTTTAGGTCCGGTTTAAACGGTGGCTTGGATCCGAAACGTCGTGCGGTAAGTTCATCGAGATGACGGCAGCTGACGTGGCTGTCTCCCTGCTCACGGGCATAGGCTTCAGCGCGTTTGCGGACCATTGCGCGGATAAATCCGGGTACTCGGGAGATGCGCTGTTCGGCGTCGGGGTTCCAGCCCAGCGGGGCGTCGATCACGGGCGCTATGGTTGCGCCGCCCTGGGGATGGTAGGCGCACAGAGGATCTTCCCCCATCAGCCCATCGCCAGAGGCCTGCGGTCTGGCACGACAGCCTCCACAAAGTTGCTGGTATTCGCATTGGCCGCATTTGCCTTCGAGTCGTGGGTTGCGCAGGGTGTCGAAGGTTGGGGCGTTGTCCCATAGTTCGAGAAAGGAGTGCTGGCGAATGTTGCCCACTTCATCGGCGATGTAAGGGCATGGCGTAACCCCCCCCTGAGGAGTTATGCGACAGTAGCCGCTACCGGCGATGCAGCCATCGCCCTCGTTGCCGCTGATCCGGTTGATTTCAGCATGGGGGTGACGCTGGTGGGCGACGCGTTTGTAATGGGGCGCGCAGCGGGGGCGTATCAGCATGTCGGGATAGTGCTCCTGCAGCTCCAGTGCCTGATGCAGTACGCGCTCGTATTGCTCGGGGGTGATATCGGTAACGCGTTCGCCGCGGCCGGTACACACCAGGAAAAACAGATTGAAGACGCGGGCACCCTGTTGGTGAGCGGCGTCGACCATCGCTTCGAGTTCGTGGGCGTTGCCGGCGTGAACAGAAAAATGAACCTGAAAGCTCAGGCCCTGGACGCGGCACTGCTCCATCGCGGTGACTGTCTGGTACCAGGCTCCGGGTTTACCCCGGAAGCGATCGTGCCAGTCAGGATCGATTGAATCGAGGCTTATGCCTACCCCCATTAACCCGGCGGCTTTGAGTGAACGGATTCGCTGTTCACTTAGCAGGGTGCCGTTACTGCCCAGCACCATAAACAGCTTTAACCCACTGCCATGGGCGATCAGCTCTTCGAGATCACGACGCAGCAGAGGCTCGCCACCCGTCAGCACCACCATGGTCTCGGTGCCTCGGCTGGCGATCTCCTCCAGCAGCGTGCACACCTCGGCGGTAGAGAGTTCGTTGGGGGCGCCGTCGCTTAATGTGCGGGCGTCCAGGTAACAGTGGTCGCACGCCAGATTGCAGCGATCCGTGAGATTGATAGCGATCATGGAGAGGGAGGGCATGGGGCTACCTACTGGTACTGATCCGGGTTGTGCTCCGAGTGGAAACCGCCACTGTCGAGCCAGCCGCTATTGGCCTCTTTCATCACCTCAAGGTTAACGCGCTCCAAGCCCTTCTCCCGGGCGCACCGTTCCACCTCCTTGATCACCATGCCGCGCACAAAATCGGGTATGCGGGCTATGCGGCGCTCGGCAGCCTCGTCCCATGGCAGGCTCATCTGCTGACCCTGTGAATCCTGTTCCCATTGGTCGTATTTGTCTTCCATCAGGGCCAGAGTCACTTCGCCCTGTTTTAGCTTGAGGGCGTGGGCTTCTACTCGCTGGCGAGTCATTTGGCGCATAAAACCCGCTGGAACCCGCTGCAATCGTTGCTCTGCATCCGCGGTCCAGGGTATCGATTGGGAGGGGGCCGCTTCGCTCTTTTTCATTCCGAACGGGCATTTGCCGGCAGTATCGCCTGTACTGTTGATCGCATTGATGTCGGCCAGCTCTGCCAGCTGTACGAACGCCGCAACATCCTGCAGCCGGACCTCCTGGGCGCCCGCTTGCCGGGTATGTTTTTCTGCGCGCAAACGAATGGTGTCGCGCAGGCTGGTGGAGGGGATCTGCTGTAGGCGTGCCAGCGCCTCATCACTCCATAGCGGGTTAAAAGGAGGCTCGGCGGGGCTCTTTTGGTGGGGCTTGTTATCGGTCGCTCCACTGTCAAAAGCCTCAGGTTCGTCGTGCATTACCGGACACAGCTTGGCGGTGGCTTCTGCGACTATGCTCTCGGTAATGACGGTATGGCCCTGCTCCTGGGCGAAACGCAAAATAGCCAGGCGTGCCATGGAGCGGGCAAAGGAGGGTACCGACAGCAGGCGCTCCTCGGCTTGGGTGCTCCAGCTGGTGGTGGCTTCGGCGATCCACTCGATGCGAGGGCGGTACTCCCGTTGGCTCAGCAGCAGGGAACAGGTTGCACTGCGCAACAGGTTTTCGGCGTTGCCACCAATATCCAGCTCCTCATCGGCGTGGATGCCCAATTTACCGATCAGTAAAAGCGCGGGGTCCAGGGTTTGGGCATGGCGCAGGATCACCTCCCAGGGTTTGCCTGCAAGGAGCGTGGTGGTGGCTTCGATCCCCTGTTCGCGGCAAATGTCCGCCGCGACATCAAGGTGACCCTGGTAGATTTTGGCTAACCCCGCGTCGATGATATCTTCGTGCAGCTTTTCCTGCTCCTTGAAACGAAATACCTTTCCCGCCTCCTCGGACAGCACCGCGGCGATTCGGTTGAAGGCAACGTAATGGTAGTAAGGGTCGTAGGCGGAAACGATGTGCAGCGGCTGAGCCCAGGCTGTACAGAGGCGAATAGCGGTAATAAGGGCGCCGTAGGCGCGCGATGATCCATCAAGGGCGACCAGTAATGGACCGCTGCTAATGGGGCGTTGGGCATCCTTGATGACCAGTGTATCGATGGCGCTGCGGCGCACGCTGCGCTCGCACACGGTGCCCAGGCCTCCTCCGGCAACGGCCCCCAGCCCCTGGGCTCCCAGCACCAACAGGTCATGGCGACCACTATTGGCCTCGCGCACCAGCTCGCGGTAGTTCTTCCCCTCGAGGGCACAGCGTACATAGGGAAGATTGGCGCGTTCACAACTGGTCTGTAGCTGGTCGAGGTAGGAGTCGGTGATAACAGACAGGCCCCTGGTGATCAGTTCGTCGTGGATGTCCCGCTGGCGCTCCAGCTCCTCCTCTTCCTGGTACTGCTCTGGCAGTCCCCCCTCCATTTGGCGAAAACGCTGGTCGTGGAGACGGGCCGCATAGACATGGGCACCGGTAATTTGTGCATTCGATAACGCTCCGATCGCCAGCGCGGCCTGGAGTCCATGGTTGGAGTGGTCCGAAGCATCTGCTGCTATGAGGAGATGGGAGTAATCGTCCAGCCCGGGAACCAGCAGAGTGTCGTCCGTATTGGCTTGGCGAAGAGAGTCGGAGGGAGTCATGGGCGGTTCCGTTATCAAGAAACAGTCGCGCTGGCCGGACTACGGTTAGTGTATAAGCCAGTAGCCAACGATCGTTACTATGACAGCGGCATTTACAATGGCCCCACAGAGTACGAAACGATCGAAGCGGTCAAGTCGCGGTGTTTTTGATGTGTCAGGTTGATCCATAGTGCCTTGGCGCTGCGCTAACCCATCAGGAATGATGAGCCAGGGCAGTATATCACTTGTAATCGAAGCTGACGTTAGCCGTGCCGTTGGGTAACACCTCAATCGAGGCGCTTTGTTCTCCCAGGGTGCCGTGCCAGCTTTTTATTTTGTATTTGCCTGGGGGGACGGCGTCAATGGTGAAGCTTCCATCGTTGTTGACCACCGCGTAATAGGGGTTTTTTGCCACGAACACAAAGGCATGCATAAAGTCGTGGGCGTCGCATTCCAGCTTCATTGCGTTGCCGCGTTTGAGTACGACCTTTTTGGTTAGCGTGCCAGGTTCTGGCTGCGAGAGGTTAAACACCGTTTTTTTAGCGAGCTTCTTGCCCGCCTGAATCTGCTCATAGGTGTGAATGTTGTGCAGCACGGTGTCTTTGTTGATCGAGCTGATGGTATCCCGGTTATGCATGACGCTCAGGTAGGGCAGGAAGTAGCACTCCTGTTGGTCCACCACGGCCGGTTTTGAAGGGAATGCCTTGCCCTGGTTGACCCTGTCGAGAAATACCACGACATCGCTCAGCCCACCATCGTTGACCTTGATAAAGTCGATCTCCCGCGTGCCTGTGCCACAGACAGAGTTATCCTTGGTCACACTATAGGGGCGCGGCGGCTGGTCGGTACCGCTGAAGGTGACCTTACCGGTTACGGTGCCGCCATCCTTTACGTCAACCTCCTGATAGCTGGCCGCCAGAGCGCCAGTGCTGAACACGAGGCTGAAGAGCGCGGTACAAAGACGTTTGCTGGTCGTCATGATCTACTCCTGATAGACAACGGATCGATTCTCTGTGGCAGGTTTTACCATGGACTTCCGGGGACTGCCACCGTCAGGGTCAGTCTCAGGGGCTGCTTTGGAACTCAGGCAGCAGGGTTTGTGACCTGGATCAGTTTGCTCGACCTTAAGGGGGCTGGAAACTCGGCATACTGCTGTATTCTGGTAAGCTACGCAGCAGTCTGGCCGGTTCACTATAAAGGGCTTTGCAACGGGCGTTAACCAAGGCAGTAACAGGGTAGAACAATGAGTGTGCATCAGGATAATGAATCTCGGCAGGAGCCAGCGGGAGCCGCTACAAGTTGGGGCCCCTGGTTGTTTCGTGGGGTGTTATTAGTGACCGCAGTCTATTTCTGGTGGCTGGTTATCTATGATCACGGTGTTAGCGCGAACCACTGAATAGGGAACTATTATGGAGTCGGGAAACGGAGTTGGTTTTAAAGTCGGGAGTGCAGTTTTTCTCTTGGTTGGCCTGTGTTTTTACCTGATGACCCATTGGGTGATGGATGCCCAGGGTTTGCCCCTGTATTTCAATTTGTTGCCGGCAAAATAGGGAGCAAGGGATGTTCGCAGGAATCGAGCGCTCGAGATGGCTGGCAGCACTGGTTTTATTGGCAGCGCTGCTGCTTGCCGGGTTCCTAACGGTACCGACGGCTGAGGCTGCGGCACCGGTCGAAATAAGCGCGGTGGCCGAGTCCGATGCAAGTGAAGGCCGTTTTTCGGCACCGGACCTTAAACGTGAGGACTACCCTCGCAGTCGGTACAGCAGCCGTTCGGTGGTATGGGTGCTGGCCCAGATGCATCTGTTTTTTGCTGCATTCGTGCTAGCAGTACCCCTGTTTGTGGTGTTTATCGAGTGGCTGGGGGTGAGGTCAGGAGACTCCCGTTACGACGATATGGCTCACGAGTTTATGAAAATCAGTATGACCGCCTACTCGATTACTGCCCTGTTTGGCGGTGCCTTGGCGTTAGCACTGTTTATGTTGTACCCCCAGTTTATGCAGTATATGGCGCGGGTATTTGATGGTCAGTTTTTGATCTATGCACTGCTGTTTTTTGCTGAAACGGTGCTCCTTTACCTCTATTTTTACAGCTGGTACGCACTTCGCTACGGTAATTTGAAGTGGGTCCACCTGTGTTTGGGGGTTGCTTTGAACGTAGCAGGTACCACCATTTTGGTGATGGCCAACGCCTGGTCCACCTTTATGATGGCGCCTTCAGGGGTGGATGTGAGTGGTGCCCTGACCTCGGGTAATATCTGGGAAGTGATTCGCGGTCCTCTGTGGAACCCGATGAACCTGCACCGGTTTATCGCCAATATCGCCTTCGGCGGAGCCATTGTCGGTGCCTACGCAGCGTACAAATTTCTTGCGGCACGCACTCTGGCGGAGCGGGCCCACTACGACTGGATGGGCTATACCTCAAACTTTATTGCGATTCTTGCCTTCCTGCCGCTTCCCTTCGCGGGCTACTGGCTCATGGCGGAGATCTACGCATATTCCCAACAGATGGGTATTACGGCCATGGGGGGGATTCTTGCGTGGCTGTTTATCGTGCAGGCGGTGCTGATTGGAACGATCTTGCTGGCGGCCAACTACTACCTCTGGTCCGGTATGTCGCGCACGGGAGGGGCCGGTCGTTATGGTTGGATGATCAAGTACATAGCTGTTGTTTTGGTGCTCAGTTTTTTGGTGTGGGTAACACCCCACTCCCTCATCCTGACTCCCGCTGAATCCGCACAGATGGGAGGAAGTGCCCATCGCTGGCTGGGGCCGCTAGGGCTGATGCCTGCAAAAAATGTGGCCGTTAACCTGATGCTGGTGGCCACTTTTCTCTCCTTTCAGCTGTACCGGCGTTCGGGTAAGCAGCCTACCGTGGCCTACGCAGGAGTGCTGAATACTGTGATGGTGGCAATCTATTTCTGGGCCGTCGTGACGATCATCTTCAGTGGTGTCTATTACGGCTACTTCACCAATACCGTTTACAAGGTGGGGTCGAGCGTGGTGCAGGTCGTTGCGACTCTCAGTGTTATTGTCGGGGGGGTGGTCATTGACAGCCTGCTATTTCGCAGGGCTCGGGTCGTTGAGGCGGCTTGGGGACAGGTATCGACACGCTCCCAGTACGCGTTGTTCGCCTTGCCGGTAGCCTTTACCTGGCTAATGGCGCTGATGGGATATATACGCTCCTCGGTACGCGGCAACTGGCACGTTTACACAGTGATGAAGGATAATTCGGCTGACAACTTTATTCCGGCCATTGGTCACGCCGGCAATATGATGACCCTGGTCACCCTGCTGTTTCTCGCCTGTATTCTGTTTATCTTCTTTATCGCATCACTTAGCGAGAAGCGGCAGCTGCCACCCGTAGCGGGGGAAGCCTAGTGCCCATTTTACTGCGGGTGGTGTTGTTCTCCCTCTGCTTGACGCTGCTCTTTACCGGGTTCGCCAATCTCTTACCCCAGATAGAGGGTGAGGCGGAGGCTCCGTTGGCAATATCGACAGAGGATGAGCCGCTGCGGGTCGCTGCTGGAGAGCAGCTTTTCAACGGCAAGGGCAGTTGTGCCCTGTGCCATAACTCTATGGGGCGGGCCCCGGATCTGTTGGCCATGGATGTGGTGGCCAGTGCCTCTGCCCAAGTGAGCGACCCGGCCTATGGAGGGCTGGCCACTACGGCACCAGCTTACCTCTACGAGTCCATGGTAGCGCCCAGTGTGTTTGTGGTGCCAGGCTATGGCATAAAGGGCAGCGCTCCGCCCAAGTCACCTATGCCCGATGTGAGCGCAGCGCCGATCTCGCTAACCGAACAGGAGATGGGGGCCATTATTGCGTACCTGCAAGCGAAGGATGGTTACCGGGTAACCCCCTGGATTGTTCCTGAGGCGTTGAAGGCGCTCAGGTTGGGAGAGATGCAAGAGTAATGGATGGATGGGCCGAATGAGGCAGATATCACCATTTTGGCAGGCGCTGTTGCTGTGGGTGGGCTGCGGACTGGCGCTTGAATTTGCCGTTTATCCGCTGATGCCACGCTCCCTCTTGATCCAGTACATGGTAATTCTGGCGGTGGGTCTGTTGCTTTATTATTCGGCGGATGACCAACGCTGGCAGGCATTTCTGGCGCCGTTACGTGCCCTGGTGGTATCTCCCCGGCTTGGATGGTTGAGAGTCCTGTTGCTGGTGGTGATCCCCCTTGGTGGTGGGGCACTCACCTACGTTGTGCTTCAGCCGACTCATCAGGCACCACTGGAGCTGCGCCAGGCGCATCCTGCGCCGCCCTCCAGTTTCAACGCCTGGGGTAAGCGTATCGAGCTTAACGGGTTGGATAACCCCATTCGTGCCGAGTTCAGCCAGCAGTGGCAACAAGACCCCGAAGGTGCGCTGGGTGTGTATCGAGAGGCCGTTGAGCAGGGGCGTGATCATTACTTTAATCGCTGTGTTTTCTGCCATGGAGCACTCCTCGATGGTCAAGGCCATCTGGGTTTGGGGCTGAACCCTGCACCGGCTAATTTTCGGGACATTGGCACCATTGCCCAACTGGAGGAGAGCTATCTATTTTGGCGTATAGCGACCGGTGGCCCCGGGCTACCGCGTGAGGGAGCGCCCTCACGCTCGGCGATGCCGGCATGGCACGAGACGATGGATGAGCGGCAGGTATGGCAGACGATTCTTTTTCTGTTCGATGCGGTGCAGCAGGAACCAAGAATTTGGGACCCTGAACGTTCTTCGGTGGCCAGTGCGATTCGCCAACGGGTTGCAGCGGAACGGGCCAATCTTGAGGGAGAAAAACTCTACCAGTTGCACTGCGCCTCCTGTCATGGCGAGGAGGGACTAGGTGACGGCGTTGCGGCAGACAAGCTTTACCCCAGGCCACGGGATTTTGGGCTGGGGTTATTCAAGTACAAGCGCTCTCCCGGGGCCGCCCCGCCCCGGGATGAAGACCTCGTAGAGATCATTGCCAATGGGTTGGCGGGAACCAGTATGCCGGCCTGGAAAGGGTTGCTCAGCGAGCAACAGATTCGCTCGCTGGTGCCGGTCATTAAAGGGTTCGACTATGTGGGCACCTGGGCGCCCGAAGATGCTGAAGAGTCGGACTTCGACGAGCAGGGCCGTTATCGTGGTAACCAGTGGTTAATTGTTGAGGATGAGGAACCGGTGGCAGGGCGGGTGGCCTATAGCCCTGAGTCGGTCGCTTTGGGGCGCAAGCAGTACGAGGCGACTTGTCAGGAGTGTCACGGCGAGCAGGGGCGGGGAAATATTCTCTCGGATAAACCCCTGGAGGATGACTGGGGTTACCGGGTATGGCCTCGGGATCTGACCAAACCCCTGAGCTGGCGCGCTAGCGAAGAAACGGGCAGCGATGCCCGCGATAAAACGATTGCCCGTCTTTACCAGCGTATCTCAATCGGCATTAGCGGTACCCCGATGCCGGCCCACAGAGAGGTGGAAGCGGGCAACAAGGACCCACTTTCTCTCGCTGATCGCTGGCACGTTGCAAACTATATCTACTCGCTCCGCGCAACGGATCTCCCCTTGGCTCCCGATGCGCTCGTGCGGGGGCATCGCATCGACGGTGCGTTGCCCGATAACGGGGCCGACCCGCGCTGGCAGCAAGCAAGAGCAGTCGCGTTGCCGCTTGCGCCGAATTTGATGGTGGAGGAGCGGCTCTACACTCCATTGAATACCTCAGTCGAGGTGCGCGCGCTCTTTAATGCCGAACAGATCGCCTTCTTGATCGAGTGGAATGATCGCACCGATAGTCGTCCCGGGGCGGAAACTGCAGAAAGGCTGCAGGACGCCGCGCTGACACTGTCCCCCGATGCCCTGGCCCTGCAGTTTCCCCGGGCTGTGTTACCCGGGACTGGTTCACCACAGGATAAGCCTCTGTTGCGCCACGGCGATCCTCGTCACAGGGTTGCGCTTTGGTACTGGAATGCAGGGCGGGTCTCTCCCCCCTTACCACAAGCGGTAAACTCGTTTGAGGGCCACGGCTTGCAATCGCCTTTGCGCCCTGGGTCGTCGGCTCCCGGGTTATCTGCGCAAGGGCAGTGGGATGCTGGACGCTGGCAGCTGGTTATACGAGCTGACCGCGAATCCCCTGGTTTGGCTTTCAGGGAGGGTGAGTACCTGCCGTTCTCACTGGCTAACTGGGACGGGAGCAATGGTGAAGCGGGGTCGCGCCATACACTGACCGGCTGGCATCAGCTATTGCTTCCAGAGACCTTATCAGCGGCAAGACTCTATGGAGTCCCCGTGGGTGTCATGCTTATACTGCTGTTGTTGATGCTGTGGCTGAACCGCAAAACAGATCGACCATAATCACTCCAACTTTTTCCTATTTGCGCTACCCTTAACCGAGGCGTGGCGGGCCCTTGACCAGCCAATTTTTTCATTCATGGATGACGACCGGCGCGTTGACTGTGAATGCTATTTGGCTCAGCAAAGGACCAGAGGATGAGCGGCAAGGAGATCCGGGTAGTGAGAATAATAGTGGTTGTGGCAAGCCTGTTAGCAGGGCTTCTGGTAGCAGGGTCTCCCCATCTCGCTGCGCAGCCTATTGAGCCTTTCACTGTCGATAGTGCCAAAGCGGAGCTGGGCAAGCGGCTCTTCTTTGACCCCCGCCTGTCGGGTGACGCGGGAATTTCCTGCGCCAGTTGTCATATCCCGCAAAACGCGTTCGCCCATCCCGATGCCCTGGCTCCCGGCTATCCAGGCAACAAACACTTCCGAAACTCTCCAACGCTGGTTAACAGTGCTCTGAAAAAAAGCTGGATGCACGATGGCCGCCTCGGCACCAATCTCAACGATGTGACCCGAGAGATGATTACCGAAACCTACTTGATGAATATGGATATGCGCTTGATGCAAGAGCGCATTAAGCAGGACCCGGAGTATGTGCGGATGTTTTCAGAGGCCGGAATGGGGGAGCCCTCAAACGGAGGGGTACGCAATGCAATCCCTGAGTACCTTAAAACCTTGACTTCCCGCGGCTCAGCCTATGATAGCGGTACAATGAGTGAATCAGCGCAGCGTGGAGAGCAGTTATTTAAGGGCAAGGGAGGCTGCAGCCAGTGCCATGGGGGGCCGCTGTTTCTCGATAACAAGGCGCACAATACCGGGGTGCCGGAAAACTTCGATATTTTTCTCGACCCGCAACGGGATCAGGCCTTTATCGCCTTCAATAAGTTTATGGGGGTTGCCAACTACATGAACTTAAAAAGAGATGTTGGGGCCCACGTTCGACTGCACAAGCAGGATAAAAGCGATGTTGGCTCGTTTATGACGCCAACCCTGCGCGAACTTAAATATACCGCACCCTATATGCACAACGGTATGTTGAGCACTCTGGAGGAGGTGGTTGAGTTTTATAATCAAGGTGGAGGCAAGGATCGCAATAAATCTCCGTTAATGAAGCCGCTTGGCTTGGACAAATCCGAGCAGTCAGACCTGGTTGATTTTCTGTTGGCACTGTCCGGAGATCCTTTGCTTGGGCCACAGTGGGTATGGGATCAGCCCTATCCCGAAGAGTACGAAGCGATTGGCGATTGGCGTGATAAAAGCAACTAGGAGGCGGGAATAATGGAAGGCTTCAGTCGGAATATTGGTGTTACTGCCCGAGTTGCTTTGGTGGTTGTTTTTATATGCGCTCTTTCTATAGTGCAAGCCGCAAATGGCCGAGCCCTGGCGCCACTGGGAGAGGTTCCGGTGCCGGCAGATAACCCCCAATCGGAAGCCAAGGTGGAGTTGGGGAAACTACTATTTTTTGATCCTCGCCTTGGAGGCGATGCCTCTATCGCGTGTGTCGGATGCCACGAGCCGAACTCTGGCTGGGCGTGGTCCGATCAACTATCGCGGGGGTACGCCGGAACGGTGCACTGGCGCAACAGTCAAACTATCGTCAATTCGGCCTACTATCCCGACCTCTTTTGGGCGGGGTCTGTGCCCTCCCTGGAAAAACAAGCCCCCTCGGCAGCTAAGGGAGCAGTTGCCGGCAATGGTGAAGATGATTTGATGGAAGCACGTTTGGCGATTATTCCAGAATACCGGCAACGTTTTGCAGAGGTGTTTGGCGATGAATGGCCAAGAATATCCAATGCCTGGAAAGCCATTGCCGCCTTCGAGCGAACCCTGGTGCAGAGGGATACGCCGCTGGATCGCTATCTACGTGGAGACAAAACCGCGCTGAGCGCCCAGCAACTAGAGGGGAAAACACTGTTTGAAAACAAGGCCGGTTGTATTCAGTGCCATAGTGGTGCCATGGCTAGCGATTTTCGATATCACAATATTGGTGTTCCTCCCTCCGAGGTGTGGGATGAGAGTGGTATCGCGCAGGTGACCTTTCGTTACGAGCTATATGCCAAGGGGGTCTCCGAAGCGCTCTACAGGCGTTTGAAGGATGACCCGGGTGCCTATTTTAGAGGCAAAAACAGCTGGGATATGGGTAAGTTTCGTACCCCGTCGTTGCGTTATATTGCCTACACCTCACCCTATATGCATAACGGATCCTTTTACTCTCTCGAGGAGGTGATCGATTTTTATGATCGCGGAGGATACGACGAATACGGCAATACCAATGAGTTTGTGGAGACGCGATCCAAGCTGATTAAACCCCTGGGTCTAACCGAGGCAGAGAAAACATCTCTTTTGGTATTTCTTGAGGCATTTTCCGGACCAGAGATCGTTATAGAAACTCCTCATTTACCCGAGTATGCACCACGCTTTACACAGCAAGAGTTGAGCGCCGCTCAGGAGGCGAAGTGATGACGGCTAACAGGCAAAAAAAAGAGACGGAAGGCTGCGTAGTTTCACGACGTAATTTTTTGATTGGAAGTGCCGCCACCGCCACCACTATCAGTGTAAACCTCTTTCCTGGAACGGCCCAAGCCGTGGCCACGAAGGCGAGGGTGGTTGGCTATCCGCGTAAGAAAATCGCCACGCTTAGTGAGCTGGAACCCAATAAACCGATCGCGTTTTCCTACCCTGAAGAGGGTTCGTTGAATAACTGTGTGCTGGTTCATTTAGGGGGCGTACAGGCGGGCGGAGGCATAGGTTTGAAACGCGATATCGTCGCATTTAGTTCAGCCTGTACCCATCAGGGCGGGCCATTAGAGAGTACCTATAAAGCCGTAGGTGAGCACCGGGTCCTTGGTCAATGTCCATTTCACCTGTCTACCTTTGATCTGCGCCGTCACGGTATCGTGATATCAGGGCAGGCCTACCAGAGCTTACCCCAGGTTTTGCTTGAGGTGGAGGGGCATGATATTTACGCCGTGGGCATGATGGGACTGCTGTTCGGCCACGATCGCAACTTGAAGGAGGCGTAGAAAGCTTATGTCCAGCAACTACTATATCTCTCCTGATCACGCTCCCCTGCCACCGACAGATGCCGAAGTGCTTACTACTGCCTGTGACTACTGCATCGTTGCTTGTGGATATAAGGTATATCGTTGGCCTTTTGGATCTCCTGATGGCGGTGCTACTGCGGCGGAGAATGCCTTTGGTGTCGATTTTCCAACCGGGCCACTGCAGCAGTGGGTTGCACCGGGCCAGCATAACGTAGTGATGCACAAGGGGGCGCCCCACAACATAGTTGTGGTACCGGACAGGGCAACTCGAGCCGTTAACCTTAATGGTGATTCCAGCGTTCGCGGTGGTTTGATTGCGCAGAAATGCTACAACCCGTCTACGCCTACCCGGGATCGTTTGATGACGCCGTTGGTTCGAATATACGGACAGCTACAGCCGGTACCCTGGGAGTTTGCACTGGATATAGCTGCGGCCGTGGGGAAGCACGTTATTGAAACCCATGGTGCCAACGCTTACGGCGTAAAAACCTACTCGTACCAATATATCGAGAATACTTACGCAATCACCAAATATGCACGTCGGCACATTAATACGGCGAATTTTACCTTTCATGATACCCCCTCTGATGTTACCTCAACGCCGGGGTTTCGCGACGCCGGCTTTGATAACTTTGGTCCCAGCTACGAAGACTGGGGAGGCGCAGATACGCTAATGGTGTGCGGTACCGACCCCTACGAAACGAAGACTGTATTGTTCACCCAGCACATGATGCCAGCGATTCGCCGAGGGATGAAAGTGATAATGCTCAACCCCAGGGAAACTGCAGGGGTTGCGTACGTGAAGACAATGGGAGGGATGCACATTGACCTGTTACCGGGTACAGATAACCTGGTATTGGGCGCGATTGCCCGGGTGATTCTTCAGAACGGTTGGGAAGATAGTGAGTGGATTTCACAGTGGGTAAACAATAAATGGGAATCCAGTTCGGGTTTTGGCCAGGGTACTCGTAATACTCCCTGGCAGTGGCGGACCACATGGGGCTTATTTCAAACCAAGGGCTTTGAAGACTACAAGGCCTGGAACCTGGCCCAAAAGGAGTACGACCCAGAGTATGCCGCAAGGGTTGCCGCTATCGACGTTGAAAAGATATATCGTGCGGCTCAGTGGCTTGCAAAACCGACCGGAGAGGGGCGGCCCAAGGCATCCTTTGGTATCGAAAAGGGACTCTATTGGAGCAACAATACCGGCAATACCAACGCGATCAGTTCATTGGCGACAATCTGTGGTGCGGGCGGTCGACCGGGGCAGGTTGTAGGCCGCTTTGGTGGCCACCAACGGGGTGGGTTATCGGGAGGAAGTTACCCCCGTAATAAATCCCCGGAGAAGTTGCCGGGGCGCAGGCGGCGGGCGCTCGATACCGACCGCTGGACCTACTCTGGTCACACACGTATGGCCCACGTGATAGGAACAACCTGGCTACAGTCTATGTGCGGAAGCCAGGGCTTGCAAAACCGTTTCTGGGAGTTGGTAACCTCCAACCCTCACCAGGTTCGCAGTTACGATAAGCAGGAGATCATCGATAGCCTGAAGGCGCGCGCAGATTCCGGGGGGATGGTGGTGATCAATCAGGATATCTACCTACGAGATCCCATCGGTGCCAAGTTTGCGGATATCGTATTTCCGGCAGCAACCTGGGGTGAGGAAGACTTTATTCGCGCTAACGGTGAAAGACGCTTGCGCCTGTATCAAAAGTTTTATGATGCTCCCGGCCAAGCCAAGCCGGACTGGTGGATTATCTCAAAATTGGCCAAGCGTATGGGCTTCGATGGCTTTGATTGGAGCAATGCTAATGACGTTGCTGAAGAGGCATCTCGCTTTAGCCGAAACAATCGCAAGGCGTTTCATATGGTGACGGTGGCCGCACATCTGGAAGGAAAAACCTTGCATCAAAAGATGGCCGAGTTTGGTACAGATGGCATCCAGGGTCCGGTTTTTTACAATTACAAAACGGGCCAACTCCATGGCACCAAGCGGTTACACGATACCACGTTAACCGAAGCTGACTTCGAGCGGCTCGGTGTGGGTAACGGTTTGGAGGGGGCCAACCGATACGGTAAAAAGCTAACTCATTTTAATAGCCAGACAGGCAAGGTAAATCTTCAAAAACATCCCTGGAGCCTGTTTTCAGATTTCTATGAGTGGTTATCCCCAAAAGGAGAGGAGCTTTGGTTTAGTAATGGACGCATCAACGAGATCTGGCAGTCCGGTTTTGATGATGTGGAGCGAAGGCCTTACATTAGTCAGCGCTGGCCAGAGAACTGGGTGGAGATTCATCCGGATGATGCTGCCCAGCGAGGTATTGAGTCTGGAGATCAGGTTATGTTGTTCTCAGATCGAGTGGCTGCCTTTAAAGATACGATACTGGGTGTTGAGGGTAATAATTTTCAGTTTTCAGAGCTGATGAAACGAGGTCATATAGAGCTGAGCAAAGCTGCGGTTACTGCGGTTGCAATGGTTACCCCCGCAGTCAAAAAGGGGATGCTGTACGCCAATATGCTCGATCCTCGCCAGCCTACGAATGCACTAACGGCCCGGGTCGTCGACCAAATTAGTGGCAATTACAATTACAAAATGGGTGTTGCCCGGATTAAAAAAATAGGTGAATCGGCTTACAAACATGAATTTCGGAGCATGTCGTTCGTTCCAAGGAATATTGTGTAAAAATATCACGATACCCTGTTTTTCAGTTTCGCCAGGACGCTAAGCAAAACGTAGAAGGATTTGATAATGATTACGCGCAAACTGGGTAAATTGCTTCGAGGCAATGCCTCCCCGGCACAATTGGCCATTGGTGGTTTTCTTGCTGTCTTATTAGGGTTTCTTCCCGCCTTTTCGACCGCGCCAGGATTGACAATATTGGTCGTTCTGCTGCTGCTGGTACTTAATGCAAACCTGACGCTGGTGGGGCTTTTGTTTGCGGTTTCAAAGATACTCTCCCTGCTATTGCAGCCGGTAAGTTTTGCCCTTGGACGGCAGTTACTGGAAGGCGGGGCAGAGCCGTTTTTTGTTGTTTTGGTGAATGCGCCGGTACTTGCCCTGTTCGGGTTTGAATACTATCTCACCACGGGTGCTACTGTATTGGGCGCTGTTCTGGGGGCGGTTTGTGCGCTGGTCCTGGTCGTGCTTGTTGGGGGGTTCCGTCGCAAAATGGCGGCTATGGAGCAAGGCAGTGATTGGTACGCAGCGGCCACTAGCAATATGGGTGGGCGCATCTTGACCTGGGTGTTTATGGGGGGCGGAAGTGATCAGCGCTATCAGGAGCTTCTACAGGTAAAGGGTAAATCGATTCGCTGGTCTGGTGTGGTAGTGGCTGCCGTAATCTGTATATTGTTGTGGGTTTTGCAGGGGGTGTTTGCGAGCAGTTGGCTGGTCGGGCAGCTGCGTCAGGGTGCGGAGCAGGCCAATGGCGCCACGGTAGATCTAGAGAGCGGAGAGCTCGATCTCGCAGCAGGGCGTTTGGTGTTGCGCGGTATTGCCGTTGCCGATCCTGAGGCGCTGGAGCGAAACCTGTTCAGTGCGGAGCTTTTAGAAGCAGACCTCAGTAGTGCCGACCTTTTGCGCAAGCGCTTGCGTCTGGAAAAAGTCACCATTAGCAAGGGGGCTTATGGCGCCCAGCGCGTCCAGCCGGGTACGCTTTTAACTCAGCAGTCGGTACCTGAGTCGGTGGAGCAACCCGGTGAAGCAGCGGCTGATTCGGCAGCGGGTTTGACGCAAGGAGAGATCGATCGTTTTTTGACGACGGGTAAGTTGTGGCGGCAACGGTTGCAGCAGATCTCCCATTGGCTGGAGCGTATCCCTGCGGCGCCAGCAGAGGATTCTCCGGTGGCTACGGAAACTCTGGAGGAGAGGTTGCGGCGCGAGGTGGAGAGGTATGGTTATGCGGCTATTCGCGCAGATCACCTGATTCAGAAGGTGCCTTTACTCTCTATCGGTTTGTTGCAGGCCGATAAGGTGACGGTACCCGATTGGCCTGACGTGACGCTGCAAATTAGAGCGCAAGAGATATCTACACAACCCTGGCTGTTAGCGGCGCCACCCGCGATTAAGTTGGAATCAAGTGATCAGCGGTTATTAGTCGCGATGACATTGGCGCAGCTCAGTATGGCAGGCGGAAAGAACGATACTCGTCTGCGTCTGCAACGCTGGCCGGCACAGCCCCTGCTTGACCAGCTCAAGGTGCAGGGAGGCACGAGTGTGCGTGGTGGAGAGCTGAGTGTGGATGCGACAGGGAGTATCGGTTTGGAAGCGGAACCAACAATCGACCTGCCCTTAATGCTGGAGCTTACCAATGCAACGTTGATGGTCAATGGCGCTGGAGAGGCACCTATCCGGCGCTTGCAAGCGCGGGTAGGTTTGAGTGGACCTCTGGCGTCACCACAGGTGAGTGTTGATCAGAAAGGATTACGGCAATCGATTGAGAACATAGGCGGAGATCTGCTTAAACAGCGAGCTACGGAGGAGATCGACAAACAGACCGCCAAAGCCAGGGATAAAGCCCAGCAGGAAGCGGAGTCAAGACTTGGAGATGAAGTGGGAGGAGCGCTGAAGGGAATTTTTAAATAGCGCTCCCAGAATTGCTTATGCGGCGATTTTAGGAGGTGCCTTGGTGGCGGGTTGATCCAGGTGCAAAGCCTGGAGCAGGTCGTCGCGGCACTCGTATGCGTTGATTCCGCGATCCCAATCCTCATGGATAAGGTGTGCTATATCGCCATTACGCCCAATGGAACCAAGTCCGGACGGAACCCCGTTACTCTTGTTACTGGCTAGCGTTGTATCGTCACGATTTAAGTCGTGAAGTGAAATCTTAAGCAGATCCATAACGCACACACGGTAATCTGAATAGAATCCAAATTGGCGCTGAATCTCATTTCTGAGAAGAAGGTGCTTCAAATAACCAAACATTGTTATTTACCTCTCGGTTTTTCCAATATCAAACTAGCCCCAAACGAGGGCTTCGTATATACGCAAATACCGCAATAAACCAGTAAAATAGCGAAATTGTGCTCTGTGTCCGTTTGCAGGCACTGGTACAATGGTGCCCGAACCTAAAATAGCGGAAGCAAAAAGCAATTATCACGCCATCGGCAGGAATATTGCATGTTTTGGCCCCTAAACCCGTCAGTAGGAAGCTGATGATATGCGATTAAAACCCTGGCTAACCCTTTTACTATCTTCGGTGATGATGGTGCTGGGTGGCTGTGCTTCACAGGAACCGGAGCAAGCCGACTCATTTTGGGAGATCTGCTCCGGAAGTGGCGCACTCATCGGTGGCTTGGCGGGGGCCGCAGTGGCAGGCCCTGCAGGCGCACTGATTATTGCCGGTGTAAACAGTAGCCTTGGATGCTACATAGCGACCGGGCCGGTGGTGGGAGCCCCAATAGAGCGACCGGTTGACTGTCCCTTTGGCGACTGCCAGGAAACCATGGTTGCCGATGCGGATACCGAAGAGTTGATTCTGCCTGGCCGGCCAACAATAGCGATGGCCGCCCCTGCGGTTGACGCCGTTGCTCCGGTCGTTACCGCTTCAGATTCTCTGGAAACGTCGGCCGAAGGTCCTATTCTTGGCACGATCTATTTCGACGCCAACTCTTCCGAACTGCGCTCTCGGGATGAGGCAAAGCTTCGCGCCTACGCCAAGTTTATCAAGAGCACAGGTAATTACGCGATCGTGCTGCATGGTTATAGTGATGATGATGGCTCCGTCGCCAAGAATCTATTGCTATCGAAGAAGCGAGCCGAAACTGTACGGGAATATCTCGAAGGGGAGCGTATCCTCGACGGGGATATGGCGGTTAAGTTTTACGGCAATCGCAACCCGCTTACGCCTGGCGGAGGGGAAGATACCCGAGCCCTCAATCGCCGTGTGGTACTCAGGCTGGTAAGATAACGGCTGTTCTCTAGTTAGGGTCACGGCAATGCTGAGTTGGCATAGTATCTCGTGAAATATCTGCTTAAAAAACTGCTGCGCCTGTACCAGGTGGCGATCAGTCCTCTGTTGGGGCCGCGTTGCCGTTTTTATCCGAGTTGTTCGGAGTACGCAATCGAAGCCATAGAGTTGCACGGCGTTATCAAGGGCGGTTGGCTCAGCCTAAAGAGATTGGGGCGCTGTCACCCCTTCAGTGGATGCAGTGGAATCGATCCGGTACCCGGGTCAACACTGTCTGCAGAATATAATCAACATCAACATCAACAGCACTCACCGGGAGATTGAGCATGTCACGCCGATGGATATGGCTCGTGGCTGTGATGGGAGCCGCCTTTTTTTCTGCGCAAGCCTTCTCTGAGGTGCGGCCTCTACGAGTTGTCTATGCTAATCAATGGGCTCCTATCTCTTATGGGGATGAGGTCCAGGTTAGGGGGATTTTACCTGCGCTGGTCGATGAGATTGTCAAAAAGCGCATGGGGGTAGATGTTGTGCACCGCGGGGTTCCCTGGGGGCGAGCCCAGAGTATGGTGCGATCAGGCTCTGCTGACGGCTTTATCACTACGCCGACGGAGGCGCGATTGCGCTATAGTCAGCGCTCTAGTGAGACCGTCTATGAATTGACCTTTCGGGCGTACTCGCGCAAAGGCTCAGACATTGGCGAACAACTGGATTCCGGAGTGACTCTGCCGGCGTTGGCTCACTACCAGTTTTGTGATGTGTTGGGGAATAGCTGGGCCGATCACTTTTATGGTGAGTTGGAGATCGCATTTGAAGCGACCCCTGTTGTTGATAACTGTTTAAAAATGTTATCGATGGGGCGTACGGACCTGCTGATTCATTCCGAGGTGGTGACCGAAGATAAGATTCTGGAGCTCGATCTAGATTGGTCCATCCAGCGTCATGATGGGGTTTTTGATCGAGTCGAGTTTGTGTTAATGCTCTCTAACCAGTCGAGTTTTGATGCGGCGTTTATCCAGCGCTTTGATAAAGAGTTGGCTTTAATGAAAGTGGATGGAAGCTACCAAGCGTTAATTGATAGGGTCCGTAACGAGGGCTACTGAACCTAAGGGCTATTTAGTACCCGCTGAGTTCAACGTAGCCTGCGCCAGTATGGGAGCCGCTGACGGCAACAGCACCTTCCCAATAGACCACGGTGAGGTGCATCTCCTGATCCTTTACTCGCGGCTCAATGCTTAGGTCTAACTGGTAGCGAGGGATGTGGATACGCCACCCGCTGGGGTATCTGCGTGAGTCGGGACTATCCCAGTAGCCGGATATTTTCACATCGACCTCTTTGGGCTCCAGGGATAAGCGGTTGCCGCGGGCATCGACCAGAGTAATTGCTCGTGTGTTGAGTTTTGGGTCGCTGCTGCGAATCTCGAACCACATCAAAGTCATTCCATTATCCAGTTGCAGCGAGAACCAATCCCACCCCAGCTGTCCGTTTTCGAGATAGCTGCTTCCCCATTCATGGTCGAACCAGGCTTGGCCCTCGACCGCTATCCGCGCGGCATTATCGGTTGAGATAGAACCGCTTACTTTAAGCCGGGGATAGGAGTAGTAGTGGGATGCGGTATTGGGCCCTTTGGGACTAAAACCCTGATCCCCTTGGAGCACAATGGGGGCCCCGCTCTCCATGACCAAGTTAAGATCCAGTGGCAGCAGGGGGTCCTGCGCGGTCAGCATTAAGGGTAACCACGCACTGTTTCGCAGTGATTCGATACGCCAGTTTTTTATCCAGACGCGCGGAGGCTCAAGGGCGGATCCGGCAATGTCGGGCCCGGCCCGGCTGATCATTTCACTGGCGAGGTGTTGCCCGCTTTCGAAATCCGTAAGGGCAAGGTGGCCCATGTAGATTTGGGGGGAGTTCCATCCCTCACTGTGGGTATCGAGTGGCGTCAGGGCATGCCTGAAGATGGTGAACTGAAAGCCATAACGAAACTCCGGGCTTTCCGGTGAGCGAAGTTGGCCGGTGAAATACCACCATTCGCTTCGGTACTCCGGGTGGCCAATATGGTCCCTGGGGAAGCTGAACGGGCGTGGCCCGCTAACCTGGGGGAAAACAGGCCCCGCTGCCCCCTCTCCCAACAGGGATCCGAGGGTGAGGTCTCTATCGCCCCCTGTCTGCGTTGCGTTGGTTTCGACCTCCCCGGGCGTCTGTTTTAGGTGTCCGTTTGGTGAATCGATTGATTCTGTGTGGAGAGTTAGCAAAGCGAGAATCCCTGCCGTAACAAGTGCCGCTAGCAAGCTGAGTCGGATGGTGGCGGAGCGCTTCATTCGTGCTCCTGCGATGGGGGCAAGGGGCGTGCCATTTGCCAGGCGGGATAAAGCGTTGCCAATAAGGCTGCCGTGCAGCCGAGCAGTATAGGATGAAGCCAGAAGCCGCTATGGTGAATAAGGGGCAGGTTCCAGCCAAAGGCTTTGAGGTTGATCACTTTAAGTAGCACCCAGGCCAGCGCCTCTCCGCAAGGGATTGCAATAATCCCTGCGCAAAGCCCAATAATGAGTCCCTCTCCCAGTAGCAGGCTCGCACGCTCGGCGGCGCTTAATCCGAGCTGATGGAATACTCTCATCTGCTTTCTGCGTTCGAGCAATATCGCCAGCAGCGATGCAAACAGCCCCATAAATGCAACCAGGACCGCGAGAAGCTGCAGCGCCGAAGTGATAGCAAAAGTTTGATCGAACACGTTCAGCGACCGTTCTCGTAGCGCTTCCTGATCGATAACATCCACGCGGGACTGCCAGTGGGCATTCAGGGAGTTCTTGAGGGTTCTGCTATCGACAGTGCTGTAGATTCCCAGTGCACTGGCAGCGGGTAAAGGGGACAGGGATTCGAAAAGAGATGCGCTGACTGCAAGACGCCCCTGCTCGCTGCCGTAGTCCTGAAAAATTGCCACCACTTCAAGTGGGATGGCTTGACCGTTAAGGTTCGCGGTCAGGGTGTCGCCTACCTTCAGGTTCAGGTGGTAGGCCAGGGGTTCGCTAATAATGGTGGCCGACTGGCTGGCGAGCTGCTTCCAGGGTGGGGTTCCGTTATCCTCCAGCAGCTGGTATCCCTTATGGGAGGGTGGGGGGAAGTTACCGATAATCATTTCAACCTCCCGGCTGCCTATCCAGACAGGTTGAAATGCAAACTCGGAGATCTGTTGGACCCCATCGGTTTGCCGCAGGTTCATGATTAACTCTGGGGGGATGCGGGGGCGTGCAGACCCGCTAATGGCACTCATCCTGAGATAGATTGGTGCATTGAGGCGCTGGTCCAGCCACTGCTCAACGGATTCACGAAAACTGTTGATCATCAGTTGCATGCCGAAGCTGGTCGCAACGGCGACCATCAATGCGCTCAGGGCGACTCGGGTACGGCTAAGGTTGTGCAGGGTCTCGCGCAACAATAGCAAGCCCAGCCAGTGCTTGTTGGGCATTACCCTTTCCCGGTACTTTAGCGCGAAGCGCAGGGTCTGGCTCAGCATTAGCGGCGCGAGTAATGCGGTGCCCAACAGCAGAGTGCTGATGGCGACGTAGCTCACCAGTATCGGGGTGTTGGGCAAAGCAATCAGAATGGGGGCTGCCAGTAGGAGCAGGAGCGCTATAGGGAGTTGCCAGCGGGGTAGGGTTTCGCTACCGCCGAACGAACCTTGTGCAGCACCAAAGGGGCGGGGTTCGGTGCCGGGGGCGCTAATAAAGGGCATGAGGCAAGCGCCAAAACTGGCACCACAACCAATGATCAAAGCAGACTTCAGGTTTCCAGCGTGCAGTGATACCGCAGTACTACCTCCTGCCATCACACCGCTGCTCATAAGCGCAGCGAGTTGGTGGGCCAGTAGCCATCCCAACGGGATCGCAAATGCTGAGGCACTAATCGATAGTGCCGCGTACTCAACCACGAGGCACTTGCCTATCTGGCGATTGCTGGCTCCCAGAGTTCGCAGTTGGGCCAATATGGGCTGGCGCTGGAGGAAACCAAAATGACTGCTGTTGTAGACCAGGAACAGACCCATTAGAAGTGCCATGGCGCTAAGGGCATTCAGGCTTAATTCAAAGGAGCTGCGCATCTGTAGCAGGTTTTTGACCTGCGTGTCCAAATGTCGCAACTGGAGGGAAGAGGGTAGCAGGGCCTGGATTTGATTGCGGGTGTTGTCATCCAGTCTTAGCCGTACTTGACTGATCGCCGGCTCGGAGCCCAGTAGCTCCATAGCCTTACCGATGTCTATAAACGCAACAGGACCCGAAAGCGTAGGGTGTGACGGGCTCACCTCGATAGTTCCCAGCAGGCGCAGGGATATAGCGCCACTTGGGCCTTGAAATAGCCGTTCGCTGGTAGGGCTCCACAGCAGTGTTGTTGCCGAATCTCGATCCAGGTAGACACCGTTGCCCTGACCCATTAAACGGTAGCCATCGAACATCGGTGCAGTATCCGCCGCCGATACGCGTTCAAAATCGCGTAGGCTGTAGGGGTCTACCCCCAGTATATCGATACTCAGCCCCGTCGTGGGGTCGATCACGGGAACCCGCAATAGTGGCGTTGCCTTAAGGCCGGGGATTCTGCGCAGCAGTATTCGGTAGTAGCGTTCGAGGGTTACCGGGTCCCCTTCCAGTAGGTGAGTGGTAGCGGGATTCAAGGCTTGCTGCGAGACTGCAATGCTGCGCCGTGCGCTGTCATTGAGCAGTTCCACTGCAATGATGGTTGCGACGCCGACAGCAATACCGATCCACATCAATAACAGCTGCCAGGGGTGCTGACGGTAGTGTCCAATAATTGCCTGGAATATCAACGGAAGCTTCATCAGATTTTTATCAGGCGGCCATCGTGCAGGCGATAGCTTTGATCGGTCAGGGTTTGCAGGGCTTCATTATGGCTAACGATCAGCAGGGTTTGTCCTAGTTTGCGAACTTGCTCGAACATCACCTGAATGACTGCGCGCGCCGTGATGTTGTCGAGGCTGCCTGTAGGCTCATCCGCCAACATCAGGGTTGGTTTGTGAATCAGTGCCCGGCAGATGGCTACCCGCTGCTGCTCCCCGCCAGAGAGTGAGGCGGGCATGCGCTGTGCCTTATCGATGAGTCCAACCGCCTCGAGCAGCGCCGCGGGTTTTTCGTCTCGCTCCTGAATTCGGTTGAGTTGAAGTGGTAAGCGTAGGTTTTGCTCGACTGTCAGGGTCGGGATCAAATTGTAATGCTGGTAAACAAACCCGATATGGCGCCTGCGCACCAGCGTTCGTTGGTGGTCGTTCATGGCATGAAGCGGATTGCCGGCAACGCAGATCTCACCGCTATCGGGCAGTTGCAAACCCGCAAGCAGGTTAAGCAGGGTTGACTTTCCCGAGCCACTTTCTCCCAACAGCAGGACGATGTCACCCGCGGGGATCTCCAGGTTGATATCCTGTAGTAAGGGCTGCGTGAAACCTTTGTAGAGCTGATGTGTGGTAACGATCACTAATGCGATTCACAGGGCATGGGGAGACGATTCTCGGTTGCGTGAAGTCACAGGGACTTTGCTGCTTGCTTTAATATAGTGTAGAAATGACTCGCGTTGAGCATTAATAAGTGGATGAGTTATGGGTCTGTTGCGGTTAGGTATTTTGTTTTTGTTTCTTATGACTGGCAGCTGGGGGAGTGCTACGGCTAATGAACCCCCATCATTGATTCAGGGCGGCCTCTATATCGGGAGCACCGACGCCGCCAACCAGGTGTGGGTCGGCAAGCGGCGACTACAGGTCGCGGATGATGGAACCTTTGTGATCGGCTTTGACCGTGACTCGGCGCTAGAGCAGTCCTACCGGGTGGTGTTACCGGATGGGCGCGAGCAAGCCCGTACTCTTGAGATTGCTCCCAGGGAGTATCGTATTCAGCGTATAGAAGGCATCGCAAAACGCATCATGCAGCCGAACGAAGATGACCTGATACGCATCCGAGCAGAAAATTCCAGGGTTCGCTCGGCACGAAAAAAGGATCTGCCAGAGTTGTTTTTTACCCAACCCTTTATTTGGCCGCTAACGGGGCGGATATCGGGTGTCTATGGCAGCCAGCGTTTTTATAATGGAGAGCCTCGACGCCCCCATTATGGTGTTGATGTGGCGGCCCCTGTCGGCACGGTGGTCGTAGCTCCAGCGGATGCCCTGGTGACCTTTGCCGAACCCAACCTGTTTTTTTCGGGTGGGACTCTCATCATGGATCATGGCCATGGAGTTTCCTCCAGTTTTTTGCATCTGAGCCGGTTGCTGGTGAAGCCGGGGGAGTGGGTAAAACAGGGTCAGCCGGTGGCGGAAGTAGGTGCCACCGGGCGCGTTACCGGTCCGCATCTGGACTGGCGTATGAACTGGTTTGAGAGGCGCATTGATCCGACCTTGCTGGTTCCTCCGATGTCCGAGGCGATCGCTCAGGAGCGGGTCGAGAGGTAAAGTCCGGCGAAGGTCAGCAGGCCGCCAACGGCATGGAAAATGAACAGCTGTTCTCCGAGCAATGGAATCGCTAATAAAATGGTAAAGATCGGGATCAGGTAGCTAAACAGCGTCGGCACGGTAGAACCCAAAACCTTGACCCCGTTGTTCCAGCACAGGTAGGCGACGATAGAAGGCAGGGCGGCGACGTAGGCAAATACCCACAAGTCATCGAGGGATGGAGAGTAGGCGCTGGTCAGCGATTCCCAGTAGTAAAAGGGAGCAATGACCGGGGCGCCCAATATAATGAGCGTTAACAGCAACGTTGCGGGTGGCAGTGGAGGGGAAAATTTCTTCAGCAAAATAGAGTACAGTGCCCAGCATACAGTGGCCAGGGTCATCACCAGGTCACCCTGACGAAACTCAAGCCCAGCCAGCCGTTGCCACTGTGCTTCGCTAATCAGGATCATTAGTCCCACGAGCGAGAGCAGTACCCCGGACACCTGTTTAATACGAGGACGTTCTCCCAATACCCAAAAGGCGAAGATGATGGCTGCGATCGGCATCGCTGTGGTGATCAGGGTGATATTAATCGCGGTAGATTTTTGCACCGCGATGTACAAAAAACTGTTGTAGCAGGTGATGCTGAGCACCGCGAGAATTTGTAGTCTCCAGTAGTGCTCGCGAACGATAGAGCGGTGGCGCCACAACTGCGCTCCGGCAATGGGAAGTAGCACAAGAAAGGCCAGGCTCCAGCGTCCCATGGAGAGTGCCATGGGAGGGATGGACCCAGCGGTATACTTTCCTACTAACGCATTGCCCGCCCAGGATAGTGCAGCAATGATTAATCCGGCGTAGGCAAACAGTCGAATGCGATGATGTGAGTCCATCTATATCTCTCGTGACCGTAAAGTCGGTGTGTGCGGCAACCCTGAAGATCGCCTTTTATAGGGGGCCTGCGGCATTGCAAAAGCCTGCTGATTCTGTAAGATTGCCAACTTCGCTCCTATAGTTCAACCGGATAGAACAGTCGCCTCCTAAGCGATCGATCGGGGTTCGAGTCCCTGTGGGAGCGCCACTCTTTCCCCTATCTCCATCGTGTCTGTTACCGAGCTTGATCGTTGTGCGGGCACGGAAACGGAGTCACTGCTGCTGTCATGCAAATTTCGATTATTGTTCCTGTGCTAAACGAGGCACCTTCCATTGTAGAAAGCCTGAAAAGGTTGCAAGCGATGCGAAAGTTGGGGCACGAAGTTATTCTGGTTGATGGTGGCAGTAAGGATCAAACCATACCGCTTGCCACCCCTTGGGTCGACAGTATTCATCGAAGTGATACCGGCAGGGCGCGCCAGATGATGGTTGGGGCCAGTAAGGCAAAAGGCGAGTTGTTACTGTTTTTGCACGCCGATACCTGCTTGCCGGCGGCTGCCGAAAGCTTATTAACCGAAGCCTGCTCCAGGGGAGACTGGGGGCGGTTCGATCTGCGGCTGAGCGGGCGGCACTGGTTATTCCCTGTAATTGCCTGGTTTATTAATCATCGCTCGCGCTGGAGCGGTGTCGCCACCGGTGATCAGGCGATATTTGTCCGTCGAACTCTGTTTGAGGCAGTTGGCGGCTTTGCCGATATTCCATTGATGGAAGATATCGAACTGAGCAAGCGACTGAAAAGAGTCGTTGCCCCGGTCTGTATCGGTATTCCCCTGATAACCTCCAGTCGTCGATGGGAATCTCATGGCGTGTTTAAAACGATTGTGCTGATGTGGAAGTTGAGATTGCTTTACTTTTTAGGCGTTTCACCTCGCTCTATTGCGCGCCAATACCGTAATCATGATTAAGAGGTTCAAGTGAGCAGTACCCGGGCCCTATTGTTGTTTGCCAAGCCTCCGGTTCGGGGGCAAGTTAAAACACGTTTGATTTCCCAGTTAGGTGCAGGGGTTGCAACAGATATTCACCGTCGGCTGTTAAGCGATACGGCGATGACGCTAACCCGGTGCAGTGGCGTTCAGCTCCAGCTTTGGATGGGGTTTGATGAGGGTCACTCGGCATTTTCAGCGCCGGTATTTAGCGGGTGGTCGCGCCACCTGCAGGTTGATGGTGGGCTGGGAGAGCGAATGGAAGCCGCTATTGCTTGTGCCCTGAAGTCGTACGAAACTGTCGTGGTGGTGGGCAGTGATTGCCCGGTACTCACTCCTGCGTATATTGAGTCGGCATTTATAGCCCTTGAGCAGCAGGCACCAGTGGTGTTTGGGCCGGCGGAGGATGGCGGTTATGTGCTGCTGGGACTGCGTGAGAATACCCCGGCACTGTTTCGGAATATCGATTGGGGCAGCGAGAGGGTAATGCAGCAAAGCCGGGAACGACTGCAGGCGCTGGCTATGCCCTGGGTGGAACTCGATACGCTGTGGGATGTCGATCGCCCGCAAGATGTCATGCGCTGGAAGAGAGACCTTTCTCTCTAAGGCTGTTAGTCAGTGTTTGTTTTTAGTGTTGTAAGTAGATAAAGGATGCTTGTGGGGAGGGCTGAATTAGTCGGTGGCGTGGCGGGAGTCGCGCTGCAGTTGATTAACGAAACGATCGATATAGCGTTCGTTGATGCCGCTTAAATTGCAATACTCGAAGCCAATCTGCACATCTTGCAACTCCTCGCGTACCAAAATGTTACGCACCAGTACGGTGGTATCTACCTCCATACTACCGGGAATCTGAAACCTCAGTGAGCTAAACCCGGCTCCACTATTTAGCTCAGTGCCCTTGAGGTTGGCCTGTTTCACCAAAACACGACAACCGGTGGCCGAGATGTCGACCAGGCGGGCCATGATCGGGTGTGGTAATTCGTCATCCTCCAGGACAACTTTCACATGGACCGATTGTTGGATGCGTGCTCGAAAGGCGTCCCTGCGTTGCATGTATCGCGCTTTGGCCGGAAATTTGATTCGGTATCCTGCGTTACCCTGTTGATCCAGGGTTAGCCGGTCCAGGACGTTGTCGTCAAATCGTAGTTGTACGCCGGATACGCTTCCGATCACGTGGAAGCGCTGTTGGTCACGGATCAATTGATCGCCAGGTGTGGGGGCCATGGAGTCCAGTTCGATCTCACCCTGATCAGTATCGATAGCAATGAACAGGGAGCGATATCCCTGCTCCTGGGCAGGGAAGTACAGGGTGACCGCCTCTTTACGCTCACAGGAAGCTATCAGGTAACTACCGATCTCACGAGGATTGGTAAGCAGGCGAAAATTGTCTTTGGAATCCATAATCGAGTGCAAACCTTATGCAACCCTACCGAGCCCTATTGGTAGAGGTAATCAAGCCTTGGTGATACTGCGGTGTTCGTTGCCCCGGGTAGCGGCCCCGTCTTCTCCGTACAGGCTAACAGATTTTACTGCAGAACCTCTATAGATGGTGAGAAGTCTGTCGACTGCTGCTCGGGTGTGCTGCAATACCTTGGCGTTGACAAGGTTTAGCTCCTTGCATTTCTCCAGGGTGCTTTCCAGCTCCTGCCACCGCGTACTAAGCTCCTCCTGATCTTCTATGGGAAGCGTGGCGATGTATTGGGACATTCCTTTCCGGTTGTGTTCAAAACCAAGCTCTGTCAACAGCTCGCTGCGTCGCTGGGCGTTGGCGTTGAGTTGATCGATGTAGGTTTGTTTTTCACCCAGTAGCGATTCGAGGGCTTCGGCGTCGCGCTTTTCCAGCGCTGTACGCTCTTTTAGCAGAATGTCGTGAAGGGTAGTGACGGTTTTACTATCTTGGAGGGAAAGATTGAGGATGGCGCGCTGCGGCATAGCATCTCCGTCAGAGTTTGTTGAGCTGAGTCTCCATGGAAAAGAGGTTGTCAGCGAGTTTACGGGCGTCTATCTGGTAAGAGCCATCTTCGAGCGCCTGCTTAATACTAGCAACCCTATCCTGATCGATATCGGGTTGGGCAGATAACTTCTCCTCGACCTGACGCAGGCTTTTGCCTTCGGCGCTCAGGTTAACCGAGTCAGTACGGCTCGCTGCGGGTTGAGAGACACTATTTTGTCCCTCCTGGCCTGCGCCAACAGTACCGCTCTGGCGGTCACGAGTTTCGTTAGTACGCGCACCTGCAGGATTCAGCAGATTGTTATTTATGTTGATAGCCATTGTGGCATCCTCAGAACATTTTAATTACCGTCAAACCGGTTAACGGCAGCGCTGGAAGAAACTTTAACATTTTTTTAATAAATTTGTCCCGTCCATTATATTGTCTTGAGCGAGACGTAAGAAACCTTAATAAACAGTATCTTAGCACCTGTTACCGGGGCTGTGGCTAAATTTTGATTTCAACCTGTTTGGGGCCCTTGACCGTTGCCTGAATGATCTTGTCGGAACTGTTATTCTTTACCCGAATCTGCTGGTTGATCTTTCCGTCGGATAACGCGGTTCCCATCATCTTGACGGATAAGCCGTTGCCGGTAGCGGTGATGGTCACAACTTCCCCCTTCTGCACGACCTCTTGGGCTTTCAGTAGCGATGGTGAGAGCGGTTGCCCTGGGCGTATTGACCGCTTGGCCTGCATATGAGTGATGCTGTCCAGTGTTGTAAAGTAGCCCCCCCTGAGGGTTGCAACATTATGCTCTTCGAGCGTTACGTACTCCGGAAAGAGCTCTTCTCTCTTATTGATCAGGCGGTTGGCGGTGATGACCTGACGGTAAACCTTGATCGTCGCCCCTACATAGATACCCCAGGGGTGATCGCCGCGACATTCGACCCGCACGGTTTGGCGCCCAGCCCTGTGGTGGCGGGTGTCTTCAATAACGGTGGCGGGAACTGAACAGGAGGGGAGTTTGAGTCGTGGGTCCAATTGATTGACCTCGACTTCAATGCGGCTGAGCGAGTCTCCCGTTTGGCGCAGGGTGGCTTGCTCCAACAGGTAGTTTTTGACCATTTTCTGTATATCAGGCAATGCACTCGCGCCTGGGCCTTTTCCCTGACCTTGGGCTACCGGTGCGAGTAGAGTCGTCCCGATCAATGCCAGTAAGGAGAGTGTTTTGTAGGTCATAGTAGTGCCTGTAATGTCAGATTTGGAGCGCCGGGTTTGTCTTGAGGTTGTCGAAAAGTTGGCGCTTTTAGGACTTGTTGTTAAAGCTAGCAAATTTGATGCCGATAAAATGTCTCTATACTCCCTTCCTGTGGGGGAGTTGTGCTGGTGTAATCCACACCCGGATGAAGTTGTTAAGTGGCTTCGCGAGCAGCTATAGTCTATTTACAGGTAAGCGATCTGTTGTTGAATCCGTAAGTGAAGGGTGCAGGCGGGTCTACCCATTGAATATCGGAGATAATCCATGGCAGGAGTGTTAGATAGTGTCAACAAGCGAACCCAGCTGGTTGGTGAAAACCGGCTAGAGTTGCTGTTGTTTCGGCTTAAGGGTAAGCAGCTTTATGGTATCAATGTGTTCAAGGTTAAGGAGGTGCTGCAGTGCCCACAGCTAACCATGATGCCCAAAAGCAGCCCGGTTGTGCGAGGGGTTGCCAATATCCGCGGCGGTACCATACCGATAATCGATATGAATATGGCGACGGGTCGAGGGCCGCTGGATGATGTAGCCAACTCTTTCGTTATCATCACCGAGTACAATATGAAGGTGCAGGGCTTTCTGGTACAGATGGTCGATCGTATCGTAAATATGAACTGGGGAGAGATCCATCCACCACCGAAGGGAACAGGGCGGGATCATTATCTGACCGCGGTAACCAAAGTCGATGATCAGTTGGTTGAGATTATCGATGTAGAGAAGATTCTTGCCGAAGTCGCCCCTCAGAGTGAAGCTGTAACCGAGGGCATAATTACCGATGAGGTGACCACCCATGCGCTGGCCCAAAAGGTGTTGGTTGCCGACGATTCTTCGGTAGCCCGCAAGCAGGTTCAGCGGTGCCTGGAGAATATTGGTGTTGAAGTTGTCCTTAAGAACGATGGTCGTGAAGCTCTCGATTACCTGAAGGAGTTAGTCGACGGGGGGGATGACATTGGCCAGCACCTGTTGATGATGATTTCGGATATTGAGATGCCCGAAATGGATGGGTACACTCTCACCACCGAAGTGAGGTCAGATCCGCGCCTGGCCAGCCTCTATATCGTTCTTCACACCTCTTTGAGCGGGGTATTTAATAAAGCGATGGTAGAAAAGGTGGGAGCTAACGACTTTATCGCCAAGTTTAATCCCGACGATCTTGCCGGCAGTGTTATCAAGCGCTTTCAGATTGAAACCAAATAGAGCCTGATGGGTTTATTAAAGGAGTAATACGTTGGCCGATATCGGACTAACCCAGGGCAGAGCCAGTGCGTCACCGGCTGGAGATTTCGAGGTTTTTAGTGAATTTCTCGAAAAAGCCTGTGGCATTGTTTTGGGAAAAAACAAGGAGTATCTGGTTAAAAGTCGGCTGCGGAAAATCCTTGCCAATCATGAGATCGGATCCCTTAGCGAACTGGTTAAACGAGTCAACGCCCAGCCGCGAGGCCCCCTGAAAGGCGAGGTAGTTGACGCGATGACAACCAACGAAACCCTGTGGTTTCGTGATAATTATCCTTTCGAAGTGCTGAAAAAGACCATTCTCCCCGACCTCGCCAAGCGTTTTCCAGGGCAACGGCTGCGGATCTGGTCTGCCGCCTGCTCCTCGGGCCAGGAGCCCTATTCGCAAAGTATTATCATCGATGAGTTTGAACGCACCAACCTTGGCCAATTACGAGGTGGGGTGCAGATCGTCGCTACGGACCTTTCCAGCAAGGTGCTGGGCGAAGCCAAACTCGGGGAGTACGACTCGCTGGCGTTGGGTCGCGGGCTCTCTGACGAGCGTTTGGAAAAGCACTTTATCCCGCTGGAAGGGCGACGTTGGCAGGTAAAACCCAACATTAAACAGCGAATCGATTTCAGAGCGATTAACCTGCAGGATAGCTACGTCACCCTCGGCAAATTCGATATCGTGTTCTGCCGCAACGTGCTGATCTATTTTTCTGCGGATTTCAAACGGGATATCCTCACTCGAATCCACGCAACCCTTAAGCCGGGTGGGTATCTTTTTCTGGGTGCGTCGGAAGCGTTGAACGGGCTTTCACACCTTTATGAAATGGTGCAGTGCCGTCCCGGTATTATGTACATCGCCAAGTAGTCGCCACTTTTGAGTGCGAATGATCGCGCTCAAACCTTTTACCCCAATCCTCCTCTGCGCCGATCCCGGTACGTTTTCCCCCTGAGCTGTCACCCCCCCTGACCCTATGCACTAAAAAAGCGGCAAAGAACCTCTTTTGGTTTGCCGCTTAGCCGGTGAATGCTTGCCGCTTTCTCTTTTTGTTCGGTTGTTTTATTTATAACCTATTGAAAAATAAAGATAAATAATTGTGGCATGTGCTTTGCTATTACAGTTCTGAAGACAACCTATTCAGTACGAGGCAAACCATGGCGATCAGTTTTGACAATGCCCTAGGCATCCACCCAGCAGCACTGCAGTTTCGTGCGCAACGCGCTGAGATACTCGCCAACAATCTTGCCAACGCAGACACTCCTGGCTTCAAGGCGCGTGATGTGGATTTTTCCACCGTGATGAAGCAGCAGGTGTCAGCCGTGGAACGTCAGGGGCAGCAAGGCTTGGAACGGACTCACTCCCAGCACGTTTCCGGCTTTATTGATGAGACCGCGCAGACCCAATTGCAGTATCGCGTCCCTAGCCAGCCCTCTATTGATGGCAATACCGTTGATACGCAGCGGGAGATTGCAGAGTTCACCCAAAACAAGATCGCATTTGATACCAGCTTCACCTTTCTCAACGCCAAGTTTAAAGGCTTGAGCACTGCTATTCGGGGTCAATAATTATGTCTCTCGCTAATGTATTTTCAATCGCAGGCTCTGGTATGAGCGCCCAATCCATTCGTCTTAATGCGACCTCTAGCAACATCGCTAATGCCGAAACCGTCAGTAGCAGCATCGATGAAACCTACAGGGCACGTTATCCGGTTTTTGCCCACGCGATGAATGACGCTCAGGAGGAGGGTTCCTTATTTGAGGACCAGCCTAAAGCCGTCGGAGCCGGTGTTCAGGTTATGGGGGTTGTTGAGAGCCAGGAAGCGCTGCAAGCCCGCTATGACCCCAATCACCCGATGGCCAATGAAGAGGGGTATGTCTACTACCCCAATGTGAATGTGGTTGAGCAGATGGCGGATATGATCTCGGCGTCGCGCTCATTCCAGACCAATGTAGATGTATTGAATACCGCCAAATCAATGATGCAGAAAGTCCTCACGCTGGGGCAGTAAGGAGAGAGTGATGAGCCTGAATAGTGTTGCCAGCCCGTCTGTGATGGATCAGTACTCCATCACCAACGCGCAGGAAAACCAGAAGAAAAGCGATGAGCTGGGGAAGAACGAGTTTCTTGAGCTGCTGGTTGCGCAAATGAACAATCAAAACCCGCTGGAACCCCAGGAAAACGGTGAGTTTATCGCACAGTTGGCCCAATTCAGTACCGTAGAAGGTGTTGAAAGTATGAACAGCTCCATGCAGGACTTTGTCGCCGGGATGCAGTCTAGCCAGGCGCTACAAGCCTCTTCCCTGGTTGGCAGAACGGTTATGGTAGGAATGGAGCAGACACAGGTAGAGACCGGTCGAGGGAGTAATGGATTGGTGGTGCTGCCAGCCTCCACACCTGACCTGACGGTTAATGTCTACAGTGCCAATGGAGACCTGGTGAGGCAGCTGCCAATGGGTACCCAGGCCCAGGGCAATATCGAATTTGATTGGGATGGCAAGGATGGTAGCGGCAACACTATGCCGACCGGAGAATATCGCTTCGAAGCGATGGCCCTGATTGACGGCCAGTCCCAACAGGTACCCACAGTATTGCCGGCCCATGTGAACAGTATCACGCTCGGGGCTCAGGGTGCCGGGGATGTAATTTTGAATCTGGATGGTCTGGGCTCGGTCCTGCTGTCCGACGTGCAGATGATCAAAGAGTAATTCGCTCAGCGAGCGATCAGGAGAGTAATCATGGCTTTTAATATCGGTTTGAGTGGCATTCGCGCTGCGGGCAATGAGCTGGAGGTGACCGGTAACAATATCGCCAATGCTAGCACCATCGGCTTTAAGTCTTCCCGAGCGGAGTTTGCCGATGTCTATGCGGCATCAACATTGGGTACCGCCGCTAACGCCACCGGCAGTGGGGTACTGCTGTCCAACATTGGCCAGCAGTTTTCCCAGGGCAGTATCAACTTCACCAGCAATAGTCTGGATATGGCGATCAACGGTGACGGTTTCTTTGTCCTCGATAATAACGGTGAGGCTACCTACAGCAGAGCCGGTTATTTCGGTACCGATAAAAACGGATTTATCGTCAATAATTTCGGCAAGAACCTGCAGGGGTATGCGGCCGACTCAACCGGTCAAATTCTAACTGGAGTATTGACAGATTTGCAGATCGACACCACCAACCAGTCGCCCCAGGCGACCGGTACGGTGGATCAGACAGTAAACCTGAATTCCAGCGATCTGGTGCCTGCCATAGCACCTTTCGACCCTACTGATCCCTCGACCTATAATTCAGCAACATCGGTAAACGTGTACGACTCATTGGGTAACTCGCATATTCAAACCCAGTATTTCGTCAAGACCGGTGCCAATAGCTGGGATATGACCGTTCTTATTGATGGGCGGGATTTTGACGGTACTTTGCCCGATGGCACGCCGCCACCGGATAACCCAGCCGCCAACGTTTTTGCCCCATTCACCCAGGCATTAACCTTTGACTCTGCTGGGCAACTTACGGTGCCTGCCGCGGGTACTCCTGTTGTACTGGCTGGCTGGGAGCCCCGGGATAGTTCCGGAACCCAAAACGGTGCCACATCACCGACAGGGTATGATCTTGATCTGACGGGCAGTACCCAGTTTTCCAGCTCCTTTGCGGTGACCAGCGTAACCCAGGATGGTTTTAGCACCGGACAGTTGGCGGGCCTCGAGGTATCCGATGAGGGTATTCTGTTTGCTCGTTACACCAACGGTCAGAGCCGTACCCAGGGTCAGGTGGTTTTTGCCAATTTCGCCAATACCGAGGGGCTGAGTCCGCTGGGCAAAACGGAGTGGGCTGAATCCTTTGTCTCTGGTAGTCCTGTGGTGGGTACGCCACGCTCAGGAACCTTGGGAGCCCTGCAAGCCGGTGCGTTGGAAGCCTCCAATGTTGAATTGTCCGATGAGCTGGTCGCCCTGATTATTGCTCAGCGGAACTACCAGGCGAACGCCAAGACCATTGAGACCTCCGACGCGGTCACCCAGACCATACTCAATATCTAGCGTAGGCCTGCTCCTGCTCTTTGATTGAAAGGCCCGGTGTCACCGGGCCTTTCACTGCCTTTGCTTTGGCTCTCCTTGTGGGCGGATAAACACTTCAATCCCCTTGCGCATCAGACTCCGGCGGTTGCGGCAACCCCCTATATCGTTGCGGTAAACCCTTGCCGCTTTGCCTGCTATCGAATAAATGCCTTCGTATTTTAAATGTTCTGAACAATTTTAAATGCTTAAAAAACAATTAGATATAAATTTATTTGGGTTGGTGTCTAAAACAGGCACAGCCCTTGCTCTATTGCCTGTAAGAGAACCGAGCAGCAAACGATTGCCGCTCCTTACAGGGTAACGCGAAATGGACAGAGCACTATTTATATCAATGAGCGGCGCCAAGCAGAACATGCTTGGGCAAGCCGTCCACGCCAATAACCTGGCTAACGTCAACACGACGGGGTTCAAGAGCGACTTCGAACAAGCGCGCTCGATGCCAGTATTTGGTGAAACTCATCCCACCCGCGCCTACGCGATGACCGAAAATCCAGGCACCAACTTTGCGTCCGGTACGGTCACCCCAACCGGTCGAGATCTGGATGTGGCCTTGCGCGGCGAGGGCTGGATAACCGCACAGAATCCGGAAGGTGAAACGGTATACACCCGTACCGGCAAGCTGAGAGTGGACCCCGACGGAGCTCTGCGTAATTCGGAAAACCTGACGATCATGGGTAACGCTGGCCCTATCGTCTTGCCGGAATTTACAAAGCTGGATATCGCCCCCGATGGAACCATTACGATTCAAGGGGCAGGGGAGACACCCGATGCATTGGCGGAAGTTGATCGCATTCTGATGGTAAATCCGGAAAAAGGGCGCATGGAGAAGGGCAGTGATGGCTTCTTCCGGGTGAGCGACGGAGAGAACGTGGTGCCCGATGCGGCCGTCACCATTGAGCCAGGGTTTCTTGAGGGCAGTAACGTGAACCCTGTCTCCGAGATGATCTCCATGTTGAGCCTGTCCAAGCAGTTCCAGGTGCAGGTCAAGATGATGAGTACGGCGGAAGAGAATCAGAAATCAGTGGAACGACTTTTGCAGAGCTAGTAAATGTCTGCACAACTGACGGACTTTTGACATAAACACCAGCAACGTGGTTTGCGGACAGAGGTAAAGCGGAAGCGGTCGCTTTCGCGGGGAGAAGAGAATTATGCAACCGGCACTATATGTAAGTAAAACGGGATTGAGCGCGCAGGATACCCAGCTCAACACGATCTCCAACAACCTGGCTAACGTCAGCACCATTGGATTCAAGAAGGATCGTGCAGAGTTTGAAGACCTGCTCTATCAGATTCAGCGCCAACCCGGTGGTCAGTCTTCCCAGGACACGACGCTGCCTACAGGCTTACAGTTGGGATCCGGGGTTCGAGTGGCGGGCACGCAGAAAATATTCACTGCAGGTAGTTTGCAAACCACCGACCAACCGCTGGATATGGCGATTAATGGCCGTGGTTTTTTCCAAATACTCACCCCCGACGGCACTATCGCCTATACCCGTAATGGCCAGTTTCATCTTAATGAGGATGGTGATGTGGTCAACGTCAATGGCCACCCAATAGAGCCGGGCATTACCGTGCCCGAGGACGCGCTATCTTTTACGGTAGGTGAAGATGGAACCGTGAGCGTGACTACGCCAGGCAATCCGGCACCGCAGGATCTCGGTCAGATCCAGGTGGTTGATTTTATCAACCCAGGTGGCCTGCAAGCCATTGGAAACAACCTGTTTTTGGAAACCGGATCCAGTGGTTCACCTCGTGAAGGGATTCCCGGAGAAGACGGATTAGGGCGTATTCAGCAGAGTACGTTGGAAAACTCCAACGTCAATGTGGTGGAGGAGCTAGTCAATATGATTACCACCCAACGCGCCTACGAGATGAACTCCAAAGTGATATCAACGGCAGACAGTATGCTGCAGTTTGTTACCCAAAATCTGTAATAGATTGAGTGAGGATGTGTCAGCTATGAAACTCAGGATCTTGACAATAATCGGGCTTTTTCTGTTGGGAGGATGTATGTCAACTCCCCCCAAGCCTAATGATCCCGTGTTTGCGCCGATCTATCCTGCGCAGCCTGTTGCAGCGGAATTTAATGGCGGATCTCTGTACCAGACCGGGTTTGGCGTGTCGCTTTATGATGACCGCAAAGCCTACAGAGTAGGGGACGTGATCACCGTAACGCTGGATGAATCAACCCAGGCGCAGAAGGATGCGGATACTGATTTTAGTAAGAACTCTACAGCAACCATTAGCGAGCCGACCGCGTTTGGAAAAACGTTTAAAGATATTTTTGGCGTCGACCTTGCGGCCAGCCTGGATGCAACGCGTTCAAGTGATGGTGAGGCTTCCAGCAGTCAGAGCAATAGCCTCAGTGGCAATATTACCGTGACGGTAGCGGAAGTTTTGCCCAATGGACTGTTAAAAATTCGTGGCGAGAAATGGTTAACCCTCAATCAGGGTGATGAATACGTCAGGATAACAGGGCTAGTACGACCCGATGACGTTGATACTGACAATACCGTGTCGTCACAAAGAGTGGCGGATGCGCGCATTAGCTACGCAGGTACAGGGAGTCTCGCTGATGCAAACAACGCGGGCTGGTTAGCAAAACTCTTTAATAGCCCGATGTTCCCGTTCTAGGGGTGGAGTTGTGATAATGAAACAGTTACAACATGGCGTAATGGCAATTTTGCTGGTTTTAGCAGCAGGAGTCGCCCATGCGGAACGCATCAAGGATATCGCTTATGTGTCCGGAGTGCGTAGTAACCATCTGGTTGGTTACGGGTTGGTGATGGGCCTCGATAGCAGTGGTGACAAAACCAGCCAAACGCCGTTTACCATCCAGACCTTCAAAAACATGTTGGCACAGTTTGGTATCAAAATGCCTCCTGGCAGTAACCCCAAGCTCAAAAATGTCGCCGCGGTCGCCGTTCATGCGGACTTACCGCCGTTTGCCAAGCCGGGTCAAACTATTGATGTCACGGTGTCTGCGCTGGGCAACGCTAAAAGCCTGCGCGGTGGCTCGCTATTGATGACCGAGCTTAAAGGGATCGATGGCAAGGTCTATGCGCTTGCACAGGGTAGCCTGGTGGTTGGTGGTCTTGGGGTAGCCGGTGCCGATGGCTCCAAGGTAACCGTCAATGTACCCACAGCGGGGCGAATTCCCAGTGGGGGCATCGTTGAGCGTAGTGTTCCATCCTCGTTTGCTATGACCAATCACCTGACACTGAATCTTAAGAGCTACGACTTCACGACAGCAAAGCGAATGAGCGAAGCGATCAATAAGTTGATGGGGCCAGGTATTGCAAAGGCTCTGGATGGTGGTTCGGTAAGGGTAGCGGCGCCTAGGGATCCGTCGCAGCGGGTGACCTATATGTCGGTGCTGGAAAACCTGCAAGTATTACCCGGCGAGTCTGCGGCTAAAGTGATTATTAACTCGCGTACAGGAACCATTGTCATTGGTAAGAATGTGAGGGTGTCTCCAGCAGCGGTAACCCACGGCAGCATGGTGGTCTCTATTACAGAGGAGGCCGAGGTCAGCCAGCCCAATGCATTTGGTGCAGGGGAAACCGTCGTAACCCAGCAGAGCACCATCGACGTGCAGCAGGAGAACAACAAGATGTTCCTGTTTCAGCCCGGGGTGACCCTTGCTGAAATCGTTCAGGCCGTGAACCAGGTAGGTGCTGCACCGGGAGATCTGATGGCCATACTGGAAGCTCTTAAGCAGGCGGGTGCCCTGCGTGCTGAGTTGGTGGTGATCTGATGAGCGGCTCTGATCTTTCTCTAACGCATCCCGGAGTTGGCGCTTCTGCCAGTGCGCAGGTTTACACCGATCTCAACAGTTTGCAGAACCTTAAGTACGCATCGGCGGAGGAGTCTCCGGAGGCGCTGAGAAAGGTTGCGCAACAGTTTGAATCGCTCTTTATCAGCATGATGCTCAAGAGTATGCGCGATGCTAACGCGGTATTCGAAGAGGACAACCCCTTCAGTAGCAGCGAAAGCAGAATGTATCGAGACATGCTCGATAGCCAGATGTCCGTCAGTCTTGCTGAAAGTGGCGGTATGGGATTGGCTGAAGTGTTGATGCGCCAGCTTGATAGGAGCAGTAATGGCAACGGGGGAGGCGCAGGCCGCGATCGTTTTATCCATCAACCTCAGAACCAGGCTGCCGACGCCCTGGCTCGGTCGATGATGGAAAAAGCGGGTATTAAGCAAGGAGCTGGCGCCGAGCAGGTGCCCGGTAGCGGAGCAAACAGTGTTAGCGACACCCGGTCAGTTGCGGCAAAAGCCGATGAGCGGATCGACTCCCCATTAGCCTTTATCCGCAAGATGATGCCCTATGCTCGGGAAGTTGCCAGTAAGTTGGGGGTTGAGCCTAAAATTCTTGTGGCCCAGTCTGCCCTGGAAACGGGTTGGGGGCAGAAGATGATTCAACGCGAAGATGGAAGTAACAGCTTTAATCTGTTTGGCATCAAGGCCGATAGCCGCTGGTCGGGCGACAGTGCTCGGGTTACCACGACCGAATACCGTCAGGGCGTTGCACTAAAGGAGCAGGCTGATTTCCGCTCCTATGATTCCTTTGCAAAGAGCTTCGATGATTACTTCGCCTTCTTGCAGCAGAACGAACGCTATCAGGTCGCACTGGACCATGGCGGGGATGCGGGACAGTTTTTGAACGGCTTGCAGCAGGCGGGCTACGCAACCGACCCCGCTTACGCCGATAAGATTTTGAATATTGCCAGCAATGAACTGTTTGACGACTGGCAATAGCAACAAGCGCAGCAGTTGCTGCCCGGAAAGATCGATCATAACGAATCGATCTAACAAAATACTCAATTTGGTCCCATAGGCGCCGATACAGAGTAGATGACGAGAAATTCGATATGGCTGATCTACTGAACATAGGATTAAGTGGCTTACGCGTTAGTCAGACTTCGCTGTCGGTAACGGGTCACAATATCGCCAATGTTAATACCAGTGGCTATTCGCGCCAGGAGGCCACTCAGGTCGCGACCACTCCGCTCTATGTCGGTGTCGGTTTTTTGGGCTCCGGTGCCGAAACTGACAGCATTCGCCGTATCACCAGCGATATTCTGGTGAGCCAACTGCGCGAAAATACCTTTGTAAACGCCGAGCAGGGAGCGTTTCGTGAGCAAATTGAGCAGCTGGATTCCCTATTGGCCAATACCACTACCGGATTAACCCCGGCTATTACCAATTTTTTCAAAGCGATACAAACTGGTGCAGAAGACCCCTCCAGCATCCCATCAAGGCAGCTAATACTTACGGAAGCCGGGGGAATTGCTAGCCGCTTTAATACGATAAATGACCGTCTTGACCAGCAAAATGATTTGGTGAACCAGCAAACCCGGACCGTCACCGACCAGATCAACCGGATTGCTCAATCGGTAGGGGATTATAACGACGCCATCGCCAAAGCCGAGGTAAACAACACCCCGGCTAATGATCTGCACGATGCCCGCGAAGAGGCGCTGCGCGACCTGGCTGAGTTGGTCGGTATTACGGTGACTCCGCAAGATGATAATACGGTCAACGTATTTGTTGGTACTGGCCAGCCGCTGATCGTTGGAGCACAGGTCAATACTTTGGGCGTAGTACCCAGTGCCAACGACCCCCTGCGCCAGGATATTGTGCTCTCCGACGGAACATCGACCCAGGCCATTACCAATTTGCTGACGGGCGGCGAACTAACCGGGCTATTGCGTTACCGGGATGAGGTGCTGGACCCGGCCTTTAATGAGATCGGGAGGCTGGCTATCGTATTTGCCGATACCATGAACCAGCAGCTGTCGGAAGGCCTGGACCTGTCGGATAATTTTGGGGCCAACCTGTTTCGGGATATTAACGATCCCGTTTTGATGCAGCAGAGGGTGTTTCCCAGCACCAACGCAGCGACCAGTTCTCTGGAGGTTGAAATCACCAATGCGGGACAGCTCACTCTTAGCGATTATCGTCTCGAGTTCAGTTCTCCTACCAACTACACTCTGACCCGGCTATCGGATGGGGTGCAAAATGCAGGTGTCATCCCCGTTGCTCCCTCTACGGCATCGGTGGTATCTCCCGATGGCTTTCAGATAAACCTAACCAACAATGGCTTTACTGCCGGTGAACGGTTTTACGTAACCCCAACCCGCGAAGGTGCCGAGCAGATAGAGCAGGTATTGCAACAGCCGGAAGAGTTGGCGTTTGCTGCACCCTTAAGAGGCGTTTCAGATCTCGCCAACCGAGGTAGTGGCGCGATCAGCCAGCCAGAGGTAGTGTCGCCCTTTAATTCGCCGGATGTTGTGAACAACCAGCCCTTCGATATTGTCTTTACCGATACCCAGAACTTCAGCTTCGTGGATAACAGCGGCAATGGATTGACCATCACTGCTGTGCCGAACCCCATTGTGCCGGGTCAAACCAACGCGGTTACCGTTGATGTGACTGACGGTGGGGGTAATACCTATCAGGTCACGATGGATATTACCGGGCGCCCTATGGCGGGTGACCGTTTTACCGTCGAGTTTAACCAGAATGGCAGCTCCGATAACCGCAATGCACTGAAGCTGGTCGAGCTGGAAAATCAGCCGACAACACTTTCCGGTGCCGGCGTAAACTATGCCGACGCCTATGGTGAGCTGGTAGAGAAGGTAGGTACACGCACGGCCCAATCTCGCGTGGACTCTCAGGCAGCGACGACCATACTGACCCAGTCGCAGAATGCACGGGATAGCCTCTCCGGGGTTAATATGGACGAAGAGGCCGCCAACCTGATCCGCTTTGAAAATGCCTATAATGCGTCAGCGCAGGTGATTTCAGTAGCCCGATCTCTTTTTGATACCCTCATTAATACCTTTCGCTAGGCTTTATTAATGAGCGAAATACTAAGCAGGTAACAGGCGATGCGCATCTCATCAATTCAGACGTTTAACAGTGGCGTCAGCGGCATACAGAATAACTACAATGACGTGACCCGAACCCAGGAGCAGGTTTCGTCGGGCAAGCGCTTGCTGACGCCGGCCGATGATCCTGTAGCCTCGACACGACTGCTGCAGCTTGCACAGGAGCGGGGGCGGCTGGATGAGTATCTCGCCAACCTGGATGCAGCCGAAGGTAGCTTACAAACCGAAGAGTCAATTCTGACCGGTGTGGAGAATATCATCTTCCGCTTGCAAGAGATTGCTATTCAGGCTGGTGATGGTGCCCAGGATTCCTCAGACAAGCAGGCACTAGCTGTTGAGGTGGAGGAGCGGCTCGACGAGATGCTGGATCTGCTGAATTCCCGCAACTCGCGTGGCGAATATATTTTTGGTGGGAACCAGGGAAAGCAGCCCCCTTTCAGCTTCGATTCTGTCAACAACACTTACGTTTACAGTGGTGATGAAGGTCAGAGAGAGGTGCAAATAGCCGGCTCCTCCTTCCTGCCGATCAATGATAACGGTAAGCAGCTTTTTGTCGATATCCCTAACGAAACCCGGGTACTAACTGCCGCAGGTGTGCCGAACTCAGGCAATGCGGTGATCAACAATGGTGACCTATTGGATAGTGCGCAGTTCGATGCCTATTTTGATACCCTGGTAGGACAGCCACAGCAGGCTTCGTTGAGCTTTACCCCTAATGCGGGTGTGGCATCGGGGTACGACGTATCTCTTATCGACGCTAACAATCCTGCCCCGGGTGTGGCCATACCTGCTGGCGATGTGGTTATCAATGGAGACGGCAATCTTGAGGTAACCGTTGCCGCTATGGGGCAAAAGTTTGCCGTTGCCGGCACGCCGGCGGCAGGTGATCAGTTTGATATTAACCGTCAGGAGAGGGTTGGACTGCTCGATAGTGTAGCGGGTCTGGCGCAAACTTTGCGCACCACCCAAGCTACACCAACGGGTGGTTGGGAAACGATTTTTCGGGTTGGTACTAATATTTCAAATATCAATAATGGTCACACGACATTACTTGAGACTCGGTCTGAAATTGGCTCACGTTTGAATGTAATCGAATCCACGCGCAGCAATCACGAAGATGTAAAGCTTATAAATCAGTCTTTGCAGTCCGATCTTGAGGATCTGGACTACGCTGAAGCACTGTCGCGACTTTCGTTCCAGAGCATTATTCTGGAAGCCGCCCAGCAGAGTTTCGTTAAGATCAGCGGTCTCTCCCTGTTCAACAGACTTTAGATCGTCCCCCAATCTAAAAAACATTGCCCCGGCATTCAGTTGGCTGTCCAGTCAGTGGTTTTCTGCGTTCTGAAAGCGGCAAAATCAAGTTGGCATAGAATATGCTCAATTACTCTTGAAGGCGAAGATACGCCAAAAAAAAGCAAGTAATCGTGCAGCTGACAGCCATCGGGCATGCTGCTAACGGGGCCTTCAGGGTGCCGGATTGAGAGGAGAAAGGATCATGGCTTTAACCGTACAAACTAACGTGGCTTCGCTGAACACCCAGCGTAACCTCAATAACTCTTCCGGTGCCCTGGACACTTCTATGCAACGGTTGTCCACCGGCTATCGAATTAACAGTGCGAAAGATGATGCAGCTGGTTTGCAGATCTCCAATAGATTGACGTCGCAGATTAACGGTCTGCATGTTGCTGTACGTAATGCAAATGATGGAATATCACTTTCGCAAACCGCTGAAGGGGCGTTGCAGCAGTCAACGGATATTTTGCAGCGGATGCGAGACCTATCGCTGCAATCTGCAAATGGTAGTAATGGTGCTACCGAGCGCCAGGCTTTGAATTCTGAAGTGTCCCAACTACAGCAGGAGCTCAACCGCGTTGCCGATACAACCACCTTTGGTGGCTTGAAACTGCTGGACGGCTCCTATGGTACCAAGCAGTTTCAGGTAGGTGCCAACGCCAATGAAACCATCGGTGTTGCGATTAACTCTGCGCGAGCTACCGATATCGGTGCTAACCGACACGATGTCACCTATGCAGCGGCAGGTGAGTATGGCTTGGTTCTTCCGGCCAATGCTGCGGCAGTGCCCAACAATACGACCGGTGGTGATCTCACGCTGACCGGTAGCAATGGATCCGCTATTGTTACTATCGGCGCGGCGACCTCCGCCGCTGACTACGCCGCATCCATTAATTCAGAGACAGGCACAACAGGTGTGTCGGCAGATGGGCGGACTGCTGTTCGCCTTGAAAATTTGTCAGCCGCAGGCGGTTTTACGTTGACTATTAATGGGCAAGCGGTTGCCGCTATTATCTCCTCCCCCAACGATTTGCGAGATTTGGCGACAGCCATCAATGCACAGTCAGGCACTACGGGGGTGGCGGCGACGTTAACCAATAACAATGCCAGCATAGAGTTAGTCAATGAAGAGGGCGATGATATCGTTATTGGCGACTTTATTGAGTCGACCAATAATGGGGCCACCCTGGATGTTCAGGGGCTCGACTACTCCGGAAGTGATACTGCCCAGCCGGTGGTTCAGCTGACTGAAACCGCCGCTGGAAACACCCGCGCTATTGGTAACGTACGATTTGAGTCCAGTGCGGCATTTCAGCTGAGTGGAAGTGTCAGTACGCTACTGGATGGCGCCACCACGGCTGCCACCTCTACCCTGACCTCAGTCGACACGATTGATATCACCACTCAACAGGGTGCCCAGGATGCTATTGGTGTACTGGACGCGGCGATTGCGGGTATTGATGCCAATCGGGCGGACCTTGGTGCGGTTCAGAACCGTTTCGAGTTCACCATCGCTAACCTGCAGAACATCTCTGAAAACTCGGCCGCTGCTCGTAGTCGTATCAAGGATACAGACTACGCCGCGGAAACCTCGGAGTTGGCCAAGAACCAGGTGCTACAGCAGGCGGGCACCTCCATCCTGGCGCAGGCGAATCAGTTACCACAAGCCGTACTATCGTTGCTTGGACAGTAGCCTAGCGGACCTTAAGAGCGCTCTCAGCGGGATTGGGTAGTGGTGTTTTGACAATGCCTGATCCCGCGTAACCGCTTCTTCATAGGAGCGTTGGAGCGTTTGCTGCGTGCGCGCTCCCAGCGCGATTCGATATTGGTGTTTTGGCAGTGCCTGATCCTGCGTAGTCGCGCTGCGGGTGTGCATGCACTTGGCTTGCGCTCCCCAATGCTCTGGTTCCCTTTCTTAAAGTAATGCCCCTGAGGCGGTAGCAGTGATCATGCCGCACGTATCTGTTGGGGGGCTAAGTACCCGCTGCTGCCCGATCATCTGCACCGACCATGTATAGTGCAAGAGGGGGCAGGCCGTGGTGGCCTGGCAAAGCGCGCGATCGTCCCTCTCTTGATCCGGTGCCTGCACACCTGCGGCGAATAGCTTTAGCAAAATGGATTTAATGATCGTGCCTTTCCTCGTAAGGAGGGCCTCCTTGTGCTGCGCGTTATATCCTTGCCAATCTCCTCGGAGGGGATAGTCGAATGCCTTGGCGATTACCCCATTGGGACGCCATTCGGTTGTAGTGGTTTTTGCCGGTTGCAGCGTCCCAAGGGCGTTGGAGTATCGGCGTTTTGGCGTGGCCTAAGGCGGAGTAGGCTCCTGCTGTAGCTATAACTCTATGAAATACAATGAAAAAGAAATTGCATTAAAAAAATCATACTTTTTATTAAAGTCATCCAATAGGGCGCCGATACAGAGGGTGTATGTAGTAATAAACCCTTGCCACATGGCAAGTTGTTAACCGGGCCGTCCAGGCACGGGATAAACAGGAGATAACATCATGGCTTTAACAGTACAAACCAATGTGGCCTCGCTGAATACTCAGCGTAACCTCAACCAGTCTTCCAGTGCCCTGGACACCTCTATGCAGCGGTTGTCTACGGGTTTCCAGATTAACAGCGCGAAAGACGATGCAGCAGGTCTGCAGATCTCCAACCGCTTGACCTCCCAGATTAATGGTCTGAACGTGGCGGTACGTAACGCCAACGACGGTATCTCTCTGTCTCAGACCGCTGAAGGCGCATTGTCTCAGTCCACTGATATCCTTCAACGTATGCGTGATCTGGCCCTCCAGTCTGCCAACGGCAGTAATGGCGCGACAGAGCGCCAGGCGCTGAACTCAGAAGTGTCCCAGTTGCAGTCCGAATTGAACCGGATCGCCGATACCACCAGCTTCGGTGGTCTGAAGTTGCTTGATGGCTCTTTCGGTACCAAGCAGTTTCAAGTGGGCGCCAACGCCAACGAAACCATTGGTGTTGCTATCAACTCCGCTCGTGCGACTGATATCGGTGCTAACCGCCATGACATTAGCTATGCCGCCGCCGGTGAGTATGGTGAAGTTCTTGCTGCGAACGCGGCAGCAGTTGCGAACAACACTACCGGTGGTACATTGACCATAACCGGTACCAATGGATCTTCGGCTGCGACCATTGCTGCTGCAGGCTCTGCTGCTGATTATGCCTCTGCGGTCAACGCGGAAACCGGAACCACTGGCGTTTCTGCCGATGCCCGTACGGGTGCTCGTTTGGAGAACTTGAGTGCGGCCGGTAGCTTTACCTTTACCCTTAATGGGCAGGCGGTTGCGGCAATTATCTCTTCCGCGACTGACTTGCGAGACATGGCAACGGCCATTAACGCCCAGTCAGGCACCACAGGTATTGCAGCGACTCTGGTGAATAACAATGCCGGAATTGAGCTGATCAGTGAGGCTGGTGAGGATATTGTAATCACCGATTTCGCCGATAGTGCGGCCACAGGTACGACTATTGATGTCCAGGGTCTGGCCTATTCTGGTACTGACACAGCCCAGGCAGCGGTTACGTTGACCGATGAGGGTGCCGACTCTACACGTGCGATTGGTAATGTGCGCTTTGAGTCCAGCGCCTCTTTCCAGCTGACCGCTAGTGTTAATACCCTACTCGATGGTGTCGCCACAGCAGCTACCTCTACCCTAACCTCCGTTGATACCATTGACATTAGTACCCAGCAGGGTGCTCAGGATGCCATTGGTGTACTGGATGCGGCGATTGCGGGTATCGATGCTAACCGGGCGGATCTCGGTGCGGTTCAGAACCGTTTCGAATTCACTATCTCCAACTTGCAGAATATATCCGAGAACTCCTCAGCAGCTCGTAGCCGGATCAGAGATACCGACTACGCGGCCGAGACCTCAGAGCTGGCCAAGAACCAGGTGCTGCAGCAGGCAGGTACTTCCATTCTGGCACAGGCTAACCAGTTGCCACAGGCTGTTCTGTCACTGTTGGGTTAATAGGGCGCTTTGCGCTAGACTGGACGGGAAGAGGGTTATTCTCCTCTTCCTCGTCCGCTTAAATACGGTGCAAAGAGGTGAGTTATGAATATTGATAACACACTGAGCGTAACCCGAATCGCCACTGAAGCGAGGTCGGAAAGCGCCGCCAAGCAGGCTTCGGTGACCGAGCCTTCTGTTCAGGCAGCTCAAGCCGCCGAGTCGATGCAGAAGATTCAAGCGCGGAAAACCGACGAGGCTCAGGCTGAGCAGCAAGCTCAGGAGTCCAGCCGAGTGCAGGTGGACGAGGCGGTATCCAACCTTAATGATTTTGTCCAGAATATTCGTCGTGACTTGAGCTTCAAGGTTGACGAAGAAGCCGGCCAGGTTGTTGTTCAGGTGACCGACTATCAAACTGGTAAAATGATCCGCCAGATCCCCTCCGAAGAGGCGTTGGAGTTGGCAGAGAGGCTCTCCGAAGCTCGTAGTTTGTTGTTTGAAGCCAAAGCCTGAGTTTATTCGGGCTTTGGTCTTTTCTGAGCGAATAATAAAATAATGGCTCAGAATGGCATAGGAATTGCCTTGTTTGGGGTTAAGGGCATAGGTGGGTTGATAGAGACCCGAAATGCTGTAAAAACGTCAGAAGAGTGACGGCGAAGCGTCGTCGTTACCCAGCGAGGTTAGGTTCGTGTCAATTCAAGGTATTAATTCAGGTCTCGATATTCCCTCCATTGTGAGCGCGTTGGTCAACGCTGATGGAGCCCCCAAGTCTGCGCAACTGGATCGTGCTGAGAATCGAGCCGTTACCTCAATTTCTGCCCTGGGCAAATTGCAGAGCGCTACCTCCAGTTTCAAGAGCTCGCTTGATGAGCTAAACGACCCGGATCTGTTCAATAGACGTTTCGCCAGCAGCGGCGATAATGCGCTCTTTACCCTAAGCGCGGATAAAACTGCGGGGGCGGGGAGTTATGATATTGCGGTTGAGCGCTTGGCCGAGAGCCATAAAATTGCAACCCAGGCTTTTGTTGATACCGCTACTCCTATTGGTACCGGTACCCTGACTTTGGGGCAGGGTTCGGAATCGTTCGACATTACCTTGACCGCAGACAACAATACCCTTGAAGGGTTGCGCGATGCGATTAATAGTGCCGAGGATAACCCAGGCATTTCAGCTACCATTGTCACCGACGATGATGGTGCCCGGCTGGTGCTGTCCAGCGGTGAAACAGGCACCGATAATCAGCTCTCCATTACGGTTAAAGACGACGATGGTAATGAGCAGGGGACCGCCATTGACCCCAATGCTGGTATTTTCGATCTGGTCTATGATCCTGATCCGGTCACCGGGAACGGTTCCAGAGAGTTAAATGCTGCCCAGGACGCATTGCTAAAGATTGATGGATTAACCGTGACCCGTCAGAGCAATACGATTGCCGATGCGATTGAGGGAGTGACATTTACCCTCAAAGCTGCACAAAGCGCCGAGGATGTGCTTGCAGGAAACACCGTCAGCGCCTCTGTGAGCGTTGACGCCGGAGCTTCTCGAAGCAAAGTTGATGAGTTTGTGAAGGCTTACAATGCCCTGATTGATGTCACCAAAGAGCTTACTGCAGTTGTGGCTGTAGGGGGTGACGATAAGGCGCCGGTGGCGGGTCCACTGGTCGGGGATTCTACGGTGCGTAATCTTGTTAGCCAGCTGCGTGCGCAATTGGTTAACCCGACGAGCGATGAGGGCGCGGCGTTTAGTTTTTTGGCTGACCTGGGTATTACCACCACCAAAGAGGGTAAACTGGAGGTGGATGATGCCGTTCTTGGGGCGGCGTTAAACGATGACGTTGCCGGTGTAGCGGAATTTTTTGCCGGTGAAAATGGTCTGATGGGAAGGCTCACCGATGTGATTGACCCTTATGAGGGGCCGGCAAACATTTTGCAGGAGCGGGTAGACAACCTGAATGAGCGGCTCAGTAGTGTCGATAATGATCGTGAAGCGTTAAATCTGCGCCTCGTCAAGCTTGAGCAGAGGCTGAATAATCAGTTCAATACCATGGATCAAATGGTCGGTCAGTATAATGGTACGCTTGAATACATCACCGGTGCCCTGAAAAATCTGCCAGGAGTAGTGCGCCAGAGCAAAGACGATTAATCACTGTTTAGTTATCGCGGCCGCACTTAATGGTTGCGATCGATTTTGTCCATTTAGCCAATAAGGAACATTGTTGATGTCCACTACACCTAGCGACCTGTACAAGTCTGTTGAGTTGAATAATGAGGTGCCTCCCTACGAGCGGGTGCGATTACTGCTGCATACTGCGATTAGCAAGCTGGAGCGGGCGCAGGTAGCTCACCAAGAGGGAGACGTCGTCGGGCGTGGTGAGCTGATGGGTGACGTGGTCACCATTATCGGTTTTTTGCAGGCGGCGCTGGACAAGGATCAGGGAGGGGAGATCGCCGAAAATCTTGATGCCTTGTACGATTACATGACCCGTAAGCTGGGCGAATTTCATCTGGATCAAAGCCTTGAGTCGTTGCAAGAGGTCGGTAACCTGTTGGGTGATATGCGCGATGCCTGGGATGGGGTTGCCGAGCAGATGAAGGCCAAGTAGTTCGTCATCGTTGTTGTGTCATTGAAGGGAGGCGAGCGCCTCCTTTTTTGTACCTGTAGGCTTGGTTATGCGGCGATAATGCCATGCTTCACGCCGCACCGAATTGCCATTAAAGCGCCCCTACGGCGAAAACTCGCTACATCGCGATCTAGGGTAGATCTTTTTATCGATTATTTTTAAAGTCTTCAGGGGGAGCGCCGATACATTGGGTATCTAATCATTAAAATGCAGCGGGCCTTATTATGAACAGCGCAGTAGCCATCCAGAGTTATCAGAGTGTGCGTACCGAGACCGGCGTGACCGATGCATCGCCGCATCGCCTTATCCAGCTGTTGATGGAGGGCTGTCTCGAACGCCTGGCGCGGGCCAAAGGGGCGATTGCCCGTAACGATGATGCGTTACGCAGTGAAACCCTGAGCCGTGCAATCGCTATCATCGGAGGCTTGCAGGTGGTACTGGATTTTGAAAAGGGCGGAGAGGTTGCTGAAAATCTGAATGCGCTTTACCACTACATGACGGGCCGGCTGTTCGAAGCGAACCGCGATTCAGACCCTGAAATAATCGATGAGGTGGCTCGTTTGATGATCAACATTAAAGAGGGTTGGGACGGCATCGCTGACCAGGCCAACTAACGGAATAGCGGGTCCGTTAGACCTCGCTGTGAGGAGTCATTCGTCTTATACTCAGCGTTGGGAAGAGCCGTAACCACGGCTCTTTGTTTTAGTTCTGGGAGTTTTTGATGCCGGCTTCAACTACCGCGACGCAGCTTGAGGATCTGTGCCAACAGATACGGGGTGCGCTAAGCCAGGAAAATTGGGAAGCGCTGTCCGGGCTGGATGACCAGTGTCGTAAGGCATTGGTTGCCGTTGGAGACGAGCAAGTTCTTAAGGCAAGGCTGCAAGATGAGCCCGAGCTGGCCCAGGCCCTGCTGGAGCTGCAGCAGTCATACGGGGCGTTGGTAGATCGCTGCCGGCAGCACCGTGATAATTTGCGCGAGGAGCTAACCAAGGCGCGCCGTGGGGGGCAGGCCGCAAGGGCCTATACTCAGCGTTAGCCTCCCGGTATTACTCTCGTGGATTTTTCTAAGCTTCACCCCCTTATAGCTGTTTTTTCTCTCATGTGTCCCCACGTTGATGCGGGTCACTGTCAAAAAATTGAATTTTTGTCCTCATTTAGTGACAATGTAGTGGTAACTGACTAATATTTCAGGGAAATGTCGCGTAGCTACCCAGGGTTTCAAACTCTGGAGCCATACTGCGTCATGAGCCCCGTTTTGGCCATTAAGGGAGTGCGCCTGCATTATGTGGCGAGATATCAAGTTGCTGTTGATTGATGAGGATGACGAGCGTCGTCAACACCTTAAGGTGATTTTCGATTTTCTGGGTGAAGAGGCTCTGGGCTGTAGTGGCTCCGACTGGCTTCCGCGCCTGGAAGAAACCGATGAAAAGCCGGATGTCACCGCTATTATATTGGGTGATGTGGCGAGTGGATTTAACCCTGTCCTGCAGCAGATTAAGCAGTGGGATGAGGGCGTGCCCGTGCTGATGCTGGGGGATCGGTCTCGCCTTGAGGAGGTTGACGAAGAGCTACGTCAGCAAGTGATCGCCTTTATTGAGGTTCCCCCAAGCTACAACAAACTGTTGGACAGTTTGCACCGTGCCCAGGTCTACCGTGAACAGTTTGATATGAGCCGTGGTCGAGGGGTGCAGCGTGAGGTGCAGCTATTTCGTTCCTTAGTGGGTACCAGCCGTCAGGTGCAGACGGTTCGGGAGATGATGACCCAGGTCGCGGATAAGGACGTCACGGTGTTGATTACCGGTGAATCCGGAACCGGGAAGGAGGTCGTGGCGCGCAATCTTCACTTTAGCTCTCATCGACGCAATGGCCCCTTCGTGCCGGTTAACTGTGGCGCGATTCCCGGCGAGCTACTTGAGTCGGAGCTTTTTGGTCACGAGAAAGGAGCCTTTACCGGGGCGATCTCCACCCGCGTAGGTCGTTTTGAGTTGGCTCAGGGCGGCACCCTGTTCCTCGATGAGATCGGCGATATGCCGCTGCATATGCAGGTCAAGATCCTTCGTGTATTGCAGGAAAAGAGCTTCGAGCGGGTGGGTGGCAGTAAATCGATTCCAAGTGACGTGCGTATTATTACCGCCACTCACCGCGATCTGGAAAAGATGATTGAAGAGGGTTCATTTCGCGAAGATCTCTACTATCGCCTGAATGTGTTTCCCATCGAGATGCCAGCACTTCGAGAGCGGGTCGAAGATATCCCCTTGCTGTTGAATGAGCTCATTTCTCGCATGGAAAATGAGAAACGCGGGTCGATTCGTTTTAACTCTGCGGCGATTATGTCCCTCTGTCGCCATGATTGGCCGGGTAATGTTCGCGAACTGGCAAACCTGGTCGAGCGCTTGGCGATTATGCACCCCTATGGGGTTATCGGTGCCATGGAGCTGCCCAAAAAGTTCCGTCATATCGATGAGGGGGAGGAGACCAATGCTGACCTTATCGAGATGTTTGCGGGTCAGTCTGGCTCTCAGGCTCCGCTGGCAGATGGCCCGGCCCTGCTGCCAGTCAACGGGCTGGACTTGAAGCAGTACCTGACTGATCTGGAGTGCAGCTTGATTCGCCAGGCGCTGGACGATAGTAATCATGTGGTTGCCCGTGCCGCTGAACGTTTGCATATCAGGCGTACCACTTTGGTGGAAAAAATGCGCAAGTATGGCCTTCAGCGTCGAGAAGGTAGCACCGACTAGAGCCGAGAGGTCCTGGTAGGTATTCACTTTGCTACGGGGCCTGATCTCGGCGGTGAGGGCGCGCACCCCGCTTTGCCCCACCCCTTTCTGTTATCTCAGAACTCGCTTTACCCCACCCTTATCATCACCTCCTTTTTCCCGCAGGGGCCGTTTGTTTTTTCACGAGATCGGCCCGTCAAACTATTGTCGTACCTCCTGTTGAGCGTTGCCTTTCCTCTCTCAACAACTTGAAATTGTTGCAAAAAAGACTGTAGGCATGGTTTTTGCTAAATGCTGTTCGGGTAACGTTTTTTTGTCGTTACTAATTATTTGAACAGGCTGGGAGTCAATAATGTCCGCACCACTCAAGCAGATTTCAGGTTCGATCTCCCCAAGGGGGGGAGCGCGAAAGCCGGTGATCTCGGCGCAATCTTTGCTGGGTGAGACCCTGGCGGGTGGTTCTTCGGTGGTCGGAAACAGCAGTACCACGTTTTCAGAGTCAATCAGCAGCCTGATGCAGCCCATTAACTCCCGCGAGGAGTTGGAGTCTGCGTTTCGTCAATTTAACGAGATGTCTGAGCAGTTAGCCGGTTCTTACCAAATGCTGGAGAACCGGGTCGAGGTACTGCAGCAGGAGCTGGCCTCGGAGAGCCAGCAGCGGATTCAGGAACTGACCGAGAAAGAGCAGCTTGCCGGTCAACTCGAGAGTCTGCTGCACCTGCTTCCTGCGGGGGTCGTGGTGCTCGATGGTAAGGGGCGTATACGGCGTAGCAATCCCGCTGCAGCGGAGCTGCTGGGCGAACCGCTGGAGGGGGAGTTGTGGCGGGACATTATTCAGCGTTGCTTTGCCCCCAAGCGACACGATGGTCATGAGGTATCGCTTAAGGACGGGCGTCTGGTCAGCGTCGCCTTAAGGTCCCTTGAAAAGGAACCGGGCCAATTGATATTAATCTCGGACCTTACCGAAACGAGACGCTTGCAGCAGCAGCTAAGCCGCCATGAACGGCTCTCGGCCATGGGCAAAATGGTCGCCTCTCTTGCCCACCAGATCCGTACGCCGCTTTCATCCGCGATGCTCTATGGTGGGCATTTGGTAGAGGGAGGGCTGGCCCCGGACAAGCAACAACGCTTTGCGGGTAAGTTGATGTCGCGCTTGCGTAACCTGGAACAGCAGGTGCGGGATATGTTGATTTTTGCCCGCGGTGAGTTGCCGATGTCGGACCTGATCGATGTCCGCCAACTGGTTCATGAGATACGCCAGGGTGCGGAGCCTGTTATCGAGTCATCGGCCTCAAGCCTGGAGTGGACGCTGGGATGTCGCCCTACTGCGCAGATCTATTGCAATCGGGATGCGCTTGTTGGCGCGGTGCAAAACCTGATTAACAACGCGGTGGAAGCGGCGGGTAAAGGTGCTGTGATTCGTGTTGCACTGGCGCAGCAAGACGCGCAGCTGCATATCGAGGTCACCGACAAGGGACCCGGATTTGATCAGGACACCAGGCAGTTACTTGAAGAGCCTTTTTTCTCGACTAAACCCAAGGGAACCGGGCTGGGCATCGCCGTAGTGCGCTCAATTGCCCGCGCACACCAAGGGGATTTTGGTATTGATTCGGTTCCAGGAGAGGGCACCTGTGCAAGGATTAGCCTCCCTATTAAACAGGAGATACCTGCGGTTAAGCCTCAGGGCGATCTTCCGAAGGAGACATTATTATGACATCTGCTCGCATTTTGGTGGTGGAAGACGATCGCGATCTACGTGAGGCATTGCTCGATACCCTGGAGTTGGCAGACTATCAGGCCAGCGCCGCCGATTGTGCGGAGGAAGCTATTAAGCAGTTGCTGCTGTCACATTTCGATCTGGTGATCACCGATGTCAATATGCCCGGTATGGATGGACATGAGTTATTGGCTCATATAAAAAACGAGCACCCTCAGATACCCGTGCTGCTTATGACGGCCTACGGCAGTGTAAATCGGGCAGTCGATGCCATGAAAGAGGGGGCGGTTGATTATCTACTCAAGCCCTTCGAGCCCAATGCGTTGCTAGCCCTGCTCAAGCGCGTTTTGGTGGGCGAGCAGGGCTCGGGTACCGATCAACCGGTCGCGGTGGAGGCCAGTAGCCAGCAGGTTCTGGCCCTGGCCCGCCGGGTAGCAGGTTCCGATGCGACGGTACTGATTTCAGGTGAGAGTGGTACCGGTAAGGAGGTTTTGGCTCGTTATATACATCAAAACTCCTCCCGTGCAGGGAGAGCGTTTGTGGCGATAAATTGCGCTGCAATTCCCGAAAATATGCTGGAAGCAACCCTGTTTGGCCATGAAAAGGGAGCCTTTACCGGAGCCTATAACAGCGCCCCGGGAAAGTTTGAATTGGCCGATGGCGGTACCATTTTACTCGATGAAATATCGGAGATGGACCTGGGACTTCAGGCTAAGTTGCTGCGAGTACTGCAGGAGCGTGAAGTTGAGCGTGTAGGGGGGCGTAAAACCCTGTCGCTGGATGTGCGGGTGATTGCTACGAGCAACCGGGACATGGCGGGTGAGGTGAGCGCAGGGCGCTTTCGTGAAGACCTCTACTATCGACTCTGTGTATTCCCCGTGCAGTGGTTACCGCTGCGGGAACGGACGGCAGATATTGTGCCGCTGGCACGCCGTTTGATTCAGGTGCACAGTGAAAAAATGCGAAAACCCGCGCCGCAACTGGATGATTCGGCCTGCACGGCGCTGTTGGTCCACCAGTGGCCTGGCAATGTTCGGGAGCTGGATAACGCGGTTCAAAGAGCGTTAATTTTGCATCAGGGTAGCTCTATATCCGTAGCGGATCTCTGCTTGCCGGGTATTGCGTCCACCCTGGCCACGTCCATGCCCCTGTCGCAACCTCTTCACCAGAATCCCGTTATCCCGCAGGCCGCTATGGCCCAGGAGGATGCCGTTCAGCCCCGTGGGGTGCCTGTGCAACCTGATGCGATGGCCGGCGCGGCGCCAGCCACCTCTACTGACAGTATGGCGGCGGGACTCGGTGAGGATATGAAGAGTCACGAATATCAGGTCATTATTAATGTGCTACGGGACCAGCGTGGCCGCCGAAAGGAAGCGGCAGAGAAGCTGGGCATCAGTGCCCGAACCTTGCGCTATAAGCTGGCAAAGATGCGCGAGGCGGGCTTCGACCTGGACTCTGCCATCGCCTGTTAGGGCAACGGCCCATCACTTTTTAGTACCTGACTACTCTATCGACTGTAGAGAGTTAGTCGATCCATCCGCAGACTCCGTGCTGCTTACCCCCTGCACTAAGGCCTATTGGCAAGCCGGATAACGACTTGCCTTACCTTATCCCTTGGTTGATCCCGCACCCTCTCTTGAAACGGAGGCGTCCCAAACTTCTTGATCCCTTCTGGCTACCTGATTTGCCGGTTGTGCCTGTTTTGGCCTGTTTTATGCAGAAAGTAAAGTAATGGCCCTGTTTCGACAACAAATTGTCGCCGGGAAGGGGGATCTCCTCAGAGAAAAGATACCCCGACAAAAAAATGGCAGTGAGCTTGACGGCTCCAGGCAAAGAAGAATCAAGGAGAAGTCGGATGTCGCAACCCGTAGAAATGAGCAGAATGATGTTGGAAATGCGTTCTATGCAGGCAGAGGCACAAACGCGTATACAACCGGCGATGCCATCCCTTAATGAGTTGGGCGTCGTTAAAGAGGCGAATAGTGTTCCGGATTTCTCCGAGCTATTTAAAAGTGCGATCGATTCGGTCAACGGTCAGCAAAAGAGTGCTAACCAGATGCGTACCGCTTTTGAGCGGGGTGATGCCGGAATTGATCTGCCGGATGTGATGATCGCCGCCCAAAAAGCCAGTATTTCGTTTCAGGCAATGTCTGAGGTGCGCAATAAGTTGGTTAACGCCTACGAAGATATTATGAAGATGCCGGTCTAGGGCATTGATAACAGGATTTTGACATGGCAGCCGCAGCAACTGAAACAGGACAGCAAGTAATGGCAACAGGCAAACCCGCAGGGAATGATCTGTTCTCCTCGTTAGGGGACCTGAGCGTAATGCGTCAGGTGGGTTTAATGATTGGCCTTGCCGCAAGTGTCGCGGTTGGTTTTGCGGTCGTGCTCTGGACACAGCAACCCGACTACCAGCCTCTGTATGGCAACCTGCAGGATTTTGATTCAGCACAGGTTGTACAATCCTTACAAGAGAGCAATATCCACTATCGGATTGAACCCAATACCGGAGCTATTTTGGTGGGGGCCGAGGATGTCGCTAAAGCGCGTATGACCCTGGCGGCATCGGGCATAACCGGCGATCGCACCATCGGTATGGAGCTGCTCGATAAGGAGCAGGGGCTGGGAACCAGCCAGTTTATGGAGAATGTGCGCTATCGCCGAGGCCTGGAGGGTGAGCTGGCGCGCACCATAGCCAGCCTTTACAACGTGCGGAACGCCCGAGTGCACCTGGCCATCCCCAAGCGTTCGGTATTTGTGCGCGACCCGCGTCGGCCAACGGCCTCCGTTTTTATTGAACTCTATGGAACCCGTGGACTCGCACCGCAACAGGTAAAAGCCATTATGAATCTGGTGGCCTCCAGTGTGCCGGAGATGTCCAATGAAGAGGTGACGGTAGTCGATCAGAATGGCACGTTGCTCTCCGTTGTAGATACCGAAAAAGAGTCCCAGCTCAAGCAAGCGAATCGCCAGCTCGAGTACACCAAAAAGCTTGAAGATACATTGGCGCGGCGGGTCCACAACATCCTCACACCGGTGCTGGGTAGTGGGAACTATCAGGCCGAAGTTGCAGCCAACGTTGATTTTACATCGGTAGAGCAAACCTCTGAGCAATTCAACCCCGACGCGCCGGCGTTGCGCAGCGAACAGACTCTCGATGAGCTACGCAGTGGTACTCAAACCCAGGGCGGGATACCTGGCGCGCTATCGAATCAGCCTCCGGGAGAGGCTACTGTGCCGGAGCAGGTTGAGGGTGCCGAAGGTGCAGCGGAGCAGGGTGCTCGTCAGGACTCCCGTTCCCGCTCAGCCCGTAACTTTGAGCTCGATAAAACCATCAGCCATACCCGCTTTCAGCAGGGGCGTATTAGCCGGTTGTCGGTTGCGGTGGTGATCAATGATATCACCGAGGTGAATGCAGAAACCGGTGAAACCACTCGTATTCCCTGGAGTCAGAGCGACCTGGATCGCTTTACCCTGCTGGTTAAGGATGCCGTAGGTTTTGATATCTCCCGCGGAGATAGCGTGAATGTGATTAATTCGGCATTCCGGGCCGTGGCGGAAGAGCCGCTGCCTGAAGTGCCTTTTTATACTGAACCCTGGTTTTGGGAGATCGGCAAACAGGTAGCGGGGGGGCTGTTCCTGTTGATCTTACTGTTTGGCTTTATTCGCCCCATGATCAAAAACATTATGAGCGCCAGTGGCGATAGCTCTCGGGGGGGCGTCAGTGCTGAGGATCTCGATGCCCTGGATGCTGCCAGTGGCGGAGAAGCCGGTTTGGGGGATGATCGGGTTACTCTCAGTGGTGCCGGAGGTGTACTATTACCCGGTCCCCATGAAGGTTATGAGCAGCAGCTGAATGCCGTAAAGGGCTTGGTGGCCGAAGATCCGGGTCGTGTAGCACAGGTAATTAAACAATGGGTAGCGGACGATGAATAATCCAGTTCCTGCAGCGACCGATCCGGTTGTAGCCAATGCTCTTGAGATCGCAACCAAAATGGGCGGCATCCAGCGGTCGGCCATTTTTATGATGAGCCTCGGTGAGGCAGATGCCGCGGAAGTCCTTAAGCATATGGGGCCGAAAGAGGTGCAGCGCGTCGGTGCGGCCATGGCTCAAATGGAAAATATTAATCGCGATCAGGTCGATTCAGTTCTCAGGTTTTTTATCGATACTGCACGCAATGAAACTGGCTTGGGTGTGGGAGCGGATGGTTACATCCGCAACATGTTGACCCAGGCGCTTGGCGAAGACAAAGCGAGCGGCCTCATTGACCGAATCCTGCTCGGTGGAAATACTACCGGGCTTGATACCCTGAAGTGGATGGAACCCCGGGCGGTAGCCGACGTTATTCGTTACGAGCACCCCCAGATTCAGGCGATTGTCGTCGCCTATCTCGACTCCGACCAGGCCGCTGAGATTTTGGGCTATTTTGATCCCAAAGTACGACTGGATATCGTGCTTCGGGTGGCAGGCCTGAGCACGGTGCAACCCGCAGCGCTGCAGGAACTCAACAATATTTTGGAGCGTCAGTTCTCCGGCCGCAGTGGCTCCCAGACCACGACCATGGGAGGGGTTAAGGTCGCCGCTGATATTATGAACTTCGTCGAGAGTGGCATTGAAGGTCAGTTGATGGATCAGATCAAGGAGGTCGATGAGGACCTGTGCACCCAGATCGAAGACCTGATGTTTGTGTTTGATAATCTGGGAGATGTCGACGACCGGGGTATTCAGGCGTTGCTGCGTGAGGTCTCCTCTGATGTGCTGATCCTCGCACTTAAGGGTGCCGATGATAAGGTCAAGGATAAGATCTTCAAGAACATGTCCAAGCGTGCGTCCGAGCTGCTGATGGATGATCTGGAAGCGAAAGGGCCTGTACGGCTTAGCGAAGTGGAAACGGCGCAGAAAGAGATCCTTACCATTGCCCGCCGCATGGCGGAATCGGGTGACATTGTCCTCGGGGGTAAGGGTGGCGAGGAGATGCTGTAACGGTGACTTCTGTGCGTAGACACTGCATCGGTTGTGGACTACCAAAGGGGCTGAAATGAACACCCCCAGGCTGTTTCAACATAAAAACTACACAGGCACCGTTGAAGTGAACACGGATGAAGGTGGTTTCTACGGCAAGGTTGGGTTCGTACGCGACCTCATCTCCTACGAAGCCGAAACCATTCCCGAGCTCAAGGTAGCCTTCATTGAGGCGGTCGATGAGTATCTGGCCGACTGCCAAGAGCTTGAGCGCCAATAACAGCGTGAACGAGTATGCATCATGACGATTAAATCGGATTGCCACGACACTCTGATACCCGCGGAGAGCTGCGGTGCCGTAAGCCCCGTCGCGTTACCCGCTTTCGAATCCCCCGGCCATGTTGTCGAGCGCGAGGGGGGGGAAGAGCAGAGTTTTTCAGGATTTCGTCGCACAGGGGCGCCATCACAGTCGGGTGTGGCGGGAGCGAGTCGCACAGCAAAAACACCGCTGACACCGGAGCAGGAGCTGCAAAAAAAGCGAGAGCAGGCCTACGTTGAGGGATTTGCCGCCGGCAAGTCCGCCGGATACGACGAAGGCTTTGCCCTGGGGAAAGCCGATGGCGAGCGGCAGGGGGAGGCTGTCGGTACCGAGCGTGCCGAAGCTGAGGCCAAACAGCGCTTTGACGACCAGTTGATGCGTCAGGGAGCGATGATCGGTGAATTAAGTCGTCAGCTTGTATACCCGATCGCCGAGCAGGATGAAGCCATTACCCGGTCCCTCGCAGAACTCTCTTTATCCATTGCTCGGGAGGTGATAGGTCGCGAAATCAATGCTGATTCGTCGCATATCGAGACGATCTGCCGCGAGGCGATTTTGCAACTGCCGTTGGCCAGTGGTGCGATACGCGTGAGTATTCACCCGCAGGATCAGCCCATTGTGCAGAAACTTTGTGAAGAGTTGCAGGGTGATTGGCAGATCGTGCCGGACCAGAATATGCTGCCGGGTGGATGCTGTATTGAAACCGCCAGTAGTTTGGTGGATGCATCGGTAGAGAAAAGAGTTGCGCTGATTGCCGAACAGGTAGCCGAGCAGCATCTCCATACACACGCACAAACGACCCAGCAGCAGCATGAAAGCCTGGAGGGGTTGGAGCAAAGGCTGTCGGCAACCGATGATTCATCGATTGCACCTTCGGCGAGCCCGCAGGCGGCTGGTTTATCCGATGACGAACGGCCCGATGACGAGCAGCCCGGTGAGGACTCGGAAGCGCCCGATGGGGAGGCTCTGTGATTCGCCCCGACTTTGCCGTACGCCTTGAGGCATACAAAAACAGTTTGAAGCCGGTTTCAACGCCCCAGGTTGCAGGGCGTTTGACCCGCATGGTGGGGTTGACCCTGGAAGCTGTTGGTTGTCGGGTTTCTACCGGTAAGCGGTGCCTGATCGAAACCCATGACGGAGGTTATATAGAAGCCGAAGTGATGGGGTTTGACGACAAACGAATCTTTTTGATGCCCCTCGAAACGGCCCCTGGCATTCAGCCCGGTGCGCGGGTGATCCCTCAGGAAACTGAAAGCCTGGTACCTGTTGGGATGGGGATGTTGGGGCGAGTGATAAATGGCCTTGGCAAGCCTCTCGATGGAAAAGGCGCACTGGATGCTGATGATTATGTTCCCCTGGCGGGTGAGACCATCAATCCACTGGGCAGGCAACCGATCAATGAACCCCTCGATGTAGGTATTCGTTCTATCAACTCCATACTCACGGTTGGGCGTGGACAGCGGCTGGGGTTATTTGCGGGCAGTGGTGTCGGTAAGAGTGTACTGCTCGGCATGATGACCCGCTTCACCCAAGCCGATATCACTGTTGTTGGATTGATCGGTGAGAGGGGTCGAGAAGTTAAGGAGTTTATCGAGGAGACTCTGGGTGAAGAGGGGCTTGCCCGTTCAGTTGTTGTCGCGTCGCCGGCGGATGATTCTCCGGTGATGCGCTTACGCGGAGCCATGCTTTGTACGCGGATCGCCGAATACTATCGTGACCAGGGCAAGAGCGTATTGTTGCTGATGGACTCGTTAACTCGCTACGCGCAGGCACAACGAGAAATAGCACTGGCTGTCGGCGAGCCACCGGCAACCAAAGGCTATCCACCATCGGTATTCGCCAAGCTGCCCCAACTCGTAGAGCGGGCGGGTAACGGTGCCAGTGGCCGTGGCTCGATTACGGCCTTTTATACCGTACTAACGGAGGGGGATGACCCCCAGGATCCTATAGCCGACGCATCGCGAGCTATCCTCGATGGTCATGTGGTGTTGTCGAGACGGTTGGCCGAAGCGGGTCATTACCCGGCCATCGATATCGAGGCGTCGATAAGTCGGGCGATGCCACAGGTTGTATCCGAGGAGCATCTTGCGTTGGCCCAAAAATTCAAACAGATCTACTCTGTATTTGAGAAGAATCGCGACTTGATTGCGATTGGAGCCTACAATGCGGGCAGTGACCCAGCCATTGATGATGCCATCGGCAGACAGCCCATTATGCGTAGCTTTCTACAGCAGGGGCTGCGTGAAAGCCTAACCTTCGACGATAGCCTGGGTGGTTTACATACGGTGATGGACAGCTGACCTTGGTTGGCATCAACGGTCGATAATTTGCCAAGGCTCCGGCCCCATCAGATGACACCCGAAGGAGCACGGTGACGTGAAACGTTCAACTCGCATGAATACCGTTTTGCAGGTAACCAGTGCCGATGAAGAGAAAGCGGCCCAGCTGTTTAAGCAGATTAACGACCGCCTCAAAAGCGAACAGAATAAGTTACTGCAGCTTCAATCCTACCAAATGGAGTATCACCAGCAGGTTCGAGAGGGTCGTGCCTTTAGTGTGCAGCAACTGCAGCAGATGTCTCAGTTTATTGGGAAATTGGGAGAGGCGATTGAGCAGCAGCAGGCGCAAGTAGTGCGAGTGACCGAGCAGATGCAGCAGTTGAGGCAGAGCTGGATTTCGGCACGTGGCCGCACGTTGAGCATTACCCAGCTACAGGAAAACTACCTTGCCGAGGAGCAGCGCTGGGAAAATCAACAAGAGCAGAAAGAGATCGATGAGCTCGTAAATAATCGCAGCGCGCGAGCTATCCACAACAAGCCGTAGTTATTAAAAACACCAGCGTTGTTGGCGTATTCCTCCGATGGGTTTTGTTCCTGTCTCTCTGGTTTCATAGTTGGCCTGCATATTGCTCATACAGGGTGTAACCCGAAAGTGAGTATCACGTTATGCAAAATGGAACCGCACTTATATCCTTTGCCAGCTCCATGCCTGTCGCCGAACCGGTGGCGGGGATTGTGGCTCCTGGCATGTCTGAAGAGTCGCCGCCGACCACCTTTAGTTCGGCACAACTAACTGATTTAAAAGAAAGTATTGAGGATTTCCTATCGCCGGAGTTGTTGGCCCAGCTGTTTCCAGAAGGGGTGGGTAATCTCCCTGACGCTGAGTTTGCCGAACGGGTAGAGCAGCTCCCACCATTTGTTCAGCAAACGCTTTACGCCTTGCTGGGCGGCAACGGTTTGCCGCTGACGGAACAGCCTTTGCCGCAAGCAGCACCCGACAAAGCGGTAGCGGGAGTCGAGGGCCGGGAGGGGGGTATCACTCCGGCCAGCAGTGATCCGGCGGGGCGAGTAGCTCCTGTTATTCAATCATTGAGCGCAACTGCGGAGTTTGTCGCTGAGGAAGATGCCCCGGCCTGGCTGCAGGTGTTGCGCCCCTTGAGTGGTAAACAGGAGGGCGGTGACCCCAGGCTCGGGCTGGAATCCAGGCTACCACCTACGGTATCTGATGCAGAGAACTCGACCGTACTGAACGCCCACGCAGCACCTGCCGGGGAGTTGTCGGCGTTACTGCAGCGTTCATCCCAGGCTGGAAAGGTGGCCATTGATGCTGCTCTGGCACCGCTGGATTCGTTATCGGCGCCTTCGGAGGTGCAGACCAACGTGGTGCCTATGGCAAACGGTTACGCTATCCAGACACGGGAAGTTCAACCTGGCGGGCCACAGCAGTTGGTTACCGAGATAACCCAGACCGTTGGCACGGCGCGCTGGGGTGAGGCGGTAATGGACAAGGTGATGTGGCTTAGCAGCCAGAACGTCCAGTCGGCACAGATTCGGCTTGATCCCCCGGATTTAGGACCTTTGGAAGTTAAGATCAGCATTAATAGTGATCAAGCCAACGTTGTTTTTTCAAGTAACCATGCTCAGGTGCGCGATGCATTGGAGCAGCAGTTGGCGAGACTACGGGAGATGTTTGATCAACAAGGCGTGGAGTTAGTCAGCGTGGATGTCTCGGATCAGGGGCTTGCCCAGCAGCAGGGGCAAGGCGACGATAATGACCCTGATGGAGTCGGTGCCGTTTCGTCAATATCACAGGAGGCGGAGGGTGAAGATGTTGCTGAAGGCGACGCCTCAGCAGCCAAGGTGGTTATGGGTTCAAGTTTGGTCGACTATTACGCTTGATCTGAGGGTGAAATTGCCGAGTAGAGGGGCGTGCCGGTTGAGCTGGCACGCCCTTTCACGTTTGTGCACCTTTGATCTGACGGTAATCCGAGTCAGTCATTGCCCATTTAAAGTAGCTCGTTTCATTGCCTGTCGCTGGTAAGTCAGTTGTCTTCAATTTAAAATTACCCCTGATTTACGAAGGCCAGAGATTGCTGCTGTCAGGTTTTTTTCAATAAAATCAGCAGCTTTCAATCGATAAAGCTGGCTCAACTTTTGCAATACCACCAGTATTGCAGTCATACGACGGATAATTGACATGGCAGAGAATAATACGGATGAAGTTCAGGAAGGTGGCGATGAGCCAAAAGGCGCCAGCAAGAAGAAACTTGTCATCTTTTTACTGTTAGCGGTCGTGTTGCTCGCTGGTGTGGGCGGTGGTACCACCTATTTCCTATTAATGGGGGGGGAGCAGGTCGAGGTAGCCGAAGGGGAAACGGAAGAATCCGAGGAAGTAAGCTCCAAAGAGGCTTTTTATATGGCGTTGGGCGACCCTTTTATCGTTGATTTTAATGTTGATGGAAAGCAGCGTTTTTTACAGATCTATATCTCTGTTATGGCTCGAGATAAGGAACCTTTGTCAGCGTTGGAAACCCATCTACCGCTGATTAGAAACAACCTGAATCTGGTGATTGGGCAGCAGGAGTTTGCGGCGCTCTCTACCAGTGAGGGCAAGCAAAAACTTAAAGATGAAGCGCTGGTATCTGTTCAGCAGGTAATGAAAGCTGAAACCGGAAAAGATGTCATTGAATCAATACTGTTCACCAATTTTGTTATCCAGTAATCGATAAAGCTGTCCGCCGGGAAGGATTGATTGTGCAAGACTTACTATCACAAGACGAAATCGATGCGCTACTTCATGGCGTAGATGACGGTGATGTCGATACAGAGACGGATACGTCGCCTGGAGGCATAAAATCCTATGACCTGACAAGCCAGGATCGAATTGTTCGTGGGCGCATGCCTACGCTGGAAATGATTAACGAACGTTTTGCCCGCTACACCAGAATTAGCATGTTTAACATGCTGCGCCGTAGTGCTGATGTCGCTGTTGGTGGTGTTCAGGTAATGAAGTTTGGCGAATACGTTCATAGTCTTTATGTGCCCACCAGTCTCAACTTGGTCAAAGTTAAGCCGCTGCGTGGGACCTCTCTTTTTATCCTCGATGCCAAGCTGGTGTTCAAACTGGTAGACAATTTTTTTGGTGGGGAAGGGCTGCACGCCAAGATTGAGGGGCGTGAGTTTACTCCTACAGAAAACCGGGTTGTACAATTGGTTCTGGAACAGGTTTTTATTGACCTTAAGGAAGCTTGGGGGCCGGTTCTAAAAGTTGACTTTGACTATGTAAACTCAGAAGTAAATCCTGCACTTGCCAATATCGTCAGTCCTAGCGAAGTGGTTGTTGTGAGTACTTTTCATATTGAGTTGGATGGTGGTGGTGGTGATATGCACGTTACCTTGCCTTATTCAATGATTGAGCCAATACGTGAGGTTCTTGATGCCGGTGTGCAGAGCGATATTGATGATCGTGATGAACGCTGGATTCGCTCGTTGCGCGAGGAGATCATGTCCGCACGGGTAGATCTATCTGCCACTGTTGTCGATCGTGATCTCTCCCTGCGGGAAGTAATGGCAATGAAGCCAGGAGATGTTATTCCGGTTGAGATGCCAGAATATATTGTGTTACAAGCCAACGGAATACCGACGTTCAAAACCAAGTTGGGTGTTTCACGGGATAACCTGGCGTTACAGGTACTCAGTGCGATAGAACGTCCCAAGTAACGGAGGGAGGCGGTTATGGCAGATTCTGATGATAATAATGAGCTGGAACCAGGTGTTCAGGCAGACGGACAAGACCCCATGAGTGAAGAAAATATGAGCGGTGAAGGTAGCGATGATCAGGCGTTGGCCGATGAGTGGGCTGCGGCCCTTGAGGAGTCGGGAGATGGTGGCGATCAGGAGGATATCGATGCACTACTCAATGAAGCTGAGAAGCCCGCTCCGGCGGTGATGGAGCAGCTGGCGGAGCCGAATAATGCACTTCCTGCGTTTGCGGGTAGTGAAGATGGCCCCAATCTTGATGTGATTCTGGATATTCCCGTCACTATCTCCATGGAAGTGGGTGGAACCGACATTACTATTCGCAACCTTCTTCAACTTAATCAGGGGTCAGTAATCGAGTTGGATCGGCTGGCGGGTGAACCACTGGATGTCCTGGTGAACGGCACCCTGATCGCTCATGGCGAGGTGGTGGTTGTTAACGAGAAATTTGGTATTCGATTGACGGATGTTGTGAGTCCGTCTGAGCGTATAAAGAAGTTGAAATAATGAGCCGGATTCTTTGCGCATTCGCTATGTTTTTGCCGGGAATCGCTTTGGGGGCCGAAGAGGTGGCGCGCGCTACTGCGCCCGAGGTGATGTCAGCGGCGTCGCTGATGCAGGTTGCTGGCGGTCTGTTGTTGGTTGTGGCGATTATCTTTGTCATCTCCTGGTTGATGCGTCGAGTGAACGGTGTTAACACGGGTCACGGCGGAAAAATGAAGGTCTTGGCGGGCATCGCGCTGGGGGCCAGAGACCGGCTGGTGCTGGTTCAGGTCGGTGATAAGCAGATACTATTGGGTGCATCTCCTGGTCGGATTAACACTCTGCATGTGTTCGATGAGCCTGTTATTGCGCCAGGCGAGCAGAGTAGTGGAGATTTTGCCAGTAAGTTGCAGGAGATTGTACAGAGGGGTTCCTCCTCGTGAAGTGGGTTGCATTGCTTCTTCCCCTGCTCGGATTGCTGTTTCCTTTGCACGCTATGGCGGAGACACCTTTGGGTATTCCCGCGTTAAAGGTCACCACCGCGGCCAACGGTGATCAAGAGTACACGGTAACCATCCAGATTCTTGTAATCATGACGATGATGACGCTGCTGCCAGCGATCATCATGATGATGACATCGTTTACGCGAATCATAATTGTCTTTTCCATTCTTCGACAGGCGCTAGGGCTGCAACAAACCCCCTCTAATCAGGTGTTGCTTGGGCTGACGTTATTCCTTTCATTTTTTATTATGACGCCGGTTCTGAATGTCGCGAATGAACGGGCGTTGCAGCCCTACTTAAAGGAGGAGATCGGCTCCGTAGAGGCCCTGCAGCTCGCATCGGAGCCATTCCGGGAATTTATGCTGGCGCAGACCCGCGAATCGGACCTGGATCTGTTTGTGAAAATTTCCGGGCAAAACGATATCCCTTCTGCAGAGGAGGTGCCCTTTAATATTCTTGTGCCCGCGTTTGTTACCAGCGAGCTGAAAACGGCCTTTCAGATCGGCTTTATGTTGTTTATCCCGTTTTTGATCATCGATCTCGTGGTAGCCAGTGTGCTTATGGCCATGGGTATGATGATGTTGTCGCCGTTGATTGTATCCCTGCCCTTTAAAATCATGCTTTTTGTTCTCGTCGACGGTTGGGCTCTGGTGATCGGTACCATGGCTGCGAGTTTCGGGGTGTAGCCGATGACGCCTGAAGTTGCCATTGATCTGTTTCGCGATGCGCTGTTCATTATTGTGCAGATGGTGGCCGTTATCGTCGTTCCCAGTTTATTGGTAGGTTTGATGGTGAGTGTGTTTCAGGCCGCAACCCAGATCAATGAGCAAACCTTGAGTTTTCTTCCGCGTTTGCTCGTAACCTTAATAACCATTATGTTCGCGGGTCCCTGGCTATTAAGAACCCTCATGGATTTCTTTACAGATCTAATGGCCAACATACCCTTGATCATCGGCTAGGCAGATGATCGAACTTTCCACACAAGAGATCAGTGGTTGGATCAGCCATTTTATGTGGCCCCTGTTTCGCGTAGCGAGCCTGTTTATGGTGATGCCGATTATCGGTACGCAGTTGGTTCCCATGCGAGTGCGACTTCTATTTGCGGTTGCGGTTACCGCGCTGGTGGCCCCTTTGCTTCCTGACATGCCGGAGATCGATGTGCTCTCGGTGTCCTCCTGGATTATTACGGCGCAACAGGTGTTGATCGGCAGTTTAATGGGCTTCGTGCTACAGCTTTTCTTTCACACCTTTGCGTTGGCAGGGCAGATGATTGCGATGCAGATGGGCTTGGGTTTCGCCTCTTTGAACGATCCGGCAAACGGGGTGAACGTGGCTGCGGTAGGGCAGTTATACCTGATGCTGTGCACCCTGTTGTTCCTCGCGATGAACGGCCACCTGGTAGTGATTCAGGTGGTGGTGGATAGCTTTTTCACCTTACCTGTTGGCCAGTTTTTACCACTGCACAGTTTGTATGAAATAGCGGTCTGGTTTGGCTGGATTTTTGGTAGTGCGTTGCTGATTGCTATTCCTGCAATGAGCGCCCTGCTTATCGTAAACCTTACTTTTGGTGTTATGACCAAGTCCGCACCACAGTTAAATGTATTTGCTCTCGGATTTCCGATGACCCTTGTGTTTGGCCTGTTCATTATCTGGGTGTCTATCTCCGGATTCCTTGCTCAGTACTCACAGATGGCAGAGTCGGCACTCTTTGTGCTTAGAAACCTCGTCGGTGTCCAATAGTTGACGGGCAGGGCGGTGGGGTGGTCAAAGGGTCTATAGCGGATGGCAGAACAACAAGACAGCAGTCAGGATAAATCGGAAGAGCCCACAGAAAAGCGAATTCGTGATGCTCGCGAAGAGGGGCAGGTTCCGCGCTCCAAAGAGCTGACGACCATGCTACTGCTGTTGGTTGGCACTGGCTCGTTGTTCGCATCGGCGGCACTGATTGGTAATAATATTGGTTCGGTTATGCGTTTCAATTTCACCCTGGAACGCAAATCCATGTTTGATACTTCATTGATGATTCAGCATTTAGGCGTCTCTTTGGTTGAAGCGACGACCTCTCTAGTCCCCTTTTTTATTGCCATGATGCTGGTTTCCCTCTTGAGTCCACTGGCTCTTGGGGGGTGGTTGCTTAGTGGCAAGGCGGTGATGCCAAAGCTAAGTCGTATGGATCCTCTAAAGGGGCTCAAGCGGATGTTTTCCGCCAAATCCCTGATCGAGCTATTGAAGTCCATCGCCAAGGTAGCGGTGGTCGCTACGGTTTCTATTATGGTGCTGCTGTCCAAGCAGGAGGACTTCCTGGGGATGGGCAAGGAGGCGATTCCCCAGGCGATTGCCCACGGTCTGTCGGTGCTGGGGTGGTCGGTCCTCGGTATGAGTGCGAGTCTCATTCTGATTGCGCTGATCGATATCCCGTTTCAAATTTGGGATCACCGTAAGCAGTTGATGATGACCAAGCAAGAGGTCAAGGACGAGTATAAGAATACGGAAGGCAAGCCTGAGGTGAAGGGGCGTATTCGCCAGCTGCAACGTGAAATGGCCGAGCGACGTATGATGGCGGATGTTCCCAAGGCAGACGTGGTTATTACTAACCCGACCCACTTTGCCATAGCCATTAAGTACGATGCGGCCAAGGCGGAAGCTCCCTTTGTTTTGGCGAAAGGCGTGGAGGAGGTGGCCTTCAAGATTCGTGAGATTGCAAACGCCCATGATGTCACCATCATTGAGGCACCCAGACTCGCACGAGCAATCTATTTCACCACCCGTATCAGTCAGCAGATTCCTGCAGGCCTTTACGTGGCGGTAGCCCAGGTACTCGCTTACGTTTTCCAGCTGCGCCGCTACAAGGATGGGGTCGGGGATAAGCCGCAAGCCCAGCCTGAATTCCCGGTTCCCGGTGATTTGATGCGGGACACCGAGGGTAATATCGTCGAACCCGGGAAGGAGTAGGCGGACTTAGTTGTCTTTACGATTCCACTAAATGTAAAACAGGAAGGATTTTTGCATAAAGCTCCCCATAGTGAATAAAACGTCATGGTTTTGACGAGCATAAGTGGGGAATGCAGTGGATAGAGCCGTAGTGTTGGGTAACATGCGAAGTATTGGCCAGGGCAGCCTGGGCGTGCCTTTGCTGCTGTTAATCGTATTGGCAATGATGACCTTGCCAGTGCCCCCGTTTCTGTTGGACGTTCTGTTTACCTTTAATATTGCCTTGGCGCTGGTCGTGCTGCTGGTGAGCGTCTACTCTTTGCGACCGCTCGACTTCGCGGTGTTTCCTACCATTTTGCTGGTTGCTACCCTGTTGCGTCTGGCGCTTAACGTCGCCTCTACGCGAGTGGTATTGTTGCACGGCCACTCGGGTGGTGATGCGGCGGGTAAAGTTATCGAAGCCTTTGGTGAAGTGGTCATCGGTGGCAACTACGTTGTGGGTCTGGTGGTGTTCGCCATCCTAATGATCATCAACTTTGTTGTGGTAACCAAGGGTGCCGGACGTATCTCTGAGGTAAGCGCACGATTCACTCTTGACGCGATGCCTGGTAAGCAGATGGCGATCGATGCGGATTTGAACGCCGGCCTCATTCAGCAAGAAGAGGCGCGCACTCGCCGGCAGGAGGTTGGCCAAGAGGCGGATTTCTACGGGTCGATGGATGGTGCCAGCAAGTTTGTCCGTGGTGACGCCGTAGCCGGCCTGTTGATCTTGTTTATCAACATTATTGGTGGCCTTAGTATCGGTATGGCCCAGCATGGCCTCACATTTGATACGGCACTACAAAACTACTCCCTGTTGACCATCGGGGATGGTCTGGTTGCCCAGATCCCCTCCCTGTTACTGTCCACTGCATCCGCCATCATGGTTACCCGGGTAACCGATTCCATGGAGATGGGGCACCAGATTACCCAGCAGATGTTTGCGACTCCCAGGGCGCTCGCGGTGGCGGCCGCCATCTTGTTGATCATGGGATCCGTTCCCGGTATGCCCCACGTCGCGTTTTTGGGGTTGGGAGCATTGGCTGCGGTGGGAGCCTGGTTTATCCACCATAATAAGCAGCGGGGCGAGCAGGACGCGGCGGACGAAGAGCAGAACAAGGTGCTGCTGGAGCAGCAGGAGCAAGAGAAAAGCGCTACCGAGACACGGGAGCTCGGCTGGGATGATGTGACTCCCGTCGATATGATCGGTCTCGAGGTGGGTTACCGTCTGATTCCCCTGGTCGATAAAACCCAGGGCGGTGAGCTGTTAGGGCGTATCAAAGGGGTGCGGAAGAAGCTCTCTCAGGAGCTGGGTTTCTTGGTGCCATCGGTTCATATCCGCGATAACCTGGACCTGCTCCCCAATGTTTACCGAATCACGCTGATGGGGGTCACCATCAGTGAGGCCGAGGTGCATCCGGATCGCGATCTGGCGATCAATCCGGGTCAGGTGTTTGGAGCCTTGCAGGGCATTGAGGGCAAGGATCCAGCGTTTGGCCTGGATGCGGTGTGGATCGAACGCGGCCAGCGTGAGCGGGCGCAGACCCTCGGTTATACCGTTGTAGATGCATCGACGGTGGTGGCGACACATCTCAATCAGGTGATGAGCAAGCACGCACATGAGTTGCTGGGTCATGAAGAGGTGCAGCAACTGCTTGATTTGCTGGGACGTCAGTCACCCAAGCTGGCTGAAGATCTGGTGCCGAACAAGGTATCGGTTAGCACCCTGCTGAAGATATTGCAGAACCTGTTGGCGGAGCAGGTATCGGTACGGGATATTCGCACAATCGCCGAGGCTTTGGCGGATCACGCGTCGAAGAGTCAAGATCCTGTCGCGCTCACGGCGGTGGTGCGGGTTGCGCTATCACGCTCAATCGTACAGGGCATCGTGGGTCTGGAACCGCAGGTACCGGTGATTACTCTGGATCCCACATTGGAACAAATTTTGCTGCAGTCAGTACAGCAGGCACGGCAAGGTGGTGCTGCCGCCGATGAAGGGGTCGTTTTGGAGCCGGGAATGGCTGAAAAATTGCAACAGTCCCTGGTAGCAGCGTCACAGCAGCAGGAGTTGGCGGGCAAGCCCGTCGTGTTACTGGTAGCTGCACCCATAAGGCCTTTGTTGGCGCGCTTTGCCCGTTACGGTGTTGCTTCGATGCACGTGCTCTCCTATCAGGAGATTCCGGACAACAAGCAAATAACCATCGAAGGAACAGTCGGACAGTAATGACAATGCCAGGTTACATCTCAGGCAGCAATCGACGCTTTATAGCAGGTGAAATGACATGAAAATTAAACGCTACTTCGCATCCGATATGAGGCAAGCCCTGAAGCTGGTCAAGGATGATTTGGGAGATGACGCGGCGATTGTGTCTCAGCGCAAAGTCGCCGGCGGAGTTGAGGTGGCCGCTTCGATTGAAGCCAACCTTCCGCGTAGCGCGGCGTTCGGGAGCGCTGAGGCTCGCAGTGGGCTGGATGGAGCGCTCGCGAAAGCGCGAGAAAAGGTTGTGGCCGCAGAGCAGGGAGTGGGAAGTGCTGGGGCTCAAGCTCAGCCTATTGGAGAGCAACACGTAGCCTCAGCCGATGCCGTGCGCCGTACGCTTCAATCATTACAAAGCGAGCGCAACGGTACAGCGAGTGCGCCTGCGACGCATTCGTCCGTAGCCAGTCAGGGTACGGGGCAGCAGACGCTGGAGCTGATGCGAGATGAGCTTAACAATATGAAAGAGCTGCTACAGCAGCAGTTGGGGAGCGTTGCGTGGGGGCAGTTTGTGGAGCGATCTCCCCAGCAGGCCATGTTCTGGCGTCGGCTGACCGGCATGGGTTTATCAGCGGCGATGTGTAAGCAGCTGTTGACGGTCATTGAGCCCGGCAAACCGGCCACCCACAATTGGCGGCAAGTGCTTGCCGCCTTGGCCAGGCAATTGTCTACCACGCAGAAAAATCTGGTGATGGAGGGGGGGATATTTGCTTTCATAGGGCCTACGGGGGCGGGTAAGACAACTACCATTGGCAAGCTGGCAACCCAATACGTGTTGGAGCACGGACCGGATCAGGTTGCGCTGGTTACGACCGATTGCTACCGGGTTGGTGCAGCCGAGCAGGTCAAGGCTTTGGGGCGTATTCTGAATGTGGCGGTGCGAGTCGTGGAAAATCCACGCCAGCTTCAGCCTACTCTGGACGGCTTGAGTGACAAATCCCTGGTGCTTATTGATACTGCAGGCCTGCACCATCAGGATCCCAATCTACAGCTACAATTAGCCATGCTGAACAACGTAAGGCCGATGGTACGCAGCTTGTTGGTTTTAGCGTGCACGAGTCAGCAGCAAGTGATGCGGGCGGCTTATCATACCTATGGTGGTGCGAGACTTGTGGGCTCAGTCTTTACCAAAATCGATGAGGCCACCAGTATGGGGGAGGCTATTAGTTTGGTGTGTGAGCATGGACTACCAGTTTCTTACCTCGCTGATGGGCAGCGAATACCGGAGGATATCTGCCAGGCACGTGCCCATAGCTTGATTAGTCGAGCCGTAGCAATTTCAGAACAGCTGCCAGAAGATGACGAAAATATGATCAGTTCGTTTGCCAGGAGTAGTAGCCCCACCAGTCCCTATTCGACTCGCTATGTAAGTTGAGGTATTGAGGATAGAATGGGGCACCAACGTATTGATACGACACAATTTTCGCGGACATTAAGTTCCGCTAGCGGGTTTATGAGGGTGAGAGCAACCTATGGTTAGTCGACAACCTGTGCAGGTGATTGCAGTAACTGGCGGCAAAGGCGGCGTGGGGAAAACCAATGTCTCGGTCAATGTTGGCATTGCGTTGGCCGAAATGGGCCGCAGAGTCATGTTGCTCGATGCTGACTTGGGGTTGGCCAACGTCGATATATTGCTTGGCCTCTCGGCCACTAAAAACCTTGAAGATGTGATGGCTGGGCGCTGCGGGCTGCGAGATATCCTTTTGAATGGGCCTGGTGGTATTAAAATCATCCCGGCATCCTCCGGCACCCAGTCGATGACTGAGCTTTCCCCCCAGCAGCATGCGGGAATGATCAGTGCATTTAGTGAGTTGAGTGGCCAGCTTGATGTATTAATTGTAGATACGGCGGCAGGCATCTCTGACAACGTGGTGAGTTTTGTCCGCGCGGCCCAGGAGATCTTGCTTGTAGTGACTGACGAACCAACCTCTATTACCGACGCCTATGCGCTGATAAAGCTGTTGAACCGTGATTATAATATGATGCGTTTCCGTATCGTGGCTAATATGGTTCGCACCCCTCAGGAAGGCCGCAACCTCTATAACAAGCTGGTTAATGTCACTGACCGCTTTCTCGATGTGGCCTTGCAGTATATGGGGGCAGTACCGTACGACGAGTCCGTGCGCAAATCCGTACAGCGCCAAAAGGCGGTTTTGGAGGCATACCCCAGAAGCAAGGCATCCATAGCGCTCAAATCATTAGCGCAAAAAATTGACGCGTTGCCCCTGCCAACAACCTCTCGGGGACATCTTGAGTTCTTCGTTGAGAGTCTGCTAGCGGCGGAACATGGGGGGTAGCCATGGTAGCGGTTCTGGAAGGGCTGGGTATGTATACCGATAATCAGGCTGAGTCGCTAAATGTGCTTGTGGAACGGCATGCGCCGTTAGTAAAGCGCATCGCTCACCACATGGCCGCTCGACTACCCGCTAATGTACTCGTGGATGACCTGATTCAGTCCGGCATGATTGGGTTGCTCGAATCAGCGCGCAAATATGATGGCAGTAAGGGTGCCGCATTCGAGACTTACGCCGGTATTCGTATTCGCGGAGCCATGCTGGACGAAATACGAAAGGGAGACTGGGTGCCCCGGTCAGTGCATCGCAACGGGCGTCGTGTGGCTGATGCTGTTAAGGCTGTGGAGTCAAGGTTAGGGCGTGACGCTAAAGATAATGAGATTGCGGCCGAACTACAGGTTAGTGTTGGTGAGTATCATGGGATGCTGCATGACTGTATGGGTAGCAGGTTGTTCAGTTTCGATGATCTGCTTGACAGTGAAGAATGCCAGCAGGAGACCGCATTGGCGTCCTTGGATGCCTCCTTGCCCCATGAAGGGGTGCAGGCGGAGCGCTTCCGTGAATCGTTGGCTGAGGCGATAACGACGTTGCCAAAACGTGAACAGTTGGTATTGTCTCTATACTACGATGAAGAGCTGAATTTGAAGGAGATCGGTGTGGTGCTCGGTGTTAGCGAATCGCGGGTTAGCCAGCTTCACTCCCAGGCGGCGTTAAGGCTCAGGTCGCGGCTTGAGGGGTGGGCATTGGATTCGGGGTAATCCTTTCATTCACAAGCTAGACTTGTAAAATACAATGTTCTGAACACACCAATATTTGAGGTTTCACGGAGGCCGGTTTGGACAAAAATATGAAGATCCTCATCGTAGATGACTTTTCTACGATGAGGCGCATCATCAAGAATTTGCTGCGGGATTTGGGTTTTACCAACACTGCAGAGGCTGACGATGGCCAGACAGCGTTGCCAATGCTGCAAACGGGTGGTTTTGATTTTCTGGTTACTGACTGGAATATGCCGGGAATGACGGGCATAGAGCTGCTAAGAGCAGTCAGGGCTGATTCAAAACTGAACACCTTGCCCGTGCTGATGGTGACCGCAGAGGCAAAGCGTGACCAGATCATTGAAGCAGCCCAGGCTGGAGTAAATGGCTACGTAGTGAAGCCGTTTACCGCACAGGCGCTCAAAGACAAGATCGATAAGATTTTTGAACGCGTCGATGCAGGCGGTTGATAAGGGCTGGATATGACGCTTTTTAAATACGACAGAGATAATACCGAATTGGAATCTGATCTGAAGGTACAAGCGCAAAAATTGGTGGAGTTGCTCGAGACCGGCGATATGTCCGCAGCGATCAATGTGATCAACGAACTCAACGAGATGCGCGACAAGAGCCTCTACCGGGAAGTGGGCAGGCTGACTCGGGCGTTGCACGAATCCCTTATGAATTTCCATATCGATTCGGGCATTACCGGGACGGACCAGGAGCAGATCTCCCATATGGTTGATGCCTCGGATCGACTTGATTATGTCACCAAGATGACCGAGGGTGCCGCCAACAAGACGATGGATATTGTTGAGGCCTGTGCGCCAGCAGCGGCTCAGTTGGGAACAGAAGCCAAGGTTTTGAATCAGGAGTGGCAGCGTTTTACCAGTCGTCAAATGGCTCCGGATGAATTTAGGGATCTATCGAAGCGCATAGGGCCTTTTCTGGCAGAGACAGAGCAGCGATCTATCGACCTCGGTAACAGCCTGAATGAGATCATTATCGCGCAGGACTACCAGGACCTTACCGGGCAGGTTATCAAACGAGTCGTCAGCCTGGTTTCTGAAATAGAAGACAGCTTGGTACATCTGGTCAAAATGGCAGGGAAAGTGGATCAGATGACCGGTATTGAACACGAAGAGTTTACAGCCAAGCCCGCTGCCACAAGCATTGAGGCAGAAGGGCCGCAGATCAAGAAAGATCAGCGGGATGATGTTGTCTCCGGGCAGGACGAGGTTGATGACCTCCTTTCCAGTCTAGGGTTCTAAGGAGTTAGGTATGAGTTTTGAGGCAGACGAAGAGATCTTGCAAGACTTTCTCGTTGAGGCGGGCGAGATTCTTGAACTGTTGTCGGAACAGTTGGTTGACCTTGAAAACCAGCCTGACGATAAGGAGCTTCTTAATGCAATATTTCGTGGTTTCCATACGGTAAAAGGCGGCGCGGGTTTCTTGTCTCTTAACCCCTTGGTTGAGTGCTGCCACATTGCAGAAAATGTATTCGATATATTGCGTAATGGACAGAGATCAGTATCCCCGGAATTGATGGATGTGGTGCTGCAGGCACTGGACGCTGTTAACGTCATGTTCTCCGAGGTCCGTGAAAGGGTGGAACCTACACCCGCAGATCCGGCGCTATTGCAGCAGTTGGCGCTAATGGCTAAACCAGAGGAGGCCGGTGAGGAGGAGGTGTCACCGGAAGTCGCGACGGCTGAGGCGCAAGAGCAAGAGCCGGAGGCGGCGGCCAGTGGAGATATCACCGACGACGAGTTCGAACAGCTACTCGATTCACTGCATGGGGAAGCTGCCCCCGAATCAGCGCCCCAGGTTACAGAGGGCGTATTTGCCGGAGAGGGTAGTGATAACGGCGCTGCATCGGGTGACGAAATTACTGACGACGAGTTTGAAGAACTCCTCAACAATTTGCACGGAAATAACAAAATAGGGGGCTCGGAGAGTGCTCCTGCACCAGCCCCTTCCGCTGCCAATAGCAGTGATGAAATTTCCGATGATGAATTCGAGGCATTACTGGATCAGTTGCATGGCGGGGCTGCTCCGAGTGGTAGTGCTGACAAAAACACTCCTGCTCCGACTCCTGCACCAGCCGCAACCGGCGATAGTCAGAATATATCAGACAATGAATTTGAAGATCTGTTGGACCAGCTTCACGGTAAAGGCCAAGGGCCTGGTGTCGCCGCGGCCAATAGTTCGGTGAAACCTTCGGCTCCGGCTCCGGCTCCGGCTGCAGCAAAGAGCAAACCTGCTGCAGCAAAGAGCAAACCTGCAGCGAAAGCGAAAGAGAGTGCGCCGCCTGTGGAGACAACCGTTCGGGTTGATACCGCACGTCTGGACGATATCATGAATATGGTGGGTGAGCTGGTACTGGTGCGTAATCGCCTTGTGCGCCTCGGGGTTAACAATGGTGACGAGGCGCTGTCTAAAGCAGTCGCTAACCTTGACGTCGTAACGGCTGACCTACAGCTTTCCGTTATGAAAACCCGGATGCAGCCGATCAAGAAAGTATTTGGCCGCTTCCCTCGAGTCGTCAGGGATCTTGCTCGAAACTTGAAGAAAGAGATTAATCTTCAACTTGAGGGAGAGGAGACTGATCTGGATAAAAACCTGGTCGAGGCGCTGGCTGACCCTCTGGTCCACCTGGTGCGCAACTCGGTCGATCACGGTATCGAAACGCCTGACGCTCGTGAAGCCGCAGGCAAAGATCGCAAAGGTAACGTTATACTCGCCGCTGAGCAGGAGGGCGATCACATACTGCTCTCTATCGCCGATGATGGGGCCGGTATGGACCCCGATAAGTTGCGTGCATTGGCGGTGGAGCGAGGCTTATACGATCAGGATGCGGCGGATAGATTGTCTGATTCCGATTGTTTTAACCTGATATTTGCCCCCGGTTTTTCGACCAAGAAAGAGATATCGGATGTGTCCGGGCGCGGTGTGGGAATGGATGTGGTGAAAACCAAGATCTCCCAACTCAACGGCATCATCGATATTCAGTCAGAAGCTGGCAAAGGCACCACAATACTGATCAAGGTACCGCTAACGCTGGCCATTATGCCGACTTTGATGGTGATGCTCGATCAGCAAGCATTCGCGTTGCCCTTGGTTAGTGTGAATGAAATATTCCATCTCGACCTTTCCAAGACCAATGTCGTCGACGGGCAGGAAGTTGTTATCGTTCGTGATAAAGCGCTTCCCCTGTTTTATCTCAAGCGCTGGCTGGTAGATCCCAAGCAGCTGGAAGGAGGCGATGTTGTCGAGGGCGAGGAGGCTCACGTGGTTATCGTATCCGTGGGTACCCAGCGTGTCGGCTTCGTCGTTGATCAGTTAGTTGGCCAGGAAGAGGTGGTGATTAAACCGCTCGGATCGATGTTGCATGGCACGCCGGGAATGGCTGGAGCAACCATAACGGGTGATGGTCGCATCGCACTTATTCTTGATGTTCCCAGTATGCTTAAAGAGTACGCACGTCGACTATAACCTCTAAACGGAGCCGGTATCTATTGCCGGAGACCTGTTGCAGATCATTGGAGAAACCGGGTGGCAGTAAAGGTATTAGTGGTTGACGATTCAGGCTTTTTTCGCCGAAGGGTAACCGAGATTCTGAAAACGGATCCGGGTATCGAGGTGATAGGTGTCGCTAGCAATGGCCGTGAGGCAGTGGAAAAAGTCACCGAGCTGAAGCCGGATGTAGTGACTATGGATTATGAAATGCCGGTTATGGATGGCATCTCTGCGGTCAGGCAAATAATGGCGAGCCAGCCGACTCCTGTGTTGATGTTTTCATCCCTTACTCACGAAGGGGCTCGCGTCACTCTGGATGCACTTGAGGCGGGTGCTGTGGACTTCCTGCCCAAGAATTTTGAGGATATTTCACGAAATACTGAAAATATTCGCCGCATTCTTTGTGATCGGGTGAAAACCGTGTCCCGCAGTATGCGCCGTGCTGCGGTGCCGACGGCACCTTCAGCACCAGTGGCCAAACCTGCCGCCAGGCCAGGTGCTCGTGCGGCAAAGCCTGCTCAGCAAGTTCGAACGCCAATAACTTATAATCGTGGAGCAGCTAAGCACAAGTTATTGGCGATTGGTACCTCGACCGGAGGGCCGGTGGCATTGCAAAAGGTGCTCACTGAACTGCCGGCCAATTTTCCGACGCCAATCGTATTGATTCAGCATATGCCGGCGACATTTACCAATGCGTTTGCCGAACGTTTGAATCGTTTGTGCAAGATTACTGTCAAGGAGGCCCGAGATGGTGATCGGCTGCAGCCCGGAGTTGCCCTGCTTGCTCCTGGGGGCAAACAGATGATGATTGATTCCCGCGGTAGTGTGGTCAAGATACTGCCCGGTGATGAACGTTTGAATTACAAACCCTGTGTAGATGTTACCTTTGGTTCGGCTGCCAATGCGTTTGGAGGCAAGGTTCTAGCCGTTGTGCTGACCGGAATGGGAGCCGATGGCCGTGACGGAGCCAAACTCTTGAAATCAAAAGGGGCCACTGTGTGGGCTCAGGATCAGGCAAGTTGCGTCATCTATGGCATGCCAATGGCAGTTGTTAATGCTAATTTGGCCGATGCGGTTATACCATTGGATGAGATCTCTTTACGTCTGGTTGAGGCGATTTAAGCATGGATCTGTTGAGCGTCGTTGGGCTTCTACTGGCGCTTTTTGCGGTAATCGGCGGCAATTATCTCGAAGGTGGCCATGTCGAGGCGTTGATGAATGGCCCTGCAGCAGTGATTGTGTTTGGAGGAACCATTGGTGCAGCATTTATCCAAACTTCAGGGGCGACCTTTCGTCGTGCGCTGGTGATTCTAAGCTGGGTATTTTTTCCGCCCCGTATTGATATCACACAGGGTATTTCAAAAGTTGTAAATTGGAGTATGACCGCTCGCAAGGAGGGTCTGTTAGGGCTCGAGACTATCGCCGATGCCGAGCCCGACCCCTTTGCCCGCAAGGGCTTACAGTTACTGGTCGATGGCAGTGAACCTGAAGCCCTTCGTGCGGTCCTGGAAGTTGACCTTTACGCGGCGGAAAGTACAGATATGCACGCTGCAAAAGTTTATGAGTCTATGGGGGGGTATTCTCCCACCATCGGCATTATAGGTGCCGTAATGGGTTTGATTCATGTTATGGGAAATCTCGCAGACCCATCCCAACTCGGCGCAGGCATCGCGGTCGCTTTTGTTGCCACTATTTACGGTGTGGCGCTTGCTAATTTATTACTATTGCCCGTCGCGAACAAACTGAAATACAACGTCCATCGAAACTCGCAGTACCGGGAGATGATGATCGAAGGTATCTTGGCTATTGCTGAGGGAGAAAATCCTCGGGCCATTGAACTGAAGCTTCAGGGCTTTCAGGGCTAGGGAGTGAGTTATGCCTCGTAGGCGACAGCGACAGCAACAGGAACACGAGAACCTGGAGCGTTGGCTGGTATCATACGCAGACTTTATTACGCTACTGTTCGCGTTTTTCGTCGTAATGTACTCAATCTCTTCTGTAAATGAGGGCAAGTATAAAATCCTTTCGGAAACCCTGGTGGGGGTTTTTAATCAACCAACACGTAGCGTTGACCCGATACAGGTCGGTGAATCCCCGGTTCGTGACCTTAAAAGTAGCGATGACCTTATTGCCATCCCCAATGGTCAGCAGGTGGCGATAAATCCTGTTGAAGGGGGCGATAAAACCTACACCGAAGAGGAGGCTACGGAGAATCTCGAGGTGATAGGAGATAACCTCAAGGTAGCATTTAGTGAGCTGATCGCTGAGCAGAAAATTAGCGTTACGGGAAATGAGATGTGGGTAGAGATCGAGATGCCTGCAAGCCTGCTATTCGAAAGTGGTGACTCTATCCCCAAAAACGAAGCCTTCGATATTTTGCGCCGGGTAGCCGATATTATTAAGCCCTTCAATAACCCGACTCATATTGAAGGCTTTACCGATAATCTTCCCATCAATACGGATCGTTTCCCAACCAACTGGGAGCTCTCAGCCGCTCGCTCGGCCGCGGTAGTGAGGATGCTTTCCAATTATGGAGTAGATCCCAAGCAGCTGGCGGCTGTGGGTTACGGCCAGTTTCAGCCGGTCGCGACGAATGCCGTGCCGGAGGGGAGGGAGCGCAATCGTCGGGTGGTAATGGTGATCTCCAAAAATCTCGATATTCGCCGTGCTATAAACCCTATTGGGGTTGAACGGGCCGCTCAATATGAAGGGGTGCTGCGTGAACGTTTCGGCGGCCAGGCACCCGCTTTTCAATAGCACTGTGTGCCCCCCTACTATTGGAAACCATTATTTTTTGTCGGGTTTTGCGGGTCGGTATAGGCAGGGATACATAGGCTGGTAAGTTTGTTTAGGCACAAATATTGCTGGTGTTGAATGGGAGCTCTATCAAACGACAAAAAACCGACGGATTGGTGAGATTGGCTCTAGATCGCCAATTTCCAATCGTGGCAAAAAAGAAGGTGGCAGTGTGAGAGTTTGGGCCGTATCAAATCAGAAAGGTGGTGTGGGCAAGACCACTACAGCGGTTGCGCTGGGAGGTTTGCTGGCCGACAGGGGGCAGCGCGTTCTTATTGTCGATCTTGATCCTCACGGTTCAATGACCAGCTATTTTCGCTATGATCCAGACTCGATAGAGAGCAGTTGCTACGACCTTTTTATGCATCAGGGGGAGATTCCTGCTGACCTTCCTGCCAGTGTCATCAAAAAGACCTCTTCGGAAAACCTGCACCTAATGCCAGCCAGCACGGCGCTGGCAACGCTGGAGCGCCAAATGATGGGGCAGGGCGGGTACGGTTTGGTTTTGGCCAAAACCCTTGCTCAACTGTGGGATAGCTATGATTATGCGATTATTGATACCCCCCCGTTGCTCGGTGTTTTGATGGTCAATGCTATGGCTGCATGCGAAAAGCTGTTGATCCCCGTACAGACCGAGTTTCTTGCCCTTAAAGGGTTGGAGCGTATGGTGCATACCCTTGCTATGGTCAACCGCTCCAGAAAGTGCGACCTCCCTTACCTGATTGTACCTACCATGTTTGACCGCCGTACTCAGGCGGCATTGATGGCGATGAAAGCGATCCGCAGTCAATATCCAGAGAAGGTGTGGCAGGCACAGATCCCGGTGGATACTCGATTGCGTGATGCCAGCCGACAAGGGGTGACCCCATCGGCGTTTGACCCTGATTCCCGAGCGGTTAGGGCATACCAGCACCTGTTAAAGGATTTGGTAGTCGCTGCGGTAAGTCAGCCTCGTGCGGCTACGGGGTAGCAGGGTACAATGGGCTATTACCCCGGGATTGATCCCAAGAGTGCAGCTCTTGTGGTGTAGCCGGGCAAGATTTCTAAACTTTTTGCAACGAAGGCCGATCTATAAGTAGGGCCAGAGAAGCAGAGCGTTGGGTGTTCAGGCAGATTATGAGTCAACAGCAGTTAAAAGTAGCGGTAACAAAGCCACAGGAAGCGATTCAGGAGTATCTGGATGGTTTGCTGCAGGATGCCACCGCACGAGCCTTAGTGACGGAGGATGCTGCCCCAGCACCCCCTGTAGTCGAGGTGTCAGCGAGCCCTGTGTCAGCTGTTGAGCTGGAGCCGGTGGTCCCCGAGCCTGTCGTATGCGATCAGATCAGCCAGCAAATGGAAGTATCTACCGCCAGCGCGGTGGTTAAAACGGTAAATGGGCGTCCTCACTGGGCACAGGAACGATTCGAGTGCCTGTTGTTTCGGGTGGCAGGACTAAAGTTAGCCGTGCCACTCGTAGAGCTGGGCACCATTTACCCTTTGGATGGTGAATTAACGTCGCTGTTTGGGCAGCCGGACTGGTTTTTAGGCCTCTACAAGCATACGGGTAGAAGTATTCGGGTAATTGATACTGCGAAGTGGGTGATGCCCGAACGTTATAGTGCAGAATTGAATCAGGGCCTGAAGTATATTATCTCCCTGCAAGGTTGTGACTGGGCATTGGCTGTGCATGATGTTGCCGAGGCGGTGCAGCTTGACCCGGATGCGGTGCGTTGGCGTACGGAGCGCAGTAAACGACCCTGGCTGGCGGGCACCGTTATAGACGAAATGTGTGCTTTGCTGGATGTGGGCAGCTTGGGCCAGCTGATATTAGAGGCAGAAGGTAGAGACAACACCGGAATAGCAAATTAAGCATTTCAAAAGGCTTTAGTTTATAGTTATGAGTATGCACGGAGTAAGGGCATACTCGGTAAATAGTAACCAGGATAGAGAATTCGCCATGTCAACACATACTGCTACACAAGGAACTGATGACCCAATCTTGCAATGGGTTACTTTCCGTCTCGATGATGAAACCTACGGCATCAACGTAATGCAGGTCCAGGAAGTGCTGCGCTATACAGATGTTGCTCCGGTGCCTGGAGCCCCACAGTATGTGTTGGGCATCATTAACTTGCGCGGAAATGTGGTCACCGTTATCGATACCCGCCAACGTTTTGGACTTCCCTATGCAGAGGTGACAGAGAATACTCGTATTGTCATCATTGAGGCGGAGAAGCAGGTGATTGGGATTTTGGTTGATGCTGTTGCCGAGGTTGTTTACCTGCGTCAGTCCGAGGTAGAAACAGCGCCTAATGTTGGTAACAACGATGAAAGCGCCAAATTTATTCAGGGTGTCTGCAATAAGAATGGAGAACTCCTTATTCTTGTTGAGCTCGATAAAATGATGAGCGATGACGAGTGGGCGGAGCTCTCGGACATTTAATTATGAGTGCATAGGCGCCTGGAGGTGGGCGATGGATGATATTTCTCCGATTATCGTAGATCCTACGCGCCGCATCTTTCCCGTTGAAAAGGGACGTACTGTTAATGAACGTCCCTCGAGCAAACAAAAACAACAACAGCAGGAAGCAGAGCCTGAAGATGAGTCCCCTGGCAGGACTCGCGACCCTCTTGGCCGTTTGCATATAGATGAGTATGTTTAATTTGAGCGTTCCCTTATTGATCGTTTTAGGGCTGTTTGCACTGCTGCTTGGTGTTGGTGCGTACCTGTATCGTGTGGTCAGACGTACTCAGGTCGAGCAAGCTTATGAACTCCATAGGCGGATAGAGACGCTTGAGTCGGATCTCAGGGCGGTCGGTGCCGGTGCTATAGGTGTCGGTCAGCGGTTGCTAAAAGTCGAGCAGAGGCTGGGCGCTACGATCGATAAACAGGAGGCGTTGGAGCAGCGTGATCCTGCAAAAGTTTCCTACACGGAAGCGGGCAAGCTCTTCGAGATGGGAGCCTCAACGGAGGAGGTGATGGAAAACTGCCATATCTCCGTAGCGGAAGCGCGCCTTATAGAACTGATGCACCGAAAAAATAAAACCAACGCCTGATCAGGCAAATGCATAGCTATTTTTTCCCGACTTTTTCACTTGATACATCAGGTTATCCGCGACGCTCAGCAGTTCGTCGGCATCCCTGGCCGTGTCTGGATAGAGAGCGATACCGATACTGGCACCTATGTGAGCCTCTTGCGCCAGTTGATAGGGTTCACCAAGGTGTTGCAGAAGGTTTTCTGCAACCTGTGCGGCGCCATCGCGATGGCTGATTTCGGGTAGTAGCACCACAAACTCATCTCCGCCAATACGCGCTACGGTGTCCGATTCTCTCAACGTTGAATGAATGCGCTGTGCTACCCCTTTGAGGAGCTCATCCCCAGCGTCATGCCCCAGAGAGTCGTTTACCGCTTTAAAACCGTCCAGGTCAATAAACAAAAGAGCTACTTTTTGCTGGTTGCGCTTGGCGGTATCAAGGGCCTTAGCGATTCGATCCCTTAATAAAAGGCGATTGGGCAGTCCGGTAAGGGTGTCATGGGTGGCTAAATGTCGAACCTCCTTTTCCGCTATCTTCCTGCGCACGATCTCTTGGCGAAGCCGGCGATTCCATAACAGGATAAAGATGACGACCAGGGCCGCCCCCCCGGCGATTTTCAACCGCTCGACCCAAAGATCTCGCTCGTTGATACCGTATTGGATCTGTAGGCTGAGCCATTTTTCACGTAGCTGTTTCAGCTCATGCTCTTCGGTCATCTTGATAACGCGATTGACCATATGGCTGAATTCAGGCCAATCATCGCGCATAGCGAACCGAAGTTGATCATCCTTGAGTTCGGGTACTCGGTGCAGGTTTAGATCGTTTTGCCCGCTCTGTTGAAGGTATTGGGTCAATGCTGCAAGATTTCCTACGTAGCCCTCGGCTCTGCCATCGGAAATGGATTCAAGCCCCTCTTGCAGGGATGCTACTTCAATAAAGTCGAGCTCAGGATAACCATGCAGCTGTTCAATAACAGAGGCGCCGCTAAGGACCGAAAGTGTTTGTCCCCTAAGGTCATTAATACTGCGAAAAGCCAGGTGACTACTGTGAGTTACTATGACCCAGGGGGTGTTTGCGTAGGCCGAGGAGTAGTGGAAGGGGACGAGGGTGTCCGTCACTCCACCGGTATTGACTACCATATCCATATCACCTTGCTGCAGTGCATCTAACAGGCTCTGTTTGTCAGTGTAGAGCCTGGATTCAAAGCGCACGGGTAGGTAGTCCCCAAGCAGCTGAATCAGGTCATCATGGAACTCAAGGGATTGACTACTGGTTGAGGCGTCGCTGGCGAGTCCCACTCGAACAACCGGGTTCTCCTCAACCCAGCGTTGGCTGTCAGGGCCCAAGGGGAGAAAGCTGGGGGACGCATCGAAATAGCGATCTCGCGGGTTGGAGAGCCATTTTTTTTCCAGCTGAGCCAACTCTCGAGTACTGATCTGCTCCATTCCTTGGCGTACGAGTGCCGCCAGTTCTGTCCGGAACCGTGGGATGGCGACCAGAATAGTTTCATCTACCAGGGAGTCATTGAGCAGGCGGTAACGCTGTCCCTCTTTGAGAAGGGGAACCGCAGGGTTCTCCATTATGGCCGGGCTTTGAAGAAAAGCCCCCTGCATCGCAGTGGTCATCGCACTAAAGGGCCCTTTATACTCGAACTGGATATCCGGAGCCCTGTCACGCAGTGGCTCGGGCACTATGGACGATCCAAAAATTGCGATGGGTTCATTGCCCAGATCAGAGAGCCTGGTTGCGGCGGAGCTCTCTGGCACATAGACGCCGAGTTTTAACGGGAACAGGGATGTCGGGTAGCTGAGCCGGCTCATTCGAGCGGGAAGGGGAGTTAGTGTCGCGCCAAGAATATCGGCGAGGCCTCGGGTAACCATATCATCGGCATGCTTCGAATCTATCCCCAAAAAACGAATCTGGGCACCGGTTTTTTGCGCCCACAGCCTCCACAGGTCGGGAAGTAAGCCGATCACCTCGCCCTCCGGGGTCGCGACGCTGTAGGGGGGAGTCCACAAGGGCATCGTGATGGTTAGCATATTGTCGTCTTGATCGGTGCCGCTCCAGGCGGAGACGATAGCGCGCACGTATTGCGAGTCAAGCCGCTTTACACCGTCGTTGACCTGCTGCAGCAGATCAGGATTTCCCGCTTTTACCATGGCCACCCGTTGGTTATCGATCAGCTTCAGGAGGCCATTTATACGAAATGGGATTCTCTCGCTGTGAAAGTAAAAGTTTCCGGAAATTTTACGGTTCAGGGCAGCCCTCACATCGCCTCGCCTGATGGCTTCCAGTTGAGCCTCTCTGGACTCGTACGGGTTAAAGGCATAGCCCGTCGGCAGCAAATCAGGAGAGAGGCGAAACTGTTGGTTTACAGCGATGCGATAAGGTTTGACCTGCTCCCATGCAGAAATCTGTCCAAGCGACAGATGGGTGAAAAGATGAACAGGGTCGTCAATTGCAAACTCGGTGGCAACGAGCTGCGGAGTGCTTTGGAGAGGTAGATCCATTCCCGCCAACAGATCGGTATGTCCGGCTAATACCTCTCCGACCGCCTGCGTATAACTGGCGCTGGTAACAAACTCGATATCGCGCTGGTTGATACGCCCCCAATAACGCCATAGTTCCACTAACAGCCCCCCCGGGGCCTCATGCTCTTGAGTGAACGAGTAAGGGGGGTCATTTTCGACGATGCCAACGCGTAAGGGTGCCGCCGCCATGGCCACACTGCTTATGAGGGCCGAGCACACCGCCAATCCAATCGCCCGAGCAAACCTGTAGGGGAGCTCTGATAAAGTGAATATCATGGTTTTAGTGTATTCATTTTGATCAGGTCTGCCCAGAAAAAGGAACCTGCGGTACAAAAAAGCCTCCGCTAGGGAGGCTTCTGAAGGTTCGTCTATCGGTTAACTAGAGTGACAGCCCCGGTGCGAGTTGTGTTGGCATCGATACTCGGTCTGCTTCCAGTGATGCTACCGGGTACGCACAATAGTCTGCCGCGTAGTAGGCGCTGGCACGGTGGTTGCCGCTAGCACCAATTCCTCCAAAGGGAGCGGCACTGCTGGCACCGGTGAGTTGTTTGTTCCAGTTAACGATGCCGGCTCTGCTGCGCTTGAAAAAGTGCTCATAGCGTTCGCGGCTATCACTGAGTAAGCCCGCTGATAAGCCAAAAGTGGTGTTGTTGGCCATATCGATCGCTTTATCGAAATCCTGGTAGCGAACAAGCTGCAAAAGCGGACCAAAGTACTCATCGTCTGGCAGCGACTCTATCGCAGTGACATCGATCAATGCCGGGGAGATCATCGCGCTGAAGTCATCAAGGCGCTTGGCTTCAGCCAGTGACTGCCCTCCTAGCTCCTGCAGGCGACGCTGCGCAGCAATGATGCCCTCTGCCGCGGTAACCGATACCAATGACCCCATAAACGGTTGTTCTTGCGCATCGTAGGGACCCACCTGAATCTTCTTGACGGCACTGACCAGCTTGTCGACAAAGAGATCACCTTGAGGCGTTTTTGGCACATAGAGACGGCGGGCACAGGTACAACGTTGACCCGCAGAGATATAGGCCGACTGCAGGGTTTCGTGAACCGCAGCGTTGATGTCGGCGACCTCCTCAAGGATTAGCGGGTTGTTCCCTCCCATCTCCAGGGCAAGAATCTTTCCTGGCTCGCCTGCAAACTGTCGGTGCAATAGATGGCCTGTGGCAGAGCTTCCGGTAAAGAAGAGGGCGTCTATGCCTTTGTTGTGGGCCAGTGCAATTCCGGTATCTTTTTCACCCTGAACCAGATTGATGACCCCAGCCGGCAGTTCCGCTTTTTGCCATAGCTGGAGAGTTTTCTCAGCAACACGAGGGGTTAGTTCGCTCGGTTTGAATACAACGGTATTACCCGCAAGGATAGCCGGAACGATATGCCCATTGGGTAGGTGGCCGGGGAAGTTATAGGGGCCAAATACTGCCACCACACCGTGGGGTTTGTGTCGTAATACGGAGCGCCCTGCAGGGATCTCAGACTGCTCTTCGCCAGTACGCTCGTGGTAGGCTTTAATGGAGATAGCGATTTTCCCAATCATCGCGGCCACCTCTGTGCGAGTTTCCCACAGGGGTTTTCCGGTCTCTTCCGAAATGGCGAGGGCAAGCTCTTCACGGTGGCTGTCGAGCTGCTCGGAAAAACGCTTAACGACGGCCTCGCGTTCCGAGACGGCCAGTGACGACCAGCTGTAAAATGCTCCACGGGCAGCGCTTACTGCCTGCTCCACCTGCTCTGCGGTGGCACTGTTAGCTTGCCATAGGAGGGTTCCTTTGGCTGGGTTGTCAGAGCTAAAGGTTGGGCCCTGGCCTTCAATCCATGCGCCATTTACAAAAAGAGAGTCACTCATTATTTATCTCCTTAGCTTGGAGGAAAGACGAACTACCCGCACAGTTCCGCCCTCTTCAACTTTTAGCGCTGCTGCTGTTTCCGCAGTGATATCGACTACGTTGTGATCACCCGAGAGCTCCACCAGACAGCAGCGGAAATTTTTAAGATCAGTATTCGATATCAAGTAGGCTTCGCCATCAGCCGGCGAGGTGGTGATATTGACCTTGGCGTAGTGACTCTCTCGAACCGCGCGTATATCCAAGACCCGCGTTTCGATAGTGGGGCCTGCATCAAAAATATCGATGTAGCCCTCGTTACGGAAGCCTTCGCTTTCCAGCATCATGCGGGCGGGCAGGGTGTTGTCATGCACCGTACCGATCACCTCCTGAGACTCTTTTGGAAGCATGTTGGTATAAATCGGATGACGAGGCATTAATTCGGCAATGAATGTTTTATCGCCCAGACCGGCCATGTAGACGGCGTCCGCGAAGTCCATTGAGAAAAAGTGACGGCCCAGCCCTTCCCAGAACGGGGAGTGGCTGTTCTCGTCAGAGTATCCGCGCATCTCGGCAATAACATGGGTAGAGAAGCGTTTTGGGAACTCGGCAAGAAACATAAAGCGGCTCTTGGAGAGCAGGCTTCCATTTTTGCTGTGGCGATAATCGGGGTCCAGGAACAGGGTACAGACTTCGGAGTAACCGGTGTGGTCGTTGCTCAGGGTCAGGGTCCGCACTGCGTTGTGGACGCCGAGTTGGCGTGAGGAGTGCACGAGGGTACCGACACGGTAGTTGTACCATGGCTGGCTCAGGCCAACGGCCGCTTCGATGCCGCAAATACCCGCAACCCGGCCCGTTTCGGTGTCTTCCAATACAAACAGGTAAGTTTCTTCGCCCGCGGTGGTCACCGCTTTCTCGAAGGCTTCCAGCGAGCTATAAATTTTGCCTCGCACCTGCCCCTCATTGGGCTGCAGAGAGGTGAAACCCGCCCCCGTTTTTTCGGCCAGAGCAAAGAGCTCATCGTAGTCATCTGCTTGAATTGGTCGGATTACCATCATAATGCATTCTCACCTGCTAGGAGGTGCCTCCTTATTAAAGGAAACGCGGGCTATCGCATGGTGCGATAGTCGTTTCTTGTTGCTTTAAACTGTATCTATTGCTGCTGTATAGCGCCGGAACTGCCAGCGCGAAAATCAATCGGGAGTGGGTTGCTGATCAGCCCCATAGCAGGGTGTTATCTGAATCGCGTCTCCCTCCCGGATATCCAGTGCCTTGAGCTGCTGGCTTGTCAGCCTTGGATCCGCGCTTGCAACCTGTGCAATCAGGCATCGATAGTTGTCGAAGCCCTCATTACTAATCAGGCAAGGGGTAGCGTCATTACTCACCGTCTCGCCGATAACCGCCTTTGCCGTTTGTACTTGCTGGAACGTGGAGATTTCGTCAGTGCTTATTTCAAGGGTAGGCCCCCCATCAAAAATATCCACGTGATTCTTGAACGCGAAGCCTTCCATCTCCAATAGCTGTTTGTTGCGGGTGATATCTGCCCGAGGCTTACCCAGTGAGTCCTGAGCCTCCTCTTGCAATAGGGGGATATAGATCGGCTGTTGCGGCATTAGCGAGGCGATAAAGCCCTTAAAGTTGATGCCTGCAAGGAAAGTGGCCCGAGAGAGTTCCATGGTAAAAAAATGACGCCCGAGGTTTTCCCAGAAGGGCGACTTCCCCTCTGCATCAATCACGCCCTGAAGTTCCGCGATGCATTTTTCGGCAAGCAGTTTCCGGTGAAGAGACATAAATAGTAAACGGGCCCTTGATAACAGCTGGTGATTGAGCCCTTGGCGATATTCTGGAGCCAGGAACAGCGTGCACAGTCGGCTGCTGCCCGCTAGATCCTGACATATAGAGAGTGTGCCAATTTTGTTGTGAATCTGCAGCTGACTTGCGTTATGCACGAAAGCGCCCATGCGATAACTGTAAAAGGGGGAGGTCACACCGATTTCAGATTCGATGCCGCTAATGCCGAGCAGTGTCTTGCTTTCGATATCCTCGAGCACAAAGTGAAAACTGCGCTGGCCGCCCGTTTCGGTTCCTGCCCGCAGGGATTGCCGGGTGGCGCCAATCAAGTCATTCAGGTGTTCACGGTGGGCGGGTAATGTTGTCAGGCTACCACCGGACACCACCGCCAGGCGCTCCAGCGCGGGCAGGTCATGGTAATCTATAGGCCTGATGACGAGCATGTACACTCCGCATAAAAACAGCTTTGGTTGCCGAAAGCTCCCGCTGAAACAAAGTGGGACCTGAGCTAAAAAAGGGGCCATTCGGCGGCTTGGATGGTATTGGAAACAACAGATTGCCACGCCTACGGCCAGCAGACATTATTTCCTAAAAGCGTGGGGGGGAATAGGTCACAACTGTTGTCTTTGCGACCTCGACTATCCCCTTTCTGACATGGTCTGCGGTTGCTGGCGTTGCGGTTCTCCATTGCAACGCCAGCAACCTTTGATCAGGCGTCCGGGCCTGCGGCAACAACCTCGGCTACGGCCCTGGCAAGCCCCGCCATGCCCGCATCGATATCCTCATCGGGAATGACCAGGGATGGAGCCATGCGCAATACATTAGGCCCGGCGACGAGGATCATTGCTCCCTGTTCGCGAGCCGCAGCCAGAAACTTGGCGGCTTTGCCTTCCCAGTCCGGATTCAGGGCGGCGCCGATCAGGAGCCCCTTGCCTCTAATTTCACTGAAAATGTTGTGCTCGGCATTGATCGCTTCGAGCGCAGCAACGAAACGCTCGCGCTTGCGCTTTACGTCATCGAGCAGCTTCCGGTCACTGACAATTTCCAGCACCTTGCTGGCGACGGCACACGCCAGGGGATTACCGCCGTATGTACTGCCGTGCGTTCCTACAACGAAGCTGGCAGCTACCGCTTCGGTGGTAAGCATGGCACCAACGGGGAAGCCGCCACCCAGGGCCTTGGCCGTGGTGAGGATGTCCGGGGTGACGCCGGTGTCCATATAGGCGTAGAGTTCGCCGATGCGGCCGACACCGGTTTGCACCTCGTCAAATACCAGTAGAGCATTGTGCTTATCGCACAGCGCGCGCGCGCCCTTGATGAACTCAGGGTCTCCGGTAATGATACCGCCTTCGCCCTGAATGGGCTCCATGACAACGGCGCAGGTGTTGTCAGAGATGGCCGCTTCTAGGGCCGCCAGGTCGTTATAGGGGACGTGGGTGATACCACCGGGTGCGGGCTCGAAACCTTCACGATATTTTTGCTGGCCGCCGACGGAAACCGTAAACAGGGTGCGGCCATGGAAGGCTTGATGGAAGGCGATGATCTCATTTTTTTCCGGGCCATACTGGGTGAAAGCGTGGCGGCGTGCCAGCTTAAATGCGGCTTCGTTGGCTTCGGCGCCGGAGTTGGCGAAGAATACGCGCTCGGCAAAGGTCGCTTCGGTTAGCTGGCTGGCGAGCTTTAGCGCGGGCTCGTTGGTGTAGACATTACTCAGGTGCCAGAGCTTATCGGCTTGTGTCTTTAAGGCATCGACTAGCTCGGGGTGACAATGGCCAAGGGCGTTGACGGCAATGCCTCCCGCAAAATCGATATATTCCCGGCCTTCCTGATCCCAGACGCGAGACCCTTCGCCTTTGACCGGAATGATGGCCTGAGGGGAGTAATTTGGGACCATTACCTGGTCAAAGGTATCGCGGGTGTAGGTTGAATGACTCATCGCTTGTTCTTCCTCCTGTTGTAGTTGAGTTCCGTAGGGTTCAGGAAAACTGTCTCAGTTCTCTGATCGCAACCGATAGCATGGCCAGGTCTCGGTTAGGGTTGGATTTAATGTCGTTTAGAATTTCCTGGCTGCGCTGGAACTGGGCTGCGTTCTCTTGCAGCCATTGCTCCAGACCAGCGCTGGGGCTGATGCTACTGTCGGCAGAGCTCACCACCTGTGCGCTGGCGTTGCGGAGCAGGCGGTCGAGTTCGTCGGTCAGGGTTGTCCGCGCTTTGCGTTGCCACTGATTGATGGCAGGTAATTCCTGCACACTGGCGCGTAGCCAATGCAGTTGCAGCCTATGGTTGAGCGCGAAGAAGATCTCTGTGGCGCTTTCCAGCTGGCCCGGTTGCTGAGCACCGATCGCCGTAATGTCCAGACTGTAGTACAGATGATCAAGCACCGCGTATTTGCGGGCTAGCTCCTTTTCGAGACCCGCGCTGGAGAGTTTGGAGATCTGGGCGTCGATATCTTCAGAGTCTTCCCCTTGCAGGTAATCGGCGAGCTTGCTCTCCAATAGCTTTACCGCAGGGTGGTACTGGACCTGCAGTGTATCGAGGTCGCTAATGGAGCTATTGTTACGCAGTATCCACAGGGTAGCGCGTTCTGTCAGTTGCTGCAGGCGTTGGAACAACCCTGTTTGATCGTTGTGGTTCAGGTTGTGGCTGGTCGCTTCCAGCTGGGACCACAGGGTATCGATGGAGAAAATGGCTCTTGCGGCGCTGTAAGCGCGTACGATATCAGCCGGGTCACGATTACTTTCATCCCTGATGTACGCCCAGAAAGTGGGTCCCATGCAGTTACCGATCTCGTTGGTCAGGTGGGTCGCGATGATCTCTGCCCGTAACGGATGGGATTCCAGCAGCTCCGGGTAACGCTCACTCAGTGCTCGTGGGAAATAGGCGCTCAGTCGACGATCAAGGGCTGCATCGTTACACACTCCGCTGGCAAGCAACTCCTCGTAGAGCTTCATTTTACTGTAGGCGAGCAACACCGATAGCTCGGGGCGACTGAGTCCTTCGGATTGTGCTTCGCGCTCATGCAGTTGTTCATCGCTGGGCAGGAACTCAATTTTGCGCTTTAGGCGGCCTTCGCGTTCCAGCAGGGTAATCAAACGCATGTGCTCACTGAGCTGGGTGACGGAAAAATGCTTGGCAAGACTAAGGATGCGTGCCTGTTGGTAATTATTATCCAGAACCAGCTGGGCGACATCGTCGGTCATGCTGGCGAGCAGAACATTACGCTGCTTTAGCGTCATGTCGCCGTTCTCCAGAACCTGCCCGAGCAAAATCTTAATGTTGACCTCGTGGTCAGAGCAGTCAACGCCACCTGAATTGTCGATGGCGTCTGTCGTAATCAGGCCTCCCTGTCGTGCAAATTCGACTCGCCCGGCTTGGGTAAAGCCCAGGTTGCCACCCTCACCAATGATTGAGCAACGTAACTGACTACCGTCGATTCGAACGGCATCGTTGGCGCGATCACCAGCGTCAGCATGGGTTTCATAGCCCGCTTTGACGTAGGTACCAATGCCTCCATTCCAAAGCAGATCCACCGGGGCTTGCAGCAAATGTTGAACCAGTTCGCTGGGCGTCAGTTTTTGTTGGCTGATTTGCAGGGCATCACGGGCTGCTTTGCTGAGGGTAATGGATTTTGCTGAGCGCTCGAATACACCGCCTCCTTTGGAGATTAGTTTGGCGTTGTAGTCGCTCCAGCTGGAGCGGGGCAAGTCAAACAGGCGTTTTCTCTCCTCCCATGAGGCTTCGGGCTGAGGGTCCGGATCGATAAAGATATGCATGTGGTTAAAAGCGGCCAACAGTCGGGTTTGCCGTGACAGCAGCATGCCGTTACCAAATACATCTCCACTCATGTCGCCAATGCCGACGCAGCTAAAGGGCTCGCTCTGGCAATCCCGACCCTTTTCCTGGAACAGTCGCTTCACCGATTCCCAGGCACCACGCGCGGTGATACCCATTTTCTTGTGGTCGTAACCGAAGGAACCGCCGGATGCGAAGGCGTCGTCGAGCCAGAAGTTGTACTGCTGCGCAAGCTCGTTGGCAATATCTGAGAACGTTGCAGTGCCTTTGTCGGCGGCGACGACCAGATAGGGGTCGTCCTCGTCGTAACGCTGAGTCAGCTGTGGGGGAGTGATACTGTTGTTCTGGAGGTTATCGGTAATATCCAGTAATCCCCTGATAAAGGTACGGTAACAATGGATGACCTCGGCTTGAATCTCTTCTCGGGTACCATTTGCGGGAAGCTGCTTGGCGACGAATCCGCCTTTGGCACCGGTTGGCACAATAACGGCGTTTTTGACCATCTGTGCCTTGACCAGGCCCAGTATTTCGGTACGGAAATCTTCCCGGCGATCGGACCAGCGTAAGCCCCCTCTAGCGACTTTTCCTCCGCGCATATGTACGCCTTCAACCCAGGGCGAATAGACAAAAATCTCATATTTCGGCCGGGGTAAGGGGAGTGCAGGAACTTGCTCAGGATCCAGCTTAAAAGAGAGGTACCTCTTGGGTTGGCGCTGCTCGTCGAGTTGGTAGTAGTTGGTGCGCAACATGGCGTCGATCACGCTGAGGAAATGGCGAAGAATGCGATCTTCATCCAGGTTGGCCACTTCGTTAAGTGCGGACTCAATCTGCTCGCGCAACAAAGCTGCGGTTGTGTCGGTAGACTCCTGATGCGGCGCGAAGCGTGTTTCAAATAGCTCGACCAGCAACGCCGTTATTGTGCTATTGCGCCCAAGGGTTTCCTCCATATAGCTCTGGCTGAAAGAGACCTGCGCCTGTATCAGGTATTTACTCAGGGCCCGTACAATGATGCATTGACGCCAGCTCAGCCCTGCACTGATGATGAGACTATTGAAACCGTCATTTTCCAACTCGCCACGATAGGCGCGAGCGAAGCACTGTTGAAACTGCTCTTTGAGTTCGGGGTCGTCCAGATCACGGTCTGTTGTCACCGCAATAAGGAAATCGAGAAGCCAAAATTGATTGTCGTTGGCACTGCGAATTTTGTACGGCCGGGCGCTCAGTACGCGTACGCCCATATGCTCCAAAATGGGCAATACATCGGACAGGGCCATGGTGTCACCTTGACCTACCACTTTGAAACGAAGCTCGCTATTGCTGCCCAAGGGGCGGCTCAGGTGAGTGGAAAGCGGGTGTTCTGCGCTGATTGACTCTATTCTATGGATATCGGCCACTGCGCGGTTAGGGCTATGGTCGTCGCGGTAAGCGGCTGGAAACGCATTACCGTATACATGGTTCAGTCGGTTACCGTCACCTTCGCCGTCGGTGGCTATTAGCGCAAAGTGCAGGTGATCTTGCCAGGAGAGCATCGCCTCCCGCATGCGAGTCTCCAGCTCCTCGATGCTCACATCAGAATCGTTGCAGTTGTCGCAGTGGACCGTGATATGAACATGAGCGGTCAGTTGCTCCGAAAACTGTACATTGAATTCACTGTTGTAACCGTTAAAGGCGTCCATCAGGATCGTCTGCAGCTGTTGCCGCAGCTCGGTATTGAAACGGTCTCGTGGCACCAGAACCAGCGCGGTAACGAAGCGGCTAAATATATCTTTGCGCAGAAACAGGCGCAGTTGACGCCGAGCCTGGGTTTCGAGAATACCGGTAAGTGTTTCTTCGAGCTTGTCCGTACTGGCTTGCAATAGCTCGTCCCTGGGGTACTGGGAGAGGATATGTTGCAGGGTTTTCCCCTTGTGGCTATTCGGCGTGCATCGCGCTTGCTGCATGATGTAATTGGCCTTTTGCCGAACCAGGGGGATCTCCTGAATTGGGGAGATGTAGGCGGCGGAGGCGTACAAGCCGAAGAAGCGCCACTCACCAACTACGTTGCCCTTCTTATCGAAACGCTTGATGCCAAGATAGTCGAGGTGCGATGGACGATGGACGGTAGAACGCGTGCTCGATTTGGTGATGGACAGCAGAGTAGGCTTTAGCATCTCTTCACAAATATGAGGAGCTAACTTGTTCCTAACAGGGGTGTTTTCTCCCATGGAACGAAATGTTCCAAGGCTACTCTGGTCGTCGATCTCCATGAAGACATCGCCATTGCTCTCTTTGACCAGAGAGTAGGAACGAAAGCCGAGGAAGGTGAAATGGTTGTTCAGAACCCATTTCAGGAAAGCGATCGTTTCGTCGTTTTCCGTTTTATTAACCGGTAGTTTGCTCTTTTCGCATGTTTTGATCACCTCTTCAAGTTTAGCGGACATGGGCTGCCAATCGCTTACGGCAACTTGAACATCACGCAGAATGCTGGTGAGGGCAAGTTTCAGCTCTTGCTGTTTTTTTCTTGACCCCTGCTGATCGACCTCAATTCTAGTGACCGCTTCACGGTGTGCGCCTTTCTCGTTGGTGTCGTGGGGGAAGACTGCGATTAACTGTCCTTTATCGTCGCGCTTACAGGCGATGACAGGGTGGGTTATTCGGTGCAGCGTTAGCTCCCGTCGCATGAGCTCCATGGTGAGGGAGCTTATAAGGAAGGGCATGTCATCGGTTATTACTTCGATGACAGTGTGGGGGCAGTGCCAGCCATGTTCTTCGAAGCTGGGGTTATAGATCCGGATTCGGGGTTCGCCTGGCACTCTTTGCCGCATGCAATCCCACAGGCACAGCAACGCGCCTTCGAGTTCATCTTGTGGGGTGCTGATCAGGTCTCGGGAGATGCTTTCCCTGAAATAAAGATCGGCAAGAGCCAATACGGGTTCCCGTTGGTCGGTGGGGAGTTGATCATGAATACGCTGCTTGAGCTGGTCGATGGTATCGAGCTTTTGTTGCTTTATTGTGCTCATGGTGTTTCCGGTCTGTGGATGTAATGAAAATTACGCCGTTATAGCGTATCGGCGTATGGGCAGATCATGATGAGCCAAATTATCAGGTAAACGCTACCCTAGTGATAGCGAGGAAGTTTTAGGAAAGCGACCTTGAGTTGTTGGCAGATGACATTTGATCATGGGTTGTTTTAGGGAGAGGGCTTGTGGTTCACTTTCGCGCTTGCACCTTTCCCTAGCAGGCGTTGTAATTACAGCTCCCCAATACGGATATATAGATGAATTTCAACGGATCCACACGGAATCCGCGTAATGATAGTGGAATGCCACGACATTATGGGTTTCTGCTCTTGCCCGGGTACTCCCTTATCGCTTTTGCATCGGCTATTGAAGCCTTGCGAATGGCGAACTGGGTGAGCGGCCAGGATCTGTATGAGTGCACCATGATTAGCCCCGATGGTGCTGCTGTAACCAGTAGCTGCGGTGTGGAGACACGCGCCGATGCTTCTTTAGAGACGATGCCCGATTTCAACTCGTTGATTGTTTGTGGGGCGAGTCCTGTTGCTCGCACCGGCAATGAGAGTGTGATTCGTTGGTTACGCCAGTTGCAAAAGCGTGGAATGGAGATTGGGGGTATCGGAACGGGTAGCTATCTGATGGCCTGTGCCGGCTTGCTTGATGGATACCGGGCGACGATCCACTGGTGGGATCTTGGAAGCTTGCGCGACGAATTTCCCAACATAAACGTGTCATCCAACCTGTTTGAGATTGACCGTGACCGGATCACCTGTGGTGGTGGCTCCGCGGCCATGGATATGATGCTATTTCTGATCGGCCAGCAGCATGGGTTGGAGATCGCCTCTTCGATCTCTGAGCAGTTTGTTTGTGAACGGATTCGCCCGCCGCAGCACCCCCAGCGCATCCCTTTGCAGGCGCGTATCGGTACCAGTCACAAGAAGCTGATTGAAGCGGTTAGCCTGATGGAAGCGAATATTGATGAGCCGCTGACTACCGACGATCTTGCGTTTCATGTGGGGGTATCCCGGCGGCATCTTGAGCGGTTGTTTAAGAAGCACCTGCAGAGCGTACCGTCAAAATATTACTTGCAATTACGTCTTGAAAAGGCCCGTCAACAGTTACAGCAGACCGAGACGCCGATTGCCGAAGTGGCGCGTTCTTGCGGTTTTGCGACCGCATCCCATTTCAGTACGACCTATCGCAACCATTACGGGGTGACCCCGCGGCAGGAGCGCACCGCCGGGCCGTAGGCGGCTGGCGACGAGGGAAGCCGGTTGCCCTCACTAGCCTTCGTTGTAAGCTCGAATAACCTCTTCGGCGATGATCTCCAGGCCGCGTTGAACCTCCGCTGGTGAACGGGTATAGGTGACGCGGATGCACTCATGGCTATGACGCCAATCCTGTTCCATTCCAGGAAAGAAGTAGTGCCCTGACACAACCAGAACTCCGCGCGCCTTGAGACGGTTGTACAGCTCCAGGCTGCTGATGGGTAACCCTTCAAACCAGAGCCATAGGAACATGGCGCCTTCGGGCTTGTGGATATGGAAATTATAGCTTCCCAGTTTGGAGCGAAGATGGTCTGCGGCAGCCAGGGCTCGTTGCTGGTAAAACGGACGAATAACGTTATCGCTTAGATGGAGGATGGATCCGTCCCGAATCATGTCCAGCGCCAGCAGGCTGCCTGCGCTGTTGGGTGCGAGGCTGAGGATGGCGTTTACCCCGGTTAGCGCCCTGATGATCGCTTCGTCCGCGATCACGATGCCAGTGCGTAGCGCAGGCAGGCCAAGCTTTGACAGGCTAAGGCACAAAATAGTATTGCGGTTCCACATCGGAGTCGCGGGTGTAAACAGCAGGTTGGGGAAAGGTTGCCCGTAGGCTCCATCGATGATCAGCGGAATCTCTTGTGCCTGCGCCATGGAGTCGAGCCTGGCCACCTCTTCATCGGTAATGACGTTGCCGGTCGGATTGGTGGGGCGTGAGACGCAGATTGCCCCGGTTTTTTTACCTATTTCGATGTTGGAAAAATCTACCCGGTATTTGAACAGGTTATCCTCGAGGTGCTCTATCTCCGGGCGGGTAGCGGTGAAGAAGTTTTGACTCAGGCCTGCGTCGGCGTAGCCAATGTACTCGGGGGCCAGTGGTAACTGGATCTGGCGTTGGCTGCCGTCACTGTAGTCGCCTGCAAACAGGTTAAAGAGCATGAAAAAAGCGTTCTGGCTGCCATTGGTGAGCGCGATGTTCTCGGCTTTTAAGCCCCAGCCAAAGTGGTTATTTAACAGCTTTACCAGCGCATCGATAAAGCTTTTATTCCCTTGGGGTGCATCGTAAGTGCCGATCAGGCGAACAAACTCATCATGATTGTCGAGGATGCGCTGCAGGCGCAGTTTGAAGGCGGTTTCAACCTCCGGGATATGGGCGGGGTTGCCGCCGCCCATCATGATCATATCTTCGCCGCTCGCAAGCGCATTACCCAGGTCGTCCATGAGGGAGAGGATGCCGGAGTTGCTGGTGAACTTTTCACCGAATGAGGATAGTTTCATGGAGTAAAGGTACCTTGCCTGAAGCTGATTGGTTGGCATAAATGCGCCGTCGGCGATTGTAGCAGAATTGCCGTCCAAGGTGAGTTGGCTATGGGCTTGGCTGTGGTTAAAAATGCCTCAAAATAGGTCAGGGGTGGTGATAGCAGGAGCTCGACGAAGCTCCTACAAGGATATCCCAAAGCTTATCCACAGATTGTGTGGATAGTTGCTATGTTAACTTTCTGCAGGATCGCGCAGTCTGTCGATCTGCAAGATGGCGCGGGCGACGACAGCGGAGAGTACGTTTGCGAGCGCAGCGCCCACAAACAGGCCTGGAATACCGGCCCATTGGGATCCCGCCCAACCCATGGGGACGAAAAGAAGAAACAGGCGGCAGGCGCTGACCAGCATTGCCCGGGACGGTTGGTGAAGTGCGTTCAGCGAGGAGACGGTGAGAATGGTAACGCCCAGTGGACCGAGGCTCAGTACTACGCACCAGAGATACAGCTGGATGTAGTCGTGGGTAATGAGGCTATCGCCAAACAGGGGGGCGATCCAGGGTGCGCCCAGCGCCAGTATCAGATAGATCCCTGTTTGCCAGATCAGTGCGAAGCGGTGGCTGCCGCGAATCGCCACCAGGATACGTTGGCGGTTTCCCGCTCCCATATTCTGACTGATCAGGGGAGGCAATGTCATGGATAGCGCGAGTATTGCCAGTAGCGCCAATCCGCTGATGCGCTCGCCTACCCCGAAGGCAGCGACCGCCTCAGGACCGTATCCTGCGACCACCGCCGTGATAATAGCGATGGCCAGTGGGGTCATCATATTGGAAAGTGCCGCCGGTACTGCGATGCGCAGTATCGCTGGCCAGCAGTGGGTAAGTTCGGCGACCGAGGGAAGGGATAGACTGACCAGCTTGTGATCAACAGCGAGAAGCCTGATACCCAAAAGCAGGGTAGTAGACCAGGCGATAATCGAAGCAAGAGCAGCCCCTTGCAGCCCCATCGCAGGAACGGGGCCCACGCCAAAAATCAGGCAGGGGTCCAGTAGTGCGTTGAGTAGCGCCCCCAGAGCCATCAGTTTGGCGGGGGTTCGAGTATTGCCGGTTGCCCTGAAAATAGCGTTACCATTCATCAGGATAAGCTGGCAGGTACAGCCGATCAGCCACAGGCTAAGATAATCGTCGATAACCGGTAGCAGGTGTTCGGGAGCGCCGAGCAGTGAAAATATATTGTCCAGAAAAAGCTGGCTCAGTGTGGCCACGCTAATGAGTACCAGCGCCGCCATAAGGAGTGCATTGCGCCCGGTATTGGCGATAGGCTTGTCGCCGCCAGCACCCTGGGTGCGGGCAACCGTGGCTGAGATACCGATGCCCAGGCCCACAGCCAGATTTACCAGGGTGGTTACAAAGGGCAGGGTGAAACCGACAACAGCAAGCTCGTCAATCCCCAGTTGCGCAATAAAATAGGCGTCAAGCAGATAAAACAGCATCAGCGAAATAATGCCGCCCATCATTGGCAGAGTCAGGCGGCGCAATAGAGGGCCGACGGGTTCTGTCAGAAAAGGGTTAATTGTCGCCATGCTGGGTTGTGTTTCCGGGTCATTTTTTTTTGCAGGCTGATTTTGAGGGTGGGAGTGTACCTTAGTGGTGCCTTTGTGTGGTGAATTTGTGCGCGTGGGCACCTAAGCTGGATTGACACTGGTGCACCATCACCGTTCAATAGAGCACTAACTTTGCCGTTGCCAATCAGGGAGTCGATCGTGTCAACGCAACCCCTCAAATGGGACTACCCGGATGCCTATATCGTCGATATCCAGGTGGGGCCGGAGCACATTGATCATTATGGTCATGTGAATAATTGTGAGTATATCCGCTGGCTCGAGGTGGTTGCCTGGGCTCACTCCGAGTCGCTCGGGTTAACCCTGGCACGCTATCGGGAGCTGGACCGAGGAATGGTCGTACATCGTCACGAGGTGGATTATGTGGCGCCGGGATATAGGGATGAACCGTTGCAGATAGCGACCTGGATTGAACGCTGTGATGGGAAATTAACACTGGAGCGTCGTTTCCAGCTGCAGCGGGTGACTGACGGGGTTACCCTGATGCGTGCCCACACCCGATTTATCTGCGTTCAACTCTCAACGGGCAAGCCTAAACGAATGCCTGAGGAGTACGCGCAAGGGTATGGGAGGGTGGCGCTAACCTCGATCGGGTAGAATGCCACTGCGGTCTGATTCTGTGTTAGTAGAACAGAAAAAGCTCCCAGTAGGATGTTTCCCGTGTTCTCCTGTGCAGGTCAGGGGAAACAGGATTGAGGTGTGTTGTCGTGCGAGGTTCCAGCGCGTGCGGTTTCGTTTATTCTGGCGCCGGCTGTTGCAATGGGGTGTTTGTATGGGAAACACGGAATTTCAGTGTCGTGTCGGTTGCGGGGCGTGCTGTATTGCACCGTCGATCAGCACTTGTATACCGGGGATGCAGGATGGTAAACCGGCTGGGGTGCGCTGTGTGCAGCTTGACACTGAGCATCGTTGCCGCCTCTTTGGTCAGCCGGAGCGCCCACAGGTGTGCTTACAGTTTTTGGCCGAAGAGTCGGTGTGCGGTGCTTCCCGGGAGGAGGCTGTTCAGTACCTTAGGCTGCTGGAAGTAGAAACAGGTTAAGCACCCATAAAAAAACCGGCATTGCCGGTTTTTTTATGGGTTAAGTGAACCCTAGCGCTTATCTACTGGGGTGTAGTCACGCTGAGTGTGCCCCGTATAGAGCTGGCGCGGGCGGCCGATACGATAGGGGCCGCTGATCATCTCGTGCCAGTGGGCAATCCAGCCTGGCGTTCTGCCGGTCGCGAAGATAACGGTGAACATCTCGGTGGGGATGCCGATCGCTTTGAGGATGATACCTGAGTAGAAATCGACGTTCGGATAGAGTTTGCGCTCTGCGAAGTAGGGGTCTTCGATGGCAATCTGCTCCAGACGCTTGGCGATCTTGAGCAGCGGATCGTCGATTCCCAACTCGGACAGAACCTCGTCGCAGGTCTTTTTCATGACCTTGGCCCGGGGATCGAAGTTTTTGTAAACGCGGTGCCCAAAACCCATGAGGCGGAAGGGGTCGTCTTTGTCTTTGGCGCGAGCTACGAACTCATCAATTCGGCTTTCGTCGCCAATCTCTTCGAGCATATTCAGTACCGCTTCGTTGGCGCCGCCGTGGGCGGGGCCCCAAAGGGCGGCAATACCGGCCGCAATACAGGCGAAGGGGTTGGCACCGGAAGAGCCCGCCAGGCGCACGGTCGAAGTAGACGCGTTCTGCTCGTGATCGGCGTGGAGCAGGAATATGCGATCCATGGCGCGTTCCAGTACGGGGTTCACTACGTACTCTTCGCAAGGTGTTGCAAACATCATATGCAGGAAGTTACCGGCATAGGACAGGTCGTTGCGGGGGAACATGAAAGGCTGGCCGATGGAGTATTTGTACACCATTGCCGCAATCGTAGGCATCTTTGCGATCAGCCGGTAGGCGGCTACTTCTCGGTGATATTCGTTACCAATATCGAGGGAGTCATGGTAGAACGCAGATAGGGCGCCCACCACTCCGCACATGACGGCCATGGGGTGTGCGTCTCTGCGGAAACCATTAAAGAAGTGGTTCAGCTGCTCGTGAAGCATGGTATGCCGGGCGATGGTACCAGCAAATTTCTCTTTTTCTTTGCTGTTTGGAAGCTCTCCGTAGAGCAATAAAAAACAGGTTTCGAGGTAGTCCGACTCTTCGGCCAGTTGATCGATCGGGTAGCCGCGATGCAGGAGGATGCCCTGGTCGCCATCGATATAGGTGATCTTTGATTCGCAGGCTGCGGTGGAAACAAAGCCTGGGTCAAAGGTGAATAAGCCTTTTGGGGTGAGGCCGCGAACGTCGACAACGTCCGGCCCTGTTGAACCTGAATATATCGGCAGGTCAATGGTGCCAACACCCTCGATCGTTAGTTGCGCTTTCTTCTCAGCCATTATAAAGGCCTCCTATCGTGCCAAATTGGGAATGCGTATTGTTATCGGATGGTCGCTTTTTCTTTTATTATGAATGTGGCGATCCGGGCTTAAGCCCTGAAAGTGATCGACAAATATAAAGTGATTAATCTGTTTGTCAATTACAGGCAGACACTAGATATCACTTTTCGTAACACTCGGGCATTCGACCAATAGCTACTTGCGATTGGGTGCCAGCTCAACAAAATAGGGGCCTGAAAGCCTTGTGGTAGCAGGCGTCGGGGGATTTAAGGTTACGTTACGAATTTGTATTTGTTACCTGATGTCTTTATACTTCCAGCCCGAAGTTTAGGGGGGGTATCAGGCTCTATCGAGCCGGTAACGTCTGCGCCGCAGATACCTGACTTCGTGTGCACGTCCTTATAAATATGCTCCCCACGCGGAGCCAGAGAGTGTAAAGAGCCGTGAATAGTAAAAGACCGGTCAACCTTGACCTAACAACGATAAAACTCCCGCTACCAGCTTATACATCCATTCTTCATCGCATCTCCGGTGTCATCCTGTTTGTTGCCATTGCCTTTCTTCTGTTTGCTCTCGACCTGTCGTTGGCTTCTGAGGCGGGTTTCAATGGTCTCAAAGAGTTGATGCAGGGTTTCTTTGCGAAGTTGATCGCATGGGGCATTGTTTCAGCTTTGCTGTTTCATCTGGTGGCAGGCATTAAGCATCTGTTAATGGATGTTGGTATTGGTGAAGGCAAAGAGAGTGGCATCCTGGGTGCCAAAATCACCATTGTTGTCTCTGCCATCCTGATCATCCTTGCGGGGGTAGTAATATGGTAACTAACGTAACGAACCTGTCGCGCAGCGGTCTGTATGACTGGATGGTGCAGCGTGTCAGTGCGATTGTGCTCGCAGCTTATTTTATCTTTATATTAGGTTACCTGACTTGTAGCTCTGATGTTTCCTATGCCCAGTGGAGTGAGTTGTTCTCACAAACCTGGATGCGAGTCTTCAGTTTGATGGCTTTGGTCTCTCTGGGGGCGCACGCATGGGTAGGTATGTGGACTATCTCCACTGACTATTTGACGGAAATGGCGCTGGGTAATCGCGCTATGGTTGTCCGTTTTCTGTTTCAAGCGATCTGCGGTGCCGCCATGTTTACATACGTGGTATGGGGTGTGCAGGTTTTGTGGGGTCTATAAGTTATGTCAAAGATTCGTACTATCTCCTTTGATGCCATTGTGATCGGTGGCGGTGGCGCAGGTATGCGTGCAGCGCTGCAGTTAACAGAGTCTGGTCTTAAGACCGCCTGTATCACCAAGGTGTTTCCAACACGTTCGCATACGGTATCTGCCCAGGGTGGTATCACCTGTGCAATCGCCAGTGATGACCCCAATGATGATTGGCGCTGGCATATGTACGATACCGTCAAAGGTTCCGACTATATCGGTGACCAGGACGCGATCGAGTACATGTGTAGCGTAGGACCGCAGGCTGTTTTCGAATTGGAGCATATGGGGCTTCCATTCTCCCGTACCGAGCAGGGACGCATCTACCAGCGTCCCTTCGGTGGGCAGTCCAAGGATTTCGGAAAGGGCGGGCAGGCTTCCCGTACCTGTGCAGCGGCTGATCGTACCGGTCACGCCCTGTTGCACACCCTCTATCAGGCCAACCTCAAGGGTGGTACCAGCTTCTTTAACGAGTGGTACGCAGTTGATCTGGTAAAAAACCAAAAAGGTTCAGTTGTCGGTGTTATCGCCATCTGTATTGAAACTGGTGAAACCGTTTACGTTAAAGCCAAGGCAACCGTGCTGGCCACTGGTGGAGCGGGCCGTATTTACCAGTCTACAACCAACGCCCTGATCAACACCGGAGACGGTGTCGGGATGGCCTTGCGTTCAGGTTTCCCCGTACAGGATATGGAGATGTGGCAGTTCCACCCAACCGGTATTGCCGGTGCTGGGGTGCTGGTGACCGAGGGCTGTCGTGGTGAAGGTGGCTTCCTGGTGAACGGTGAGGGCGAGCGTTTCATGGAGCGCTATGCGCCTAACGCTAAAGATCTTGCGGGTCGCGACGTTGTTGCGCGCTCGATGGTTATTGAAATTCTTGAAGGGCGAGGATGTGGTCCGAACAAGGATCACGTACTGCTCAAGCTCGATCACCTCGGTGAAGAGGAGTTGAATCGCAAGTTGCCCGGTATCTGCGAACTTTCAAAGACCTTTGCTCATGTTGATCCCGCCAAGGCACCCGTGCCTGTTGTACCTACATGCCACTACATGATGGGTGGTCTACCCACTAATATTGGTGGTCAGGCGTTGATCCCGAATGACGGTGCGGATACTCCGGTTCCTGGACTGTTTGCTTGCGGTGAAGCGGCTTGTGTTTCTGTACACGGTGCTAACCGCCTCGGCGGCAACTCGTTGCTTGACCTGGTTGTGTTCGGTCGTGCGGCGGGAATCGAAATTGAGCGCCAAATGAAAGAGGGGATTGATTCCCTGGACGCCAGCGAAACTGATATCGAGCAGGCAATGGCTCGACTCGAGCGCCTCAATACCAGTACTGGTGGCGAGAAAGTTGCAGAAGTTCGTGCCGAATTGCAAAAGACCATGCAGCTTTACTTTGGCGTATTCCGCGAAGGCGAGAGCATGCAAAAGGGTCTTGGGCTCCTTGATGAACTGGGCAAGAAAATGGAAAACCTGCATCTCGAAGACAAGAGCAACGCCTACAATACGGCTCGTATTGAAGCGCTGGAGCTGCAAAACCTCTACGAGGTCGCTTACGCTACTGCGGTATCAGCGGAGGAGCGTAAGGAGAGCCGAGGAGCACATGCCCGTAACGACTTTACTGAGCGTGATGATGAAAACTGGCTGAAGCACTCTCTGTATTTCCCAGCCGAGAAACGTGTTGGTAAGCGTGATGTTAACTTCGCGCCCAAGACTGTTGAAGCGTTTCCTCCGAAGGTTCGGACCTACTAATTCAGGGAGTTCAGCATGTTAGTTAGTATCTATCGTTATAACCCCGATGTAGATCAGGTCCCTTATATGCAGGACCTGCAGATTGAGATTCCTGAAGGCAAAGACCTGATGGTGCTCGATGTGCTCGCTTTGGTAAAAGAGCAAGACACAACCCTGGCGTACCGCCGCTCTTGCCGTGAAGGAGTTTGTGGCTCCGACGGTATGAACATGAATGGCACCAACGGTTTGGCCTGTATCACTCCGCTGTCAGCGGTGGTTACCAATGGCAAGCTGGTGTTGCGCCCGCTACCGGGACTGCCTGTGGTTCGTGACCTTGTGGTCGATATGGGGCAGTTTTACGCCCAGTATGAAAAGATCAAGCCCTACCTACAGAACGATACGCCGCCACCGGCGATTGAGCGCCTGCAAAGCCCGGAAGAGCGGGAAAAGCTGGACGGTCTGTATGAGTGTATTTTGTGTGCATGCTGTTCAACAGCCTGCCCATCTTTCTGGTGGAATCCGGACAAGTTTGTTGGTCCATCCGGGCTGTTGCAGGCTTACCGCTTCCTTGTAGACAGCCGTGACTCTTATACCGAGCAACGACTGGCGGATCTGGATGATCCATTTAGTGTATTTCGTTGCAGGGGTATCATGAACTGCGTCAATGTCTGTCCTAAAGGCCTCAACCCGACTCGGGCTATAGGTCATATTCGTCAGATGTTGCTTAAGAGTGGTACATAACTCCTCGAGGACTACATTGCTCGTTGAAATCGCTACCGGGCCATAGGCCCGGCAGTTTGAGACGTCTGGTCCTGAAAGGCCAGGCGATAACTTACACAAGCAACAGGGGATGCTCGGTTTGACCGTCCGTTCTGTGGAAGGTGACAACACGTCATCTGTAGTCCAACGTATGGCCCCATACACAGAGCGTCCCTAGAGTATGGGGTATCATTGTGATGCAAGAAGGTGTGATGCAGCGAATGTGGGATTCCTCCCACATCTCGGGTGGTAATGCTGCATACGTAGAAGACCTCTACGAGCTCTATATTCGGGATCCCAATGAGGTTCCTGAAGAGTGGCGTGACTACTTTGACAAGCTCCCTCAAATTGAGGGGGTGACGGCCAGGGACGTCCCGCATTCAACGATTCAGGAGCATTTCCTCTATCTCGCCCGTAATCGCACCCAGCATGTAAGCCCTTCCGTGATCGCGTCAGATCATGAGAAAAAGCAGGTGCTGGTGCTGCGGTTGATCAACGGTTATCGGGTTCGGGGCCATCAAAATGCGGCACTCGACCCGCTGAAGTTGCTGCAGCGTGCACCGGTTCCAGACTTGGAGCTGGAGTTTCACGGCTTGTCGGCGGCTGATCTTGATACCCCTTTCCAGACGGGCTCTTTGTTTATCGGCAAGGATGAGTCAACCCTTGGAGAGATTTTCGATCTGCTCAAACGCACCTATTGCGGAAGCATTGGTGCTGAGTTTATGCACATCGTTAATACCGATGAGCGGCGCTGGTTCCAGAATCGTATGGAATCGGTAGGTGGTCGCCCGGATATTAACGCCGAATCCAAAATTCATCTGCTGGAGCGCTTGACTGCCTCCGAAGGCCTTGAGAAATACCTGGGTACCAAATATCCAGGAACCAAGCGTTTCGGCCTCGAGGGTGGGGAGAGCCTGATTCCCATGCTGGATGAAGTTATTCAGCGCAGCGGCTCCTACGGTACCAAAGAGATCTGTATCGGTATGGCGCACCGCGGACGACTCAATGTGCTGGTGAACACGCTGGGTAAAAATCCGGGTGAGCTGTTTGATGAGTTCGAGGGCAAAAAGAAAAACTCGATGGGATCCGGTGACGTTAAGTATCACCAGGGCTTCTCTTCGAACGTCATGACCCCTGGCGGTGAGCTGCACCTTGCATTATCGTTTAATCCGTCGCACCTTGAAATTGTATCTCCGGTTATGGAGGGTTCTGTACGTGCCCGTCAGGATCGTCGTCAGGACACTGACCGGATGCAGGTGGTGCCGATTGCTATCCATGGTGACTCCGCATTCGCAGGCCAGGGAGTGGTCATGGAGACATTGCAGATGTCCCAGACCCGCGCCTACAAAACCGGCGGTACCATCCATGTCATCATTAATAATCAGGTAGGCTTCACCACTAGCAAGCCGGAAGATACTCGCTCGACCGAGTACTGCACAGACGTTGCCAAAATCGTCGATGCTCCGATCTTGCACGTCAATGGCGATGATCCCGAAGCGGTATTTTTTGCCGCCAAACTGGCTGTCGACTATAGGATGGAGTTTAACAAGGATGTGGTCATCGATCTGGTGTGTTATCGCCGTCGTGGTCACAACGAAGCCGATGAGCCATCGGGCACTCAGCCCTTGATGTACCAGCAGATTAGCAAGCAAAAGACCACACGAACCCTCTACGTTGAGCAGTTGGTTGCTGAAGGGGTGGTGACTGCGGAAGATGACCGCAGTATGGCGAATGAGTATCGCAATGCGCTGGATGATGGCCAGCACGTAGTGAAGAGCCTGGTTAAGGAGCCCAATACCGAACTGTTTGTTGACTGGGAGCCTTATCTCGGACACGAGTGGACCGCTGATTGTGATACGACCTTTGATCTGCGTCGCTTGCAGGAGTTGGCTCATCAACTGAATGAGATACCTGAGGGTGTCGTACTGCAGCGTCAGGTTGGAAAAATTATCGAGGACCGTCGCAAAATGGCGGCCGGTGCCCTTCCCATCAACTGGGGCTTTGCCGAAACCATGGCGTACGCCACGTTGCTCGATGAGGGAAACCAAATCCGCATGACCGGCCAGGATGTTGGTCGTGGTACTTTCTCTCACCGCCACGCGGTATTGCATGGCCAGAAAGATGGTGTCGCCTATATGCCGTTGGCGCACCTGGCTGAGAATCAACCTCAAATTGACATGTATGACTCCTTCCTTTCGGAAGAGGCCGTACTGGCATTTGAATATGGTTATTCCACCACTACACCGAGTGCACTGGTTATCTGGGAAGCGCAATTTGGTGACTTCGCTAACGGAGCACAGGTGGTAATCGATCAGTTTATCACCAGCGGCGAGCATAAGTGGGGCCGTTTGTGTGGCTTGACGATGCTACTTCCTCACGGCTACGAGGGGCAGGGGCCAGAGCATTCATCGGCTCGACTCGAGCGTTATTTGCAGCTATGTGCGGAGCACAATATCCAGGTCTGTGTACCGACGACGCCCGCTCAGGTCTACCATATGCTGCGTCGCCAGCAGTTGCGTCCATTGCGTAAGCCGTTGATTGTGATGACTCCCAAGAGCTTGCTGCGCCACAAGATGGCTATTTCCACGCTTGAGGAGCTTGCTCAAGGTAGTTTCCAGACAGTGATTCCCGAAGTGGATGAGCTTGATCCCGCCAAGGTGAACCGAGTCGTGATGTGCAGTGGTAAGGTGTACTACGATCTGCTGGAAAAGCGCCGTTCCGATGGCATCGAAGATACCGTTATCTTGCGAATCGAACAGCTCTACCCGTTCCCCCATGAGGATCTGTTGATGGCGTTAAGCCCATACAACAACCTGAAAACGGTAGTCTGGTGTCAGGAAGAACCCATGAATCAGGGTGCCTGGTATTCTAGTCAGCATCACATGCGACGCGCGATTGCCGAGCATGTACCTGGCTCAGATTTGCAACACCATCTCAAATACGCAGGGCGTGAAGCCTCTGCTGCACCGGCGTGTGGCTATATGTCTACCCACGTTGAGCAGCAAGAGCAGCTTGTTAACGACGCCTTCACCCTGTAAGCCAAATAGCGAACCCTGAAAAAAGCGGTTATAGGAACCAAACACATGAGTACTGAAATCAAAGCCCCCAGTTTCCCTGAGTCGGTAGCCGACGGAACCATCGCAACTTGGCATAAGCAACCAGGCGAAGCTGTATCCCGAGATGATTTACTGGCAGATATTGAAACCGATAAGGTGGTTCTGGAAGTATTGGCCCCCAACGATGGTGTTCTTAAAGAGATCACCAAAGGGGAGGGTGATACTGTTTTGAGCGACGAGGTGATCGCGATTTTTGAAGTGGGTGCCGCCGCCTCGGCTGCTCCTGCGGCCGCGCCAGCTGCAGCACCTGCGGCTGAAGCCGTGGCACCTGCCGCCGCTAAAGATGCGATTTTGAGCCCTGCAGCGCGTAAGATCGCCGACGAAAAAGGCCTTGATCCAAACCAGATTACCGGTACGGGTAAAGGCGGGCGTGTCACTAAAGAAGACGCAATCAAAGCCGCTGCCGCACCGCAACAGACTGCCTCCGCTTCTGTGGCAAAAGTGGATGCCAGCGCACCGGTATTCACCGGTGAGCGAGTTGAAAAGCGGGTTCCGATGACGCGCTTGCGCAAGCGGGTTGCCGAACGCCTGGTTGAAGCGCAGCAGATGACCGCGATGCTGACTACGTTCAATGAAGTGAATATGAAGCCAATCATGGATCTGCGTAAGCAGTACCAGGAGCTGTTCGAAAAGAAGCATGGCGTGCGTGTGGGCTTTATGGGCTTTTTTGTTAAGGCCTGTGTCGAAGCACTGAAGCGGCAACCCGTTGTTAACGCCTCTATTGACGGTGACGATGTGGTTTACCATGGCTATCAGGATATCGGTGTAGCGGTTTCCTCTGATCGTGGGTTGGTTGTACCGGTCCTGCGCGATACCGACAGCATGGGCTTGGCCGATATTGAAAATGGTATCCGCGAGTATGGCCTTAAGGCGCGCGAGGGCAAGCTTGGTATCGAAGATATGACCGGCGGTACTTTCACCATTTCCAATGGCGGTGTTTTTGGTTCACTGCTTTCAACGCCTATCTTGAATATGCCCCAATCGGCGATTCTGGGTATGCACAAGATTCAGGAGCGCCCGATGGCGGTGAATGGCAAGGTCGAGATTTTGCCGATGATGTACCTCGCGCTCTCTTATGATCATCGTCTACTGGATGGCAAGGAAGCGGTAACCTTCCTGGTAACGATCAAAGATCTGCTCGAAGATCCCGCTCGATTCCTGCTGGAGGTATAATTCGGGGTATTACCGGATTTCAGCGGATTTTATCAATACAGCTTTAGCAGGAAATAATCATGGCAAAACAGTTTGACGTAGTAGTAATCGGTGCCGGTCCCGGCGGTTATGTAGCCGCTATCCGGGCGGCTCAGTTGGGTCTTAAAACAGCCTGTATTGAGCGCTGGACCAAGAAAGATGGTAAGCCGGCATTGGGCGGCACCTGCTTGAATGTGGGTTGCATCCCCTCCAAGGCACTATTGGATAGCTCGTGGAAGTTCTACGAGAACAGCAACAAGATGGACCAGCACGGGATCAGCCTGGGTAAGGTCGAAATCGACGTCCCCACCATGATCAAGCGCAAGGATGGCATCGTCGAGAACCTCACCAATGGTGTTGCAGGCTTGTTTAAAGCCAACGGCGTGACTTCGTTTGTCGGCACCGGCAAGGTGCTGGGTGCGCACCAGGTTGAAGTAACCAACCCCGAAGGTAAGGCTGAAGTGATCGAATGCGAGAATATTATTATTGCAACAGGCTCCAGCCCGATCGATATTCCTCCAGCTCCCAAGACCGGCGATATCATCGTTGATTCGACGGGTGCACTGAAGTTCCAGTCGGTCCCCAAGCGTTTGGGTGTCATCGGCGCTGGTGTTATCGGTCTTGAGCTCGGTAGTGTTTGGGGGCGTTTAGGCGCCGAGGTTATCGTACTAGAGGCTCAGGAAGCATTTCTTGCGATGGCTGACCAACAGGTAGCGAAAGAATCTCTCAAGGTCTATAAGAAGCAGGGGCTGGATGTGCGTCTCGGTGCGCGTGTAACCGGATCCGAGATCAACGGTGACGAGGTAACCGTTACCTATCTGGACCAGAAAGGTGATGAGCAAAAAGTGACGTTCGACAAGTTGATTGTTGCTGTTGGTCGTCGCCCCTATACCGAGAACGCCCTTGCTGCCGATTGCGGTGTCAACATGGATGAGCGTGGTTTTATCTTTGTTGATGATCAGTGCCGCACGGGTGTGCCTGGTGTCTACGCCATCGGTGACGTAGTGCGTGGCCCAATGCTTGCGCACAAAGCGTCCGAAGAGGGCGTGATGGTAGCGGACCTGATTGCCGGCCACACCATGCAAATGAATTATGATTTGATCCCTTCTGTGATCTACACCCACCCCGAGCTGGCCTGGGTTGGAAAGACCGAAGAGGAGGTTAAAGCGTCCGGTGAAGCCTACAAGATCGGTACTTTCCCCTTCGCGGCTAGTGGTCGTGCAATGGCGGCAGATGATACCGCAGGCTTGGTGAAAGTGGTGGCCGATGAGGCAACTGACCGTATTCTTGGGGTGCACGTACTGGGCCCAAGTGCAGCGGAGCTGGTTCAGCAGGCTGCTATTGCGATGGAGTTCGGTTCCAGTGTTGAAGATATCGCGTTGACCGTATTTGCGCACCCAACGGTTTCCGAGGCGTTCCACGAAGCAGCGCTAGCCGTTGACGGTCATGCTATCCATATTGCTAATCGCAAGAAGCGTAAGTAGTCAATAGAATTAACAAGTCAGAGGGCGCTGTTGCGCCTTCTGCCGCTTCGCAGCGGTGCTGCGATGTCGAGTTTGCGGAGCTTTTTCCGCACTAGGGGTAGCAGATTGACCCAGGTCAGGATGTTATTGAGGTGGGAACGGTGCGCCTGGCGCACACAGTAACGGTAAACAAGCATGAACCTTCATGAGTATCAGGGCAAACAGTTATTTGCCGAGTATGGATTGCCGGTGTCCAAGGGTTACGCCTGCGATACCCCCGAGGAAGCAGCGCAAGCAGCTGATCGTATCGGTGGTGACAAGTGGGTAGTAAAGGCACAAGTACACGCTGGTGGGCGTGGTAAGGCTGGCGGCGTTAAGCTGGTCGAGTCCAAGGACGAGATCCGCGAGTTTGCCCAGAAGTGGTTGGGTAAGAATCTGGTAACCTACCAGACAGACGAAAATGGACAGCCAGTTAGTAAAATTCTGGTTGAAACGTGCACCGACATCGCCGACGAGCTTTACCTTGGTGCCGTTGTTGATCGCGCTACCCGTCGTATCGTTTTCATGGCATCTACCGAAGGTGGTGTTGAGATCGAGACGGTTGCGGAAGAGACACCAGAAAAAATCCTTAAAGCTGAAATCGATCCGCTGGTTGGGGCTCAGGCTTATCAAGGTCGCGAACTTGGTTTCAAGCTGGGCTTGAACACCGAGCAGGTCAAGCAGTTCACCAAAATTTTCCTGGGCCTTGCCAAGCTGTTCCAGGATAAGGATTTGGCACTGATCGAGATCAACCCACTGGTTATCACCAACGAAGGTAACCTTCACTGTCTCGACGCCAAACTTGGTGTTGATGGCAATGCGCTGTACCGCCAGTCGCAGGTACGCGAAATGAACGATCCCAGCCAGGAAGATGAGCGTGAAGCCCATGCTGCCCAGTGGGAACTGAATTACGTTGCACTTGATGGCACTATTGGTTGCATGGTTAATGGTGCAGGTTTGGCCATGGGTACCATGGATATCGTTGCCTTGCACGGCGGTTTTCCCGCGAACTTCCTCGATGTAGGTGGTGGTGCAACCAAGGAGCGTGTTACCGAAGCTTTCAAGATCATCCTGTCCGATGAGAATGTAAAAGCGGTCCTGGTGAATATTTTTGGTGGTATTGTTCGTTGCGACCTGATCGCCGAAGGTGTTATCGGAGCGGTTAAAGAGGTTGGCGTTCAGGTGCCCGTCGTGGTTCGCCTGGAAGGTAACAATGCCGAGCTAGGATCCAAGGTCCTGGCTGAAAGCGGGTTGGATATTATCGCGGCTACCAGTCTGACCGATGCGGCTCAGCAAGTAGTGAAAGCTGCAGGGGGCAAGTAATGAGCGTATTGATTAACAAAGACACCAAGGTGATCTGTCAAGGATTCACCGGTGCTCAGGGTACTTTCCACTCTGAACAGGCTATTGAGTACGGTACCCAGATGGTGGGTGGCGTAACTCCCGGCAAAGGCGGACAGGTTCACCTTGGATTGCCTGTGTTCAATACTGTATCGGAAGCGGTTGCTGCAACCGGTGCTGATGCATCGGTTATCTACGTACCGGCACCTTTCTGCAAGGATTCCATTCTTGAGGCGGCCAACGGCGGTATCAAGTTGATTGTTTGCATCACCGAAGGTATCCCGACGCTGGATATGCTTGAGTGCAAAGTGAAGTGTGATGAGCTGGGCGTGCGTTTGATCGGTCCTAACTGCCCGGGTGTTATTACTCCCGGTGAGTGCAAGATCGGAATCATGCCAGGGCACATTCACCTGCCTGGTAAGGTCGGTATTGTTTCCCGTTCCGGAACCCTGACGTACGAAGCGGTCAAGCAAACGACCGATGCAGGGTTCGGTCAGTCCACTTGCGTCGGTATCGGCGGCGACCCGATCCCTGGTTCTAACTTCATCGATATTTTGGAGATGTTCCAGAAAGATCCAGCGACCGAAGCGATCGTTATGATCGGCGAAATTGGTGGAACCGCGGAAGAGGAAGCAGCAGCTTATATCAAGGCTAATGTGACCAAACCTGTGGTTTCCTACATCGCGGGCGTAACTGCCCCCAAAGGTAAGCGTATGGGGCACGCGGGTGCAATTATTTCTGGTGGTAAGGGTACGGCGGATGAAAAATTCGCAGCGCTCGAAGATGCGGGCGTTAAAACCGTTCGCAGCCTGGCAGAAATTGGTAATGCGTTGGCAGAGATTACCGGTTGGACCGCCAAGTAAGCTAAGCGGTTCGTTGGTAAATAAAAAGGCAGCCCTGGGCTGCCTTTTTTATGTCTGGTGCGTATTATGATGCGGCCTTAGGTTATTGGTTTTTTCGTGATGGATTGTGGCAAATACAGTTTTATAAAGGCCCTGCGACCTTTTTCCTTTAGTGTTGCGTTGATCGCCTGTGGCCTCGGTGTATTAGCAGCAGGTCTGGATGGTTTTTCAGACCCGCTGCGTGCCGCATTGGTCATATTGGCCGGTGTGCTAGCGCAGGCGACGGTCAACCTGATCAACGATCATAGTGATAAATCCCTGTGGCGAGAGCGGGTCGATGTTTCTGATCAGGAGCGTTCAGCCGTACTGGCGCTAATTTCACGCAACACCCGGATCGGAGTGCTCTGTGGGGTGGTGGCAGGGTTGATCGGCTTATGGTTGACCCTGAAAACGGATCTTGGGTTGCTGGCGCTCTGTGTAGTGGGTTTTTTGGGAGGCTATTACTACACAGCGGAGCCGATTAATTACAAGCGCCGGGGTCTGGGTGTGGCACTGGTATTTTGGTTTACCGGAGTATTGCTTGTATTGGGAGCCTACTACGCACTCACCTCGACGATCAGTGTGCAGGCGTTGCTCCTGTCGCTGCCGATAGCGCTCCTGTCGTCCCTGTTGTTGCTGAGTAATGAACTGCGGGATGTGGAGGCCGACCGCCAACACGGGCTGAAAACCCTTACGGTTCGCATTGGCGCCAATCCAGCGCGCGGGTTGTATCTTGCTCTGCTAGGCAGTAATTACCTGCTGTGTGGCTACCTTTGGCAGCAGGGATTGCTGGCTAAACTGTATGGGTTAGTGCCATCGCTATTGTTTGCGCTTTGGCTGATACGGGTATTGATGCTTCCCGGTGGAGGCGGGGAGCGATTGCCACCACTGACAGGGCGATATTTTATGTTGTTTGGCGTAGGCTATCTGTTTACGGTGTATGCGGTCGAACTGGTCTCCTAAGATCGCAGGACAAATGAGAAAGGGGGTTGTGTGCAAGGTTATCTTTTGGATGCTGTAGCCGTTGGCTGGTTTTTTTCGGTGTGGGTGGGGTATAGCCTTGTAGCGAATCATCTCGCCAAGGGAAATCCCTGTCTTGCCAGTGTGCTCCACCTTTACCGTGGAGACTGGATGCGCAGCCTTCTCCAACGGGAGAATCGAATCGCGGACACGGCGATCATCGCCAACCTTGAACGCAACGTATCGTTTTTCGCCTCCACCTCGATTCTGGTGCTGGCCGGTTTGCTAACATTGCTGAGTGCCCCCGCTGGCGGCATGCTTGTGCTGTCAGACCTGCCTTTTACCGAAGTGACTTCACGTCAGCTGTGGGAGTCGAAGGTGCTGGTGATGATCGTGGTCTTTGTGTACGCTTTTTTCACCTTTACCTGGAGCCTGAGAGTCTACAACTTCGCTTCGGTGCTGATGGGGAGCGCACCCCTGCACGATGAGGAGCTCGCGGGTGTGGAACGCTCTGCGTATTCGCAGCGGCTCGCCAACGTGTTATCGATTGCTGCTGCCCATTTCAACTATGGACTGAGGGCTTACTATTTCGGTCTCGCTGCCCTGGCGTGGGTGGTATCTCCCCTGTTCTTTATTGGTGCCACAACGCTGGTCGTGTTTATTCTCTATTATCGCGAATTCCATTCGCGGGTGCTGAAAGAGATGATGCTTAGCGAGCCGGGCCAGTAAATAGGCTTAAGTTTCTTTTACTCTCTTGAAATACCGGAGGGTCACCCCCATCTAATGTGCCTGCATGTGGTGAAATTTTCATTTCAGTACCACACCTTTTCAGTAACTGATCTTCAGGCCAAACGATGATGACAGAGAATCAAAAAGAGACACTGGGCTTTCAAACCGAGGTGAAGCAGATGCTTCACCTGATGATCCACTCCCTATACTCCAATAAGGAGATTTTTCTTAGGGAGCTGATCTCCAACGCATCCGATGCGGTGGATAAATTGCGCTTCGAGGCGCTTTCCAATAGCAGCCTTCTGGAATCGGATACCGAGCTTTCGATCCGTATCAGTCATGATGCCGAAGCTAATACGCTGACGCTAACCGATAACGGTATCGGCATGAACCGTCAGGAGGTTATTGATAATCTTGGCACTATCGCAAAATCTGGTACCGCGCAGTTTCTGCAGTCCCTAACCGGTGACCAGAAAAAAGATGCCAGCCTGATTGGTCAGTTTGGGGTTGGCTTCTATTCCGCCTTTATCGTTGCCGACCGGGTAACCGTAGTATCCCGTCGTGCCGGCGAAACCGAAGCGGTTCGCTGGGAGTCTAGCGGTGAGGGAGAGTTCACTATCGAAGCGGCTGACCGAGACCGCCGTGGTACCGAAATCACCCTGCACCTGAAACCCGATTGCACGGAATACGCCGACGGCTTCCGTCTGCGCAATATCGTTCGCAAGTACTCTGACCATATCGCGGTTCCAGTCATCATGGTGAAAGAGGAACTTGCTGCCGAGAATGAAACCGAGATTAAAGCTCCCGAGGAGGAGACGGTTAACTCTGCTACAGCACTGTGGACTCGTCCCCGGGCTGACCTTAGTGACGACGAGTACCAAGAGTTCTATAAGCACGTTAGTCATGACTTTGAGGATCCTCTGAGCTGGAGTCATAACAAGGTTGAGGGAAAGCTTGATTACACCAGCCTGCTTTATATTCCTGCGCGTGCGCCTCATGATCTATGGAATCGTGATATTCCTCGTGGGTTGAAGCTCTACGTCCAGCGCGTATTTATCATGGACGAGGCGGAGCAGTTCTTGCCGCTTTACCTGCGCTTTATCAAAGGTGTGGTGGACTCCAATGACCTATCGTTGAACGTATCTCGCGAGATTTTGCAGAAGGACCCTGCGATCGACACTATGCGCGGTGCGCTCACCAAGCGTGTGCTTGATATGCTGAGTAAGTTGGCTAATAAGGACTCTGAAAAATACGCTCTATTCTGGAAAGAGTTTGGTCAGGTGCTGAAAGAGGGGCCAGCAGAAGATTACGCCAACAAGGAGAAGATCGCCAAACTGTTGCGTTTTGCCTCTACCCACGGCGACGGCGAGGAGCAGAATGTCTCCCTCGATGAATACGTGGCACGGATGGCGGAAGGTCAGGAGAAGGTCTACTTTATTGCTGGCGACAGTTATGCCGCGGCCAAGAGCAGTCCTCACCTGGAGATCTTCCGCAAGAAGGGGATTGAGGTGCTGGTACTCTACGATCGTATCGATGAGTGGTTGATGCAACACCTGATGGAGTTCGATGGCAAGCAGCTGGTTAGTGTGGCCAAGGGTGCTCTCGATTTGGGCACGCTGGACTCTGAGGAGGAGAAGGCCAATCAGGAGAAGGTTGCCGAGGAGTATAAGGATCTGGTTGAGCGGGTATCTGAGGAGCTCAAAGAGCAAGTGGATGAGGTACGTATCACTCACAGACTGACAGACTCTCCGGCGTGTCTGGTGGTGGGTGAGATGGATATGGGGGCGCAGATGCGCCGCATTCTCGAGTCCGCAGGGCAGGCAGTGCCCGACTCCAAACCCAGTTTTGAACTTAACCCCGAACACCCGTTGGTGCAAAAACTGGCCAATGAAAGCGATATGGATCGATTCAGTGATCTGACCGCGGTGTTGTTTGATCAGGCGAATCTGGCCGAGGGTGGAAACCTGAAGGACCCGGCCGGCTATGTGCAGCGCCTCAATAAGTTGCTGCTCGAACTGAGCAACTAAACCGCGTTAGCGGGGGAGATACCTTCCCCGCGTTTTCGGCTAAACAGGCATTTGTCTTGATTTGTCGGCATTAAAAAAGGGAGCCTGAGCTCCCTTTTTTAATGCCGCTTAGGCGTCTAGACAATAGACGGTACGGATCAACCGTTATAGCGACGCAGAACCAGTGCGGCGTTAGTGCCACCAAAGCCGAAGCTGTTGGACATAACGGTCGTCAAGCCCGCGTTCTGCTTTGCCTCAAGCACGATGGGCATGTCCTGTGCCTGCTCGTCCAGTGTGTTGACGTTTGCAGAGGCGCAGATGAAATCATTCTCCAGCATTAGTAGCGAGTAGATCGCTTCCTGAACGCCAGCGGCCCCCAGGGAGTGGCCGGAGAGGGATTTGGTTGAACTCAGGGCAGGGATCTTGTCGCCAAAGGCAGCGCGAATTGCTTTCAGTTCGGCCAGATCGCCAACCGGGGTACTGGTGCCGTGCACGTTGATATAGTCGATCGGTGTATCAACGGTAGCGGTTGCGATCTTCATGCAGCGCTGGGCGCCTTCGCCCGAAGGAGCGACCATATCGTAACCATCAGAGGTCGCACCGTAACCAATCACTTCGGCGTAAATTTTGGCACCGCGGGCCAGTGCGTGCTCCAGCTCCTCCAGCACCACCATGCCGCCGCCGCCCGCAATAACAAAGCCATCACGGTCAGCATCGTAGGCACGAGACGCTAATTCAGGGGTGTCATTGTATTTGGTGGACAGTGCGCCCATCGCGTCAAAGAGACCTGTTTGGCTCCAATGCTCCTCTTCGCCACCGCCGGCGAAAACGATGTCCTGCTTGCCTAGTTGAATCTGCTCCACGCCATTACCGATGCAGTGAGCGCTGGTCGCGCAAGCAGAGGTGATGGAGTAATTGATGCCCTTGATCTTGAACGGGGTCGCCAGACAGGCTGATACGGTGCTACCCATGGTGCGGGGCACACGGTAGGGGCCCACGCGTTTGATGCCTTTTTCGCGAATGATGTCGGCGGCTTCGACAATGTTCTCCGAGGAGGCGCCACCAGAGCCGGCAATCAGGCCGGAGCGCTCGTTGGATACGTCGGACTCACTCAGGCCCGCATCGGCAATCGCTTGCTCCATGGCCAGGTAGGCGTAACCTGCAGCCTGCCCCATAAATCGCAACTGCTTGCGATCAATATGTTCAGCAAGGTCAATCGAGACCGAGCCGGAAATGTGGCTACGAAAGCCCATATCTCGGTACGTTTCGTTCAGCTTGATGCCTGATTTGCCCTGCTGCAGGGACTCCAGCACACTGGCTTTGTCATTGCCCAGGCAAGAGGTGATGCCCATTCCGGTTACTACTACGCGTCTCATAGTGCTGTACCTTGTTCTTTGTGCTTGTTGTTAGAAGTTATCTGTCGATGTGAACAGGCCTACTCGCAGGTTCTCGGCGGTGTAGATCTCGCGACCGTCCACACTTACAGAACCATCTGCAATGCCCAGTACCAGCTTGCGGCTGATTACACGCTTAAGATTGATGCGGTAGGTCACCTTTTTCGCCGTTGGCAAAATCTGGCCGGTGAACTTCACTTCACCACACCCCAGTGCTCTACCGCGGCCTGGGTTTCCTTGCCACCCCAGGAAAAATCCTACAAGTTGCCACATGGCATCGAGGCCCAGGCAGCCCGGCATAACGGGATCGCCAGGAAAATGACATTCGAAAAACCAAAGGTCCGGAGTGATATCGAGTTCGGCAATGATCTCTCCTTTGCCATGCTCTCCGCCTTCCGCCGAGATACGCACGATACGGTCCATCATCAGCATGTTGGGGGTTGGGAGCTGGGCATTGCCGGGGCCGAACATCTTGCCGGCGCCGCATTCGAGTAGCTCTTCGCGGCTATAGGCGTTTTTGGGTGTCATAAATAGTCCTGAGTTAATAAAGTGGGGGTGATCAGCCTCTGAAGACAGGGTCATCCACAGCCCGATATACCACTATTCGGTCAGATTAAACGCCGGCCACTATACCACCAATTGCCCAGCGGGATAACGCACAGCGGTTGCTGGTAACAAAATTCAAACATTCGCCCATCACCCGGTTTACATCTGTGGGGGCAATGACCACCAGCTTCCCTGTGATACACTCTGTGCAGTGTTGAGGGCGGTAGTTTTGGGCCCTAAAACAGTTTCAGGAACTTAAAGAGAGTGTCTATGACGGGGAAGATTGTCGCCGTAATCGGTGGTGGTAGTTTTGGTACTGCGGTTGCCGACATTATTGCCAGTAATGGTCACGAGGTACGCCAATGGATGCGTGACGAAGCCTTGGCCGAAAGCATTAATAATTGCCACATCAATACAACCTATTTGCCGGGTTACGAGCTTCATCAAGGGGTGCGGGCTTCGACGGACATCCTGTGGGCTACTGCCGAGGCCGATGTCGTTTTTGTGTCTATTCCCAGCAGCTCTTTTCGCTCCGTGGTGAGCACCATGAAGTCGGTGGTAGGGGGTAAAATCCTTATCAGCACTACCAAGGGGGTGGAAGCCGGTAGCTTTGACCTGATGAGCCAAATTTTGGCAGAAGAGGTACCTACTGCGCGCGTGGGCGTGCTTAGTGGCCCTAACCTGGCCAAGGAGGTGGTGGCCAAGGCGATTACGGCAACGGTTATTGCCAGCGCCGATGAGGAGCTGTGCCAGGAGGTGCAGTTACTACTGCACTCCGATTATTTTCGCGTTTATTCCAACCACGATACCTACGGTGTCGAGCTTGGCGGGGCGTTGAAAAACATCTATGCGATTGTGGCAGGGTTGGCGGGCTCATTAGGCATGGGGGAAAACACCAAGAGTATGCTCATAACCCGAGCGTTGGCAGAGATGAGCCGGTTTGCGGTGCGGATGGGGGCTAATCCCTTAACTTTTCTTGGGTTATCGGGGGTGGGGGATCTCATCGTGACCTGTACCAGTCCCCTGAGCCGAAATTTTCGTGTGGGGTATGCGCTGGGCCAGGGTAAGTCCCTGAGCGAGGCGGAGGCAGAACTCGGGCAGGTTGCCGAAGGCATCAATACCCTGCGTTTGGTGCGGGAGAAAGCCCAGGAGTTGCAAGTTTACATGCCATTGGTCGATGGTCTGTATGAGATCGTTGTGAACCAGCGCAGTATTCGCGAAGTGACCCGTGAGCTGATGCTTGGGGAGCAAAAAACCGATGTCGAATTTATTCTGCAAGCCGATACACAAGAGGGAGCCTGAGTTATGGAAGAGTCCATTAAGCAACACCTGAAATCTGAATCCCAATGGTTGCGCCTGCTGTTTATGGTGGTGTTTTGGGTCATTATGCAGATCGCCCGCCTTGTTGTTGGGGTGGTGGTATTGGCCCAGATACTGTTTGCTCTGGTGACGGGAGGCCCCAATACCAATTTGCTGAATTTTTCCCGTAGCCTGAATCTTTTTATCTATCAGACGCTACAGTTTCTTACCTATAACAGTGATGAAAAACCTTTCCCTTTCAGCGATTGGCCTCAAGAGTAATCGATGGCTCGCCTCGTACTGTTGATGCGCCATGGCGAAGCCGAGGGAATGGCTGTTGATGACGCCCAGCGCGCCCTAACTGCGGCGGGAGAGGCCCAGGCCGCAGCCAGCGCCCGTTACCTGACCGGTTATGCTATCGAAAGAGTGGTGGCGAGCCCCTATCGTCGTGCCCAGCAGACCGCTGCGCTGGTATCCCAGGAGTTGGGGGGAGGATTTTCGAGTAGTGAGCTATTGATTCCGGATGCTGACCCCGTCATCGCCCTGCAATCGTTGGCAGAGTCCACAACCGATAACCTCTTGTTAGTCTGTCATATGCCCCTGGTGAGTCGCATGGCAGGTTGGTTGTTGGAGGGTGAGGGGGCCTGGGGGCCAGGGTTTGCGACCGCGGATATCGCAGTGATCGAAGCTGAATGGATTGCAGCGGGCACGGGGTTACTGCGTGCAATGTTGGGGCCCCAGGGGCGGCTTTAGCCGTTATCCGTTTGAGAGATTGGGCTCTGCTCAAGCTTGCCTGTCAAAAACACCATCCCCGACAGGGGTGTCGAGTGCACGTAGCGTGGCTTCGCGAGCCATTGTCAGTGCCAGGGGGCCGCGGCTCATATTTCGAGGTGAGCTTCGTGGCAGCCCTCGGATGACCAATGCCTGAAGATTGTGCCGGGCCGGAACTTTTAAGGCGTGGCTGCTGGGAAGGCGCCAGGGGGAGCGTGAGGCGATATGGTGGTAGAAGATCCGCTCTCCGGGCTGAGTGGCCGCGAGACCGTGGCGGTCACCGATGCCTCCGTCCCAATAGAGTTGGTTCGCAATACGGGCCGGTTGCATCAGCAACGGCACGGCGCAAGAAGCGTGCACAGCCTCCGCCAAATTACCTGTTGAGAGCACCCGTGTTGTCCGGCTGCGAGCATGGTAGGCCGACAGGTGTACGGGGATGCTGCACTCTTCAAACTCTTCGATTGCGGTGAAATCCCTTAGCATGCTCTTGAATAGTTCCCCTTTTAATAGCCCTGGCCCCCAGCCGGGGTCCCAGCAACTGTCGGGTGTTATTGACAGTAGCAAATCACGTATTTCGGTGGCGGGGCGGCCGCTCGCCAGGCAGCTTCCCACTAGTGCTCCAGCGCTGGAACCGGTGATTTTCGCCGGTGACAGCTGATGCTCGTGGAGGGCGCAGAGCATGCCGCAGTGGGCGTAAAAGCTGAAAAAACCCGAAGACATCGTCAGCGTGAACGGCTCCTGTGCCAGCCAGTCGGCAAGCGTTGGCTGTTCGATGGAGGGCTTGCCGAAGGTGGGGGTGTTCATATAGATTATATGTCAACTAAATTGCCGGTAATAAACGCGGCGCTATCCATCAAGGGCTGCTGCCCGTACAACGCCCTCTTAGAGCATAATCCTCTCATGAATCGTCGACAGATACACTTTGCCCATGCCAATGGGTTCCCTTCGGGCAGTTATCGTAAGTTGTTTCTCGGGCTAGAAAACCACGGCTATGAGGTGGGGTATCTTGAGCAGCACGGACATAACCCCCGTTTTCCGGTAAGTAGCAGTTGGACGCACTTGGTCGATGAGTTGATCGAGGCGGTAGAGCGGGGTTATACCCAGCCGGTGATTGGCGTCGGCCACTCGTTAGGTGGTGTGCTCTGTTCGTTTGCTGCTGCGCGCAGGCCCGATCTTTTTGACGCGGTGGTAATGCTCGACTCTTTTGTTATCAGCCCGTTCGAGAAGGTTATGATCTCTATTGCCAAAAATACCGGCTGGATTGACCGAATTACCCCCGCAGGAAAGACCAGAGACCGGCGTTCTCAGTGGCCAGACCATAATGAGGCGCGGAACTATTTTCGCAGTAAACACCTGTTCAAGCATTTTGACGCAGATTGTCTCGAGGACTATTTGCAGTCGGGTTTGCGAAGCCATGGGACACGTGTTGAGCTGGTATATCACCCGGAGGTAGAGGTCAGCATCTATCGAAATGTACCCCATCGTGCTCCGCCTAAATACACGCGTTTTGAAACCCCAACGGCGTTGTTGTACGGAGATCGGAGTGATGTGGTGAAAGGACAGCGAGTGCGCAGGGGAGAGCGTCATGGGGCTTTGTTACAAAAACGGGTGAATGGTACCCATATGTTTCCGTTGGAACACCCGCTGGAAACGGCACATCATATCCATACGGTTTTACAGTCACTGCTCAACAGGGATGCTTGATCGATGAAATTTGCTGGTATCGGTGAAGAGTTTGAAGTGGAAGTGAACGGCTTACGGGTGGCCATTTGTGCCTGGGGTGATCCCGGTAAACCGGTCCTATTTGCCCTGCATGGTTGGCTGGACAATGCCGCCAGCTTCGATTTTCTGGCGCCGCTGATAACCCACTATCGGGTATTGGCTGTGGATCTGATTGGGCACGGAAGGAGCAGCCATAGGCCAATGGGTGCAGCGTACAATATTTGGGATAACGTGGCGGATGTGATCGCGCTGGCGAACGGTTTGAAGCTGGAACAGTTTGCACTATTGGGGCACTCGATGGGCGCAATTATAGCGACCTTGATTGCCGGTAGTTTCCCCCAACGCGTCGATCGATTGTTTTTGATTGATGGGGTCTGGCCTATGGTGACGTCAAGCGATGAGACTCCGGCGCAGTTAGCAAAAGCGATTAACGGATTGCAATCAATTGATCAGAAGAGAAAAACAGTTTACCCCTCTATTGATAGGGCAATAGAGGCTCGCATGAAAGGGTTTAATCCCCTATCAGCTGAGGCTGCAGAGGCCTTAACCCAGAGAGGGATCGAGGAGGTTCCCGGTGGTTTTCAGTGGCGTAGTGATTTGCGCCTCAGGCTCCCCTCAATGATGCGATTGACCTGGGAGCAAGCCCAGGCTTTCGTATCCAGTGTGACAGCCCCTACCTGCCTGGTGCTCGCTGAGCAGGGTATCTACCTCAAGCGCGATGAGTTTGTTCGCAGTAAGGAGCTGCTACAGGGATTCACCCTATGCACGGTGCCTGGTGGGCACCACTTGCATATGGAAACTCAAGTGACGGAGGTTGCTCGTCTCTTTAACCGGTTTTCTGATAATGATGCATAGGTTACCCTGATAGCCCTTCGTTACAGTTAGGGGTGGGGAGACCTATCGTGGAACCCAGGGTGTGGATGGAAGAAGACGGTATTATGCGGGTGGATTACGGCCCCGATGCCCACATAACGTTGGAGGCGGTGCGCAATGTCGCCGAGCGCGCCTATCAGCTCTGTCCTCGCAGGCACCCGGCCCTGATCGTTGCGCAGCGAACCGCTAAAGTTGACAGTGACGCGCTAACGTTCCTCCAGAGTGACGACTACAAGCGTATTTCGGCAGCAGTTGCCATTATGACCCGAACTCCGCTAGAGAAATTTCTGATGCGGATGTATACCACCGTGCATCCACCCGAATACCCGGTAAGAGGGTTTACCTGTGAAGAGGAAGCACTGGTTTGGCTCGAAGGTTATCGTCAATCTGAAGGTGATTCCTGAGTGGCGTCCCGGTTCAGTAGCAGGTGTGTGATCGCTTCGGCGTCCTGGGGAGGGTAAAAGTAGTTTCCCTGTATCAGGTCGCATCCGAGCTGTTGTAACCAGTGCGCTTGTTGTTCGCTTTCGATTCCCGTCGCAGATAACTGCATATCCAGGCTATGGGCGGTGAGTGAGATTGTTCTCAGAATGCGTTGACGATCAACCCTTTGCTCGACCGCCCGAATCAAGTCCCGGTTAACCTTTATCGTGCTGATAGGGAGGGTGCCGAGTAGAGGGAACGAGGTCGGGGCGGAACCAAAATGATCGATCGCCAATTTAAAACCGAGTCGGGATATACGATCGAGCAGCGTCGACACCCTGGGATTTCCGTTAAATAAAACGGGCGCGTCCAATTCGATTTCCAGTTGGCTGTCGGGAGCTTTTTCATTGTACAAGAGAGTGAGTTGATTCATTAACGCATCGCTGTCCTCCAGCAAGGCGGTTGAGAGATTGAGTGACAGGGTGCCAAAGGAAACACCCAGTAGCCGCCATTTTTTTAATTGTTCGCATAGTTGCCGCAGCATCTCCTGCTCAAAGCGAAAGATAAGCTGACTCTGCTGGGCCACATTCAGGTGCTCTTCTGGCGATATCATAACTCCCTGACTATCCTGCCAGCGAGCCAGCGCTTCAAGTCCAACAATCTTGTGATCCTCGGCACGAACTCTGGGCTGGAAATAGGTCTGTAACTTATCATTTGTTAGTACATCCTCCAGCTCCTGTTCCAGCTGCAAACGACGATTCAGGGTACGGTTCATTCCGGTGCTGAAAAAGCGGTAGCCGTTTTTACCCGAACGCTTGGCGTGGTACATTGCCGTGTCGGCATTTTTTAGCAACTCTTTGGTTGCCGTTCCGTTTTGGGGGTATAAAGCGATGCCGATGCTAGGTGTTACCCAGCGAGTGTGCCCATGAAGACGAATCGGAGCGCTGAGTAATTCTACGATGTTGCTTGCAGCTGAAGAGGCATCATAAGGGGAAGATATATTCTCTATTAAAAGTGAGAATTCATCGCCACCCAGTCGGGCCAGGGTGTTTTCTCGCCGAGAGTGATTGCTGAGCCGTCGAGCGACCTCCTGCAAAACTTGATCTCCCGTTTCATGGCCTAACGAATCGTTAATTTCCTTAAAGTTATCGAGGTCGATAAAGAGTACGGCGTGTTCGTTCGGTGAGCGGTGGGACCGTGCGATGACCCGTGCAAGTTGGTCAAGAAAATAATGACGGTTGGGTAAGTTGGTTATGTCGTCATAATGGGCAGCGTGCTCTAATTGTCTTTGCTGGATTTTTTGATGGCCAATATCGGTTAATGATAGGAGTGTTGACTGACTCTCCTGGAAACGAAATGGTTTTGCGATAGCTTCCACTGTTAAGGGAGCGTTTTGTGCAGTGCAGAGTTCGAGTTCAATCCGATTTAGCTGGAAGCTTTTTTTCTTTAGTAGAGCACGAAATTCCTTTGGGGTTTTTTTCCACTGCTGTCCAGTAAAGAACTCCCGTAACTTGCGGTGTACCAATTGAAGTTGGTCCCCAACCCCCAGTAATCGTGCAGCAGATCTATTGGCATAAGTGATTCGGTTGCCGTCAAGCACGAGAAGTGCCTCGGTTGTCAGGTCAACAACCTGCTGATAGTGCTGCTCCGTTTGTTCCAGGGCGTCGCCCAGGGTTTGCAGTTCGGTGACATCGGTAAAGCTAATCAGCCAGTGATCACCAGACTTTTTGCTCAGGGCTGGCTTACAGTGCACGCTGAAATGATGGTAGCCGTTTCGCAGCTTTAGGGCGACCCGGTGGCTGCTGGCTTTTCCTCGGAGTGCTTCATCTAGAAGTTTAATCAAGCAGGGCTGATTCTCGGTTTCAAACAGCGTCTGGAATGCAATGGGAGATTGCGGGGTGGTCAGGGGTGCGAAGCATTCGGTGGCATTATTGCGGGCCAGTAAAACACCGTCTCGATCTACCAGCAGGCGAGGTGTTTGGTCCTCGTGCGCAAATAGGCTCAGTTGCTGATACTGGCGATATAGTGAGAAGCATAGGGTAAGTGCGGCAACCAGAATCGCTGTCAGTATGAGTTTGAGAGAGATGGCCAGCCCTGACCAGAGCAATACCCATGCGAACCCGCCACACAGGACCAGCGCGGGAATCAGTAGTGATACAGGTATAGCGACTAGTTTTTTATTTAACAGGCGCTGGAACATGGATGCTGTCACGCTTTCATCCCACTAGCGGCGATGCTATAACACAGTGTAGGAGAAGTTGGCTGTATTGCTGTGGCTAAATATCGCTTAAAGTGGCGCAACTGGCTCTTGGCAGAGCCGGGATCTTGGGATGGAGGTGTTGTGTTGGGTAGTCAGTTAGTCTGTTTTTTGGGCGGGGTGGGGATGTTTCTAGCCGCTCCAGCGTTTGCTTTGAATGCCGGGGTAGACCCTTACCCCAATGCAGAGGTGGTTGAGCAGCGTCAAGGCCATGAAAATAACCATCGGCTCGTTACCGGTTCTATAAAAAAAATTAACGGGGTGGTGCGCGCAGATAGCGAATATCGGGTCAATGGTGAGTTGACCCGGGTGGTGTACCAAATTCCCGAAGGCCACACCAATCGACGTGCCTTTGAACATGTAGAGCGTGCGATAGAGGTTCAAGGCTTCACCCCGCTATTTCGCTGTGAAGGGCGACGTTGCGGGAGCAGTAATTTCTGGGCTAATGAAGTGTTTGGTATCAAGCAGCTTTATGGGCCGGATAACGCCCAATTTTATCTAGTAGCCGAGAATGCATCCTTTCCGGGGGAGTATTTGCTGAGTTATGCGATCCGTCGGGGCAATGGGCGGGTTTACAGCCTGGTTGAGCACTTTGCCACGGACGATGCGCTGCGTGCCCGGGCGCAACAGGAACACTATGTTGAATTTTCCGGCTGGCCTGTCGAGGCTGATACGCTGGCAGAGTCACCTGCGTTTAGAGAGCTGGTGACGCTGATGCATGAGCGTTCGCAACCTGTGATTCTGGCTGTTTCTACATCGGGCGATGCAAGCAATCAAGAGGATCTGGATCAGTTGGTCAGCACCTCGCGTGACTACGCGGCAGAGATCGCGCGGCAGTTGGTGGGCGCGGGCGTCGATGTTTCGGGTTTCAGCGTAATGGGCGTGGGCCCCACATTGCTGCCGGGTGCCAAGCCCGGGCGTATTATTGTGCGCGCCATCCTGTTGTAGCCTGAAGCTAAAGGAGCGAGAGTGAAAACGGTATCCTTGGTGTTGGGAAGTGGCGGCGCACGGGGCTACACCCATGTAGGGGTGATCGATGAACTGGTCTCTCGAGGCTACCGAATTAACGCTATCGCGGGTTGCTCCATGGGAGCCTTGGTCGGAGGCATCTACGCGGCAGGTAAGCTTGAGTTATTTCGGGACTGGCTTCATAGCCTGGGGTATCTGGACGTTCTGCGGTTAGCTGATATTAGTTTCAGTTCCCAAGGTGCGCTGCGGGGTGAGCGGGTGTTTGCGGTGCTCGGTGAGATGATCGGTGACCTGCACATTGAGGAGCTGGAGCTCCCCTATACCGCCGTCGCAACCGATTTGGTGGCGCAACAGGAGTTGTGGTTTCAGCGGGGATCACTGCGCAACGCGATTCGCGCCTCGGTTGCTATTCCAACCCTGCTTACTCCAGTCATAGATCGTAATCGTGTTCTGGTGGATGGAGGGCTGCTAAACCCATTGCCGATTGCTCCGGTTGTATCGGCCCACTCCGATCTGATTGTCGCCGTTAATCTGGCGGGGGAGGCGGGTGGGTACAGCTTGCCGAAAGTCGAGAGAGGTAATCGAGAGGCCAGGCGGCTGCAACTGTTTTCGCGCTGGCTGGAGCGTATATCACGCAACAGGTCGATGGCGGCGATGAGTGTCGGTGCTCCTGCAATAACCAATGGCGGAAGCGTGGGGCAGGGCAAACCGCCAAGTGGAATGATGGATATTATTAATCAGTCATTTGAAACGATGCAGGGCTCGTTGACTCAGTTCAAAATGGCGGGCTACCCTCCGGATCTGCTCATTTCTATTCCCAAGGATATCTGCCGCTTCTACGAGTTTCACCTAGGGCCGGAACTGATTGAGATGGGGCGAATCATCGCCAGCGACGCCCTTGATCGTTATGAAACCGCAGGAAATACACTGCCGACCCATGAGCAGGATGACGGCAGTGCTGGCTAGCCCGGGAGTTTAATCGCGTATCAGGGACAGAAATTCGGCGCGGGTGTGAGCTTTGTTGCGGAAATGGCCCAGCATCACCGAGGTCTTCATCGACGAGTTCTGCTTCTCCACACCGCGCATCATCATGCACATATGTTTGGCTTCGATAATCACCCCGACCCCTGAAGCCCCCGTAACCTGTTGTATCGTGTCGGCGATCTGCTTGGTGAGGTTTTCCTGAATCTGCAGGCGACGAGCGAACATATCAACGATGCGTGCGATCTTGGAAAGCCCCAGTACCTTGCCGGTGGGCAGATAAGCCACGTGGCAGCGGCCAATAAAGGGCAGCAGGTGATGTTCGCACAGTGAGTAGAGCTCGATATCCTTGACGATTACCATCTCATCATTGTCGGAGGGGAATAGTGCATCGTTGACCACCTCGTCGAGGCTCTGCTGGTAACCTCGGTTGAGAAACTCAAACGCCTTGGCCGCTCGCGCCGGTGTGTCGGCTAGCCCAGGGCGGTTCAGGTCTTCACCTATGGCGCTGATTATGTTGGCGAACGACTTTTCCATGATGCTATCACTCAGGTATGGTAGCCCGCCAAATGGACAGGCTAGTGAATCAAGGGACGCTATTGTACGTGTTCGCCGCGGCGCCGCAAACCCTGCATTATGCCCCGGGGATCGGAATCAGCCGGTGGGAATTAGGGGACGTATTGGCTACCATTGCGTTTTATTCATCTGCAGGAGCAAGGCGCTTGAACGAACCGGTCGCAACCCAGGGTTTAACCACGATCGCCGATTATATTCGCTGGGCCTATAGTCGCTTTAATGAGGCCGAGCTCTTTTACGGTCATGGAACCGATAATGGCTGGGATGAGGCGGTGCAGCTGGTGCTCCAGAGCCTGCATCTGCCCTGGGATTTCGACCCTGCAATGATGAGTTGCAACCTTACCGGTGATGAACGGATGCTGCTGCAGTCACAGATCCGGAGAAGGGTTGATGAGCGCGTTCCACTGCCTTACCTGATCAATAAAGCCTGGTTTTGTGGCATGCCGTTTTATGTGGACGAGAGGGTTCTTGTTCCGCGCTCACCGATCGCTGAGATGATCGATCAGGGCTTTCAGCCTTGGTTAGGGGATGTTGAGGTAAGCCGTATTCTGGACCTGTGCACTGGCAGTGGCTGTATTGGTATTGCCTGCGCCCATGCTTTTCCCGGTGCGAAGGTGGACCTGTCTGACCTGTCTGCCGAAGCCCTGCAGGTGGCTACGATCAATACCGACGACCACGGGTTGGCTGGACGGGTTGAGTGTGTGCAAAGTGATTTATACGGTGCCTTGTCCGGCAGGCGCTACGAGTTGATTGTCAGTAACCCACCCTATGTTGATGCAGAGGACCTGGGTGATATGCCGTCGGAGTTTCACCATGAGCCAGAATTGGGGTTGGCCGCCGGAGAGGATGGCCTCGATCTGGCGTGGCATATCCTGGCCTCAGCGGCAGATTACCTTAGCGAACAGGGTCTTCTGGTGTTGGAGGTTGGCAATAGCTGGGTGGCGTTGCAACAGGCGGTGCCGGAGGTGCCCTTTGCCTGGATCGAGTTTGCCCAGGGAGGGGATGGGGTGCTGGCGCTCAGTGCACAGGAGTGCAGAACCTACCAGTCCCGCTTTCAGGCGTTAGCCGCTGATCGTTGAGTAAACCCTCTTTTGGGACTCGCTGCGGGTTCAAAAGAGGGTATAATCTGCCGCCGATAGGGTTAACGTTGCGCTCTTCAAAGGCGCTGGTTAATCCACTACACCATAACGATAAAGAGTACCCGGATGTCTGGAAACAGTTTTGGAAAATTGTTCACCGTTACTACCTTCGGTGAGTCTCATGGGCCAGGTTTGGGGTGCATCGTCGATGGTTGTCCTCCTGGTATCGAGCTTGACGAGTCGATGCTGCAAACTGACCTTGACCGTCGCAAGCCGGGAACCTCTCGCCATACCACGCAACGGCGTGAGGCGGACCAGGTGCGGATTATGTCGGGAGTGTTTGAGGGCAAAACAACGGGTACCCCAATCGGTCTGCTGATTGAGAATACCGACCAGCGTTCCAAGGATTACAGCAATATTGCCCAGCAATTTCGTCCGGGCCACGCCGACTACGCCTACACGCAGAAGTACGGTTTCAGGGATTATCGCGGGGGGGGGCGCTCATCCGCACGGGAGACTGCCATGCGTGTAGCCGCAGGTGGAATTGCCAAGCGCTTTCTCGCCGCCAACGGTATAGAGGTACGAGGTTACCTGTCCCAGCTTGGACCCATAGGTATCGAACGCGTGGTTTGGGATGAGGTAAACCGTAACCCCTTCTTTTGCCCTGACCCCGATAAAGTGGAGGCGATGGAGCAGTATATGGATCGCTTGCGCAAGGAGGGCAACTCCATCGGTGCCCGCTTGACGGTGACCGCGACAGGATTGGTGCCGGGCTTGGGTGAGCCTGTCTTTGATCGACTCGATGCTGATATCGCCCATGCATTGATGAGTATCAACGCGGTGAAGGGGGTAGAAATTGGTGCAGGTTTTGATTGTGTTGAGCAGAAGGGTACCGAACATCGTGATGAGATGACCCCTGAAGGATTTCTTTCCAATCATGCAGGAGGGGTGTTGGGTGGAATCTCCACCGGACAGGAGATTGTTGCCCATATCGCCTTGAAGCCTACCTCCAGTTTGCATCTTCCCGGCCGTAGCGTCGATCTGGCAGGTAAGCCTATTGAGGTCATAACCAAGGGGCGCCACGATCCCTGCGTGGGGATCCGCGCTACGCCCATCGCCGAGGCGATGCTCGCCATCGTGTTGATGGATCACTGGTTACGAAACCGAGCCCAAAACGGGGATGTTCGCTGCCAAACTCCGGTGATCGCGGCGCAAGCTCCCGAGCAGTAATCGATGCAACGAAGCGCTGACACCCAAGGCGTCAGCCTGTCGCTGTTCTATTTTTTCTATTTCGCCATTATCGGGGTGCAGGCACCCTATTGGGCTCCCTATCTCCAAAGTCTCTCATTTGGTGCTGCCGAGATCGGTCAATTGATGGCCGTCTTGATGGTTACCAAGGTGTTCGCCCCCAGTCTTTGGGGTTGGATGGGGGATCGCTACGGTGGCCGCATGCGCCTCGTGCGGATGGGGTCTTTGGCAACGCTGCTGATCTTTGGTTTTGTACCCTTTTTACGCGACTTTTGGCCGTTGGCGCTCGCCATCGCCGCCTACAGTTTCTTTTGGAATGCGGTTTTACCCCAGTTCGAGGTGGTTACTCTTGCTCGCCTCGGGGATCAGCCCGAGTACTACAGTCGTATTCGACTGTGGGGGTCGATAGGTTTTACGGTCATGGTGCTGATGGCGGGGGTCTTGATCGGTGAGTGGGGGATAGCAAGCGTTCCCTGGTTTATGGGGGCCGCGATGCTGGGGATGCTGGTGGTTTCGTTGCGGGTGAAAGAGCGCCCGCTGACCGTATCCCAGCAAGAGACGCGCGGCTTTTTACCCATAGTGCTGCGCCCCGACGTCCTCAGTTTTTTTGTGGCGTCGGCTCTGATGCAGGTTGGGCATGGCCCCTATTACACCTTTTTCAGTATCTATATGGCGGACCAGGGGCACAGCAGCGCGGTGATCGGTGTGCTGTGGGCGCTGGGAGTGATTGCCGAGATCATTTTATTTTGGTTTATGCATCGCCTGATGCCGGCGATCGGGGTTAAGTGGTTGCTGTTATCCGCGCTGCTGTTGGCCAGTTTGCGCTGGGCGCTACTGGGGCTCTACCCGGACAATTTTGGGTTAGTGCTGCTGACCCAGTTGATGCATGCTGCGACCTTCGGCAGCTTTCACTCGGCATCGATTGAATACGTTAGACAGATCTTTGGCCATGCCCATGCGGGTCAAGGGCAGGCGTTTTACAGTGGGATCAGTTTCGGCGGCGGCGCTGCCCTTGGCGCCTTGCTGTCGGGGTACAGTTGGGAGTGGTACGGGGGTGGCTGGACCTTTGTAGGTGCCTCGGTTGTGAGTCTTTTCGCCGCGTTGCTGGTGTGGCGTTGTGTGGGGTTGTGCAGCTACAAGTCAGGAAACTGTTCCCGGGGCAGGTAGAGTCCAGTTATCCGGCACGCACTGTTCCCCAGTGTAATCTCCTGCCAGCTATCGATAGGGCACTCCAATGCTACCAGTCCTGCTGTGGGCAATGGGTCGCAAAAATCCCTGTCCAGTTCGTGAACCCACTCCTCCAGTCCCGGATTGTGACCGACTATCATGACGCAGTCGTGGCCATCGCCGCACTGAGCAAGGGTTTGGCTGATCTCATCCGGGTAGGCGTGGTAAAGGTCGGGCTCAAGGCCCAACCTGATCTGGTCATTAAAACTGGCCAGTACCGCCCTGGCGGTATCCCGAGCTCTTGTGGCCGGGCTGGAGAGGATCAGGCTCAGGTCGGGATAGCGGTCATGGATGAGCTCGGCCATCCGTGGCGTCGTGCGCTTTCCCCTTTTGTTGAGCGGACGGTCGATATCCGCCAGCTCGGGGTGGCTCCAGCTCGATTTTCCATGACGCAGCACCAGTAGTTGTTTCATGGTTTGGCCTCCTGATGGTTGCTAAGGATCTCGATAAAGGCGCGTGCTGCGTTGGAGAGGGTGCGTCCAGTATGGTGGATATAGCCCAGATCCCGCTCCAACGCTGCGCCGATGACCTCTATTTCAGACAGTTCGTCATCGAGCATGGAGCGTGGCAGCACACTCCAGGCGAGCCCTATGGATACCATCATTTTGATTGTCTCCAGATAGTTGGTTGCCATCGATACGTTAAGCTTCAGGTGGTGGCTGTTGAACAGGCCTTTTACGATATGGTGGGTAAAAGTGTTAGGCCCTGGAAAAATAGCGCTGTATTGACTGAGCTCGTTGAGGCTAAGGGGGTTGCCCTGGGCTAGGGGATGCTCATTGGATACCACGAAACAGAGGGGGTCTCGCCACACTTTTTCCGAATGGATCAGTTCCCGCGCTTTCTGCTCAGGTGCCAGCGTGATGATGCCCAGTTCGATCTGACCGTGGATCACGGCATCGTAAGCGACCTCCGAATCGACGAAGTGAATATCCAGCGCCACCTGCGGGTGCTGGCGGCTGAATTGGCGCAGTATCGGTGGTAGGCGGTGCAAGCCAATATGGTGGCTGGTGGAGAGGGAAAGCGAGCCGCTGACATCGCCCTTGAGGTTGTTGAGCTGGCGCCGGGCGTCTTCCAGTTCCGCAAGAATCCCATAGGCTTTGGGGAGAAGGGTGTTGCCCGCCTCCGTAAGGCTGATCTGGCGACCAATGCGATCAAAAAGGCGCGTATTGAGCTGGGTTTCCAGTGAAGCGATCCGTTTGCTGATGGCGGGTTGTGTCAAATGGAGATGTTCGCCGGCGAGAGAAAATGATCCGCTTTCGGCCACCGCTATAAAGGCCTGCAGGGCGCTGGTTTCCATAGATTGTCCTTAGGGTTTGTTAATTCCAAAAAGGAATTCGAACTATAACAAATATGAATTTGTTTTATCTCGTTGCTGATATTAGCATAGCGGTCAATGTTTGCCCTTACCCAGTGTGGGGGTGACCTATCCGAACGTGCAGCAATTCATCGTGAAGCGCTGCAAATGAGCTACGAGGCAAGTGCAATGGCTGGAAAAACCCTGTACGACAAGTTATGGGATGCGCATTTGGTTAAGCAACGCGATGATGGATCGGCGTTGATCTACATTGATCGTCAACTACTGCACGAGGTGACTTCGCCCCAGGCTTTCGAAGGGCTGCGAATCGCAGGGCGAACCCCCTGGCGGTTGGATGCCAACCTGGCAACCCCGGATCACAACGTGCCCACAACCCGCGATGAACGAGCAGCCGGGATCGAAGGCATTGTGGACGCGGTTTCACGCATTCAGGTGCAGACGCTCGACGATAACTGCCTGCACTTTGGTGTGCAGGAGTTTCGTATGAACGATCGACGCCAAGGCATAGTACATGTGGTGGGGCCTGAGCAGGGTGCGACCTTACCGGGTATGACGGTCGTTTGTGGTGATTCTCACACCTCGACTCATGGCGCGTTCGGGGCGTTGGCCCATGGTATTGGCACGTCCGAAGTAGAGCACGTTATGGCGACTCAGTGCCTTGTAGCAAAAAAGATGCAAAACATGCTGGTGCGGGTAGATGGCGCGCTGGCCGAGGGGGTTACTGCCAAAGATGTGGTGTTGGCCATTATCGGCGCCATTGGAACCGCCGGGGGTAACGGCTACGCAATAGAGTTTGGTGGCGATGCCATTCGCTCGTTGAGCATGGAAGGGCGTATGACCCTGTGCAATATGGCGATAGAAGCGGGTGCGCGTGCCGGCATGGTAGCCGTAGACCAGACGACTATCGATTATGTAAAAGGGCGACCCTATGCTCCCCAGGGGGGCGATTGGAATAAAGCGGTTAAGGCCTGGGGGCAGTTGGTGTCGGATGAGGACGCTGAATTTGACCGGGTGGTGGTGCTCGATGGAGCTGACATCAAGCCACAGGTGACCTGGGGAACCTCTCCCGAGATGGTGCTGCCGGTTGATGGTAGCGTGCCTGACCCCGCGCAGGAGAAGGATGAAACTCGCCGCGTGGGTATCACCAGAGCCCTTGAGTACATGGGGCTGAAGGCAGGGCAGAAGATTACCGACATCCGCCTGGACCGGGTGTTTATCGGCTCGTGCACCAACTCGCGTATCGAAGACCTGCGCGTTGCGGCCAAGGTAGTGAAGGGGCGCAAGGTTGCGTCAAGCCTGAAGCAGGCGTTGGTTGTTCCCGGTTCGGGTCTGGTGAAAGAGCAGGCCGAATTAGAAGGCTTGGATCGCATTTTTATCGACGCAGGGCTGGAGTGGCGCGAGCCGGGCTGTTCGATGTGCCTGGCGATGAATGCCGACAAGTTGGGTGCAGGAGAGCACTGCGCCTCAACATCGAACCGCAATTTCGAGGGGCGGCAGGGTTTCGGTGGGCGTACTCACCTGGTCAGCCCGGCTATGGCCGCGGCTGCGGCGATAATGGGACGCTTCGTGGATGTTCGCGAGCTGGATTGAGTGTACGGAAAAAAGATCAGGTGAAAGACAGATGAAACAGTTTACCCAGTTAACCGGTATTGTGGCGCCGCTCGATCGCGCTAACGTTGATACCGATATGATTATTCCGAAGCAGTTCCTTAAATCGATCAAGCGCAGTGGCTTTGGCCCCAACCTGTTTGATGAGTTGCGTTATCTAGATGAAGGGCAACCCGATCAGGATTGTGCCGGGCGCCCGCTGAACCCTGACTTTGTCCTCAACCAGCCTCGCTATACGGGAGCCTCGGTGCTATTGGCACGACAGAATTTTGGCTGCGGATCCAGTCGGGAGCACGCTCCCTGGGCGCTGGACGACTACGGTTTTCGCTGTGTCATCGCCCCGAGTTTTGCCGATATTTTCTACAACAACTGCTTTAAGAACGGTATTTTGCCGATCACCCTGCTGGATGACGAGGTTGAGCAGTTGTTTCAGGAAGCGGAGGTCTGCGAGGGCTATCAGCTGGAGATCGATCTCGAGCGTGAGCTGATCATAAAACCCAATGGCGACGAGATCCCGTTTGTGGTGGATGCATTTCGCCGCCACTGCCTTATCAATGGCCTCGATGATATCGGGTTGACCCTGCAGGATGCGGACACCATCCGTCGCTTTGAGAAAAAGTACGAAAAAAAGAACCCCTGGTTGTTCGGGGCGATCAAATAAACACAAACTGAGTAGTGATTAATGACTAAACAAGTTCTGATTTTGCCCGGTGACGGCATTGGTCCAGAGATTACCGCCGAAGCCGTGAAGGTGCTGGAGCAGGTAACAGAGCAGTATGGGCTGGATATTACTTTTGACCAGGCGCTGGTTGGTGGCAGTGCGATTGACGTGCACGGTGCGCCGCTGCCCGATGAGACCCTGTCCAAGGCGCGTGGCGCGGATGCCATTCTACTGGGGGCGGTGGGAGGTCCCAAATGGGATGCTCTCGATATGTCGATTCGTCCAGAGAAGGGGCTGCTGGGATTACGTTCCGGCTTGCAGTTATTTGGTAACTTGCGTCCGGCCATCCTTTACCCCCAGCTAGCCGAGGCCTCAACCCTCAAGCCGGAAGTGGTGTCCGGGCTGGATATCCTGATCGTGCGTGAGCTGACAGGTGGCATCTATTTTGGCCAGCCCCGGGGTGTACGCACGCTGGAGAATGGCGAGCGTCAGGGTTACAACACCTACGTCTATTCCGAATCCGAAATTCGTCGAATCGGCAAGGTTGCCTTTGAAGCCGCTCGCAAGCGCGGCGGTAAGTTGTGTTCGGTTGATAAAGCGAATGTGCTTGAGGTGACGGTGTTGTGGCGTGAGATCATGGAGGAGATGGCCAAGGATTATCCTGATGTCGAGCTTAGCCACATGTACGTCGATAATGCTGCCATGCAGCTGGTGCGGGCGCCCAAGCAATTTGACGTTATGGTGACCGGCAATATGTTTGGTGACATCTTGTCAGACGCTGCTGCCATGTTGACGGGGTCGATTGGCATGTTGCCATCGGCATCTCTCGACGAAAATGGTAAGGGCATGTACGAACCCTGCCATGGGTCCGCGCCGGATATAGCGGGTCAGGGAATAGCGAACCCGCTGGCGACGATTTTGTCAGCGGCGATGATGCTGCGCTATTCACTGGCTGAAGCCGAGGCGGCTGATGCTATCGAAGCCGCGGTGAGCCGTGTGCTGGACCAGGGGTTGCGTACCGCGGATATTCAGTCAGAGGGTTGTCAGCGGGTATCGACTCGTGAGATGGGGGATGCGGTTTTAGCCGCTTTAGCCTGAAGTCGGGTTCTGCCCGAGGAGTAAGTTATGTTGAAAGTAGGTTTTGTCGGTTGGCGGGGTATGGTTGGCTCGGTGTTGATGCAACGCATGGCCGAAGAGGGTGATTTTGCCGGGATTGAGCCGGTGTTCTTTACAACCTCGCAGGCAGGGCAGCCTGGTCCTGATATTGGTAAGCCCGTTCCGGCGCTTAAGGATGCTACCGATATTCGCGAACTGGCGCAGATGGACGTGGTATTGACCTGTCAGGGTGGAGATTATACCAAGTCTGTCTACTCGTCCCTGAGAAGTGGTGGTTGGGATGGCTACTGGATTGATGCAGCCTCTTCGCTGCGCATGGCCGAGGAGAGTGTCATCGTACTTGATCCGGTGAACCGTCAGGTGATCGATCGTGCGCTGGATGCTGGTGGAAAAACGTTCGTTGGTGGCAACTGTACGGTCAGTTTGATGCTGATGGCGTTGGGTGGATTGTTTGAGACAGAAGGGGTTGAATGGCTGACATCCCAGACCTATCAGGCGGCATCCGGTGCCGGTGCCCAGAATATGCGGGAGTTGCTGCATCAGATGGGAGCGCTGAATACGGCGGTCTCTGACGAGCTGGCAACCCCCTCGAGCGCTATTTTGGATATCGATCGTAAAGTGACCGATGCAATGCGCTCCCCTGGGTTTCCAGCCGCAAATTTTGGTGTCCCCCTGGCTGGCAGCCTGATCCCCTGGATTGACAGCGAGGTGGAGAATGGACAAAGCAGGGAAGAGTGGAAAGGGCAGGTAGAAACCAACAAAATTTTAGGGCGCGTATCCGACCCTATAGCGATAGATGGCAATTGTGTACGCATCGGATCAATGCGCTGCCATAGTCAGGCCTTTACCATCAAGCTCAAGCAAGACATACCCCTGGCCGATATAGAAGCGATGTTGGCTGAACACAACGACTGGGTCAGGGTGGTTCCCAATCACCGGGATGAGACCATTGCAGGCTTAACTCCGACTGTCACAACGGGGACCTTGTCCGTTCCGGTAGGGCGTCTGCGCAAGCTGAGCATGGGGCCGAAGTACCTCTCGGCATTCACGGTCGGTGATCAGTTGCTGTGGGGCGCTGCCGAGCCGTTACGGCGTATGCTATCGATCCTGCGAGAAGCCTGATACCTGTTGACCTAAGGCTAAGGGGGCTGGGGGCAGCTCCCCGGCACCTTTGATCGCCGCAGAACGCACAGATCAAGACAACCAACAGTGGCGCACCGATGAGGTGTCGAACATCGTTGGTGGGGAGGGTCGAATCCGCTGGAAGCCCCGAGGTCTGGGCTCTGGATTGATTGCCTGTCTCGTTGCTCTGCCGCTGAAGGCCGTACCGCTTGTTGGGCGTCAGGGTGTTCCGTGACCCGCAGGAAACACCCTGGGCTCGTTTGCAGGCCGCAGGATTTGGAGTGGCAGCGTTCTTATCCTGAGTCGTATATGGGGTACTGCAACTTGTCCATTAGTTCCAAAGGCTTAGGCCTGATATGCATGGGTCGAGCTGCGTCGTAACTTCAAAACTGTGCAGTGCGTCGAAGAATACGTTGATAGTCGCCGCCGCAATTTCCGTACCCTTCCTCAAGATATTGATAAAAAGTCATTTATAATTGATACTTACTGATACTTGTGCATAACCTTTCTAGCTTTTTTTGATAATCAGCTAGTATGTATTATTAACTGGCAATCAGACACTGACGGGGGTCAGGTCTGTTTGTAGCCGGTTATCTGCTTGCCATTGGGGAAAGGAAAGCGTGCTTTCAGGGGTAAGTAGATTGGGCGAAGACAGAAACGAAGGACTAAGAATTATGGTTCGGAAGCTAGTATTGGCTATGGCAGCAGCGGGAGCTCTTAGCTCTACGACAGCACAGGCGTTGGGGTTAGGGGATATTACCTTACGGTCTGCGCTCAACCAGCCTCTAAGTGCAGAGATTGAACTGATCGAGCTCAAAGGGCTGGACCAGAATGAAATATTGCCGAACCTGGCGTCTCGAGAGGACTTTACGCTGGCTGGCGTAGAGCGTGATTTTTTTCTCAATGACCTCAAGTTCTCCACCGTCCTGCGCGAAAATGGTACGGCTTACCTTCAGGTCAGTACCCGTAAGCCAGTTCGTGAACCCTACCTGAATTTTTTGGTTGAGATTCATTGGCCTAACGGCCGTTTGCTGCGCGAGTATACATTGCTACTCGACCCGCCAACGTTCACCGAAGAGGTGCCTGCTCCAGTGGCTCCCCCTGCGGCTGAAAAGGTAGAGCCCGTTGCGCCAAGCCGACCTGCGGCCTCTGTGGCGCCTAGGCCTACAGCCAAACCTGTAATGCCTGCACCCGCTCAACCCCGTGTTGAATCGGCTGACGTGGGTGGCGGCACTTACACCACTAACAGCAATGACACGCTATGGGAAATTGCGGCGACCAATCGCCCGTCTCGAAGCGTAAGCGTGCAGCAGACGATGATGGCGATTCAGCAGATGAATCCTGATGCTTTCATCAAGCAGAATATAAATTTGCTGAAGAGGGGGCAGGTATTGCGTTTGCCTACTCTTGAGCAGACCCAGCAGTTAACTCAGCGCCAGGCAGTATCCGAAGTAGCGGTGCAGAACCAGCAGTGGCGCGATACCCGTGATCTGGGTGCGCCACAGCTTGATGCTGCGCGCCGCGAAGCGGTCGAGTCAGAGGGGGCGGTCGCTACTCAGGATGGCAAGCTGACTCTTGCTAGCGCAAGTGAGACGGGCACGACTACCAGCGGCAGTGATAATGGAAGCATGGCCGCCGCTGATGTCGATGCCTTGCAAAATGAATTGGCTATCAATCAGGAAAAGCTGGAGAAAGTACTTCGTGAAAGTGGTGAAGTCAGTAGCCAGTTGACGGAGCTGGAAAGCCAGATAGAAACCTTGCAGCGGTTGTTGTCCCTCAAGGATGAACAGCTTGCGGCCCTTCAAGCGCAGCTTGCGGCGAAGGGCGAAGTTCCGGCTGAGATAGATTACAACTACGAAGAAGAAAAGCCTGCGACCGAGGCGCCCGTAGCTGAAGTTGCCGTACCAGATGCGGGAGTCGATGCCACTCAACAGCCTGCTATGGACGAGGCCCAGCCAGAATCGGTTGCTACGCCGGAGCCGGTGGTTAAGCCTGAGCCAAAGCCGGAAGTGGTGAAACCGAAGCCGGTGAAGCCTGCCCCTGCACCAGAGATGGCAGAACCATCACTGGTTGACGAGATCTTGCAGAATCCAATCTATTTGGCGGCTGGCGGTGGTGCGCTGGTGCTGCTTTTGGCGCTGTTGTTGTTAGCCCGTCGTCGTTCTGCAAGCGATGAGTCAAAGCCCGAGTCCGAAGCCCCGGAAACTCTGGGTGCTGAAGAATCCGTTGCGGAATTTGAGGCGGAAGACGCGCTCGATGAAGCCGCCGAGGAGGAGATTGACGATGCGTTGTCGCTGGATGGCGATGATGATCTGCAGGAAACAACCACGGCACAAACAGGTGATGCGATCGGGGAAGCCGATATTTATATCGCCTACGGACGTTTCAATCAGGCGGTCGATCTGCTGAGCAACGCTATTGCCCAGGAGCCCGGCCGTGCCGATCTGCGTGTAAAACTGCTCGAAGCCTACGCCGAGATGAAGGATGCGGATTCCTTCGTTAAGCAGGAAAATGAGCTGAGTGCGCTGGGCGACTCCATCGCCATGCAGGAAGCCGAATCCTTGAAGGCGAAGTTTCCGGCAGGCGCTTTGGATGCCGTGAGTGCCGATTCGAATATGAGCGAGTTGGATGTCGATGACCTTGATGAAGCGCTCACGCTCGATGATATGGATACTGCCGACGCTGCGGTCGAGTTCTCACTGGACGATCTGGAGCTGGACTTGCCGCTTGGCGATGACGCTGATGGTGTCGCAGAAGCGGAGCCTGTAACCCCCTCCGTGGAAGCCGATGATGCTGGTGATGATGACTTCATGAGCCTCGCCGGAGACGCTGACGCCAGCGATGCGCTGGAATTTGATCTGGATGGCGGCGATCTTGGCGACAGTCTTGATAGCGATGATCATGGGGCGGTTGAGGAGTCCCTGGGTTCAGATCTTGATGTCGAACTGGACGCCCTTGACGAAGTCGATGGGGCAGAGTTCAAGCTTGATGATGATCTGAGCCTGGATGCGGACGCAGGCGATGAATTTGAACTTGATGACCTCGAGCTGCCACTTGAATCCGCTACCGGTGATGACCTTGATTTGTCGCTCGATACAGAGCTGGGTGATTCTGAGCTGGAAGGCTTTGGCCTCGACCTGGAAGAGAGTGCAGGCGATGAACTGGAGCTTGACCTCGACGATGAATTTGATCTCTCCTTGGGAGATGAAGAGGCTTCAGGCGAAGAGGTTGAGTTGGATGTATCCGGCGGCGACACGCTAGAGGAGCCTGTTGAAGAGGGTTTGCCTGATATTGAATTCGATCTCGGGGGCGATGATGTAGAGGCGTCGCAGGAAGATGTGCAAGCCGAAGAGCCAGCGGTAGAGGCTGCTATTCTGGATGAGCCCGACTTTGAAGCGAAGACAGACGAGCTGGATGATATTGAATTTGACTTGAGTGATGTTTCCCTGGAAACAGATGAACTCGATTCCCTGCAAGATCTGTCTGACGAGCAAGCGTCTGAGGCCGATAGCGATGAGCTATCGGAGTTTGACCTTGATCTTGATGAGGTGGAAGAGCCCGTCGAAGTCCCTGTTGATGAGGAGATCGGGTCTGCAGCGGTCGAAATTGATGATGCTGAGCTGAATCTGGGCGAAGAGTTTGAAATTGAAGATTTGACTGCTGAGGCTGCCAGTGAGCCGGCTGCAGACGTCCAGGTAGAAGAGGATGGCGAATTTGACCAGTTAGCCCAGGATTTGGCTGCCGGGTCTGATATGGCTGCCCTGGATGCGGCGACCGAAAGCCTTGCCTCTGAATTTGATGGCGAAGATGAAGACTCTATGGAAGAGGAGTTTGATTTCCTTGCTGGTACGAATGAAACTGCGACCAAGCTCGACCTCGCGCGCGCCTATGTTGATATGGGTGACGTTGAGGGGGCTCGTGACATCCTTGAGGAGGTGCTTAAGGAGGGTGATGAGGCCCAGCTAAAGGAAGCGCAGGAGCTGTTAGATAAAATTTGATAATGAGTAATGATGTTGTTTGCGAGGCAGAATCCTGTGATTCTGCCTCGCGCCGTTTTGCGGCCAGTATCCAGTATGATGGCGCCGCCTATCATGGCTGGCAATCTCAGCGATCAGGCATAGCTTCTGTTCAGCTTCATGTCGAGTCCGCATTGAGTCGCGTGGCTAATCATGATGTGGCTGTGGTCTGTGCGGGACGTACAGATAGCGGTGTTCATGCCAGTCATCAGGTAATCCATTTTGACTCCCCTGCGGAACGAACGGCGCGTGGCTGGACTTTTGGTGCAAACGCCAACCTTCCCGATGATATTGCTTTTAACTGGGTAGTAGAGGCTGATCCAGGTTTCCATGCGCGTTTTAGCGCCACCTACAGGCGCTACCGCTACGTCATTTTGAATCAGGCCACCCGGCCCGCGATTCTTCCCCGTGGTGTGACGTGGAACTACCGTCCGTTGGATGAAGAGAAGATGGCTGCAGCCGCGCAGGCGCTTGTGGGGGAGCATGATTTCTCCTCCTATCGAGCGGTCGGTTGCCAGGCCAAAAGCCCCGTCCGAACCATAAGCCAGCTCCGGGTAGACCGCTTTGGATCCTTGATCGTTATTGATGTTCAGGCCAATGCGTTCTTGCATCATATGGTGCGTAATATAGCCGGTGTGTTGATGGCCATTGGTTGCGGTAAGGAGCCGGTAAGCTGGGCTCAGGAGGTGCTTGAGCATCGCGATCGAGCGCGGGGAGGGGTGACCGCGCCGCCCTATGGTCTGTACTTCGTTGATGTTGGTTATCCCCAGGATTTCGCGCTTCCCCGTCCTGATCCAATGGGCCCTATGTTCCTGAGTGCCCTGCTGGGGTAAATGGAATACTCAATGGGAAATCGATCTGTTACTATCGCTGCATTTGAGGGGGTGTGATGGCGAGGACGCGAGCCAAGGTGTGTGGTATTACTCGTCTTGAAGACGCACTGGCGGCGATCGAGGCGGGGGTTGATGCACTGGGATTTGTTTTCTATCCTCCCAGTCCCCGTTTTATTACTCCTGTCGACGCGACAGCCATCATCCGGCAGCTACCTCCCTTTGTCTCTACGGTGGGCTTGTTTGTTGATGCGCCGGCAGCGGAGGTAGACGCGGCCATCTCCCTGGCTCGACTGGATCTGTTGCAGTTCCATGGCAAAGAAAGTGCTGAATACTGCAGCAGCTTTTCACGTCCCTACATTAAGGCGCTTCGGGTCAGGGATGGAGCGCAAATTGCTGCCCAAATGACGCTTTATCCGTGCGCGCAGGGGCTGTTATTGGACACCTACAAAAAGGGGCTTCCTGGCGGCACCGGGGAAACCTTCAATTGGGAGCTGGTCCCTGCCAGCAATCAATCTGTTATTCTAGCCGGCGGACTTGATGCTGGTAATGTCGGGCAAGCGATTGCCGCTGTACGACCCTATGCCGTGGATGTAAGTGGAGGTGTTGAGGCCGCTCCCGGTATTAAGGATCACCGAAAAATTCTGGCGTTTATGAGCGAGGTAGCCAGTGTCTGAGATTAAGATGAGTAGCGAAGAGTTATTGAGTATGCCCGACGCAGGAGGTCATTTTGGCCCCTATGGAGGGCGTTTTGTTTCGGAAACCCTGATGGCGGCTCTGGACGAGTTGGCCACCACCTACGAAAAGCTGGCTGGCGATGCTGATTTCCAAGCGGAATTCGATCGTGACCTGGCGTTTTATGTAGGGCGACCCTCCCCACTATATTATGCCGAGCGATGGTCGCAGAAAATCGGCGGGGCTCGAATCCTTCTCAAGCGTGAAGACCTTAATCACACCGGAGCTCATAAGGTAAACAATACCATTGGTCAGGCGCTGTTGGCCAAGCACATGGGGAAGAAGCGAGTCATCGCCGAAACCGGAGCAGGGCAGCATGGCGTGGCTACTGCAACCGTCGCTGCGCGCCTGGGCATGGAGTGTACGGTCTTTATGGGGGCCGAAGACATTCGCCGCCAGGCGCTTAATGTTTATCGCATGAAGCTATTGGGTGCCACGGTGGTGGCCGTTGAATCGGGCTCGCGCACCTTGAAGGACGCAATGAACGAAGCGATGCGGCACTGGGTTACCCATGTGGATGATACCTTTTACATTATTGGTACCGTTGCGGGCCCTCACCCATACCCCAAACTTGTACGCGACTTTCAGTCGGTAATTGGTCGTGAGGCGCGGGAGCAGTGCTTGAAGCAGGAGGGTTGTTTACCCGATGCACTGGTCGCCTGCGTTGGGGGGGGCTCCAACGCGATTGGCCTGTTCCATCCCTTTATTGGTGATCCCGGGGTCAAGATGTACGGTGTCGAGGCGGCTGGTCTTGGTATTGACACTGGTAAACACGCGGCGCCGCTGTGCGCTGGAAAACCTGGAGTGTTGCACGGTAATCGTACCTATCTGATGGCTGATGGTGGGGGTCAGATTACTGAGACTCATTCGGTCTCTGCCGGTTTGGATTATCCTGGCGTTGGTCCCGAGCACTCGCTGTTGAAAGATGCGGGTCGGGCAGAGTATGTAGCAGTAACCGATGATGAAGCCCTGGCTGCGTTTCGTAGCTTGACTCAGTTGGAAGGCATTATGCCTGCACTGGAAAGCAGTCATGCTTTAGCTTACGCAGAAAAGCTGGCGCCGACGATGGCTAAGGATCAGGTTATTATTGTCAATCTGTCGGGGCGTGGTGACAAGGATATCCATACCGTTGCTTCAATCGATGGTATTCAGGTGCTGGATTAACGGGGTAAGTTAAATAAGATGAGTAGAATTAAAGGCTGTTTTCAGCGCCTTGATGAGGCGGGTCGCAAGGCACTTATACCTTTCATTACCGCAGGGGATGGCACTCCCTCCCTAACGGTTCCGTTGATGCACGCAATGGTCGAGGCGGGTGCGGATATACTTGAATTGGGTATTCCGTTCTCGGACCCTATGGCCGACGGGCCGGTTATCCAGTTAGCTTGTGAAAGGGCACTATCACACGGTGTTACATTAGCTGACGTTTTATCAATGGTGTCGGAGTTCCGCAAACAGGATAATCAGACGCCTGTTGTTTTGATGGGCTACCTCAATCCGATCGAGATTATGGGGCATCAGCAGTTTGCCGAACGTGCCGCCCAAGCGGGTGTCGACGGCGTACTGACTGTTGACCTGCCACCTGAAGAGGCTGATAGCCTTGGCGGGTATCTTGAGGCAAACCAGGTTGACACCATTTTTCTGGTGGCGCCGACAACCACGGTTGAACGTATTAGAAGTATCTGCAGCAAGGCCAGCGGTTACATTTACTACGTATCCCTTAAGGGGGTAACCGGGTCGGCGACGTTAGATACCAAGGCTGTTGCGGAACGTATAGGTGTTATGCGTTCCATAACCGACCTTCCGTTGGGAGTGGGCTTTGGTATTCGCGATGGTGAAAGTGCCGCGAGTATCAGTCAGTGTTCCGATGGAGTGGTCGTCGGAAGCGTACTGGTGGATCAGGTAGCCAAGAATCAGCAACACCCGGAGAACGCCATCGCAGGTGTATCATCTATCCTTAGGGAGATGAGATCTGCTATGGATAAGCTGAACCACTAGCGAACTGACTGGAACGACAAATGAGCAACTGGCTTGTTGATAAACTGAAATCATCCCTTAGTGGCCGCGAGGCAGACAAGCGCAGCAATGTGCCTGAAGGGTTGTGGAAGAAATGCGTCAAGTGTAATTCGGTGCTCTATCGGCCGGAGCTTGAGAAGAACCTGGATGTTTGCCCAAAGTGTGAACACCACATGCGTATCACCGCGCGCACCCGTATCGATTATTTTCTCGATGCTGATGGCCGTGTGGAGCTTGGCGCAGAGTTTGAGCCAGAAGATCGGTTGCGCTTTAAGGACAGCAAAAAGTACAAGGATCGCCTTGTCTCTGCCCAGAAAGCGACCGGTGAAACAGATGCGCTGGTTGTGAATCGCGGTACTGTCAATGGCGTACCCGTCGTGGTGGTGGCGTTTGAATTTGCTTTTATGGGTGGATCCATGGGGTCTGTCGTCGGGGCGCGTTTTGTGCGTGCGGTCGATGAGTGTCTTGAGCACGGACTTCCCCTGGTCTGCTTCTCTACCAGTGGTGGCGCGCGCATGCAGGAAGCACTCTTTTCGCTGATGCAGATGGCAAAAACCGCCGCCGCACTGGAGAAGATGAAGCAGCTTGGTTTGCCCTATATTTCGGTCCTTACCGATCCTGTTTATGGTGGCGTTTCTGCCAGCCTCGCAATGCTGGGCGATGTTAATATCGCTGAACCAAACGCTCTGATTGGATTTGCCGGGCCTCGAGTGATAGAGCAAACCGTTCGCGAGAAATTACCTGAAGGCTTTCAGCGTAGTGAGTTTCTGCTGGAGCACGGAGCAATCGATATGATTGTAAGTCGTGCGGTAATGCGTAATACCCTGTCGGGTCTTCTTTCCAAGATGCAAGGTTTAGGCGCACCGGCGCAGGACGTCATCCAAAACGTCGATACGACAGAGCCTGAGACTGTCGGTGTTGAGGTTGATGAAGCCTGATTCACTTGAATCCTGGTTAGGCTATCTGGAGCAGCTTCATCCCATAGAGATCGATCTTGGGTTGGAGCGCGTCGCCTCTGTCGCCAAGGTGCTGGGAGTGCTCAATCCAACTGCAACCGTGTTTACCGTTGCAGGTACTAATGGGAAAGGCAGCACCTGTGCACTCCTTTCCAGTATGTTGGGCACTGCCGGTTATCGGGTTGGTGTCTACTCCTCCCCGCATCTGTTGAGATACAACGAGCGTATTCTGCTTGATGGTGTGCAGGCGAGCGATGATCAAATCGTTGCCAGCTTCGAGCGTATCGAGCAGGCTCGCGGTGCAATCTCGCTCAGTTATTTTGAATTTGCCACCCTTGCTGCACTGGATCTGTTCACTCACTCTGATCTCGATGCCTGGATCCTTGAGGTCGGCCTTGGGGGGCGTCTTGATGCGGTTAATATTATTGACGCGGATGTCGCCGTGGTGACCTCGATAGCCGTGGATCACGAACAGTGGTTAGGCTCGGAGCTGGAGGGGATTGGTCGCGAGAAAGCGGGCATCTTCCGCCCATTTCGACCGGCGGTCTACGGTGGGCGCCAAGCCAATGCCGGGGTTAGCGGCGAGGCGCAACGAATCAGTGCGTGCTGGTTAGCACGAGACGAGGCCTTTGTTCAGCGGCTGGACGGTGAGACGTGGCGCTATGAGGGGGCTGACCGACACGGCGTGCCGCGCACAATAAGTGGCTTACCTATGCCGGATCTTCCCTATGACAACGCGGCAACAGCGATCTGCGCACTATTGAGCTCCCCTTTGAATATTAGCGATGATGCGATTTGTGCAGGTATCCGCAAGGCGCGCTTGGCGGGTCGTTATCAGCAGTTTAAGCTGCATAATCCTGCAGGCGCACCCATACATATTGTGCTGGATGTTGCTCACAACCCCCAGGCAGCGGAAGTGCTCTGCGAACGGTTGCGAGAGAGTCCTGCGCAAGGTACGACCCGTTGCGTGATTGCGATGCTTGATGATAAGGATGTAGAGGGTGTTGTTGCAGCGCTTGCACCCCAGTGCTCGGATTGGTTTTTGTCCGAACTCTCGTCGCCAAGGGCCTGCCCCTCAGAACGGCTAAAAGCAGCGCTTGAGGGGATCGCTTGTGAGAGGTTCTCCTTGTATAGTAACGTCGGTAACGCATTGGCAGCGGCTATCGAAGCGTCCTCCCCAGGTGACCGGATATTGGTAGCGGGATCGTTTTTAACTGTCGCTGATGCATTGAATATGGTCGAACCATTACATGCCGACCCGGCTTAGGGTGTGAGAGAGCGGACTTTTTTCATGGAGCAAAATATTCGGCAGCGTCTGGTGGGAGCCGGCGTATTGCTGGCGCTGGGTGTTATTTTTTTAAGCTGGTTGTATGAGCCTGCAGCGCAACGCGGGTCAGCGAAGCGGATCCCTGAGCCTCCCCCAATGCCTGATGTGCCAGCGTTCATTGCTTCGGAGCAGGCCCATGCTGAGCAGGTCGACATTGAAGCGACGGCTGCCAACCGTTACCAGATGCCGGAACCTGAACCTGAGGTAAAGGTCGCACCCAAGCCGCAACTCCAGAGTAGTGGAGTGCCCCGCACCTGGGCGTTGCAGATGGGGGTTTTTGCCAACCGCGACAATGCTAATGCGTTGGTGGCCAAACTTAGGGGGTTGGGTTACAAGTCCTACAGTCGACACTGGGTGCGCGAAGGCGGGCAAGAGGTTGATGGTGTCTATGTCGGGCCGATGGTGGATCGGGCAGACCTGATGCCACTGCAGAAGAAATTGAAGGGGCAGGTGAAGTTAGAGGGTGTCGTGGTGCGCTATCATCCCTAGCTAATCTGCGCGGGTCTGGTTGGGGTGCTCTATGGGCAAGCAGGGAGTGCTCTGCTACAATTCGCGGCTCTGAAAGGCGTAGCGAGAAAGCGGAACCGATTGTGTCATTCACCTGGGTAGACTTGGCCATATTGGCGATCATCGCCATCTCGGCACTCATCAGCATTAGTCGGGGTTTTTTCCGTGAAGCGCTCTCTTTGGCAACATGGATAGCCGCCGTCATTATTGCGTGGACCTTTGGGGGCAGCCTATCTCTGCTGTTCACCCACTATATCGAAATCCCTTCGGTCCGAATCATTGCCGCCTGTGTATTGCTGTTCATCGCCACCCTGATGGTGGGGGCCATGATAAACCACCTTATCGCCGAACTGGTTAAAATGACCGGGCTCTCAGGCACGGACCGTGCGTTGGGAATGGCTTTTGGCGCCTGTCGTGGCGTTTTGATTGTTATTGTACTGGTTGGGCTGGTCGGGTTTTCGCCCGTTCAGCACGATAAGTGGTGGCAGCAGTCCAAATTGATTCCCCATTTCCAGATCCTGGCCGAGTGGTCGAAACGCTCGGTAATGCAGGTAGTGGGTCCCTTTATAAGCTCCTCCAGCTAGCTAGTGATGTTGAGCTGGTCCTCAGCAGAGAAATCGAGGTAGACGATTGTGTGTGGCATTGTAGGTATTGCAGCAAAATCCCGGGTCAATCAGGAGCTCTATGACGCTCTGACGGTTCTTCAGCACCGGGGGCAGGATGCCGCAGGAATTGTAACCGGGGAGGGCAGTCGCTTCTTTCTACGTAAAGATAATGGCCTCGTACGGGACGTATTCCACACCCGGCATATGCAACGTTTGGTGGGTAATATGGGGATCGGCCATGTTCGGTATCCTACCGCAGGCTCCTCCAGCTCCGCTGAGGCGCAGCCATTTTACGTTAATTCCCCCTACGGTATTACCTTGGCACACAATGGTAACCTGACTAACGTAGAGGAGATTAAAGAGCAGTTGTTTAAGAGTGACCTTCGCCATATCAACACCAACTCCGACTCGGAGGTGTTGCTCAATGTGTTCGCTCATGAGCTTTCCAAACAGCAAAAATTAAAGCCCTCCGCCGAAGATATTTTCCGCGCGGTAGAGCGCGTGTACCAGCGCTGCCGCGGTGGCTATGGGGTAATCTCGTTGATTTTGGGTCATGGTATTGTGGGTTTTAGGGATCCCAACGGTATTCGCCCCATGGTGTTCGGACAACGAGAGTCAGAGTTGGGTACCGAGTATATGATCGCCTCAGAAAGCGTGGCGCTTGATTCTCAGGGGTACACCCTTATTCGGGATATAGCACCTGGAGAGGCGGTCTACATCGACACCGACGGCGAACTACATACTCACCAGTGCGCCGAAAACCCGAAGTTGACCCCCTGCATTTTTGAGTACGTCTATTTTGCCCGCCCGGACTCGCGCATGGATGGTAGCTCAGTCTATAAGTCGCGCTTGAAAATGGGCGAGAAGTTGGCGGAAAAAATTCTCCGTGAGCGCCCTGAGCACGACATCGACGTAGTAATACCGATCCCGGACACCAGTCGTACCTCTGCGTTGCAGTTGGCTAACCGCCTGGGGGTTAAATTCCGAGAAGGCTTTATCAAGAACCGCTACATTGGCCGCACCTTTATTATGCCCGGTCAGAGCGAGCGAAAGAGATCGGTCAAGCAGAAGCTGAATGCGATCGATCTTGAATTCAGGGGCAAGAACGTACTGTTGGTAGATGACTCTATTGTCCGTGGAACGACCTGTGGCCAGATTATCGAAATGGCCCGAGATGCCGGTGCAAATAAAGTCTATTTCTGTTCGGCAGCCCCCGAGGTGCGATACCCCAATGTATACGGCATCGATATGCCCGCCGCGAATGAACTGATCGCCAATGGACGCAGTTGCGATGAGATCTGTGAGGTGATCGGTGCTGATTGGATGGTATTCCAGGATCTGCCTGATTTGATCGATTCGGTACGGGAAGGGGTGGATACGCACTTTGATGGATTCGAGTGCTCGGTGTTCGACAACAAGTACGTGACCGGTGATATTGATGCCAGCTATTTAATGCGAGTTGAAGCGGCCCGAAACGACGGTGCAAAAGGCGAGAGCCAGCTAAGCGGTAACGCCATTATCGATTTGCACAATGATGAGTGAGACATACAAGAGAAGCGATATGCTGGATGAGAAGCACGACCGGTTGGACTCTGACCTTAGTGGCGCGCACGTAGATACTTTGGCGGTGCGTGCGGGTCAGTATCGGACCATGGAGACAGAGCACGGTGAGCCAATTTTTACCACCTCGAGCTATGTGTTTCGAAGTGCCGCTGATGCCGCAGCACGTTTTTCGGGTGAAGAGCCGGGCAATGTGTATTCGCGCTATACCAACCCCACAGTGCGAACCCTTGAAGAGCGCATGGCAGCGCTGGAAGGGGCAGAACAGGCGGTCGCGATGGCCACCGGTATGGCGGCTATTCTGGGCGTGTGCATGGCGTTTCTGGAGTCCGGTGACCGGGTCGTGGTATCGCGCAGTGTGTTCGGAACAACGACCACCATTTTTTCTCGTTATTTGAAGCGCTTTGGAGTTGAAACAACCTTCGTTGACCTGACGGACATGGCCGGGTGGCAGCAGGCGGTGAATGAAGATACCGCGATGCTATTCGTCGAAACACCCTCTAATCCCCTGAGTGAAGTGGCGGACCTTCAGCAGCTCTCTGCATTGGCCAAAGCAAACGCAGCCATGTTGGTCGTGGACAACACTTTCTGCACACCAGCGTTGCAACGCCCGATGGAGTTGGGTGCTGACATCGTTGTCTATTCAGCTACCAAATATCTGGACGGACAGGGTCGCTGTATGGGTGGACTGGTCGTTGGCAACTCTGAGCATATGAAAGAGATGGTCGGCTATTTGCGCGCAGCCGGTCCCACCCTGAGTCCCTTTAATGCGTGGATCATTCTTAAAGGGTTGGAAACGCTGCGCCTGCGTATGCAAGCCCATTGTGACGCAGCCCACCAGCTGGCGCTGTGGTTGCAGACCCAGCCTAAGGTAGACCGTGTCTACTACAGCGGGTTGCCCGGGCACCCACAGCACCAGCTTGCCAGTGAGCAGCAACGTGGCTTCGGTGGGGTCGTCTCCTTTGAGGTTAGTGGTGGTAAAGAGGAAGCCTGGCGTTTTATCGATGCCACTCGCATGATCTCGATTACCGCTAATCTGGGTGATACCAAAACAACGATTACCCATCCCGCAACCACTACCCATGGTCGACTCAGTCAGGAGGAGCGGGACCGAGCGGGTATCCAGGATAACCTGATTCGCGTGGCGGCGGGTTTGGAATCGGTCGCAGACCTGATTGCAGACCTGGAACGGGGTCTTGAGGCGGTTTAGGCGGCCTCTTTTTCTAGCGTTATATCCCATCGGCGAAGGGAGTCGCCCGCTGTGACCTCCGTTTATTAATCAGGTGAACACCCTGTGGCGGCTCGAGAACTGCGAAGCACTGGGCCTGTGCCCAGGCTCTGGTATGCTGTGGAAGTGGTTTGACTGTGTGAACAAAAGGATAAGAGTGATTCGATGGAAACCGTGATCAAACGCTGCCTTGTGGAGTTGGAAAAGGTCATGGTGGGCAAGCCCCACCAGTTAAGACTGGCTCTATGTTGTCTGATCAGTCGAGGCCATTTGCTGATTGAAGATCTTCCGGGGATGGGAAAAACCACTCTGGCGCAGGGGTTGGCTCGCGTCATGGGGTTAAGTTATAGCCGGATCCAGTTTACCAGCGACCTGTTGCCCGCCGATATTCTGGGGGTGTCGGTCTATGATCGCGACCGCAACCTGTTCGATTTCCATCCTGGTCCGATCTTTTCCCAGGTGGTACTGGCCGATGAGATCAACCGGGCTACACCCAAGAGCCAAAGTGCATTGCTTGAGGCGATGGAGGAGCGTCAGGTCTCCATAGAGGGGGAAACCCGGCACCTGCCCGCGCCGTTTTTCGTTATTGCCACCCAGAACCCCCAGTCCCAGGCGGGTACTTTTCCGTTGCCAGAATCCCAATTAGACCGCTTTTTAATGCGCTTGCAACTGGGTTACCCGGACACAGACGCGGAGCGCCTTATTCTGATGGGGGAGAGCGGCAGGGGACGGATAGATCAGGTAGAGGCCTGTCTGGATCAGGAGGTACTGGCGGATCTTCAGCGGCAAGTTAACGCTGTGCGGCCCAGCAGCGCCCTGATCGACTATCTGCAGCGTCTGGTTGCCCATACCCGTTCCAGTGATCAGTTCGCCTGGGGGCTTTCGCCTCGGGCCTCCCAGGCACTGCTGCAATGTGCGCGAACCTGGGCGTGTATGGATGGGCGTACTCATCTGGTGCCCGAAGACCTGCAGGCGGTGTTGCCCTCGGTGGTCGAGCATCGTTTGCGCGAGCAATCTGACCATCGAGGCTACTCCGGGCAAGCACTGGGCCAGAGGTTGTTGGCCGAGGTCGACGTCGTGCGATAGGAGATCGTTATGAGCGCCTTAGGAGACAGGTTGCGGCGGTCCTTTAACCGCTGGATCAATCGCCGGATTCCTCCCCAGTCGCGGGTCACGCTAAATCACCGGCGGATATTTATTGTGCCGACCCGTGCGGGCTATCTGTTTTTGGTGTTGATTACTGCGGTGTTTCTAGCGGGTGTTAACTACCAGAACAGTATGAGCTTTGCGGTCGCATTCCTGTTGACCAGCCTGTTTATCATCGCAATACACCATACCTACAATAATCTTGCGGGGCTCACTTTGGTGGGGTTGCGCAGTGGCAATGGGCATTTAGGGGACGACCTCCCCTTTGCGCTGGAGTTGTCGGTATCCGGTAACCCCCAGCGGTATGCCATCGAGTTGGGTTGGCCCCAGGGGGTACAGCAATCGGTCTCCCTGTTTTCCAATGAGCCGCGTGCCCTTTCACTTTACCTGCCAGCCCCGAGGCGAGGCTATTTCCACCCCGGAAGACTGCGCATTCAGACGCGCTACCCCCTGGGGTTGCTGGTTGCCTGGAGTTGGGTAGACCTCGATCTTGTTGCTCTTGTTTATCCTCGCCCGTTGGCTGCCCCTCTGCCGGCGGGCGCGAGTAGCAGTGGGGAGGGGGAGATGATGGAGGAGTTGGCTGGAGCCGATGATTTCGCTTCGGTTCGAGAGTATCGCCAAGGCGACCCCCTTAATCACTTGGCCTGGAAGCAGAGTTCGCGTCATCAGCAGCTGTTCACCAAGGAGTTTGTCAGTGCCCGCGAACGACGTCTATGGCTCGATTGGGCGGTGACAACGGGGCCGGTGGAGTCACGGCTGTCTCATCTGTGTTTTTGGTGTTTGCAAGCCGAGCGGGAGCAGGAGGACTATGGTCTGCGTTTACCCGGGGTGGAGTTAGCTCCCTCTCATGGGCGTCCTCATCTGGAACAATGTTTACAAGCTCTAGCGCTATGCCAGCCCTGAACCCTCACCAGATCCCTCGCACCGCGCTTTTCTGGTTGCTTGCCTGCCAAGTGCTGGTAGTCGTGCCCCATTTGGGGCGCCTTCCTCTTTGGGTCCTGGCGCTGGTTGTAGTTTGTGTATCCTGGCGCTTGATGATTTTCACTGGGCGCTCGGGGTACCCTCCGTTGTGGGTCAAGTCTGTCATGCTGCTGTCAGCGGTTGCAGCGATACAGTGGCGTTATCATACGTTGGTAGGGCTGGACGCAGGGGGGTGTCTGCTAGTTGTCGCTTTTGTGCTCAAATTGCTGGAGATGAAGTCCCTTCGGGACGCGTACCTGGTTATTTTTCTCAGCTGTTTTGTGGTGGTCATTTCACTGCTTTATGATCAGACACTGGTCAGTACATCGCTGGCCTTTATCAACCTGTTGCTGATCGTCGCAGCGGCTGTTGGCCTGAACCAGGGGGGCTTGCAGGAGCGCCCGCTGGCGGCTGTGCGTAAGGCCGGATCAATGTTGTTGCAGGCTATCCCTTTGGCGCTGGTGTTGTTTGTGCTGGTGCCCAGAGTACCCCCGCTCTGGTCTGTCGAGCCGCCTGGCTCGCAAGCACGCACCGGCCTGAGTGACAGTATGGCGCCAGGGGATATTGCCGAGCTGACGCAATCCGATGAGCTGGTGTTTCGCGCAACCTTTGAGGGGGAGGTGCCGCCCAAACGCCGCCTATACTGGCGGGGCTTGAACCTATCCCATTTTGACGGTCACCGTTGGTCCCAGCTGCCCGCCGCCAACGACAGCAGGCGTCACCAGCTTAATGCGCCACCCCGTGCTGCGGTGTTGTCGGAGCGCGAAGCGTTGGGCACTGAGGTTGCCTATCGTATTATGCAGGAGCCTACAGGGCGGGCCTGGCTGTTTTCCCTCGACATGGTGTCGGCGCCCGTAAGGGGCGCCATCCTCACCAGGGACTCCCGCTTGATGGCACCGGAGGCCGTGAAGCAGCGCTACAGTTATCAACTGCGTTCTGCCCTTGATTACCGCCTCGATCTTGAGCTGCCAAACTGGATGCGTGAGCTCTACCTGCAGCTACCAGAATCCGGTGATTTACGAGCCCGTGAATTTGCACGCGCCCTCTATCGGGAGGTAGAGGGAGACGGGGCGCAGTTTGTTCGGCGGATTATGCAACGTTTTAACCAGCAGCAGTATTTCTACACATTGCGACCGCCCAGATTACAGGGGGATAGTATTGATCAGTTCCTGTTTGAAAGTCGCCGGGGATTCTGTGCCCACTACGCCGGCGCTCTGGTGTTTCTGGCACGGGCGGCGGGTATTCCAGCCCGGGTCGTCGCAGGGTACCAGGGGGGAGAGGTAAACGCAGAGGTTGGCGTAGTGCAGGTGCGCCAGTTCGATGCTCATGCCTGGGCAGAGGTCTGGCTTCCGGGGGCTGGCTGGGTGCGCGCTGACCCGACGGCGGCGGTGGCTCCGGATCGTATTGAGGAGAGCTTGCAGCAAGCGATGGCAAGTGAAGGGAGTTTTTTGGAGGACGAGCCATTCTCAGCGCTGCGTTACCAGAACATTCCCCTGCTTAATCGGCTGCGGTTGCAGTTGGATATGCTGGAGTACTACTGGCACCTTAATGTTTTGGATTTTGACCAGACTCGTCAGCAGGGGTTCTGGCAGGAGTGGCTGGGGAGCGCCGATATAGGGCGGGTTGCTATTGCGCTGCTGGCAGCGGCGGCGATTACCCTGGGGGTGCTGGGTGGCTGGGGCTGGTGGGTGCAGCGGCAGCCGGCACCCGATCCCGTTACGGCAGCGTATCAACGATTTTGTCGGCGGATGGAGCGACAGGGGCTGGCGAGATCCGTCGGGGAGGGCCCGCTGGATTTTATGCGCCGGGTTCAGCTGCAAAGGCCTGTGCTGGCTCGGGCGGTCCAGCGAGTGACGTCGCTGTATGTCGAGGCTCGCTATATCACCGCCGAGCCTGTAGTTATGCAGCGTAACGCGAAAGAGATGCGGCGGATTATACGGAGTCTTTAAATAAATTGGCTAATTGCATTCTAGGGTTGGAAAGAACTCCTTGGGCTCTTCAACCTGATCACAGGCTACTGGTTGGATTTCATACCATTGAGACGTAGTGCCGGAAGCAGGGTTTGGTTGGATTCCCATGGCACCCTGCGTTGACCAACTGCGGCTGGAAAACGGCAAGGTCTGGCCCATTTCGGACCTTAAGGGCTGGTTTAGCCGCAATGTGGCTTCTAGTCAAAAGCGGACATTTCAGGGCATGCTGCTCTCGACCAAAATGGGCACTTTGCAGTCATCCCAAACTACTCATTTGTAAACCGATGAGTGGCGATCTGGCTCTGTTTTGAGCAAACCTCCAGCCGTTGCATTGCATGTCTATGATTGAATTCAGTGAGCAAAACCATCCAGTTGCGAGCATTGCCAACCTTAAATGTGACGATTAATGTAACAATTTTGTCGCTATTTATTAGACCCATTCAGTCCTGACGCGTCACCATGAGTTCCAGCTGCCCTGACAGTAAACCAAGAGGGGTGGCAAGAAATCCAAATGCATCTTTCAAAGCCATAGCAGCAATCGCATCTGCAGGGCGATAACAAAAATTAAGGTTGATACCCATGATCAAGACACGGTTGACGGAGTTGTTAGAAATTGAACATCCCATCATACAAGGGGGGATGCAGCGAGTTTCCAAAGCTGAGCTGGTCGCGGCGGTAGCCAATGCTGGAGGGTTGGGCTTTCTTAGCGCGTTGACTCAGCCTACACCAGATGATCTGCGCAAAGAGATCGATCGCACTCGGTCCATGACCGATAAACCGTTCGGCGTGAATTTGACTATTCTCCCAAGCCTGACGCCTCCGCCTTACGAGGAGTATGTGAAGGCGATTATCGATGGTGGCGTCAAGATTGTAGAAACCGCTGGTCGTAGTCCCGCTCCCTTTATGCCGCTGTTCAACGAGGCGGGCGTCAAGGTCATCCACAAGTGCACTTCAGTCAAACATGCTAAGAAGGCACAAGAGGTGGGTTGCGCTGCTGTAATCATCGATGGTTTTGAAGCCGCAGGACACCCCGGTGAAGATGATATCCCGTCTCTGGTGCTGCTACCCCGCGCCGTTGATGAGTTGGATATACCCGTGATTGCCTGTGGTGGCTTCAGTGATGCGCGAGGTTTGGTGGCCGCTCTTGCTATGGGGGCTTCGGCCGTGAGCATGGGAACCCGTTTCTTGGGGACTCAAGAAGCTCCTGTCCATGACAACCTGAAGCAGAAACTCATTGCTGCCACAGAGCTGGATACGCAATTGATCTTTCGTAAATTCAGGAACACTGCTCGTGTGTTTAAAAATACCGTTGCTGTGGAGGTGGCTGAGATCGAAAGCCGCAGCGAATCAGAGTTTGCCGATGTCGCACCTTTGGTGGCAGGTAAGCGAGGTGCAGTGGTGCTGGAAACCGGGGATATGGAACACGGAATTTGGTGGGCGGGCGTCTCGGCAGGCCTAATTTACGACATTCCAACTGCAGCCGAGTTGATCTCTCGAATGGTTGGGGATGCTGAGCATCTGATTAATGAGCGTCTTGCCAGCCTGATCGTGTAGGCGGCAGAGTCTTCTCTAAATCACCAGTGCGCTGGAATGAAACCTTTATTTATCGTCGATCTGGAGCCCAGGTTTCTATCGGCAAGCTCATAGTTGCTCTGCATGCTCTGTCGCCTGTGGCTTTCATCGTGTGCTTTCAATAAGAAAAAGTATCAAGTAGTTGGAGTGAGATATGTATAACCAAGAATCAAAGCTGGCGTTGGTAACTGGGGGGGGCTCAGGGAATTGGTGCTTGCTGTGCAAAGGTGTTGCTGGCTAGTGGCTATCGAGTGGTTGTAGCCGATATAAACCCCGAGTCCCTAGACCGCTTTGAAACGGAGACCGGCATCCCCGGTGTTCAGGTAAATGTCTCGGACTTTAATGATGTCGAGCGGATGCGGGCAGAGGTTGAAGCACGCTTCGGGATGGCCGATGTGCTGGTGAATAACGCAGGGATCACTCGCGATGGTTTTATGCACAAGATGGACCCGGCAAGTCAGTGGCAAGCGGTTATTGATGTCAATCTGACGGGCGTGTTCAACATGTGCCGGGCATTTGCACCGGGCATGAGAGAGCGTGGCTTCGGACGTATTATCAATATCAGCTCGATGAATGGCCAGCGCGGACAATTCGGGCAGGCAAACTACGTAGCCGCCAAAGCCGGGGTGCTCGGTTTTACCCGCCCAATCGCCCAAGAGCTGGCTGGCAAGGGGGTGACTGCCAACGCCGTTTGTCCCGGGTTCATACTGACCGAAATGACAGCGTCTATGTCTAAAGAGATTCTAGAAAGTGAAGTAGCAAAAATTCCGGTCGGACGTATCGGCTCCCCCGATGACATTGCAAATACCGTGTCATTCCTAGCATCTGAGCAAGCTGGGTTTATTACCGGGGCAACGCTATCCGTCAATGGTGGTCAGTACATGGCTGCTTGACCTAAACAGAACCAGTGCACCACCGTGTGTCCTTTGGCGGGTATCTTGCGATCCCGCCTTTTTTGTTTTTATCCATTACCGCATGAGCGGCTGTGACTTTCTTTAGTCTCAAGCTTCCAGTGCATGGTGGGGGCACAGAAAATGCCTGTTTAATCTAGCTTTTTCGATCCTCGGACGGAGTGCAACCAAAATGTTGCTTATATACGCGGATCAAAGAAGCTAATGAACCGTGTCCGCTACGAATCGCCACCTCGGTAATGCTCAGTTTGGTTTCTTTGATCAGCCGGCGCGCCGCGGCTATTCGCAATCGAGAGTAGTGCTTGGCGACGGTGGTCTGCATAACCTCCTTAAAGTCCCGCTCAAGCTGACGTTGCGATATGCCGGTCAGATTCGCAATTGCATCAACGGAAAGCGGCGACTCGATATGTTTCTCCATAATTTTGATCGCACGAGCTATTCGCGGTGCGCGTTCTTCAAGGCGGCCTGCACTATGTTCCTTCTGCCTAACACTGCCTGGGCGCTCGGTATCGAAGATCAGCAGATCGGATACGGAAAGTGCTAAAGCCTCACCATAATCCTGACGGATCAAGTTCAACATCAGGTCCAGTGCGCTGGCGGATCCACCAGAAGTGATACGGCTGCCATCAATCACATAGCGATCATGGCAGACGGTTACGTTGGGGAAACCTTCCAGAAACGTTTCGGCCTCGGTCCAGTGGATAGTCGCTCTATGGCCTTCCAGCAGCCCCGCCCTGGCCATGGTGTAACTACCCGCATCCAGCCCGCCGATCCGCGCAACCGTTCTCTTCGCACGGCGTAAGCCATTGATGACCTCGTCGGTAGTGTGAGTCCGGTAGTTGTAGCTGGCGAGGACAAAGAGAAGATCGGGGCAGTCTTCTCGCAGCAAGCTTTCCAGACTAGCGCTGATCGGCGCCGGGAATCCGCTGTAGCTGTTCACCGCGATACCGTTTATGGAGACCAAAGTCACCCGATAGGCCTCTTCCGCTTGGAATCCATTGGCGGCTTTCAGCGCTTCAACGGAGTTGGCGAGGCAGAGATTACTGTATTCCGGCAGGAGCAAAAACGCGTAGTGCTTCATCACCTGACGCCTCATTAATTGTGACGAAAATTGTAACAAATGTGTCGGGAATTATGAAACCAGAGCTAATGGGGTGCGGCACGATGGAGAACAGTTGCTCTTGCTCCACAAAGCGAACAATCGCGGGCAGGCCTTCTAGTTCTGGAGGCAAGGCAAATAACAATAACAACAACGTTATTCAGGAGAGTACCGGATGTCATTTGCGCGCGTCCTGCAGCCTCGGTCAATTGCAGTATTTGGGGGGCGAGAGGCCGAAGAGGTGATTCGTCAGTGTGACCGTATAGGTTACCAGGGGGAAATCTGGCCGGTTCATCCGAAAAAAGCCGAGATTCTCGGCCGTAAAGTTTTTTCCTCCGTGGCTGATCTTCCCGCCAGCCCTGACGCGGCTTATATCGCGGTTAATCGCAACCTAACAATCGATATCGTGCGTGACCTGGCTAAGTGTGGAGCCGGTGGCGCGGTCTGTTTTGCCACCGGTTTTACAGAAGCGGGTGAGGATGGCGCAGAGTTGGAGCGACAGTTGCGCGATGCGTCCGGAAGCATGCCGCTGCTGGGGCCGAACTGCTATGGCATGTTGAACTATGTCGACGGCGCCATGCTTTGGCCCGACCAGCAAGGTGGCTCCCGTGTCGAGCGCGGGGTGGCGCTGATCACCATGTCTTCCAATATTGCTTTCAACCTGACCATGCAACTGCGTGGCTTGCCTATCTCCTACGTCCTGTCGCTGGGTAACAAACTGAAGTTTGACCTGCACGATGCCATCCGCACCTTTGCAGAGCTGGAGCGGGTATCGGCGATCGGTCTTTATGTCGAGGGTATATCCGACCCCAAAGCATTCGAGGACGCAGTGGCCTTTGCGCGTCAGGTGGGCAAGCCTGTGGTGGCGATCAAATCAGGACGCTCCGAGGCGGCGCAGAAGATGGCTATGTCGCACACCGCTTCGCTGACCGGATCGGATGAGCTGATGAATGCGTTGTTCAAGCGTACCGGGGTTGCGCGCGTTTACTCGATGGAGGCGTTGGTTGAAGCGCTCAAAGTGCTGCATGTCTGTGGGCCGCTCCAAGGTAATCGTGTTGGCGTTATGAGCACGTCCGGAGGTGACTTGTCGCTGATCGGTGATGCCATGGACGAGACAGCTCTGGTCATGCCTGCGTTGAGTGATGACGGTGTGACGCAGGTGGCTCCGACGGTTCATGAGCGAATTGTGGTCGCCAATCCTCTCGATTATCAGATGTTTGACTGGAATGATCAGGCGCGCATGGCAGACACCAATACCGCCTTCATGCAGGACGGTTTCGATATCACGATCAGTCTGCTCGACTACCCTCGCGCAGATCTTTGTGACACCACCTCTTGGGAAGTGGCCGAACGTGCCTTTGTTGAGGCCGTGCAGAGAACCGGTGGTAAAGGCGCGGTGATGTCAACGCTGGCTGACAACATGGCAGAACCGGTAGCACGACGCTTGATAGAACAGGGGGTGGTGCCGTTGACCGGCATCGAGTCTGGTCTGGCTGGTATTCAGGCCGCTTTGGATGTGGGCCGTGCTTGGTCGCGACATGAGTTACCGCTGCTCACACCCTCTGCTGAACCGGATGCTGCGGTCTTGGAAGTTTTGGATGAAGCTAAGTCCAAACAGCTGTTGAGTGGCTACGGCGTCACTATTCCTGCTTCTGAGCTGGTGTCGAGTGCCCAAGAGGCCGCAGACGCGGCGACAAGGCTTGGTTTTCCTGTGGTTGCCAAGGTGGTAGGGGTGGCTCATAAGACCGAGATCGGTGGTGTGAGGCTCAATCTGCGTAGCGCCGCAGAAGTGTCCGAAGCGGTTGCCGCACTGACGTCTATCGCCGATCGGTTCCTGATCGAGAAGATGGTTGCTGGAACCGTAGCGGAGCTAATTGTCGGTGTGGCGCGGGATGAACAGTTTGGCCCCTATCTCGTGGTGGGCGCCGGCGGCATCTTGGTTGAGTTGCTCAAAGACAGTCGCTCACTCCTGTTGCCGGTCGGTAAGGAGGAGGTGTTTGAGGCGCTTAACAGTCTGAAGTGTGCGCCCCTCTTTAAGGGCTTCCGGGGGCGTCCTGTAGCTGATTTAGAAGCTGCGGCCAGCGCTATCCTCGGTATTGCCAATTTTGTACGCGAGCACAGCGAACGGATCGCCGAACTGGATGTAAATCCGCTGATGTTGCTGCCTGAGGGTGAGGGGGTGGTGGCGGCTGATGCGCTGATCCGTATGGTGCCGATCTCCAACTAGCTTTTGCCGTTCTCCTAACACCAGACACTAACTTGATACTTGGCAGGTTTCACACAAACCTGCCTCCATACCCGGAGTGAACAATGACCAACACAAGTGATTTTCTGAAGGTTACCCGTAACGGCCAGATCCTGGAGATCGTCCTGGATCGCCCTAAAGCTAACACGCTGGATGCCCCCTTAAGCCGCGTGATGAGCCAGCTGTTTGCCGACTTCCGCGACGACCCCACCCTGCGCGTCGCCATCCTAACCGGCGCCGGATCGAAGTTTTTTTGCGCGGGATGGGATCTCAATGCGGTCGCTGAAGGCGAAGAGTATCTGGAGGACTTTGGCGAGGGAGGCTTCGCCGGCTTCCCTGAGATGACCAGTCTCTACAAGCCGGTTATCTGCGCGGTTAACGGGCTGGCGGTGGGGGCCGGCTTTGAGATGTTGCTGCGTGCCGATTTTGTCCTCGCAGCTGAGCATGCCGAGTTCTATCTGCCCGAAGTACGCATCGGTGTCGCGCCAGATGTCGCTACCTTCATGTTGCCCAAGCTGCTGCCACGCACCAAGGCGATGGAGATTCTGATGGCTGGGCGTCGTCAGAGTGCTGCAGAGTTGGAACGTCATGGTCTGATTAACGAAGTGGTACCCGCCGAACAATTGATGGAGCGCGCCCGTGCTCTGGCGGCAGATCTGCTCAAGGCCGCGCCACTATCGCTGGCGGCGATCAAAGAAGCCGTACTGATGACCGAGAAACTCAGCTTCACCGAAAGCTACGCTGCGCTGCGCGCCAGGACTTGGCCGAAATTCATGCAGATGCTGGAGAGCAGCGACGCGCAGGAAGGTGCTAAGGCGTTCGTCGAGAAGCGCGATCCAGACTGGATCGGTCAGTAGCCCTTTCGGCCCCTAATACGGAGCAGAGCATGGATTTCCAACTGACCACAGAGCATCAACTGCTGATCAGAACCGCACGCCAGTTTGTTGAGCGCGAATTGCTACCGTACGAAGATGTAGTGGAGCGCAGCGGTGACGTGCCGACCGAACTGGCGGCCCAGATCCGGCAGCGCGCCATCGAGGTCGGTCTCTATGCCTTCAACATGCCCGAGTCGGTCGGTGGTGCCGGTCTCGATGCCCTGTCACAGGCGCTGATCGAGCGGGAGCTAGGCAAGGTTTCCTGGGCGCTGCAGGTCTCTGTCGCCCGTCCCAGCAAGATTCTGATGGCATGCAGCGGCGAGCAAGCTGAACGCTATCTGCTGCCCTGTGTACGGGGTGACAAGTTGGACTGTTTCGCCCTGACAGAACCGGGTGCTGGCAGCGATGCAGCGAGCATCCGTACCCGAGCCGAGCGTGACGGTGACGTGTACCTGATCAACGGCGCCAAACACTTTATCAGTCATGCCGGTGAGGCGGATTTCGCCATCGTCTTTGCGGTGACCGGCGTGGATGAATCGGCAGTCAGGCCGCGTAACCAGGTGACCGCGTTTCTGGTCGATAGCGATACACCGGGGCTGACGATTCGCCGCGGTCCACGCTGCGTCAGCAACCGTGGTTATCACCAGTACGAACTCTTCTTCGACGACTGCCCGGTGCCTGCAGATCGGGTATTGGGGCAGGTCGGAGAGGGCTGGCAAGTAGCCAACGAGTGGCTTATCGCCGGCCGTGTGATGGTGGCGGCCAGCTGTGTTGGCCAGGCGCAACGGGCGTTCGATCTGGCTGCGGCTTGGGCATCGGAGCGGCAACAGTTCGGCCGCCCCATCGGTGACAACCAAGGAGTCTCCTTCCTGCTCGCGGATATGGCAACGCGCTTGCGTTGCGCCGATCTGCTGGCGCTGGAAACCGCCTGGCGGATGGATCAGGGCTGCATGAGCGACGCCGATGCAGCGATGGCCAAGCTGTTTGCCAGCGAAACGCTGGCTATGGTGGCCGACAACGCGGTGCAGATCTATGGCGGCATGGGGTTGATGGATGAAACTCCGGTCGAGCGGATCTGGCGCAACGCCCGCATCGAGCGGATCTGGGAGGGAACCTCCGAGATCCAGCGCCACATTATCGGCAAATCCATTTTGCGACAGCAGCCGGGCGCCCGAACGTCTGCAGCGATCGCCCAACCCTAACAACCTTTTCAACGCTTACCAGGAGGTCTGCAACCGGGAGATTTATTGACGCAGTTAACCGACAATAAAAATGTAAAAATATAAAAATGAGGGTATCTAGACCATGACGAATAACAACAAACACCCTGCCAACGGCGACGTAGCAGCCGTGGATAAAGGGATATTCTGGCCCGCACTGATCACCATATCAGTGGTGTTGCTCTCCATGATCCTGTTTGAGGAGAGCGCCAAAACCATCGTGAAAACGATGTTCAACTTCTTCACCGATCAACTCGGTTTCGTCTATATCTGGGCCGGTGCGCTGTTTCTGGGTGCGGTGGCGTGGCTATCTTTTGGCAAATACAGCCACATTCGCCTTGGGGGTGCCGAAGCGCGACCCGAGTTCAGCCGCATGAGTTGGATCGCGATGTTCTTCTGCTCCGGTATCGGCACCGCGCTGATCTACTGGGCTGCGATCGAATGGACCTACTACTACGATTCGCCCCCGTTCGGCCTGGAGTCTAAAAGCCAGGCTGCCGCCGAGTATGCCGCCATGTACGGTATGTTCCACTGGGGGCCGATCGGCTGGGCCTTTTACTGTCTCACCGCTTTCCCCATCGGTTATGCCTACTACAACCGCAAGAGTGGCGGTCTGCGCCTTAGCAGCGCTTGTGCAGGTATCATCGGCGAGCGTCATGCCAACGGGCTGGTGGGTAAAATTATCGATATCATGTTGATCTTTGGTCTGGTGGGTGCAACCGCGACCACGCTGGCATCTGGCACCCCAATGCTGGCTGAGGCGCTCAGCCGCTTGCTCGGTATTGAACACACCTTCAGCGTAGATGTAGCGGTGGTTTGCATCTGGACCGCAATCTTTGTTACTTCGGTGGTACTGGGATTGAAGAAAGGGATCAAAATCCTCAGTGACGTCAATTTGGTGGCGGTACTGCTACTCTGTTTCATCGTCTTTGTCGGTGGCCCCACCTTCTTCATGCTCAACCTGGCTACCGATAGCTTCGGCCTCATGTTGTCTGAATTTGCGCGCATGTCGTTCTACACCGACCCGATCGGCAAGAGCATGTTCCCGCAGTGGTGGACCATCTTCTACTGGGCCTGGTGGGCGGCTTACGGCCCCTATATGGGTATTTTTATTGCCCGAATCTCCAAGGGGCGTACCTTCCGTGAGATCGGCCTGACCGTCACCCTAGCAGGTAGTGCTGGCTGTATGTTGTTCTTCATGCTGTTCGGCAACAATATGATGTACGCCGAAATGAACGATGTGTTCCCTGTTTTGCAAACCATGAAAGACGATGGTGCACCGGCGGCCATTCTCGGTGTGCTGTTGCAACTGCCGATGGAGTGGCTGGTGTTGCCGCTGTTCGTTTTCGTTGGTTTTGTCTATTCCGGCACCACGGTCGACTCCTCCGCGTACGTGATGGCTTCGATCGCTTCCAAGCAATTGCATGACGGTCAGGAACCGACCCGCTATAACCGACTGTTCTGGGCGCTAATCCTCGGTGCGACCGGCCTGGTGGTGATGAATATCGGCGGTCTGGACCCGCTCAAGACCGCCAGTATTGCGGTGGGTCTACCGCTGGCCGTGCTGATGGGAATCTCGTTTTTGTCTCTGCTGCGCTGGTTGCGTGAAGACCTGAATGAAGCTGTTCCCGTTGCCAAGACTGCGCGCATAAACCCGACAGATTCCAAGTCACATGGAGCATCAACGGCTGGACCGGAGGCGCTTGCAAGTAAGGCCTAATGCAGTTTGCACACTGACCCTCGATAGGCGGCTTCCCGAGTGGAGGCCGCTCTTATGTAATCCCTGTCATTATCGAATTGGAGGCAACGCATTGAGGCCCTATCTCGCTTCACCCATTGGTTTTAAGCTAGAAAATGGTGTCGGCACGATCACACTGAACAGACCAGAAGCGCGAAACTCTATTTCCGAGGGGATGTTTGCTTCTTTGCTAGTGATTCTGACCGAATGTCGCGGCAATAAATCGCTGCAAGTGCTGGTTATAGAAGCCGAAGGACCTGTGTTTTGCGCCGGCGGCGATGTGCAATTCTTTCAGCAGTTGTTGGCGGTTTCCCCGCGAGAACGTAAGCAGATGCTGACTCGCTACATCGGGCTGGCGCATCATGTGATTCTGGCGTTGGCGGAGATCCCCTGCCTGGTTATTGCGGCGGTTCGTGGCGCGGCTGCAGGTTATGGTATGAGCCTCGCGTGTGCTGCCGATATCCTGCTGGCTGAGCAGGGTAGCCGATTTGTTCCGGCTTATGCCGCTTTGGGGACAACACCTGATGGTGGCCTGACTTATCGTCTGCCAACGTTGATTGGTGAGAAACGAGCATTAGAGGTGCTCAGCACGAATCGACCGTTAAGAGCCGAAGAGGCTCTGGCTTGGGGGTTGGTTAATCGCGTCGCCGATGTCGGAAATCTTGATCAAACGGTTGCTGATGTCGTTGAAAAGTTGTCCGCTGGTTCTCTCTCCGCTCAGCTTCGGATGAAAGCATTGCTGGCTCAGCGCAGGCTGGCAGAACTGGCTACACAGTTGGATGAGGAGCTGCAGTCTTTCATTCTCTGTTCCGATAGCTCTGATTTTATTGAGGGTGTGCAGGCATTCCTTGAAAAGAGGGAGCCGAGATTTGGTCAGGGCTAGAGGCGCAAATTGTTACGATGACTTTGACATTTGTAGGAGGCATCCTCAGAATTCCAGCGATCGACCTTGATACCAACCTATGAGCGCTACGTAGCTAGCCTCATCAAACCGAAAAAATCGCGATGGCCCGCTCGACTCGTCTAATCACGGCTTCCTACATCCTTTCCTTTGTTGCGGCTAATGCGCCCCAGCGGCTCCGTACAGAAACCATTGCTAAGTGGGTTAAGACCCACCCTACTCGAGTGCGACATATCGTTTCTCAGCTGGTCAAGGCGGGTATCCTTAAATCCTACCGCGGTGCCACAGGCGGTCTGGCATTGGATCGTAGTCCTAATGAGATTACCTTGAGAGAGGTCTATGATGCGGTTCAAGGTAGTCCGCTGATTGCAGAGGGTATCGACAACCCCTTCTCGGGGTGGCAGGACCATTGCAAAGTGCATGGGGTGTTTACAGATCTTTTTGCAGACATCGAAACCAATATCCGTTCTCAGCTTGAGCAAGTAACGCTGGATAAGATGTTTGTGCCGTTTGGCCGCGACTATGACGTCAACGAAGGCTGATGATGCTTTTCGAATGTTGTGTGTTGGATAAAAGGCTGTGGCTGGTATATCGCAGCAGTGGCGTTGACCAGCAGGTCGGCGTTCGAAAACGTCCGCTTTCGGTAAGCCTGCTTATTCAGACGAACAATGCTCTAAGGTCGGCTTTGTGCGCGGAGCCGCTGTTTTGACCACTACAGCAACCAACCAACTTATGCACGAAACGGCTGTTGGGGGCCAGACTGACTCCTACCAACTTTTGTACAGAACAGGGTGCTCTCCTTTACTGCCATGGAGCAAAAATCCAACCTAAGAATGCAAATAGCCAATAAATTCTGTGGGTCGTTTTGCGCGCATAAAAAAACCCGCCGAGGCGGGTTTTTTTATGCTGGGTTCGCTTACTGAACCTGGACCGCAGCGATGCGCTGTCCTTCGTCCGCCGCTTTCTGATAAGACTCCATTTCATTGAAGTTCAGGTAGCGGTAGACATCGGCAGACATGCTGTCGAGGTTTTTCGCATAGTCCATGTACTCAGCCGGAGTCGGCAGTTTGCCCATGATGGCAGATACTGCGGTGAGTTCGGCAGAGCCCAGATAGACGTTGGCACCAGTCCCCAGACGGTTGGGGAAGTTGCGGGTGGAGGTAGAGATAACCGTCGCACCCGGAGCGACACGCGCCTGGTTACCCATGCAGAGGGAGCATCCTGGCATTTCGGTGCGCACACCTTTTGTGCCGTAGATGTTGTAGTAACCCTCTTCCATCAACTGAGCTTCGTCCATTTTTGTCGGAGGTGTCATCCAGAAGCGAGTGGACAGAGTGTCATTGGTAGCGTCGAGTAGCTTACCGGCAGCACGGAAGTGGCCGATGTTGGTCATGCAAGAGCCAATGAATACCTCATCGATCTTGGTTCCGGCTACGTCGGAGAGCAGTTTGACGTCGTCCGGGTCGTTAGGGCAGGCAACCAGAGGCTCCTTAACGTCGGCAAGGTCGATGTCGATGACTGCGGCGTAGTCGGCATCGGCATCGCCACTCATCAGCTCGGGATTCTTCAGCCACTGCTCCATATTCTGAGCGCGACGTTCGATGGTTCTGACGTCCCCGTAACCCTGCTCGATCATCCAGCGCAGCATGGTGATGTTGGAGTTCAGGTACTCGCGAATAGGCGCTTCGTCGAGCTTGATGCTGCAGGCTGCGGCAGACCGCTCGGCGGCGGAATCGGACAGTTCGAAGGCTTGCTCAACCTTGAGGTCGGGAAGGCCTTCGATCTCCAGAATGCGGCCAGAGAAGATATTGATCTTGCCTTTCTTGTCAACGGTCAGCAGACCCTGCTGGATTGCGTAATAGGGGATCGCATTAACCAGGTCACGCAGGGTGATACCGGGTTGCAGCTTGCCTTTGAAACGCACCAGAACAGACTCGGGCATATCCAGCGGCATAACGCCGGTGGCAGCTGCGAAGGCTACCAGGCCGGAGCCAGCCGGGAAGGAGATACCGATCGGGAAACGGGTGTGGGAATCACCACCGGTACCGACAGTATCGGGCAGCAGCATACGGTTCAACCAGCTGTGGATGACGCCGTCACCGGGACGCAGGGAAACACCACCGCGATTCATGATGAAATCGGGCAGGCTATGCTGCATCTGCACGTCGACCGGCTTGGGGTAGGCGGCAGTATGGCAGAAGGACTGCATGGTCAGGTCGGCGGAGAAACCGAGGCAGGCCAGGTCTTTGAGTTCGTCGCGGGTCATCGGGCCGGTGGTGTCCTGGGAGCCGACCGTTGTCATTTTAGGCTCACAGTAAGTGCCAGGGCGAACGCCTTCGACGCCACAGGCTTTACCTACCATTTTCTGTGCAAGGGAGAAGCCTTTGCCGCTGTCGGCAGGCATCGTGGGTACACGGAACAGATCGCTTGGCTCCAGTCCCAGTGCGGCACGCGCCTTATCGGTCAGGCCTCGGCCGATAATCAGGGGAATACGGCCACCCGCCTGAACTTCGTCCAGAATGACGTCGGATTTGAAACCGAACTCAGAGAGGACCTCACCGCTTTCATTCAGAATCTTGCCGTCGTAAGGGCGAATCTCGATCACATCACCCATGCCGATCTTGTCGACGGGTGCTTCAAATACCAGCGCGCCAGCATCTTCCATGGTGTTGAAGAAGATGGGGGCGACCTTGGCACCGATGCAGATACCACCGCCGCGCTTGTTAGGGACGCCGGGAGAGTCTTCACCGAAGAACCAGAGTACCGAGTTGGTGCCTGATTTGCGTGAGGAGCCGGTGCCGACAACGTCACCAACGAAGGCAACGGGCAAGCCTTTGGCCTTGACCTCGTTGATCTGGGCAATGGGTCCCTTAACACCGGGCTCTTCCGGAGTTAAGCCATCGCGCTCCATCTTGTACATGGCGTTGGCGTGCAGTGGGATATCGGGGCGTGACCAGGCGTCGGGAGCCGGAGACAGATCGTCGGTGTTGGTCTCGCCGGTTATCTTGAAGACGGCAACTTTGATGCTTTCGGCAACCTTGTCGCGACTGGTAAACCACTCTGCTTCAGCCCAGGACTCCATTACAGCCTGGGCATTGGCGTTGCCACCCTTGGCTTTCTCCTCTACATCGTGGAAGGCGTCAAAGACAAGAAGGGTTTTCTTCAGCTGTTCGGCGGCAATCTCTCCCAGGGCTCCATCGTCGAGCAGGGAAACCAGAGTTTCGATGTTATAGCCACCCAGCATTCCGCCGAGCAGTTTTACCGCCGCTGCTTTGTCGATCAGGGGAGAGCTGGATTCGCCTTTGGCGACAGCGGATAGAAAGCCCGCTTTAACGTAGGCGGCCTCGTCAACTCCGGGGGGGACGCGATTAGTGATCAGGTCCAGGACGGTCTGCTCTTCGCCAGCGGGCGGGTTTTTCAGCAGCTCGACTAAGGCGGCGACTTGTTCTGCGTCCAGTGGTTTGGGTGGAACACCCAAGGCGGCGCGCTCTTCTACGTGTTTACGGTAAGCTTCTAGCACTTTGTAATACCCTCATCGGTTGTCCTGTCGCCCAAGATCGGATCTGGTCTGATCGGACCTTCAACAGGTATGCGTCACGGGCTTGTAACCCCCTAATTTGGCGGCAGAAGTATAACGTATTAGGGCTTATGAAGTTAAGTAAGACGTTGGTTTAGGAAGGGTATATCGGGAATTCACAAAATAAATGGCGAGCCCCCTTGAATGGGGGCTCGGGCAGGTTTTAGCGTTGGGTTACGACGTCTTCAAGGTGCTCCATGATGTCGACGGGTTTCAGTGTCAGTACGTCGCAGCAGATACTGTCGAGGATGAGCTCGGCGGTGTTGCCGATGATAGCGCCACTGATACCGCTGCGTGCAACGGTGCCCATCACCACGAGGGATGCATCCAGCTCCTCTGCGAGTCGGGGTATGAAACCCTGTGCCGGGCCTTCACCGACGTGGATGGCTTGCTCCGACACTTTGTGCTTCGTTGCATAGGGGACGCAGGCGTTGCGATAGAGTTTGTCGAGGCTCTCGATGTTCTGGTATACCGGATCAGGAGAGGAGAGCATCGGCGCCGGATGGGCAGCACCTATATGAAGCTCAGCATCGGCGAGCCCCGCAATATCATGGGAATGGCTCATTATGACCTCGTTGAGGACCTGATGGTCCTGATCGCAGGCATCGGCGTCGACGGCAGCGAGGACAACCCCGTTTTCCCACGCACGGTCATTCTTCACCAGTAGTACAGGGCAGGGGCAGCGACGCAGCAGTTTCCAGTCGGTGGGTGCGAACACCGCGCGGCTTAACTCATTCTCTTCCCGTGCGTCTTTGATCACCAGGGCACAACCTTCGGTCTGCTGTACGTGGATGATGGTGGTGGTCACGCTGTGATGCCATTTTTCATGGCCCTGGGCGTCGATTCCGCGTGTCCGAACCTGGTCGACCAGTGCTTCAAGCTGGGCTTGGGAGTTGGCGTCCGGGCTTTTGTTGCAGGCCAGCAGGTGCAGCGTCGCGCCGGTTACTTTGGCGATCAACTTGCCGCGTTTAAGCGCCGTATGCGTCGCCTTTCTGGTATCCACTACCACCAGGATATTTTTTATATTATGCATTCAGCCTCATCCCCTTGTAGGCACAGTGCCCTTTGATTGAGTGTGAAACCTGTCCTTTTTGTGCCTCCTCGTTATCCCGTTGGCTCGATCCCGCAGGGCTGGAGGGCTTGATGCAATGGTTTCGACACGCTCATTTATAACACTTGTTTGAATCATATCAAGCGTTTTACCCGAGCATATTTATAATTGCTGAGCTGGGTCATATTCAATCAGTCGAAGTGGTTAAAAACGGCCTTTTCGCGGAAGATGGTCGCTGTAGTGGGCAATTGTTCGGGCGTTGGGTAAGGGTGCCGGTCGCCGCCTCCCGTTTACCCTGTACCGATTGGAAAACTTTCCAGCTCGAGGCTTTGGGGGGTGGCTCGAGCCAACCAGCCGTTTTGGTTCCAGTCGCCAAGAACGATGCGCTCGGCACTCGCGCCATTTATCGCTAGAGGGTGGCGCGCGGGTCGATGGGTGTGGCCGTGGATAAGGCGTTGGCAGTTGTGCTGAGCCATTACGCGCTCAACCTCTGTCTGTGTTACATCCATTATTTCGCGAGACTTGGTGGGGCCCTGCTGCTGGCTTCTGCTGCGCAGTTTTTGAATCGATGAGGTGCGGTAGCTCAGTGGCAGGTGAAGAACCAGCCAGCGGACGATCGGGTTGCGTGTGATGCGGCGAAATCGCTGGTAGGCGATGTCGAAGGTGCAGAGGCTGTCCCCGTGCATTAGCAGGGTGGGGGTTCCGTACAGGTCAATAACGCAGGGGTCGGGTAAAATTGAGCAGCCCGCCTCTTTGGCGAATTTTTGGCCGATCAGAAGGTCACGATTTCCGTGCATGAAATAGACCGGAGCAACCTTTTCGCTAAAGCGCTTGAGCGCCTCGATCACCTTTTTTTGATAGGTCGTTGTGCCATCGTCCCCGACCCAGTATTCAAAGAAATCACCCAGAATGTAGAGCGCTTCGATATCGCTGCCGGGGTTTTCCAGGAGGTGGAAAAAAGCCCGGCTAATAGCCGGGCAGTCCTCCTGCAGGTGCAGGTCTGATATAAACAGGGTAGTCAAAGCTTATGCCTCTACCACCTCAGCGCTCTCGATCACAACATCCTCTACGGGGACGTCCTGGTGGTGTCCTGCATTACCGGTCCGCACACTCTTGATGGCGTCAACCACATCCATGCCGTCGACCACCTTGCCAAATACAGCGTAGCCCCAGCCCTGGGGGTTTTTAGCGGTGTGGTTGAGGAATGCGTTGTCGGCGATATTGATAAAAAACTGGGCGCTTGCTGAATGGGGGTCGTTTGTACGCGCCATCGCAATAGAGCCAATCTCATTGCCGAGGCCATTGTCGGCTTCGTTTTCGATGGGGGCCTGGGTGGCCTTTTCCTTCATGCCTGCTTCAAACCCGCCGCCCTGAATCATGAAATTATTGATAACACGATGAAAAATAGTGCCGTCATAGTGGCCAGCGCGCACATAGCTTTCGAAGTTAGCCGCTGTTTTAGGTGCTTTTTCGTGATTCAGCTCGATCTTGATGTCACCCTGGTTGGTGTGCAAAACAATCATGGGGGGTTCCTTATGTGGTTGCGATCCCGAAGGATGCGCGGGATTTAGGATATGCCGCGGGCAGACGCTTACGCTCCGGCGTGTTTGGCAGGTATAATACGTTTTTTGTACGCACTGAGAAAGCCGCTTCAGGGGACCGCTATTTGATACCGCTCCCTTTGCTAGCCAGTCTTCTTAACAAAATACGACATAGGGGATGCTCTGCCTGCGGCTAGGTAGGGTCCCTGTATTGCCAATACTAAGGGTTGAAATGAGCAACAGCGAACAGAGTGCTGGGTCCAATTTCCTGCAGCAAATTATTAGCGATGACCTGGCTGCCGGTCACAATGAGGGGCGGGTGCAGACCCGCTTTCCCCCCGAACCTAATGGGTATCTGCATATCGGTCATGCGAAATCGATCTGTGTCAATTTTGGCCTCGCCCAGCAGTTTGGCGGCCAGTGTAATCTGCGCTTTGATGACACCAATCCGGAGAAAGAGGAGCAGGAGTATATCGATGCAATCCAGGAGGATGTACGCTGGCTCGGATTTAATTGGTCGGGTGAGGTACGTTTCGCATCCTCCTACTTTGACCAGTTTTACCAGTGGGCCCTTCACCTGATTCGAGAGGGTGATGCATACGTGTGTGACCTTTCTGCAGAGCAGGCCAGCGAGTATCGGGGTTGGGCGACCAAGCCGGGTAAGGCAAGCCCGTATCGCGACCGCAGTGTGGAGGAAAACCTGGCGCTATTTGAGAAGATGCGGGGGGGAGACTTCGACGAAGGGGCTTGTGTATTGCGCGCCAAGATCGACATGGCCTCACCCAACATGAATCTGCGTGATCCGATTCTGTACCGTATTCGGAAAGAGAGCCATCACCAGACGGGTGATAAATGGTGCATCTACCCAAGCTACGACTTTGCCCACGGGCAGGAAGATGCGATAGAGGGGGTGACCCATTCCATCTGTACGCTTGAATTCCAGGACCATCGCCCGCTCTACGAATGGTTTCTCGATAAGCTGCCGGTGCCCTATACCCCGCGCCAGTATGAGTTCGCGCGCCTGAACCTGAACTACACCGTCACCAGCAAGCGCAAGCTAAAGCGTCTTGTGGATGAATCCATTGTGGATGGTTGGGACGATCCGCGGATGCCGACCATCTCGGGTATGCGCCGACGGGGCTATACGCCGACGGCACTGCGTAAATTCTGCGACATGATTGGTACCAATCGCTCCGACGGCATCGTCGATATGGGGATGCTCGACTTCGCCTTGCGCGAAGACCTGAACGAGAATGCCGCACGCGCCATGTGTGTGCTGCGGCCTATAAGATTAGTCATTGACAACTTTGATTCTAATATGGAGTCCTCTAAGGTGGATATTAATACTGCTTCTGAAGAGGAGCTGGCAAATAAATTGCGTGGCGTCGGCCCTTGCTATGCCAGCGCGATAGTTGAATATCGGCGAACAGAGGGTCCATTTAAAGCTATTGAGCAAATCAAAGAGGTTAAGGGGGTAAAGGATAAGGTGTTTTTGGGTAATCAAAAATGCTTGATAGTTACCGCAGATGCTGAGCAGATGACCGCCCCGGTCCATCCCAATCGTGAAGAGCTCGGGGTACGGCAGCTACCCTTTACCCGCGAGCTCTACATCGATCGGGCCGATTTTAGCGAAGATGTCACGCTGCCTCGCAAGAAGTTCAAGCGCCTGGTATTGGGTGAGTATGCGCGATTACGCAGCGCCTATGTGATTCGCGCCGACGAGGTTATTCGAGACGACCAGGGTGAGATTCTCGAGGTGCGAGCCTCGTTGGTGCCCGGAACCGTTGGCGAAAATCCGCCCGAAGGCATTCGTCCCCGTGGCGTCATTCACTGGGTGTCGGCGACAGAGGGTAAGCCCGCGAAGGTTCGTCTGTATGATCGCCTGTTTGATCATGAGTCCCCTGATCGCGGTGAGCAGGATTTCATGGAGCATCTTAACGCGCGCTCGCTGGAGGTACTGGAAACCTGCTGGGTTGAACCTTCGGTGGCGGATGCGGCACCCGAGACGCGCTTTCAGTTTGAGCGGGAAGGGTACTTCTGTATCGACCGTTATGATTCCCGTGCCGACGCACTGGTTATCAACCAAACCATTGGTTTAAAAGACACCTGGGTGCACAAGGGGGGTAACTGATGGGGCAGCAACATAGTCGCGATCAGTTGCGTATTTACAATACCCTGAGCCGCAAGAAAGAGCGCTTTACGCCGATTGAGCCCGGCAAGATCCGCATGTATGTCTGCGGTATGACGGTATACGACTATTGTCACCTGGGACATGCCCGGGTGTTGGTGGCATTCGATATCATCACCCGTTTTCTGCGTGCACAGGGTTGGGATGTGACCTATGTGCGCAATATCACCGACGTCGACGACAAGATTATCCGTCGCGCCAATGAGAATGATGAAACCTGCGATAGCCTGACCGAGCGATTTATCGATGCCATGCACGAGGATGAGGCGCGCCTGTGGGTATTACCTCCCGATGAAGAGCCCCGCGCTACCGCTCATATGGCGCAGATTATCGACATGGTGCAGGTCCTGATCGGCAAGGGTTTTGCCTACGCGGCAGATAATGGGGATGTCTATTATCGGGTCGAGAAGTTCGAAGGGTACGGCAAGCTGAACAATCGTAACCTGGGGGAGATGCAGGCCGGGTCACGGATCGAGGTCAGTGATGTCAAAGAGAGTCCCTTTGATTTTGTGCTCTGGAAGGCGGCAAAGCCCGAAGAGGTAAGCTGGGATTCGCCGTGGGGCAAAGGTCGACCGGGCTGGCATATCGAGTGCTCGGCGATGTCCAAGTGCTGTCTGGGGGATACCTTTGATATTCACGGTGGCGGGCCGGATCTGCGCTTCCCTCACCACGAGAATGAGATCGCCCAGTCGGAAGCGGCCAATGGGGTCAAATTTGTCAACACCTGGATGCACGCCGGAGCTATTCGGGTGAACAAGGAGAAGATGTCCAAATCCTTGGGTAACTTCTTCACTATTCGTGAGATTCTCGATACGTACGATCCAGAGGTAGTGCGCTATTTTCTTACCATGGGTCACTATCGCAGCCAGATCGATTACTCAGAGGAGAGTCTGATCGCTGCACGGGAGGTTGTTGACAGCTTCTATCATGCCTTGCGTGGATTGCCGGTAGCCGATGAGGGCGAACTGGGTAACGATGTCGATGCCCGTTTCCGGGATGCCATGAACGATGATTTTAACACGGCGCTGGCGCTGTCGGTGTTGCGTGAGCTGGTGCGTGAGATTAATCGGGTCAAGTCAGAGGATGAGATGCTGGCGGCGCGATTGGCGGCTCAGTTGCGGCGTTTGGGTGGTGTGCTAGGCCTGTTCCAGCAAGATCCGGGGCGCTATTTGCAGTCTGGTGCCGACGTTGATCCGGCTTATGTCGAGCAGATGATCGAGGCACGCGCAGCCGCCAAGAAGGGGCGGGATTTTGCCGAGGCCGATCGTATTCGCCAGGAGTTGCTGGGCAAGGGTGTTGTGCTGGAGGATTCCCGCGAGGGAACCCGTTGGCGTATGGAGGGCTAGGCGCCACCCGGAACACCAAAACAACAAAGGGGCCCGATGGCCCCTTTGTTGTTTTGGTGTTGGATTGTTGGCGCTTGTTTGTGTGCGATCAGTCGTGCAGCTCATTTGCAGCATACAGGGTATTTTCGATTAGGGTGGCAACCGTCATTGGGCCTACCCCACCGGGAACCGGGGTGATCCAGCTGGCGTGCTCCGCAGCCGCTTCGAACTCAACGTCGCCCACCAGTGTGCCGTTATCCAGGCGATTAATGCCCACATCGATAACGATGGCGCCAGGCTTGACCCAGTCCCCCTTAACCAGTCCTGGTTTGCCGACACCAACCACCAGTATGTCAGCTCTTCGCACTTCGCCTTCAAGGTCGCGGGTAAAGCGGTGTGTGGTCGTAGTGGTACAGCCTGCCATTAGCAGCTCCATGGTCATCGGTCGGCCAACGATGTTCGAGGCGCCTACGATGGTGGCGTTGAGTCCTCGTAACTCGGCGCCGGTGGAGCGCAGCAGGGTCATAACGCCTTTGGGAGTGCAGGGTCGAAGCAGGGGTAGTCGTTGGCACAGGCGTCCGACATTGTAGGGGTGGAAACCATCAACGTCTTTATCGGGGCGGATGCGATCGAGAACCTTGTCGGAATCAATCTGTGGGGGCAGGGGTAGCTGAACCAGGATGCCGTCAATGACCGGGTCGTTGTTGAGTTCATCGATTAGCTCCAACAGCGTGTCTTCGCGCGTGTCGGAGGGCCAGTCGAAAGATTTGGAGACAAACCCTGCGCGTTCACACGCGCGGCGCTTGTTGGCCACATAGACGGATGAGGCGGGGTCATCACCGATCAAAACGACGGCCAGTCCGGGTGCCCGCAGGCCTTTCTCCGTGCGCAGTTTGACGCCTCTTGCTACGCTGTCGATCAGGTCGGTGGCGATCTGTTTTCCATCAATAAGTTGTGCGGTCATGGTCTCAGTATCGGGTACAGTTTTTAGGTGCGGGGATTTTCGCATGGATAGCGCAGTACGCAAAGGGCGCTCGTCTAATTGAATGCGCCAGATCAATAGCCCGGAGGGAGACAAAAAAACTGTTTGAGGCGTTGACGGGGTAGGGTCCTGTGAGTATTATGCGCACCACTCGTTGAGCGGTGTCGGGGTTCTGCATAGGCAGGAGTCAGACACAACCTGCGCCGACATAGAGCGCCCGTAGCTCAGTTGGATAGAGCAACGGCCTTCTAAGCCGTGGGTCGCAGGTTCGAATCCTGCCGGGCGCGCCATATTCCGGTGGGGGTTGTTTCAATGACGTTGTAGTGGTGGGCGTAGCTCAGTTGGTAGAGCACAGGATTGTGACTCCTGTTGTCGAGGGTTCGATCCCCTTCGTCCACCCCATTTTTACTCTCGATATATGCCAACTCGATGAGCGAAAATGATAGCAAGTAACCGGTGTTAAGCAGGCTTTATTGGCCGCCTACTTCGGATGGCAATGCGGAAGTGGTGAAATTGGTATACACGCCAGATTTAGGTTCTGGTGCCGAGAGGCGTGAGAGTTCGAGTCTCTCCTTCCGCACCATATTTTTAAAATGGGGATAAGGCAACTTATCCCCATTTTTGCGTTAAACGCTGATAAACGTTGGGCGGTGACAGTCGTTGTCGACCCTGGATATTGAATAAGCCTGTATTTAGTTGGGTTTAGCGAGGATAAAACATGCAAGTCTCAGTAGAAGCGACTTCTGGTCTGGAGCGTCGGCTCACAATTACGGTCCCGGCAGAGCGTATCGATAGTGAAGTGAACAAGCGCTTGCAGGAAACTGCGCGCAAGGCACGTATCGACGGTTTTCGTCCCGGCAAGGTGCCGATGAGTGTTATCAAGCGCCGTTTTGGCCCTTCTGCGCGTCAGGAGGTTGTTGGGGAGGTCATTCAGTCAACCTTCTTTGAGGCCGTACAAAAAGAATCCTTGAACCCTGCGGGCATGCCTTCGGTAGAGCCCAAAGCGGTTGAGGATGGCGAGGATTTTGAGTACGTCGCTACATTCGAAGTCTATCCAGAGATTGATCTGGGAGATTTCAGCACCATCGAAATCAAGAAGCCGGTTGCTGAAGTGGTCGACGCAGACATCGATGAGATGATGGAGACCTTGCGTGGACAGAACAAGACCTTCACCGAGGAGGTGGAGCGCGGAGCGGAAGCGGACGATCAGTTGACGCTCAGTTTTGTTGGCACCATCGATGGTGAGGTATTCGAGGGCGGTAGCGCCGAAGACACCGAGCTGGTGTTGGGGTCAGGCCGGATGATCCCAGGTTTTGAAGATGGCTTGCTGGGCGTAAAGGCTGGCGAAGAGCGCACCGTTGAGGTGACCTTCCCCGAGGATTATCAAGCGGCAGAGTTGGCTGGTAAGGCGGCGCAGTTTGTCTGCACCGTTAGCAAGGTTGTTGCTCCGGCACTGCCAGAGCTAAACGATGAGTTTTTTGCCAAGTTTGGTGTGAGTGAGGGCGGTATTGAAGCGTTCCGCGCCGAAGTCAGCAAAAACATGCAGCGCGAGCTGGATTCTGCGATCAAAAACAGCGTTAAGAATCAGGTGATGGATGGTTTGCGCAACGTTCATCAGGTCGATATCCCCAAGGCCCTGATCTCCAGCGAGATTGATACTCTGCGTAAGCAGGCCGTGCAGCAGTTTGGTGGTGGTGAAAACATCGATATGTCGATGCTGCCCGCTGAGTTGTTCGAAGAGCAGGCCCAAAAGCGTGTTAGCCTTGGTTTGATCGTTGCTGAAATTGTTAAAACCAAAGAGCTGAAAGCTGACGATGCCAGCGTTCGCGCCATGATCGAAGAGATGGCTGCAGCCTATCAGGAACCCCAGCAGGTGATCGATTGGTACATGAAGAACGAGCAGCAGTTGCAGGAGGTTCGTTCGGTTGTGTTGGAAGAGCAAGTTGTGGATACTGTTCTCGCTGACGCCAAAGTGTCGGAGAAAGCCTGTTCCTACAAGGAAGCGATTGCCCCTGAGGCCGCGCCTTCAGAGGCAGTAGCTGATTCCGAATAGCAATCTAGCGAATCCTAGTAAAAGGCCGGCAAAGTTGCCGGCTTTTTTATCTCGGCTGTAATTGATCAGGAGTTTAGAAAGGATATGTCCAGACTTATTGATAACGGCAGTAGCGGCGATATCATCACCAACAGTGGGTTGGTTCCAATGGTGGTCGAGCAGACTGCACGGGGTGAGCGTTCTTACGATATCTACTCCCGCCTGCTCAAGGAGCGAGTGATTTTCCTGGTCGGTCAGGTTGAAGATCACATGGCCAATCTGGTGGTGGCCCAGCTACTTTTCCTTGAATCGGAGAATCCCGACAAGGATATTCATCTCTATATCAACTCACCTGGCGGCTCAGTCACCGCTGGTATGTCGATCTACGACACCATGCAGTTTATCAAGCCGGATGTGAGCACTATGTGTATCGGTCAGGCAGCCAGTATGGGTGCCTTGCTGTTGGCGGGTGGCGCGACCGGCAAGCGTTTCTGTTTGCCCCACTCACGTATGATGATTCACCAGCCGCTGGGTGGTTTTCAGGGGCAAGCGTCCGATATTGAAATTCACGCCCGCGAAATTATGTCGATCAAAGACAAGCTGAATAAGGTGCTAGCTGAGCACACAGGGCAGCCTATGGATGTGATCGCCCGGGATACAGATCGTGATAACTTTATGAGCGGAGAAGAGGCTGCCCAATACGGTCTGATCGATTCTGTTCTGGCTAGGCGTGATGCTGCAGAATAACCTAAGATGTTATAAAACAGGTGCTACGCACGTATCTGTCTAAAAAGCCCCTTGAAAAAAGCGGCAAATAGCTGCATCTTGTGGCTAGGGTATTTAAGAAGTGAATTGTCCGGTAAGGGTAGGATTCGAATGACCGACGAAAGTAATGGGAAGGGGGGGGATGGCGGTAAGCTGCTGTACTGCTCCTTCTGTGGTAAAAGCCAGCACGAAGTTCGTAAGCTGATTGCCGGCCCCTCAGTTTTTATCTGTGACGAGTGCGTAGACCTCTGTAACGATATTATTCGAGAGGAGGTTCAGGATACGCCGGCCGAGAGTAGCAATGATACGCTGCCTTCTCCACGTGAAATCAACACCATTCTGGACGACTATGTTATTGGCCAGCAAAGGGCCAAGAAGGTGTTGGCTGTAGCGGTTTACAATCACTACAAGCGCCTCCAGAAGGATGATAAGAAGGACGATGTAGAGCTGGGCAAGAGCAATATTCTGCTAGTCGGCCCGACCGGTAGCGGTAAAACGCTGTTGGCCGAGACGTTAGCGCGTTTGCTTAACGTGCCCTTTACCATTGCCGATGCGACCACGCTGACCGAGGCCGGGTATGTCGGTGAAGATGTCGAGAACATCATCCAGAAACTGCTACAGAAGTGTGATTACGATGTAGAGAAAGCCCAGCGGGGCATTGTTTACATCGATGAGATCGATAAGATCTCCCGTAAGTCAGATAACCCATCCATCACCCGCGATGTGTCAGGTGAGGGTGTACAGCAGGCACTGTTGAAGCTGATCGAAGGGACTGTTGCGTCGGTGCCTCCTCAAGGCGGGCGCAAGCATCCTCAGCAGGAGTTTTTGCAGGTTAATACCTCCAATATCCTGTTCATCTGCGGTGGCGCGTTTGCTGGCCTCGAGAAGGTGATTCGAGATCGCTCAGAAAAGGGGGGGATCGGATTTTCTGCAGAGGTCAAGAGCAAAGACACCAGCCAGAATGTTGGAGAAACACTGAAGGATGTTGAGCCGGAAGATCTGGTGCGCTTTGGCTTGATTCCTGAGTTTGTGGGTCGCTTACCCGTTATCGCTACCCTGGAGGAGCTGGATGAAGCCGCTCTCATCCAGATCCTGACCGAGCCCCGCAACGCCCTGACCAAGCAGTATGCCAAGCTGTTTGAGATGGAAGGTGTAGAGGTCGATTTCCGTGAGGATGCGTTGAAGGCTGTCGCCACGAAAGCGATGGAGCGTAAAACCGGTGCACGTGGGTTGCGCTCCATCCTGGAGTCGGTGCTGCTTGATACCATGTACGAGATTCCCTCTCTGGAGGGGGTTGGTAAGGTAGTTATTGACGGTTCGGTGATTCGTGGTGATTCTGAGCCGCTACTGATCTACGAGAGCAGTGAGCAGCAGCGCGCCTTGCCTGAAGAGTAACTGTCTCAGCTGGCCCATACAAAAAAAGACCCCACCGGGGTCTTTTTTTGTATGGGCCAACATAATTGCCTGGAGTGCTTGTATTTTACGCCTATCGTCCCCATCTTAGAGGCAATAGGTTCGTTTCTGTTTCCCCGGCTACTGTTCGGTAGCTGCTACTAGGAGTTTTTCATGGAGAATGATCGCATCTCTGGAGATCAGTCCTCTGGAGCGTCGATTCCCCTGCTTCCGTTGCGGGATGTTGTCGTATACCCCCATATGGTTATTCCGTTGTTCGTTGGCCGTGAGAAGTCTATTCGGTCACTCGAAGCCGCGATGGATTCTGCCGACAAGCAGATCGTACTGGTGGCGCAAAAGCATGCCGCCGAAGACGATCCCGTGCGCGAGGATCTGTTTGATGTGGCGACGCTGGCCAATATTCTGCAGCTGCTGAAGCTCCCCGACGGTACCGTAAAGGTATTGGTCGAAGGGGTCGAGCGGGTAGCTTTGCAAGGCTTATATGAAGAGGATGGGGTGCTTGAGGTCGAGGTTGAGGAGTTTTCCGAAGACCAACCCAGTGAGCGGGAAGCCGAGGTTTTATTGCGCTCAGCGATGAACCAGTTCGAGCAGTATGTGCAGCTCAGCAAAAAAGTTCCCGCCGATGTGCTCTCCTCAATGGGTGAAATTATCGACTCCAGCCGCCTCGCAGACACCATGGCAGCCCATCTAACCCTCAAGATTGATGAAAAGCAGACCATTCTTGAGATTGCCAGCGTGCAGGAGCGTATTGAGCACCTGATGGGAATTATGGAGTCTGAAATCGATCTGATGCAGGTCGAAAAGCGGATTCGCGGTCGTGTTAAGAAGCAGATGGAGAAGAGTCAGCGCGAGTACTATCTCAACGAACAGATGAAAGCGATTCAGAAGGAGTTGGGTGACATGGAGGATGTCCCTAACGAAATCGAGGATTTGCAGAACAAGATCGATGATTCCGGTATGCCCAAGGAGGCCCAGGAGAAAACGGCTTCGGAATTGGGTAAGCTCAAAATGATGTCTCCCATGTCGGCAGAGGCCACTGTCGTTCGAGGTTATATCGACTGGATGGTAGGGCTGCCCTGGAAAAAACGCAGTAAAATCCGTAACGATATTGGTAAAGCTGAGGAGATCCTTAACGAGGACCATTATGGCTTGGAAGAGGTTAAGGAGCGGATTCTCGAATATCTGGCCGTGCAGCAGCGGGTTCGGAAGTTAAAGGGGCCGGTTCTGTGCCTGGTAGGTCCTCCTGGTGTCGGTAAAACTTCATTGGGTGAGTCTATTGCTCGCTCTACTAACCGTAAATTCGTTCGTATGGCACTGGGTGGTGTCAGGGACGAAGCGGAGATCAGGGGGCACCGTAGAACCTATATCGGCTCCATGCCTGGCAAGATCGTGCAAAAGATGTCCAAAGTGGGGGTGAAGAACCCACTATTTCTGCTCGACGAGATTGATAAGCTGGGCTCGGATATGCGTGGTGACCCATCGTCTGCTTTGCTGGAGGTTCTTGATCCTGAGCAAAACAATACCTTCAATGACCATTACCTCGAAGTCGATTATGACCTGTCGGACGTTATGTTTGTCTGTACCTCTAACTCCATGAATATACCGGGTCCGTTGCTGGACCGAATGGAAGTGATCCGCATACCGGGTTATACGGAGGACGAAAAGGTCAATATTGCTCGTCGCTACCTGTTGCCCAAGCAGGTCAAGAATAATGGCTTGCGAGAGAACGAAATCAGTCTTGAAGAGAGTACGCTGCGTGATCTGGTTCGCTACTACACCCGTGAGGCGGGAGTGCGAGGTTTGGAGCGCGAAATCGCCAAGATCTGCCGTAAGGTGGTGAAAGGACATGCGGTGGATAAAACCGCCAAAGCCGTTGTTGTCGCACCGGATATGCTAGAGCAATACAGTGGTGTGCGTAAGTTCAAGTACGGCTTGGCCGAGGAGGAGGATCAGATCGGACAGGTAACCGGCTTGGCCTGGACCCAGGTCGGCGGTGAGCTGTTAACCATTGAGGCGGTGTCAGTGCCCGGTAAGGGGCGTCATAGCAAAACCGGCTCTTTGGGTGATGTCATGCAGGAGTCTATTCAGGCCGCACTGACGGTGGTTAGGAGCCGTGCTGCGGTGTTGGGTATAGCGCCCAATTTCCACGAAAAGAATGATATTCATATCCATGTACCCGAAGGGGCGACACCGAAGGATGGTCCCAGTGCCGGAATCGGCATGTGTACCGCCCTGGTGTCGGTATTAACCGGTATTCCCGTTAAGGCTGATGTGGCCATGACCGGGGAGATTACCCTGCGGGGGCAGGTGCTTCCAATCGGTGGTTTGAAGGAAAAGCTGCTGGCAGCGCACCGGGGTGGCATTAAAACGGTGTTAATTCCCGACGAAAACACTCGCGATCTCAAGGAGATTCCGGACAATATCAAGGAGGATCTGGATATTGTTCCTGTGAAATGGATCGATGATGTGTTGCAAGTCGCACTTCAGTATATGCCAGAGCCACTTACGGGTGAGGAAGCCTTGACCGCAGAGGAGTCCCGCGAGGAGAATAGTGAGAGAATTAACACGCATTAGCGTGCGATCTTCTTGACAGTGATCGAAGCGAGTTGGTATAAAACCGGTTCGCTTTGGCAATGTTAGGCCACGGCCAAAAATTTAGCAGAATCGCTGTGTCCACGTGATTTTCTGCCTAATAACTGTACAAGACTTCGATCTTCCTTTGAGTTGGCTCTTTGTTAACCGGGAGGCGGGGTGTTTTTTTTACGAGTATAAGGGGATAGATAGTGAACAAGTCTGAGCTAATCGATGCGATTGCCGCATCTGCCGACATTCCTAAGGCTGCTGCCGGCCGCGCATTGGATGCCATGGTAGATTCTGTTACTAATGCACTTAAGGGTGGCGATCAGGTTGTTCTGGTTGGCTTTGGTACTTTCTCTGTTAAGGATCGCGCTGCTCGCACTGGCCGCAATCCACAGACTGGCCAGCCAATTCAGATTGCTGCCGCTAAGATCCCTAGCTTCAAAGCCGGTAAGGCGCTGAAGGACGCGGTCAACTAAGACTGCGTCACCTCGAAGAGCTACGGATGCCGTTGCTCTTCGAAGGCAAGATCAGGAGCGGTAGTTCAGTTGGTTAGAATACCGGCCTGTCACGCCGGGGGTCGCGGGTTCGAGTCCCGTCCGCTCCGCCAAATTCGAAAGGCGCATCCCAAAAGGTGCGCCTTTTTACTGTTTGAAAAGCTCCCTGTACGTTACTCCGTACGACGTTTGCAAAGGTTAATCTATGCTGCAGAATATTCGTGATAATTCTAAAGGTGTGGTCGCCAAGATCATCATCGCATTTATCATCTTCGTGTTCGCGCTCTTTGGTTTGGAAAGCATAAACGGGGGCTCCGGCGCTAATTATGTCGCCAGTGTTAACGGCGATGAAATTTCCCAACAGGATCTCTATCAAGCGATGCAGATGCGTCGCCAGCAACTTACACGAGAGATGGGTGAGAATTTTGACCCTGCGTTGCTCGATGAGCAGCGAATTCAACAAGCAAGTTTGCAAGGCTTGGTTGGTCAGTCTTTGTTGCTGCAACAGGCCGATATGCTGGGACTCTATTTTCCGGAAGCGGCTATCGATCAAATGATCATCGGAACGGAGAGTTTTCAGGTTGATGGCAAGTTTGATCCCGATCAGTTTCAGCTGGCGTTGCGCAGTGTGGGTCTGACACCGATTCAGTTCCGTAAAATGATTCAGGGTGAAATGCTCGTCAGTCAGTTAAGTTCCGGCTTTGCTGCCAGTAACTTTATGACGCCGGCAGAGATGAAGTCTATTTCGGCTCTCGAGCGCCAGCAGCGAGATATTCGCTACATCACGCTGTCCGCTGCAGCTGAGCGTGAGGCGGTGTCCGTGGACTCAGAAGAGACTCGTGATTACTACGACTCAAACCCCGGGGAATTTTTGGCCGAGGAACAGGTTCGTGTTAACTACCTATTGTTGGACAAAAACGACATGCTCGCCGATGTAAGCGTATCGGAGGATGATATCGCCAACGCTTACCAGGCTTTGGTTGAACAGACTCGCTCTAACGCAGGAGGGCAGCGTCGAGCGGCTCACATTCTGCTTGAGGTAAGCGAAACTAAACCCGATCAGGAGATGGCTGATTTGGCGGCGGAGCTAAAGCAGCGAATCGATTCCGGTGAAGATTTTGCCCAGCTGGCCCGTGAATTTTCCAGCGATACGTTTTCTGCGGAACAGGGAGGCGATTTGGGGGTTGTCGAAGAGGGGTTCCTGGGTGACGCTTTTGACGATGCCCTGGCGTCTCTCGAGCCAGGTCAGGTGTCAGCGCCCATTAAAACCGACTTTGGGTATCAGCTGGTGAAACTGGTCTCAACCGAAAGTATTGCCGTGCCTGCTATGGATGATGTGCGCGAGCAACTAATTCGTGAGCTTAAGCTGGATCGTGTTGAACCGATTTTTGTTGAGCAGTCCCAGCTTCTTGCCGACGTTAGTTTTGAGTCTGCTGACCTGAAGCAGCCTGCCGAAGAGTTGGGTCTGACATCGCAGGAAACAGCTTTCTTCGGGCGTGATGGTGGTGAAGAGGGGTTGGCATCCAACGCAGCATTTTATACTGCAGCCTTTGCCAATGATGTGTTGAACGATGGTGCAAATAGCGTTTTGATCGAAATCGATAGCGACCGCGTTGCAGTACTTCGGATTTCGGAGCACATTAAACCAGAGCCGATGCCGTTTGATCAGGCAGAGGCCCAGATTCGCGACCGCTTGCTGGCCGTAAAAGCGGAAGAGCTGCTTCATCAGCAGGCGCTTCAGCTGAAAGATATGGCGATGACGGAAGGATTGGAGAGTGTTACCGGTTATGAGTGGGTAAGCATGGATGGCGTGAGCCGCCAGGCGCCTGGAGATCTTCCTCAGCAGTTGTTGCTCGACACCTTCAAGGTTCCTCATCCGCAAGGGGAAAAGCCCAGTGTAGTGATTAGCGGGCTACCCAATGGAGATAAAGTGTTGCTGGCGGTAACGGCGGTGCGGACTCCTGAGCCCGACGCTGAGTTAGAGGTGACTCGCAATCAGTTTCTTTCACGCATGTTGTCCCAGCAGAAAGGTCAGGCAATTTTTGAAGAGTACCGTCAGGCGTTAGAAGATTCTGCGGATATACGGACTTACTGATTCACGTACGAATAAAAAAGGCCGCGAAGCGGCCTTTTTTATTGCGCGCCAAATGAGCGCCGGGGTAATGCTTACTCGCTAGCGGGTTCTTCGAGGGAGCCCATTGCGGTTGTGTTGAATCCACCGTCAACATAGGTGATTTCGCCGCTGACGCCACTGGCAAGATCGGAACAAAGGAAGGCGGCAACGTTACCAACTTCGTCAATGGTGACGTTGCGCTTGAGTGGGGTTTGCGCCGCATTATAGGTCAGCATCTTGCGGAAGCTGGCAATGCCTGAAGCGGCGAGTGTGCGAATGGGACCGGCGCTTATGGCATTGACTCGAATCCCTTCTGGGCCGAGGCTGCGAGCCATGTAGCGGACGCTGGACTCAAGACTCGCCTTGGCTAATCCCATTACGTTGTAGTTAGGCATGGTGCGCTCGGCGCCGAGATAGCTCAGGGTCAGGAGCGAACCGTTACGGCCATCCATCAACTGACGTCCTTCGCGAGCCAGGGCGACAAAGCTGTATGCGCTGATGTCGTGGGCGATGCGAAAGCCTTCCCGGCTGGTGACATCGACAAAGTCGCCAGCGAGTTGGTCACCCGGTGCAAATCCAACGGAGTGCACGATGCAGTCAAGACCATCCCACTTCTTGCCAAGTTCTGCGAATACGTTAACGATATCTTCATCATTGGCAACGTCGCAAGGGAAGCAGAGCTCCTCGGAGGAGCCCCAGCTTTCAGCAAAGCCGATGACACGGCCTTTGAGTTTGTCATTCTGGTAGGTGAAGGCCAGCTCTGCGCCCTCACGATGCATGGCGGCTGCAATGCCCGAGGCGATAGATAATTTGCTGGCGACCCCGACAATCAGGACGCGCTTTCCGGCGAGAAATCCCATGACGTTTTCCTTTGTAGTAAACGAGTGCTGTACGAATAGTGTAATTGAACTGTCTGAGTATAGAGAAAGGGTCTGTATAGTTCGATAGGCGGTTGTTTGTATTTGTGTAAGTGAGCGGCGCAGGGTGTTGATGAGGGGGCTATTTAGCCCCGCGTTATCAGAAAGTAGCCCCTACCCGAGGGCTGCGTCCAGCAGTTCGCGGGTGTAGGGCTGCGAGGGTGCGTTGAACACCTGCTGGGCAGTGCCATATTCCACCGCTTTGCCGCCTTGCATGACCAATACCCTGTGGCTTATGGATTTAACCACCGCCAGATCGTGGCTGATAAAGACGTAGGCGATACCATGTTTTTTCTGCAGTGCCTTGAGCAGCTCGAGGACCTGTATCTGTACCGTTCTATCCAGTGCAGATGTCGGCTCATCCAGAATGATCAGACGCGGGCGCAACACGAGCGCCCGGGCTATGGCGACGCGCTGGCGTTGCCCCCCGGAAAACTCATGGGGATAGCGGTGGGCTATTTCGGGGTCGAGCCCTACATCGAGTAGTGCATCATTGACTTGCTGCGCCTGGTCAGAAGGTGATACTCCATGAATACTGAGACCTTCGCTGATCACTTGCCGGATCGACATACGCGGATTGAGGCTGCCAAAAGGGTCCTGGAAAACGATCTGCATCGCTTTGCGCAGGGGTCTGAATGCTTTTTGGTTCAGCGAATGGATGGGGTGTTGGTCAAACAGGATATCGCCACGGCTATCGACCAGTTTCAAAATAGCAAACCCCAGGGTTGATTTCCCCGAGCCGCTTTCGCCGACAATCCCCAGGGTTTCTCCTGCGGACAGGTCGAAAGAGATGCCGTCGACCGCTTTTACATGGTCCACCGTACGTTGCAGTACCCCCTTTTTTATCGGGAACCAAACGCGCACGTCCCTGGCATTGAGCAGTGGTGTAGGGGGACCTGTCAGCGCTAGCGCCTCTCCCGAGGGTATTGATCCAATGAGCTGTCGGGTATAGGTCTCTTTTGGTGTTTCGAATAGAGTATCGGTGTCGGCTTGCTCGACGCAGCGCCCCTGATGCATCACACAGACCCGGTCTGCGATACGACGTACGATGTGCAGATCGTGGGTAATGAGTAATATCGCCATTCCAAGCTTGCTTTGGAGCTCTTGCAGGAGATCGAGGATCTGTTGTTGAACGGTAACATCGAGAGCCGTTGTGGGCTCGTCGGCAATCAACAGGTCCGGTTCGTTAGCCAGGGCCATAGCGATCATCACCCGCTGGCGCTGGCCCCCCGAAAGTTCATGGGGGTATGCCTGCAAGCGTTTCTCGGCCTGCTGGATACCGACAAGCTGGAGTAGTTCCAGGGTGCGACGCTGGATCGATGCCTTATCTCCACCGCGGTGCAGGTTAATGACTTCGCCTATCTGCCGGGAGATGCTGTGCAGGGGGTTCAGGGAGGTCATCGGCTCCTGGAAGATAATGCTAATTCGGCAGCCGCGAATTCGCTGCATGGTGGGCTCGTTGGCACCAACCAGTTCCTCACCATCGAGTAAGATACTGCCTCGTGGGTGCTGGGCGGTCGGGTAGGGTAAAAGTTGCAGTATGGAGTGGGCCGTGACTGATTTCCCTGAACCGCTTTCTCCTACCAACGCAAGGGTCTCACCCCGGTTGAGGGAGAAACTGATCTCATCGACCGCCATCACCGACTCGTCGCCACTGCGGAAGCTGACCGCGAGTTTATTCACCTGAAGAAGGGGAGTACTCATGCAATCTGCTTCCTTGGATCAAATGCATCGCGGGCGGCTTCACCGATAAAAACCAGCAGGGTCAGCATCAGGGATAGGGTGACAAAGGCGGAGATTCCTAGCCAGGGAGCGCCCAGATTGTTTTTCCCCTGCGCTACCAGTTCGCCCAGTGAGGGGGAGCCGACGGGTAAGCCGAAACCAAGAAAATCGAGGGAGGTCAGGGTCGTTATCGCGGCGGTAAGAATAAACGGCATAAAGGTAAGGGTTGCGACCATCGCATTGGGCAGTATGTGGCGAAATATGATCCCGCTATTGCCGAGCCCCAGAGCCCTTGCCGCCCGCACATATTCAAAGTTACGGGCGCGAAAAAATTCCGCCCGAACCAGGTCAACCAGCTGCATCCAGCTAAATAACAGCATAATGCCAAGTAGCCACCAAAAATTGGGTGAGATGAAGCTCGATAGGATAATAAGCAGGTAGAGCACGGGTAAGCCGGAGAATACCTCGATCAGGCGCTGCCCAATAAGATCGATTTTTCCTCCGTAGTAGCCTTGAATCGCCCCCACGGCGACGCCAATAACTGAGCTGCTGAGGGTTAAAGCAAGAGCGAAGAGCACCGATATTCGAAAACCGTAGATAACCCGAGCCAGAACGTCCCGAGCCTGGTCGTCACTCCCTAGCCAGTTATCGAGGCTGGGTGGGGCTGGCGCAGGCGTTGGCAAGTTATAAATTATGGTGTCGTAACTAAAAGGGATTGGTGGCCATAACATCCAGCCTTTGGCATTAATAAGCTTCGCGACGTACTCGTCGCGATAGTCGGCTTCTGTCTCAAATTCACCGCCGAAACGCGTCTCGGGGTAGGCTTTGAGTACAGGGAAAAACCACTGATTGCTGTAGCTCACCATAAGGGGTTTATCGTTGGCGATGAACTCTGCACCCAGAGTGGTGAAGAAAAGCAGCCCGAACAGCCAAAGTGAGACGTATCCACGTTTATTGGATACGAAAATTTGCCAGCGCCGGCGATTGATCGGGCTTAGTGTCAGAGGCATGACTTAACCCTCCCGGCTATCAAAGTCGATCCTCGGATCGACCAGGGTATAGGTAATATCGCCAACGAGCTTGAGCAACAAACCAATCAGGGTAAAGATAAACAGCGTGCCAAATACCACCGGATAGTCGCGGTTCAGAGCCGATTCAAAACCGAGTAGTCCGAGTCCATCCAATGAAAATATAACTTCAATCAGCAGCGAACTGGTGAAGAAAATTCCTATGAGCGCCGCGGGCAATCCGGCAATAATCAATAGCATGGCATTGCGAAAAACATGCCCATAGAGAACCTGCCGTTCGCCAAGGCCTTTGGCGCGGGCAGTCAGTACATACTGTTTATGGATCTCATCAAGAAACGAGTTTTTGGTCAGCATGGTGAGAGTGGCGAAGCCTCCTATGACCATTGCTGTTACTGGAAGAACCATATGCCAGAGATAGTCCAGGACTTGGGAGACTGGTCCCATTTGGTCAAAATCGGGAGAGGTCAGTCCCCTTAGGGGAAACCAGTCGAGATAACTCCCGCCGGCGAAGTAAACGATAAGCAAGATGGCAAAAAGAAATCCGGGGATTGCATAGCCGATGATAATCAGGGTGCTGGTTGCAACGTCAAACGGGGTTCCGTGGCGCACCGCTTTTTTGATCCCCAGAGGGATCGATATCAGATACACAAGCAGGGTTGTCCACAGGCCAAGGGATATGGATACCGGTAATTTTTCCGCGATCAGTCCGGTGACTGACTCATCACGGTAGAAGCTGTCACCAAAATCCAGCACCAGATAACTTTTAAGCATCAGCCAAAACCGCTCGTGGGCAGGTTTATCAAATCCGTACAGTTTTTTAATATCTTCGACCAGTTGCGGGTCCAGCCCCTGGGCACCACGGTAGCCTCCGTCAGCGCTGCTGCTGACCTCGCTACCGGCTCCCATGCGGCTGGATATACCGGTCTCCATGCCCTGTAACTTTGCCAGCATCTGTTCGACCGGACCACCCGGGGCGGCCTGGATAATAATAAAATTGATCAGCATGATGCCGAACAGTGTGGGAATGATCAGTAACAGTCGACGAATAATATAGGCAAACATAATAGGTGCTTAGCTATCCGGAGTTGCTTGGGCATTATAGATACGGGTGGTTTTGTCTGGATCCATCCACCATGTGTCGAGGGAGACTCCGTATTTGGGTAAGGCGGCGGGCCTTCCGAACTTATTCCAGTACGCTACCCGGTCACTGGTTATGTGCCAGTTTGGAATAACATAAAAGTTCCACAGTAAAACTCTGTCCAGCGCACGGGTTGCGGTTATCAGTTCTTCACGACTATGAGCACTAATCAGGTTATCAATAAGGGAATCTATAACCGGGTTTTTGATGCCGATCTGATTTCGGCTGCCCTGCAGGTCGGCCTGGCTGGAGTGCCAGAAATCACGCTGTTCATTGCCAGGAGAACTGGACTGACCGAACCCCCCGACGATCATATCGAAATCGAAGCTACGTACCCGTTGAATGTACTGCTGGGTGTCGACCATGCGTACGTCCATGTTTATGCCAAGGCGCTGCAGGTTTTTTTTGAAGGGTAGTGCAATGCGCTCAAAAGCGGGACTGGCCAGCAATATTTCGAAATCAAAGTGTTTCCCGCTGCTGATATTGGTCAGCCGTTTGTTGCGGATTTCCCAACCAGCTTCTTTGAGCAAGCGCATTGCTTTTCCAAGGTTGCGCCGAATATTGCCATCACCGGAGGTCTTGGGAGGGTGATAGGTTTCCGTAAAAACTCTCGGAGGTAACTGATCTTTGTAGCGCGTGAGCAGAGCCATTTCTCGTTCGCTGGGTAAACCGCTAGATGCCATCTCGGAGTTTGAAAAGTAACTTTCAGTTCGCGTGTATGCACCGTAAAAAAGGTTTTTATTGGTCCATTCGAAATCAAAAGCGTAGGCGAGAGCTTCGCGTACACGAGCGTCTGTAAACAGGTCACGTCGCGTATTATAAACAAACCCCTGCATCCCTGTTGGGTTGCTGTTCGGGATCGCCTCTTTAACCATTAATCCCTGATCGAAACGCTTTCCGCTGTAGAGTGTTGCCCAGTTGCGTGCGCTGTTCTCTTCCCGGTAGTCGTACTCGCCGGCGCGAAGAGCCTCAATGGCGACGGTATCGTCGCGGTAGTAATCGAAACGGATTTCATCAAAGTTGTAGTGACCTCGATTAATTGGTAAATCTGCGCCCCAATAGTCCTCCACGCGCTGGTAGCTAATGGAGCGTCCGGCATCGACCGATTCGATCCGGTATGGACCGCTGCCAAGAGGCATTTCCATTCCTGTCTTGTTAAAGTCTCGCCCCTCCCAATAGTGTTTTGGAAGAATGGGCATCTGACCGACAATCAGTACCAACTCGCGGTTGTCTCCCGCTTCAAAGTCAAAACGAATGGATCGCTCATCGATGACGGTGACCTGTTTTACATTCTTGTAGTAGGTTCGGTAGAGCGGGTGGCCTTGAGTGGTCAGCAGGTCAAATGTGAAAGCAACATCGCTGGAGGTGATGGCTTTACCGTCGTGAAAGCGGGCCTTGGGATTCAGATGAAAGGTGACCCAGGAGCGATCTTGTGGCCATTCGATGCGCTCAGCGATGCGGCCGTATTCGGTAAAGGCCTCATCCTGGGATCGTGAGGTGAGGGATTCGTAGAGATAGCTGGTGCCGAGATAGCCCATGCCGGCGGCCGATATTCCCTTGACGATAAAGGGGTTAAGGCTGTCAAACCCTCCGCTACTGATGACCGCAAGCCGAAGTGTACCGCCTTTGGGGGCATCGGGATTGGCGTAATCAAAATGGGTAAAGTCTTCGTTGTATTTTGGCGCCCCATGCATCGCTATTCCATGGCTGATCTGCACGTCGGTATTTTCAGTCGCGTGGGTTGCGAAGGCGACAACCAAGAGCAAGTAAGCAAATAGTGAATGAAAAATGATGGTGGGTTTCATTGCAGATTTATTCCTTGTCGATAGCGGCTTGGGGCTTGATCCACCAGGTGCTCAGGCCCAGATCGTATGGGGAGGTAGACTGCGGATTACCAAAGCGGTTCCAGTAGGCTACACGATGATAAGCAATATACCAGTTCGGGACCATGTAGAACTGCCATAAAAGAATACGGTCGAGGACCCGTGTAGCTAGCTCTACCTCCTGGCGGCTGTCAGCAGCAATTATCTTGTCGACCATAGCGTCTACCGCCGGATTTTCGATGCCGGCGTAGTTTTGGCTTCCTGCGATGCTGGCATTGGCGGAATGGAAGTATTGGCGCAGTTCATTCCCTGGTGCCAACGATTGGCCCAGCACGATGGTGGTCATTTCGAAGTCGAAGTTATCCATGCGGTTTTTGTACTGGGCACTGTCAACCAGACGAATCTCCAGTTCAATTCCGATCTTTTTCAGGCTTTGCTGGTAGGGCACCAGTACCCTGCTCATTGATTGCTGGCGGATAAACGCTTCAAACCGAAACGGCCGTTTGCTGTCAGTGTGGCGTAAAGTGCCGCTCTCCAGCGACCACCCGGCCTCTTTCAATAGTCGCAGTGCTTTTCGCATCTGTTGACGCTGATTGCCGTCTCCTCGGGTGACGGGCAAGCTAAATGGCTCACTATGAATACGCGGGTCAAGGTCTTGAAAAGGGATCAATAGCTCCTTTTCTGCGGTCGACGGGGCACCACTGCTGGCCAGATCGCTGTTGGCAAAGTAGGAGTTGCTGCGACGGTAGGCGTTGTGGAAGAGGGAGTGGTTGATCCACTCGAAATCGAACATCAGGGTGAGCGCCTCGCGCACACGGCGATCCGCAAACAGTGGGAGGCGGGTGTTGAAGACAAACCCCTGAGCGTTGGCGGGATTACCATGGGGGATTTCGCGCTTGATTACCGCACCGGGTGAGCGCTGGATAAAGTCGTATCCCGTGGCCCAGTTCTTGGATATGTACTCCAGGTGAATGTCGTATTGTTGGGCTTTGAACGCTTCGAAGGCAACCGTGAGATCCCGATAAAAGTCAAAGCGGACCCGATCAAAATTGTGGCGACCGCGATTGACGCCTAATTCAGCTCCCCAATAGTTCTTTACGCGCTCAAAGGTGATTGAGCGTCCGGGGTCAACCTCGGCAATTCGATAGGGGCCGCTGCCCAGTGGCGGTTCCATCGTGGTGGCGGAGAAGTCTCGGTCCTGCCAGTAGGCCTGTGCAAGGACGGGTAGTTCACCCAGGCTGATTGCCAGCCGCCGTCGGTTGTCTCCCAGCAGCTCAAAGCGCACGCTTAACGGACCGGTGACCTCGACCGAGCCCACATTTCTGTAGATTGCACGGAAGCGCGGATGCCCTTGACTGACAAGGGTCTCGAAGGAGAATTTCACATCGGTGGCCAACACAGGGCTGCCGTCATGAAAGCGGGCCTGCGGGCGAAGATGGAAGCTTACCCAGCTGAAATCATCTGGATACTCGATCTGTTCGGCGATTAAACCGTACGCGGTGAGTGGTTCGTCACCGGAACGGTTCATGCTATCGGTACCCATCATCAGGGTTTCATTGCTCTCCGATACGGCGTAAAGGAAAAAACCAGGGGTGTTGACGGGACTTAACCCTTTTAACGTGTAGGGGTTGAGGGTGTCGAAGGTACCTGTCGCCATGTAGCGGACTGCGCCTCCCTTGGGGGCGTCAGGGTTAACATACTCCAGATGGTCAAAGCCTGCGGGGTATTTGGGGGGACCGTAAAGGGAAAGGCCGTGGCTTAGCGTTGTCGCGGAGGGCAGGGCAAGGGCGGGAAACAGAGATGCAAGCAGTAACAGGGTACGCAGGCATACATAGGCTCGGTGCGGCAGCAAAGCGACAGGTTTTCCGTTGGGAATATGAAAGAATTACCGTAACAGGAAGCAGCATCGCGATAAAGTATTTATAATCAATTCAGTTTGTTATCGAGCCGCGCCGGGGGAAGTTCCCCGTGTTTGGTTCGGGATGCGCAAGGACAGCGGCGCAGATGCGTTGTCAAGACTAGGGTGGGCAACGCTTTGGCGGAAAATGGAAAGGGGCGGAGCTACTGGCTGCAGCGGTTCGAGGAGCTGAAAATGCCGGCGATCTCTTCGGTGTTGCACGAGTTCGAGTCCCTGACAGATCATCAGGATTTAGCGACGATCCAACAGATGGCCGATGTCATTATGAAGGACGCATCGTTAACAGCCAGTTTGCTCAAAGCCGCGAATACCGTCTATTACAATCCCAGTAAAACACCCATCAACACAGTCAGCCGCGCCATAGTCCTGTTGGGGCTCAAAGCCGTGAAGATGCTCTGTGTATCGGTGATGGTGATCGAGCAGCTGATGGGAGAGAATCCCCCGGATCGTCTTTATTACTGCCTCGCGCTCTCTTTTCATGCGGCCGTACAAGCGAAGAATATTTCCACCCATGTGAATAGCCGCAAGCAGGAAGAAGTGTTCATCGCCGCACTGCTCTATAACCTCGGAGAGCTCTGTTTTTGGGCGCTGAAGGATCGGGTGAGCATCAAGCTTTATAGTCAGTTAATCCATCAAACCGAGGGTGCTGAGGATATTATTACAAAAGAGCTAGGCGTAAGTTTTTCGGAACTCACCGAAGGCCTGGCTAAAAGCTGGGGGCTGAGCGAGCTCCTAAACCAAAGTTTCGCACCCGCCGCTCGCGTGGGAGGACTTGGACGCTGTGTCATTCTTGGTAATAAGGTAAGCCGAGCGGCGATGGAGGGGTGGGATAACCCTGTGCTTGCGAAGTTACTCGCTGAGATCTCGGTTTTCACCAAGGCGGAGCCGCAAGAGATTGAGGATATGGTGTTAAAAAACGCAGAAGAAGCCATGCATGTTGTGGGCAGCTTTGGCGTAGATAAATTGGTCGAGCTGATACCCGTACCCGATAACCAGAGTATACGAGAGAAATTACAGGAGCGCTGCGCGCCTGTGCGGGAGATGGATCAGGAGATGTTCAAGGAGCAGCTCGATCGTCTTACTGCAATGCAGGAGCATACCGTCGACCTGAACAAGCTGGCCGAGGCCCTGTTGGCGGCTCTTCATCAAGGTGCCGGGATCGAACGGGTCGGTGTGTTTTTGCAACTGCGCGAACAGCAGCCCCTGATGCTTCATTTTAGTCAATTGGCAGATAATGCCGAAGAGCTACCGGCCACTCTTAAGCGTATCGATGATCTGTTCGACTATGTCATGCGCTACCGCGAGACCTTGTGGCTAGGTATTCCCGGTAGCGTCGGCTTACGCGACCTCTACAACTCCGAGCAGGCCAAGGCGGTGACCGGAGGAAAGCAGTGTTTTTGCGGCGTTCTTTACACGGCCCGCAGGGTGATTGGCGTGGTCTACGCCGATAACCGTGTGAGTAACATGGGGCTCGAGCCTATCCAATACCAGAGTTTTCAAGAGGTACTGCGGCGATCCAATCGAGCGTTAGCGATCTAATCGTTGTACCTGCCTGGCTGCTAGTTCCTTTTGGTGACGTCGACATACAGCGTTAACCTCTGCCCGGGCTGCAGGTATTTTGCATCGAGGGTGTTCCAGCGTTTAATCTGGCTGACACCTACACGAAAGCGGCTTGCAATGGTGGACAGGGAGTCACCATTGCGCACCCGGTAGGAGACTTTGCGAATGACTCCTGGGTTGCTGCTTTGGGCTGAGGTCGATTTTGACCCCCAAATGACCAGTGTTTTGCCAACTTTCAGGGGGTCTCCTGGCGCCATATTGTTCCAGCTCGCCAGCTCGCGCACTGATACTTTGTGACGGCGTGAAATAGTCCAGAAGCTGTCACCGGACTGAACAGTATAGGTGGATTTTTGTTTACCGCTAACGGCCCGTTGTTGGCGGCTTAGTGTCCGTTGGTGAGCGCTCAGGCTATAGGTTTTCATATTGGCTGAGGGTTGTGGAATCAACAGGGTTTGCCCTGCACGAATCATTGAGCCGCGCACCTGGTTAACCTCTTTTATCAGTGCCACCGTGGTGTTGTGTTTTCCGGCGATGCGAATCAATGAATCGCCATCGGCTACCTTATAGCGCTTCCACTGTACCCGGTGCTCCGGTGCGATTTGTGCGAGCTGTTCGGCGAAGGCGGCGGACTGGTCGACAGGAATCAGGAGCCTATGGGGCCCCTCGGGATCCGTAGCCCATTGGTTGAAGGCAGGGTTGAGCTGATAGAGTTCTTTCATCTCCAGTTGGGCCATGCGGGCTGCCTGCGCCAGGTCTATCTGGCCATCGATGGTTACAATGTCGAAGTAGGGTTGATTGGCAATGGGAGTCAGGTTGACCTGATATTGGGCTGGATCCTTGATCAACTGGCTAAGGGCGATGAGTTTGGGGACGTAAGCACGAGTTTCCCGCGGCAGCTTGAGCGACCAGAAGTCCACTGCCTTGCCTGCAGATCGGTTGCGGCGCACCGCTTTGGCCACCGTGCCGCCACCCGAGTTGTACGCCGCAAGGGCGAGTTCCCAGTCTCCAAACCGCTTGTGAAGCTGTTGTAAATAGGTAAGGGCGGCGTCGGTTGATGCCACAATATCCCTGCGTCCGTCGTACCACCAGTTTTGTTTAAGGCCAAAATGGCGTCCAGTAGAGGGGATAAACTGCCAGATCCCGGAGGCGCGACCATGAGAGTATGCGAAGGGGTCAAACGCACTCTCGACTACGGGCAAGAGGGCAAGCTCTGCTGGCATGTCGCGCTTTTCCAGCTCTTCAACGATATAAAACATATAGCGGCTGGCACGAGCGGCAACACGGTCCAGGTACGCCTGGTGGGTGGCATACCAGCGCAACTGGGCTTTGATGCGAGGGTTGTCCTGATCAAGGTTCAGCTGAAACCCATCCCGCGTGCGTTGCCACAGGTCGATGACAGGAGCTTCGACAGGTTGGGGCTCGATGTCTGCGGCTTGCATGGGGTCAATCGTTTCTGCACCCGTTACGGTGAAGGAGAACTCGTCACTATCCAGTGGGGTTTGTGGGGCGGTTGACAGTTCTGCAGGTTCGCTGGCGGGCGGCGAGACGACGTACTGCTGGCAACCCAGCAGAAGGCTGGATGCCAAGGCTAGGCCAAATGGTAGTAGGGTGAGGCGGGTCGTCATAGGGCGAAAAGCAGCTCTTATAGCGTTATGAAAGCGGGCAAGTGTACCATCATTGCCCGCGACGCCCTAGAAGCGATCTTTCCAGCTGCGAATGGCGGCGAATATAGTCTCTTCGCCGCTCACCGGGTGCTGTTCTTGCGCGCAGGCGGCATCGACAATCGTCGGCTCCCCTATTCGCAAAAAAGGGTTGCTGTCCAGCTCCTCTTGCAGGCTGGAGGGCAGCGTAGGGAGGTTGTTTTGCCGCTGCTGCTGGCAGCGCTGCAGCCGCTGTTGGAGTTCGCTGTTGTCGGGTTCGACCGCTATTGCAAACGCCAAATTGGCCAGCGTATATTCGTGGGCCGCGCAAACTCGCGTATCGACAGGTAGTTGGGCGAGTTTTTGCAGTGAATGGTGCATCTGCGCGGCGGTGCCTTCGAACAGGCGTCCGCAACCGCCTGCAAACAGGGTGTCACCGCAAAAAAGCAGAGGCGTGTCACCATTGGGAATGCTGAAGTAGCACAGATGATCCAGGGTATGGCCGGGTGTCGCAATCACCTTAAAGGCGCATCCGAGCAGCTCCAGGGTATCCCCCTCAGAGACTTTACGGGACACCGATCCAATGCGGGGGTTGTTTGGGCCGACAACTTCCAGTTCGGGGTATTGGGAAAGCAGCCTTGCAATGCCACCGGTATGGTCGGGGTGATGGTGGGTTACCAAAACCCCTTCAAGAGTGAGGTTGTTGTTTTCCAGATAGTTGAGTACCGGGGCCGCATCGCCCGGATCTACCACCCAGCCACAGCCATCCTTGCTAAGGACCCAGATGTAGTTGTCGTTAAAGGCGGGAACCGCTGTAAGGCTCAGCATGCTGGAGCTCTCCTTTAAGTGGGGGAATCATTTAGGTGGTGAGGATCGGGTGCTATGATACAGCCTATCGTATTTGGAATCGTCATAACATGGGGCTTTGGTTGCGCAAGCAGGAACGACTTGATCTGGATAGGTTGCTGCCCTCGTTGCAGCACTGGTTCGATAGTGATCAGGGGCGCGAGCTTCTGGAGCAGCAGCGGATAATGCTTGATGAGCGCCTCTCCTTTGTCTTTGGCTATCATTGCGCCCATATTGGCATCGCGGATGCGAGCCAGCTGCTTGCGAGTTGTCGCATCGGTCACCGATTCACCATCTGTCCTACTGCCAGCGCCCGCTGTGGTCAGCGGCAGATTCGTTGTGACTATAACGACTGGGCGGTTGCCGACCGTTCCCTGGACGCAGTCATTGTTCATCACGCGCTCGACTTTTGTTTGCAGCCCCAACAGCTGCTGCGCGAAGCGTCACGATGTGTGATTCCTGGCGGCAAGGTGATGATTTTAGGCTTTAATCCGTTCAGTGGCATTAATCTCCTTAATCGGTGTTTTCCACGCAGTCGCCAGCCGCTTTCGGCAGGGCGTTACTTATCCAGCCATCGTATACAGGATTGGCTACAGCTATTGGGATATTCCGTGGATGAGGTATGCTATGGCGCTTTTTTTCCGCTGACCGGTAAACCCTCACTGCAACGTATCGAGCAGCGCGTTACCCAGCTGGCTGGGCGCTGGAAGCTCCCGTTGGGAGGGTTCTACCTGATACAGGCGACCCGGGATGAGCGAGTAGTAACCCCTGTGCGCCCGCGATGGCGCGTACCGCGCAAACGTCTGGTTTCAGGGGCTGTGGTTGAGCGAAATAGTAGGAGAAGCTAGTTGGGCGAGCAGGTAATTGAGATATTTACGGATGGGGCCTGCAAGGGGAATCCCGGGCCGGGTGGTTGGGGTGCCCTATTGAGATACGGCGAGAAGCAAAAGACACTGTTTGGCGGTGAACTTAATACCACCAATAACCGTATGGAGTTGTTGGCGGCGATTAAAGCCCTGCAGGCTTTGACCCGACCCTGTCAAATTCGCATAACAACCGACTCGCAGTATCTTCGTAAGGGGGTTACCGAGTGGATGCATAATTGGAAAAAGCGGGGGTGGAAAACTGCCGCCAGGCAGCCGGTCAAAAATGCAGACTTATGGATGCTGCTTGATGAGGTGGTTAAGCCTCATAGCATTGAGTGGTGTTGGGTGAAGGGCCATAGCGGCCATCCTGGGAACGAGTTGGCCGATGAGCTGGCTAACGCAGGTGTTGAAAAGGTGCTGGGAGCTTAACCGATGCGTCAAGTGATACTGGATACAGAAACAACCGGTCTGGAGCCCCGCCAAGGGCACCGTATTATCGAAATCGGCTGCGTTGAAATGGTGGGGCGTAAACATACCGGGCGGCATTATCATGTTTATATCAACCCCGAGCGTGAAGTTGATCAGGGGGCGATGGCGGTACACGGTATCACCAATGAGTTTCTGGCAGATAAGCCCCGTTTTGCGGAAGTGTGCCCAGACTTCATCGAGTTTATCCGTGGTGCCGAACTGGTGATTCACAATGCACCCTTCGATATCGGGTTTATTAACCATGAATTCCGCATGCTCGACGCCAGTTTACCCCTGGTTGAATCGATCTGCGGGGTGGTGGATACCCTGGTCATGGCGCGGGGTCGTCACCCGGGGCAGAAGAATAATCTCGACGCCCTCTGTAAGCGTTATGGTGTGGATAATTCGTCGCGTGAGTTGCACGGCGCGCTGTTGGATGCGGAGATTCTGGCCGACCTCTACCTGATAATGACGGGTGGCCAGACCTCGTTGTCGTTAGGGGGCGCAGACCAGGAAGCCGCCGCCGAGGCGGCATCGATCATTCGTCGCTTGCCTCAGGACCGACTCCCTTTGCCCCTCGTTCGGGCTAGCGAATCCGAGCTTAAGGCTCATGAAGCGAAGCTGGATGAGATTGCAGCCAAGGGCCGCTGTCTGTGGCGAGAGCAATAGTGATGCCAGCGGAAAAGAGCCTGCGAACAAACAGCCTTTTGGTTTAGGTTGGATCTATAACCCGCAGAGAATAGGGTGGTTTTGCCCACAGAGCCCCAAGCCGTGCAACAGCAAAAAAAGGGCGAAAACCTTACGGGGTTTTCGCCTTTTTCATGACTCTGAAGCGTTAAATCAGGAAGCGGACCGCAAGCAGCCCAACGCCGCCCATCACCAAGGTGTACGGTAGAGCCATTACAACCATGCGGCCATAGGAGAGGCGAATCAGTGGGGCAACCGCCGACGTGAGTAGGAACAGGAAGGCGGCCTGGCCGTTAGGGGTCGCAACACTCGGCAGGTTGGTGCCGGTGTTGATAGCGATGGCCAGGGTATCGAAATGGGCGCGGTCGATAATGCCGTTGTCAAAAGCCTCCTTGACCTCGTTGATGTAGACCGTCGCCACAAATACGTTGTCGCTGATCATCGATAGCACCCCATTAGCGATAAAGAACATGCTGGGCTGAATCGCTATGTCCATCGCCAGTACGGCGGTGATGATCGGGGTAAACAGGTGTTGGTCGTGAATCACCGCCACGATGCCGAAGAAAACCACCAGTAATGCAGTAAAGGGGAGGGCTTCTTCGAAGGCTTTACCGATCTGGTGTTCTTCGATAATGCCGTTAAAGGAGGTGATCAAGACGATGACCAGCAAACCAATCAAGCCGACTTCGGCGACATGGAAGGCAAGCCCCAAAACCAGAACGATGCCCACCAAAGCCTGCACCATTAATGCGGCCTTGTCCCTGTCAGTGCGTTTTTGGGATTCTATCTCATCGTATTCTTCGAGCACCGTGCGAACCTTCTCGGGTAGCGTGGCGCCGTAGCCAAACCAGCCGGTCAGTTCCAGCGCGATGACCGTTAAAAGGCCGCATACCAATACGGGCATGGTGACCGGCGCCATGCGCACGAAAAATTCGACAAAATCCCAACCCATTTTTTCCGCGATGAGCAGGTTTTGTGGCTCACCTACCAGGGTGCAGACACCACCCAGGGCGGTTCCTACCGCAGCGTGCATCAGTAAGCTGCGCAGAAATGCTCGAAACTGTTCGAGATCGCTGCGGTGAAATTCGACCACCATATCGTCCTGTAGGTGGTTGTGGTCAGCGTTCTGTAACTTTTTGCCTGAGGCGACCTTATGGTAGACCGAGTAGAAGCCGACCCCGACGCTGATAACTACGGCGGTTACCGTGAGGGCGTCGAGAAAAGCCGACAGAACGGCGGCAAGAATAGAAAACAGTAGTGAAAGCAATACCTTGGAGCGCACGCCTAGCAAAATCTTGGTGAAAGCAAAGAGCAGCAGGTTCTGCATAAAGTAGATGCCGGCCACCATGAACATCAGCAGCAGGATAACGGGGAAGTTCTGGAACACTTCATGCTTAAGGGATTCAGGGCTACTAAGACCAATTAGTAGCGCCTCGGCCACCAGTAAGCCCCCGGGCTGCAGTGGGTAGCACTTAAGAGCCATCGCAAGGGTGAAAATGAACTCCAGCACTAACACCCATCCGGCCACGGTGGGACCCGCCAGATAGAGCAGAATAGGATTTATGACTAGAAATGCGATGATTGTGTATTTGTACCAACCAGAGGTGTTGCCTAGGAAGTTACTGGCAAGTGCTCCCCGTAATGATCCACTCATCTGCTAATTTTCCCTTGATATACAAGTTGTCAGGGCCCTTTGATGACCCCCGTTTATCGTTCTATGCACTAGGAGATTGAACGCGCTCCTGAAAATCGCCGCATATTATACCCAGCTGACGCTGAATTGTTATATCGCCAAAGTCGAAAAAGCGACAGATCGTAATTGTGGTTAACAACGTACTCATATGCCTGTGGCTGGCAAGGGTGCCCAATACGCTGGCTGCGCATCCAGAAGCGTGATCACGCTCCTGTTTTAGGGACAGCGTGTTGCACGAACTACTTAGCATTTTGCTTTAGGATTGATATAGTGATTCGATTACATTGAATGCGCCGTTACGGAGGAAGGGATGTTGGAGTTGAAGACCGTCGAAGTGGCTCACGAGGGCAAGGTAGCCCACATCAAATTGAATCGAAGCGACAAGGCAAATGCGATCGATCAATTGATGTGGAGTGAGCTACAGCAAGCGTTCGAGTGGGTTGCCAGCGAAGCCAGTGTGCGAGCTGTTGTTATTAGCGGTAACGGGGCACATTTCTGTTCGGGCATCGATCTGGGTATGCTGATGGAGATCGGCTCGAAGTTGGGCAAAGAGGTGGCGCGCAATGCACTTAAGCTCAAGCAGGTAATACGCCATAGTCAGCAGCTCATGAGTACGATTGACGAGTGTCCGAAACCGGTGCTGGCGGCCATCCACGGCTGCTGTTACGGCGGCGGTATTGACCTGATTGCGGCCTGCGATATGCGCTACTGCGTTGCGGATGCCCGCTTCTCCATCAAGGAGGTTGATATGGGGCTAGCTGCTGACTGGGGCACACTGCAGCGATTACCCGGTATTGTCGGTGATGGTATCATGCGCGAACTGGCTTATACCGGTCGAGTCGTTGAGGGAGAGGAAGCGCAGCGCATTGGGCTGGTGAATGAGTGTTTTTCCGACCCGGAGCAGATGCTGGACAAGGTTCTTGGTGTGGCACAGCAGATAGCAGAAAAATCACCCGTTGCAGTGCAGGGAACGAAAGAGATGTTGCGCTACAGTCGCGACCACTCTATTGAGGATGGACTTAACTATGTTGCCACCTGGAATGCCGCAATGCTGCAAGCTACTGACCTGAAGGTGGCTGTAATGGCAGGGATGAGTAAATCCCGTCCCGTATTTGAAGACTGATTGCGGGAATGACGCGACCCTGCTTGGGCGCGATCTTAATAATGAAGAGGGGGCCCAATGGCCGGTGCTAGTTCATTAAATCTGGTTCGGGAAGAGCTGGAATCTACCATTCACCAGGCTGAGAGCAGTCTGGAGCAGTTTATTGAAGAGCGCGATGAGGGTGCACACCTGCAGGCCTGTGTGGAGTGCATCAGGCAGGTTCGCGGTACATTAAGCCTGATTGAGATGAGCGCCGGCGAGCTGCTTGCCGAAGAGATGTATGAACTCGCAACGGATATTCCCGAAAGCGCGGGTCGCGATCGTGATGATGCCCTGGGCGTATTGAGCAACTCTCTATTTGTTCTTAGCCGTTATCTGGAGTACCTGCAGCAGAGCAAAGAGGAGATCCCGGAGCTTTTGCTGCCGACGGTCAATGAGTTACGTCGTATGCGCCGCGTCCCTATACTGCCTGAGAGCTTTTTCTACTCGATCCGTGCTGCGTTACCCGAGGGAGATGACATTGGCTTGCTGGTCACCAGTGAGGAGACGGGGCGTCGTCTACGGCTGATGTATCAGGTGGGCTTGCTGGGTCTGTTCCGAGAGGAGAACACGCTTGCTAGCCTCAAGCTCATGGAGAGAGCGATTCAGCGTCTTTATGGTTTGATGGAACCTGGCAAGGGAGCGCAGTTGTTTCAGGCCGCGTCTGCGGCGCTTGAAACCATGGTTGATGCCGAGATGGGCACCTACATAGAGCGCAAGATGCTATTTGGTGGGATCGACCGGCTGATACGCATGCTGGTGAATGGGGACAGTACCGCCAGCATTGATAAGGCACAGTTCAAAGAACTTCTGTATCTGGTGGTGCTGGGAGATACCCAGGGCGAGTTGGCGAACGAGGCTCGGCGGCAGTATAACCTGTTACCATTGCCTTTCAACGACCACAGCCTGGCTGAAGAGCGCTCGATTATGGCGGGTCCGGGTAACGAGGTATTCCGCTCCTTGTCTGCTGCGCTCAAAGAGGAGCTCTCCAGTCTCAAGGACATGCTCGACCTGGTCGAGCGTGGCAGCTCGGTAGATTATGAAGAGATGTCGACGCTGCTGGGACGCTTGCCTAAAACCTTGGGTATGGTGGGCCTGGTGTCTGCTGCCAAGGCTCTGCAAGCGAATCAAGAGGCGGTGGCTTGCTGGAGCGCTGCGGGCAGTGTTGAGGATAAACAGCAGCTACTGACTCTGGCCGACGCTATCCTGTATGTAGAATCCATGGTGGCTAGTCTCGAAAAGCCTCGTGCTTCCAATGATCTAAAAACAGCTGAAACTGATCAGGCGACGATTATGGCGTCAAATCAGTTATTCGAAGCTCGAATTGTCGTTATCGACGAGGCTCAGGCTGGGTTGGCGATGCTCAAACGCTCGATCACCGCCTATACCGAGTCGGACTGGGATCAGATGCATCTGGCCAACATTGACGTGACGCTCGATGGTTTGCGAGGCGGTCTCCTTTTTATTGATGAAGAGCGCGCTTCCAACGCGGTTGCTGCATGCCAGCGTTACCTGAAAGAGAAGGTGCTGGGTAAGCCGGGTGCGCCCTCCCAAGGGGACCTGGAAACCCTTGCAGACGCACTGACCGGCCTTGATTTCTATCTGCAAGGACTCAATAGCGGTAAATACGAAGGCGATGATGTGCTGGAACTGGCAGAGTCTGCGGCCAAGGAGCTTGGCTTTCCGGTTTGATCAGTTTATCCAGTTTTGCCACACCAGGCGGCAAGCGATTGCCAGTACCACAAGGGTAAATAGCGGGCGAATAAATCGACTCCCCATGCTAATGGCTGAACGGGCGCCAATGTAGGCACCCGCCATTAGCGATAGCCCGAGACCGATTCCCAGCACCACGTTTACATGTCCCAGCATCGCGAAAGTGATCAAGCTAACGATGTTGCTGATGAAATTCATGACTCGGGCCAGACCGGAGCTGAACAGCAGGTTCATGCGGTAAAGAGACATGCTGCTTAGTGTCCAGAATGAACCGGTGCCGGGTCCGGCGATACCGTCATAAAAACCGATACCGAACCCCTGCAGCCACTGTATGAGTTTGGGGTGCGTACGAGGAGTGGTGCCTTGGCTATCATCGGTGAGAGGTTTCGCAAGCAGGGCGTATACCGCGGTCAGGATGATGATCAGGGGGAGGAGTTTATTCAGCCAGTCGGCGCTGATCTGGGCTGCGGCAACGGTTCCTAATGTGGCCCCTATAGCGGTCGCTGCTGCTGCGGCTAGCCAGAAGGCTGGTTTGAATATGCCCCGCCGGTAAAAAGTAATCGAGGCGGTTAACGAGCCGAATGAGGCGCAAAGCTTATTGGTACCCAGTGCCGTGTGCGGCGGAAGTCCGGCTGTGAGTAACGCAGGAATGGTTAATAGTCCTCCTCCGCCGGCGACCGCATCGATAAAACCTGCCAGAAAGGCAACCCCTAGCAACATAAAGAATAACGACGGGGCGAACCCAAACAGAGTCTCGATCATGCTGAGTTCGTCACTCCGTGGTCGAAAAGCGCAGAGCATAACTGGCCAATTGGGCGATGACAACGCATAATCGAGCGATATCAAGGCCAATAGGGATAGGTGTCCATGATCTATGGGGGAGTTGCCGTCGGCGTCGGCTTGTCAGCAGTGTTGCTGTTATACGTCGCATACAAGTTGCTCAGAAGGAGTTGGTTGATTGGTTGGCTTCGTGGTAGCGCCGGGTTGCTGGTGTTGGCTGGAGCCGCGGTTACCGGTTTTCTGGGATGGGATCTATACAGTTATACCTCCGTGCCCGGTGTCGGTACCATTGCTACGGTGAGTTTTACCCAGCAGGGAGAGCAACGCTATAGCGCTCTTGTTGCCAATAACGGGGGCGGTGAGAGTTTGGTCGAGCTGCAGGGCGAGCTGTGGCGTATGGATGTTCGTCAGCTGCGCTGGAACTCAACGCTTCGTGACGTAGGGCTTGGTACGGGCTATCGACTCGCAGATATTACCGCCCGTTACCTGTCAATCGAGCAGGAACAGCAAGCGGATCGCCAGGCGCATCCGTTGGTCGTAAGCCCTTACGGCATTGATAGCTGGAACTGGATTCGGCTGGGGGGGGGCAACTCTCTGGTGGAGGCGCGTCTGGAGCCGTCGAGCTACTTACCGATTGTCGACAAAGCGATCTACCGGGTGGATATTGAAGCCGACAAGGTGGAGGTTGTGGCGGTGAATGAACCGGCTAAAACTGCATTGGCACGCTGGAAGTAGCACGATAGACAGCGTCGGTTGAGAGGGGGGGTAAGGGGTAATAAGGTGATCTTATTACCCCTTGTCAATCAGCTTACCGGAAACAGGTCGGCGAGCTTGGTTGCCAGCATAATATCGCCTTCGGCGCGAAGCTGGCCGGACATAAAGGCCTGCATGCCATCGGTTTCACCGGTCATGATGCCGATCAGGGTCTCAGAGCTCATGATAAGAGTCACGGAGGGGGCATCGTGAGCGCCACTTGCAACGTCGCAAGTGCCATCTTTAACCGTCACGTTGTAGGTGTCTCCGTCTTCGATATCAAACTGAAAGACGACGTCAAGGCCCGATGCGGCGTCTGCATTAAACTTGGCTTTCATTTGATCGATGATTTCAGATACTGTAGGCATTCTCTAGTTCCTTAACGGTTAGGCTGACGCTCGGGTGCATTGCACCATTGGTCAGTTGGGTTGGCGGTTATCAGAAAAATCTGAGCTCTCGCGTGTACTTTGTTGCGGAATGTAAGTGAACCGAACAACTCGCAGAGTAGGAGGATTGGCCTGCCCTGTCAATAAAAAGCATACGCTTGTTTTAATTATTGTGGTCTGCTGTTGTGCCCTGGTTTACTCAGTGGCAGCAAGATCAGTATCTATAGTCGTAGGGGTTTGTCAGGAGGCCCGGGTTTCACATAAACTGCCCGTCTTGATGCACTTTCTTATATCCTTCGGAGATCGAAACCTTGGAATTTCTTGCCGATTACGGCCTCTTTTTCGCAAAAACCTTTACCCTGATTTTTGGCGTTCTTATCCTTTTAGTGGGAATCTTTGCGATTGCTGGCCGCAGCAAGCGCGGCGGGCACACCGGTCAGCTCGAAGTCGTTTGTCTTAATGATGAATATCGCGACATGTTGGATCAACTAAAAGCCGAAGTGTTGGATGAGGAGCAGGTTAAGGCTCAGCAGAAACAGCAGAAGAAAGAGGATAAGCAGGAGAAAAAACGCGCCAAGCAACTCGCTAAAAAGCATAAGGCCAAACCCGACAGCGGGGCGGAAGAGTCCGAGGCCGAGGGGGAGGAGGGAAAGCCCCGGATCTATGTGCTTGACTTTGACGGTGATATTCGCGCCTCAGATGTCGATACCATGCGCGAGGAGATCTCCGCCGTACTGGGTCTTGCTCGCCCCAAAGATGAGATCCTGGTGCGTCTGGAAAGTGGTGGTGGAATGGTTCACAGCTATGGATTAGCGGCATCTCAGTTGCAGCGCATCAAAAACAAGGGCATCCCACTGACCGTTGCGGTCGATAAAGTAGCGGCTAGCGGTGGCTATATGATGGCTTGTATCGCCGATAGAGTGCTAGCGGCTCCTTTTGCGATATTGGGGTCTATCGGCGTCGTTGCCCAGCTGCCTAACTTTCATCGCTTGCTCAAAAAGAACAGCGTGGATGTCGAGCTACTGACCGCCGGAGAACATAAACGGACGCTGACGATGTTTGGTGAAAATACGGAGAAGGGGCGGCAAAAATTTATTGAGGAGCTTGAGGATACTCATGGCTTGTTTAAGGAGTTTGTCGCTGAACATCGCCCGCAGCTTGATATGGAAAAGATCGCCACAGGAGAGGTGTGGTTTGGCAGGCGCGCCCTTGATGAAAAACTGGTCGATGAACTAAAAACCAGTGATGAGTATCTGTTTGACCTCAAGGATGATCATGATATTTTTCAGGTTAGTTACGTTTACAAGCGCTCGTTGCCTGAGAAACTCGGATTGGCGGCCGAGCAGTCGGCGGACCGTTTGCTTGTAAAGTGGTGGAGCCGAGTGCAGCAGGTACGCCTGTTCTCTTGATAGGGACACTCTTGATGGGGCACTCTTGATAAAACACCAAGGAGGTGAAACGTGAGCCGATTCAAAGCTCTGCTCGTTGAACGCAAGGAGGGTGAGAGTCTCTTTAGCCAGCAAGTCGTTGAGCGGCAGTTTGATGATCTGCCACCCGGTGATCTCCTGATTCGGGTGCGATATTCCTCGCTGAACTTTAAGGATGCACTGTCGGCAAAAGGAAACAAAGGGGTGACTCGAAGCTACCCCCATACACCCGGTGTGGATGCCGCAGGGGTTGTTGAGTATTCCGGGAGCGAGCTGTTTGCCGCAGGCGATGAGGTGATCGTCACGGGTTACGACCTGGGCATGAATACATCGGGAGGATTCTCCCAGTACATCCGTATACCCGCTGAGTGGGCGGTGCCTTTGCCTCGGGGTTTGAACTTACGCGAGGCTATGGTGCTGGGGACCGCAGGACTGACGGCGGCATTGTGCGTTGATAAGTTATTGAAAGCGGGAATGAAGCCGGACCTGGGTGAAGTGTTTGTCAGTGGTGCTACGGGCGGGGTGGGCAGTATTAGCGTGGCGTTGCTCGCCAAGCTGGGGTTCGACGTAGCGGCCAGCACCGGTAAATTGGAGATGGTCGACCGCCTGATTCATCTTGGTGCGAAAAACGTGGTGGATCGAGATACCATCAGTGAGGGCAGTGATCGTCCGATGCTCAAGGAGACCTGGGCGGGTGCTGTCGATACCGTGGGGGGGGATATTCTCTTTAATATCATTAAATCCCTTAAGTATGGTGGTAGCGTTGCCTGTTGTGGCATGGTGGCCTCTCCTAATTTTCAGGCTAATGTATTTCCTTTTATTCTGCGTGGAGTGAATCTTCTCGGGGTAGATTCCGTCGAGCAACCGATCGAGGTCAAGCAGGGGGTGTGGCAGCGGCTGGCTGGCGAGTGGAAGCTGGACTGCCTGGACTCGGTTGTTAGTGAAATTCCGCTGGAGGCGTTACCCGATGCGATCGAGCTGATCTTCCGCGGCCGCGCTGTGGGTCGGGTTTTGGTCAGGATTGATTAGAGACTGAGCGTTTGACGTAACAAAAAGCCTGGCCAGTGCCGGGCTTTTTTGTGGGGATCAACGATGCGTATTCTAATCGCGACGGAGGCGATCGGAGACCGCAATGGGGGATTTGAAATTAAACACGACGATGTAGGAGGAGAGCAGAAAGCTCATGATGGCGGTCGCCTGAATGACGTGGGACGCCTCGGTACCAATCAAGGCAGCCGACGCTGCAATGTAGGCGATCAGAATTGAGAATTCGCTGGTTTGCCCGAGCCTAAATCCAACCTCCCATCCGGTTGCAGAATCTTCGCCGCTTTTGCCAAGGCAGAATTTGAACACCCAGGGTTTAATGGCCAACGTTAGCACCGCCAATACTAGGGCGGGAACGAAGACATCACCCAGCAGCGCAAGATTGAAACTTGCCCCTACCGAGAAGAAGAACAGGATCAAGAAGAAGTCTCGCAGGGGTTTCAGGCTGACAGCAATGTACTGGGCGATCGGGCTGGTTGCCACCGACACGCCGGCTATAAAAGCCCCGATCTCAGCCGACAGGCCAACGGCGTGAGCGAGCTCTGCCAGTCCCAGACACCAGCCAATAGCAATCAGGAACAGGTATTCATGAAAGCGATCGAACTTGGCCATCAGCGGCAGCAGAAGGTACTTTACGAAGCCAAAGGCGAAGAGCAGCAGCAGGGGAAGCGCGACCAGCGCGGTAAGCATGGCAAATCCGGGGCTATCTCCCTCGTTAGAGTAGAGAAACAGAAGCACCATAATGGCCATTAAATCTTGCAGCAGCAGGATACTAACCACCAGCTCCCCGGTGTGTTTGTGGTGCAGTACGGTCGTTGGCAAAAGTTTGATGCCGATGATCGTACTGGAAAACATCATCGCAGCACCGATGATTACGGACTCCATTACACTAAACCCAAACAGTGTCCCGGTGCCGAAACCCAGTAGTGCGAAAACGATTGAGCTGGCGATACCGATCCAGGATGTTTTTCGCAGCATATGGGCCAGGTGGGCCGGTTGCATATCCAGACCGAGCAAAAACAGCAAAAAGATAATACCAACGTGAGAGATATCGCTTAGTAGTTGGGTATCGTTAATGAGTGCAAAGCCAGAGGGGCCGATGAGGGCGCCGAGTACAATATAGGCGATGAGCAGGGGTTGGCGGGTGTAGAGAGCGACCGAAGCGAGCACGGCAGCTCCGGCGAAAATCAGGAAAAATGAGAAAACTATTGAACCGCTTTCCATGATGCGTGGCCGATCCCTTGAGCAAAAACAGAGGCAGTCAGGTTATCATGAGCAGGGCCATGAACGAAGCCCTGTTGAGCAGGGCGAAGAAAGAGCCCCTGTATGTGGGGCGCGGTGAACGGTACCAGGTACCGTTCACCGCATATCTTTGAAATGAGCTAACGCCTGCGAAATAGCGGCAGGGGCTGCTCAACGGAATGTTGGTAAACCTCGGAAAAATCATTGAACCCTTCCAGAGCGTCGTTGATGTCCCGGTCTTCGCGCACAGAAAAACTATCAAACCCGCAACGCTGCAAATAAAACAGCTGGTCGCGTAGCACGTCGCCGATTGCGCGAAGTTCTCCCTGATAGCCATAACGCTCCCGCAGCAGTCGTGCCAGGGAGTAACCCCGGCCATCGGAAAAGGTTGGGAACCGAATCGCTATGACCTGAACAGTCTTGAGGTCGTTAGCGAGAAGTTCGGGTTCGTCGTCGGTGTTGAGCCATACGCCATAGTTTTCGGGCGATTGTAGCAGCTCATCGCGCCGTGATTGCCACTCCTCCAGCGAGACCAAAACCTTACCTTTGGGAGTGCTCTCCTCAATCGACTGCTTGATCGAGAAATCGTCATCGATAAGGGTGCGGTTTTTAATCAACTTTGGCATAGGCCCGCTCCTTAAAGGGTTCAATCCCGATGCGGTTGTAGGTGTCGATGAATTGCTCGTTGGGTTCACGGCGCTCCAGGTAGAGATTAACCAGTTTCTCGATGACATCAGGGATCTCGTCCCTACCAAATGCGCGGCCGATGATTTTTGCCAGTGCCGTGTTCTGGTTGGCGCTGCCGCCGAGTTGAACCTGGTAGAACTCTTCACCTTTCTTATCGACGCCCAGCAACCCGATATTGCCGACATGGTGGTGCCCGCAGGCGTTCATGCAGCCAGAAAAATTAAGGCTGAGATCGCCAATTTCATAAAGCTTCTCAATATCAGAAAAGCGACGCTGTATCGCTTCTGCCACGGGTATGGACTTTGCGTTTGCCAGCGAGCAAAAATCACCCCCTGGGCAGCAGATCATATCGTTGATCGTGCCGATATTGGGAGACGCAAGTTCGATAGTTTTGAGCGCCTGCCACAGTTCTAATAGTTGATCCTCACGCACGTCAGCCAGCACGATGTTCTGCAAATGGGTCGTGCGAAGTTCACCGAAACTGTAGCTGTCTGCCAGATCCGCCAGAACATCCATCTGCTCAGCGCTGATGTCGCCGGGTGCTTGTGCCGTCGCCTTCAGGGAGATGGTGACTGCGGCATAGCCCGGGACCTTGTGCGCGGTCACGTTGCGCTGGAACCAGCGAGAAAACTCCTGGTTATTCGCTAGCCACGCTTGCGCTGCGCCAGGGACCGCATCAGCCGCGTAGTCCGGGGCGACAAAAAACGCGCTGACCCGGTTTAGTTCCGCTTCGGAAAGGGTGGCGGGGCCTTGATTTAAATGGGCCCACTCCTGCTCAACCTTTTCAGCAAAGGTCTCGGCGGAGAGTGCTTTAACCAGAATTTTTATACGCGCCTTGTATTTGTTATCCCGGCGACCGTAGCGGTTATAGACTCGCAGAATCGCTTCGAGGTAGGTTAACAGTTGAGGCCAGGGTAGGTAGTCGCGAATGACGCTGCCGATGATGGGCGTGCGGCCGAGACCGCCCCCGACCTGTACCTGAAAACCGGTTTCGCCCTGATCGTTTTTTACCAGCGTAAGGCCAATGTCGTGGACTCCAACGGCGGCGCGATCCTCAGCAGCGCCATTGACGGCGATCTTGAATTTACGCGGTAGATAGGCAAATTCCGGGTGCAGGGTGGACCATTGGCGAATGATCTCACACCAGGGGCGTGGATCTTCCAGCTCATCAGCGGCAACACCGGCGAAGTGATCGGAGGTGACGCTACGAATGCAGCTGCCGCTGGTTTGTATTGCGTGCATCTGGACGCTTGCAAGTTCGTCTAGAATGTCCGGCACGGATTCCAGTGCTGGCCAGTTAAGCTGGATATTCTGGCGCGTACTGATATGGGCATAGCCCTTGTCGTAGCGGCGGGAGATAGCGGACATCTTGCGTAGCTGTTCGCTGGAGAGCATGCCGTAGGGCACAGCGACACGCAGCATGGGAGCGAAGCGTTGCACGTAGAGGCCGTTTTGCAGTCTCAGGGGTAGAAATTCCGGGTCACTGAGCTCTCCATTGAGATAGCGTTCAGTTTGGCCCCGGTATTGGCGGGCGCGATCGTTCACGATCTGCTGATCAATAGCATCGTATTTGTACATCGAGGGGTATCCGGTCTCGAAAGTGCGGTGCAGGCACCGGTCAGGTGTTGGCAGTAATTCCCTAGCGTCTGGCTGCGAGATTAGCAGTTTTTACTTATTCGATAAATGAATGTTTTTCTATATGTTGTGTTTTATTTGTTATAAGAAGTCTCCAGCTTATGCAATGCACCGCGACGCTTCTGGGGGGGCATCGCCGCTAGACGATCCAGTTCTGAGTAGAGCGCGTCGAGATCGCGGTCGCTCTCTTGCAGCAATGACTCGAAAAGAGGAACCCAGCGATAATAGCTCGACACCGTGCTCAGCTTGGCGTTGTTGAGGTCACCCGCCACCCAGTCATCGTAACGGTCGAAGGTTTGCCATTGTGCGCGGCGGCGGCGCTGGTATTCGATGCGCAGTTGTTGAAGAACCTGCTGTTTTTGGGCTCGCTTCGTCGAATCATCAAGGGGGCGGCGATAGAGTGCCTGTAGTTGGTCACGGGTCTCTTTGACCAGTAGCGCAAAGGCTTGACGGTTGTTCCTCTCGGTCTCTACTTCATGGCGGTCGTAGTGAAGGTTACTCCTGAGCGCCCAGCGGCGAACTCCCTCGTTGGCAATCACGGTGGCGAGACTTTCGTTAAATTCGGTATCGCCCTTGGCGAAGACCCGTTGGTGGGCCATTTCGTGGAAGATCAGCTCCGCCAGCCCCAGCTCTTGCTGGTAAATAAAGGTGTTTAGCAACGGGTCGCTGAACCACCCCAGTGTGGAATAGGCCCTGACACCACCAACCCATGTATCAAAGCCCTGTTGGGCCATTTTGGTGGCCGCCTGATCGGCAGATTCCGGATCAAAATAGCCTCGGTAATTCAAGCAACCCGCCACCGGGTAGCACCATTGGTAGGGCTCTATTAAAAACTCCTCGCTGGCGAAAAGATTCCATACCACGTAGGGCCGTTCGAGATCGACATAGTGTCGATAGCTGCCGTTGTCTGGCAACTTAAGGGCCTGATGGGCGAAGTCGATCATCTGTTGGCTGGTCAGCAGTCGCTCCCGCAGTTGCTCGGGGGTCTGCTCCGACTCGATCAGTTCGGCGACCTCTTGTCGTTGATGAAGAAGCTGCCACTGTCCTTCGCCGGCCTGCCAGTAATAGCCTGGGGCTTCGCAGCCCCCCAGCATGAACATGAAAAGGCTCACCACTACGAGGCAAGGGGGGCGCTCAATGGGATTTAAATGCGGATGCTGACCCATTGCCGCTGACGCCAAATTGATGCGAAAAGAACCGAGGAGAGCGCCCGCTGGCCGAGCTGTAGTGCCCAGATAGCGCTTAATCCGTAGCCTAGAACCGGGCCCAGAATCCAGGCTAACGGTAAAAAGAGCAGCCACTGCACGGAAGCGCTGATGCGCATCACCGTACGATTGGCTCCGGCGCCGAGCAAGGCCTGGGTCAGTACAATAGCGGCTGCATCCAATACCATGCCTGCCGCCGTGAGCTGTAAGGGTAGGCGGCCGATCGCTCGGGCCTCTTCGCTTGCGAGGAAAATACCCAGTATGGCATCAGGGAAAAGCCAGAAGGGGATGCCCAGTATCAGTAATACGATGATCGCCAGCTTCACCACATCCCAACCCCATCGATAGGCTTCGTCCGGCTCGTTTGCCCCCAGGGCTTTGCTCACCAGGGTGGTTGCCGCCATACCCAACCCGACGCCGGGCAAAATCAGGAACAGGGCGAGGTTGATCAGAACATGGGCAACCGCCAGCTCTTCCGTTCCGATGCGAGCGATGATCCAGAACAGAACCGTGATTCCAAGGGCAAATAGCATCTGTTGCAGGGAGTTCGGTATTGCAAGGCTTAAGACGGATTTAAGCGTCGCGCGGTCCGGTGCTCTGCACAGGAAACCCTGGGGGCGCGCAGCCCTGGCGGTGATAGCGAAGTAGAGGAGAGACCCCAGTAGCATGGCGATTGTTGTTCCAAAGCCGGCACCGGTCGCCCCCATCCGGGGCAAACCAAAGGCCCCGAAAATCAGCCCGTAGCTAATAAAGACATTGGCGACGTGCATCACCAGAATCACTTTCAGGTAAGTGGCGGAGCGGTGGGTACCGTTCCAGTAGCCTCGAAAGGAGAAATTCATGGCCACTGCACACAATGCAACGATACGCGCATCAAAGTAGGCTACCCCAACGTCGGTGACCGCCTGCTCGCTGCTAATCAGGGCGACTAACCAGGGTGAGGCGGCGTAAAAAACCAGGCTAACGGGAATGGCGATGATCAGCGCGCAGAGCAGGCCGACATTCAACGGTAGCGCGCACTCGTCTGTGCGCCCCTGTCCCATCCGCCGTGCGACAATGGCCTGCACGCCGGAAGAGAGTCCCATGATCATGGAAACGGCAAGAAAATTGAGGTACGCGCCGACGCCAACCCCCGCCAGGGCAACTTCCCCCAGACTGCCTACCATTGCGGCATCGACCAGGTTGAGCAGGCTCTGGGAGAGCATGCCCCCCATGATCGGAAAGGCGAGGGAGGTAACGCGGCCTATACGTTGTGATTGCATGATGCGTCCTGGCAATCAGGCATCGTAGGACAGTACAGGACGCAGCCAGCGCTCCACCTCGTCAACGGACATCCCCTTACGGCCGGCATAGCTTTCGACCTGATCACGATTGATATTTCCGAGCGGGAAGTAGCGCGACTCGGGGTGCGAAAAATACCAGCCGGAGACCGATGCGGCAGGGTGCATGGCGTAGTTGGATGTCAGCTGCATGCCGCAAAGCCGTTCTGCATCCAGCAGCTCGAACAGTTTGCTCTTTTCGGTGTGGTCCGGGCAGGCAGGGTAACCGGGGGCCGGGCGGATCCCCCGATACTGTTCGCGAATGAGTGCGCTGTTATCCAGCGCTTCCTGGGGCTCGTATCCCCACAGCTCCTTACGAACACGTTCATGCATACGCTCCGCCAGAGCTTCGGCGAGGCGGTCGGCGAGGGATTTGACCAAAATGGCATTGTAATCGTCGTGGGCCTGTTCGAACTCGTGGGCCAGCTCATCGGCACCGATACCGGTGGTGACGGCGAAGCCCCCGACGTAGTCTTGCAAGCCACTGGATTTGGGCGCGACAAAATCAGCCAATGAGCTGAGAGGTTTGGTGTTGCCCTGCTTTCTGTGCTGTTGGCGCAGGTGGCACAGGGTGTTGATGACATCGCTGCGGGATTCGTCCCGGTAGAGCTCAATATCGTCATCGTTTACGCAGTTGGCGGGCCATAGACCGACAACGGCGCTGGCGCGAATCAACTTTTCGTCGATGATACGTTTTAACATTTTTTGCGCGTTTTCGAACAGGTCAGTGGCGGCCTCACCAACCACTTCATCTTCGAGGATAGCGGGGAACTTGCCAGCTAGATCCCAGCTGATGAAAAACGGAGTCCAGTCGATGTAGTCAACCAGCTCTTGCAGCGGGTAATCATCGAAATGGTGGAGGCCCGGCTGCAGTGGTGCAGGTGGCGTGTAGGTATTCCAATCCAATTGTGGGCGCTGGGAGATCGCTTCCGGGTAGCTATGGACGGTACCGCGCACCGTGCGCTTGGAGACTCGCTCACGAACCGCGGTGTACTCATCCTTTAGCTCGGCAAATAGCTCAGGGCGCTGGCGGTCAGAGATCAGGGCGCTGGCAACACCAACAGCCCGGGATGCGTCAGGCACATAAACCACCTGGGTACAGTGCAGTTTCGGATCAATTTTTACCGCTGTATGGGCTTTGGACGTAGTGGCTCCCCCGATCATTAGCGGCAGTGCGATCTGTTGCCGCTCCATTTCGCTGGCAACGGTGACCATCTCATCGAGTGACGGGGTGATCAGGCCGGACAGGCCGATGATATCGCACTTTTGTTCAACGGCTGTTTGGAGGATTGTCTCGCACGGCACCATAACGCCAAGGTCAATCACCTCGAAGTTATTGCACTGCAACACCACGCCAACAATATTTTTGCCGATATCGTGTACGTCCCCCTTTACCGTCGCCATCAGGATGCGACCATTGCTCTGCTGACCTTCGCTTTTTTCAGCTTCGATAAAGGGTTGCAGGTGGGCGACCGCCTGCTTCATGACGCGGGCGGATTTCACGACCTGGGGTAGAAACATTTTTCCGGCACCAAATAGGTCTCCGACCACATTCATGCCATCCATCAACGGCCCCTCGATTACATCGATGGGCTTGGTCGCTATCAGTCGCGCGGCTTCGGTATCTTCGGTTATAAAGTTGGATATGCCTTTAACCAAGGCGTGTTGGAGGCGCTCGTTGACCGGTAACTGGCGCCACTTCTTGTCTTCGCTGCGTTCTGCGCTTGCGCTGTCGTCGCCGCGGAACTTATCGGCAATCGCGAGCAGGGCTTCGGTGCCCTCGGGCGTTGTATTGAGAACAACATCCTCGACGGCGCTTTTTAGTTCGGTGGGGAGGTCGTCGTAAAGAGCGAGTTGGCCGGCGTTGACGATACCCATGTTGAGTCCGGCGCGAATGGCATGGAGCAGGAATACTGAGTGGATCGCTTCCCGTACCGGATTGTTACCCCGGAAGGAGAAGGAGACGTTGCTGACGCCGCCCGAAATATTGGCGTAGGGCAGGTTTTGGCGAATCCAGGCGCAGGCTTCGATAAAGTCTACGGCGTAGTTGTTGTGCTCTTCGATACCGGTCGCTACGGCGAAAATATTGGGGTCAAAGATGATGTCCTGGGGAGCAAACCCAACCTCGTTGAGCAGCAGGTCATAAGAGCGTTTGCAGATCTCGGTTTTACGAGCAAAGGTGTCGGCCTGCCCCTCTTCATCAAATGCCATTATAACCACGGCGGCCCCATAACGCTGGCAGGCCCGGGCCCTATTGATAAACTCTGCCTCACCCTCTTTGAGGCTGATAGAGTTAACGATCGCTTTACCCTGAATGCATTTGAGGCCGGCTTCGATCACCTCCCATTTGGAGGAGTCGACCATGATCGGCAGGCGCGAGATATCGGGCTCAGAGGCGATCAGGTTGAGAAAGCGAGTCATGGCGGCAACGGCGTCGAGCATGCCTTCGTCCATATTGACATCGATCACCTGGGCACCATTTTCTACCTGCTCGGCAGCGACCTCCAGTGCGGTATCGTAATCCTCTTCCAGAATCAGGCGTTTGAAGCGCGCAGATCCGGTGACGTTGCAACGCTCTCCAACGTTAACGAATAGCGAGTCGCCATCAACGTTGAAGGGTTCCAGTCCGGCGAGGCGCAACGCAGGCTTGATTTCGGGGATCTCGCGGGGGGCATGTTTTGCCATCGCCTCGCTGATCTGGCGGATATGGTCGGGGGTGGTGCCGCAGCAGCCTCCGATAATGTTCAGGAACCCGCTGGCGGCGAACTCTTCGACGACCGCAACCATCTCCTCGGGAGTTTCATCGTACTCGCCAAATTCGTTGGGCAGTCCCGCATTGGGGTGGGCCGAGACACAGGTACTGGCGACCCGTGATAGCTCCTGCACATAGGGGCGCAACTCCTTGGCACCGAGGGCGCAGTTGAGGCCGATCGAAAGAGGGGCAGCGTGGGCCAGGGAGTTCCAGAAGGCTTCGGTGGTTTGTCCAGACAGGGTACGACCAGAGGCGTCCGTAATGGTGCCGGAAATCATGATGGGAAGATGGTTGCCGCTCTGCTCGAAATACTCCTGTACCGCGTATACGGCGGCTTTGGCATTGAGGGTATCGAAGATGGTCTCGATCAGCAGTATATCGACTCCGCCCTCCACCAGGGCGCGAGTGGATTTCAGGTAATCTTCAACCAGCGCATCGAAGGTGATATTGCGCGCGCCCGGGTCGTTAACGTCCGGTGACAAGGAGCAGGTCTGGCTGGTTGGGCCGAGTACCCCGGCAACAAAACGTGGCCTGTCCGGGGTGAGGGCTGTGACCTCATCGGCGGCCTCACGGGCCAGACGTGCCGATTCCCGATTGATCTCATCGACCAGCGACTCCATTCCGTAGTCCGCCTGGGAGACCTGGGTCGAGTTAAAAGTATTGGTTTCAACGATATCGGCGCCCGCCTCCAGATATTGGCGGTGGATGCCCTTAATAATGTCGGGTTGGGTGATAGAAAGTAGGTCGTTATTGCCCTTGATGTCCATCGGGTAGTCGGCGAAGCGTGTGCCCCGATAGTCGGCCTCTTCAAGCTTGTGGCGCTGAATCATGGTACCCATGGCGCCATCCAGGATCAGGATGCGCGATTTCAGTGCTTGAACCAGGGAAGAGTAACGCTCGTTATGACTGCTCATTAAGGTATCCGGGCCGTTGGTAGGGTGAATCTCAAGGTGGGGGAAGATTTTAACAGAGAAAGTGCAGTGACTGTAATGAAGGGGATTCACGAGGTATGGGAAGTTGCTCAATAACCAAGTAATATGATGGGTTAAAGATACCCACAGCCATTTGCTTGGGGTAAAGTATTCAATCAATTGTTGTGGATGGATGAGCCAGATGTTGATCACTATTACCGAATCAGCCCAGGAGTACCTCGGAGAACTGCTGTCGAAGCAAGAGGTCGAGGGGATTGGCATTCGAGTTTTTGTAACCCAGCCGGGGACAACCTACGCCGAAACCTGCATCGCGTACTGCAAACCGGGAGAGAGTAAGCCCGACGACAAGGTGATGGAGCTGAAGGGCTTTAACGCCTATATCGAGGCCGAGAGTGAAACTTACCTGGAAGAGGCTCTGGTTGATTATGCCGCCGACCGTATGGGTGGCCAGCTAACCATTAAGGCGCCCAACGCCAAGGTGCCTCGCATCAGTGACGACAGTTCTGTCAATGAACGCATTAACTATTATCTGGTTACCGAGATCAACCCCGGGCTTGCAGCCCATGGTGGACAGGTGACGCTGGTTGAAGTGGCCGATGATTTCGCGGTGTTGCAGTTTGGTGGTGGTTGCCAGGGGTGTGGCATGGCCGATGTCACCCTCAAAGAGGGTATTGAAAAAACACTGCTGGAGCGAATCCCTGAGCTCAAGGGTGTTCGTGATGTAACCGACCACAGTGAAAGGGCCAACGCCTACTATAAATAACCGGGTAGGAACTCCCGGTGCTTTCTACACCGGGAGGTTTGACCGTGGGAACTGGCGGTTGTGTTGTTTTAGCCGGGAGTTGATGGCTGCCCCGAGTGCCCGTTGTATGCCGCTGAGTCGTATCGCACAGTGACGATAAAGAAGCTCTCCTCTCCGGAAGGTAGCTTGACCCAAACTTCCTCCTCTACGGCTTTACCGATTAAGGCTTTGGCCAGCGGAGCGTCCATGCTGATCCATCCCCGGTTCAGATCGAACTCGTCGGGGCCTACGATTCGGTAGTGCACCCGGCTTTCATCCTCTTTTTCCAGTTCTACCCAAGCGCCAAAGTAGACTCGATTTTGATCGTCGGGAAGGTAGTCAACGGTCACCAGTTTTTCGAGTCGCTTGCGCAGAAAGCGAACGCGCCGATCAATCTCCCGTAACTGTTTTTTTCCATAAATGTACTCCGCGTTTTCGGATCGGTCGCCCAGTGCCGCCGCCTCTGAAACGGCCTGGGTTACTTGTGGACGCTTTTTACGCCACAGATAATCGAGTTCCTCTTTCAGCTTGGCAGCCCCTTGAGGGGTGATGTAGGCGGAGGAGGGTTGTTGTGGTGGGCGATATCTTCCCATCTGCGGGGCAATCCTTGTGTTAGCCGGAGTCGGCTAGGGTTTAATTCAGTATTGGGGTATATTAGCCGCCTTTTTTTTGCAGGCAAGGGCGGCTTGATGCGGCTCTATAGGAAGGTGAAGTGAGGCGCTATCCACAAAAATTTCTATCTTGCTATCGAGTTGTTCGTGTCATAGATGACCAAACGTCACACCTTGTGTTGGCGAATTATGATATTGAGGACAGGGGTGAGCTATCTCTGTGCTGCCGCCGCTTGCTTCCCGGTAGTAAGCATACCATGCTGACTCCCGATCGCCTGACGGGTATCTGTCTCCACTGCGTGTCGGTGCTGGGGCGTCAGGCTGAACCGCTTGTTGTGACAAAGCAAAGGGTGCACAGTTTTGCCGACACCGAATGTCGAGTTCCTGCACATCAGATGGCGTTTGATTTTTTTGAAGATGTGAGCCCGGAGCTGAGGTAGAGCGCTTTTGAATTCCGGGAAAGAGATTTTTTCGCGCCTTGTTGGCAAGATGGCTTGGGAGTAAATGGCAGTACCTGAATATAAAAAAAACCGGGCAGTGCCCGGTTTTCTGCGGCGGCGTTTTAGCTCTGGCGCCTGCCCGGCAGGGTATCTTTCAGTTTTTCGCGCATGTTGCGCAATGCTTTTTCGGTAGCCTTCCAGTCGATACAGGCGTCGGTTATTGATACGCCGTATTCAAGGTTGTCGCTCATCTTCTGAGCGCCCCAGCCGAGGTTGCTTTCGATCATAAGGCCCACAATGGATCGGTTGCCTTCAAGGATCTGATTGCTGACGTTATCCAATACCAGCGGTTGCAGGGCGGGATCTTTATTGGAGTTGGCGTGGCTGCAATCGACCATGATGTTGGGAGCAATTGACGCCTTTTCCAGCGCCTGCTCGCAGAGTGCAACATTAACCGAGTCGTAGTTGGGTTTGCCATCGCCGCCACGCAGGACCACATGACCATAGGGATTTCCCTTGGTGTGGGTGATCGCGACCTGGCCGTTATGGTCGATTCCGAGGAATCGGTGTGGGCTGGAAACCGACTGCAGTGCGTTGATCGCCACGCTGAGGCCTCCATCGGTGCCGTTCTTGAAGCCAACAGCACAGGACAGGCCGCTGGCCATCTCGCGGTGGGTTTGGCTTTCGGTGGTACGAGCACCGACGGCGGACCAGGAAATAAGATCCTGCAGGTACTGGGGAGAGATAGGATCCAGCGCCTCGGTTGCGGTGGCCAGGCCCAGTTCGGAGACATCCATGAGCAGCCGCCGGCCTATGTGCAGTCCATCCTGAATCTTGAAAGAGTCATTGAGGAAGGGGTCATTAATAAGACCTTTCCAGCCTACGGTGGTGCGGGGTTTTTCGAAATAGACCCGCATTACCAAATAGAGAGTATCGGAAACCTCCTCCGCCAGCGCTTTAAGCTTGCGCGCGTAGTCCATTGCCGCTTCAGTGTCGTGGATAGAGCAGGGGCCGACGACGACAAACAGGCGATGGTCACTGCCATCGAGAATATCGCGAATGACCTGGCGACCCTGGTCAACGGTTTGGTATGCGGCATCACTGAGCGGTATTTCAGCTTTCAGCTCACCGGGAGTGATCAGAATCTCCTGAGATTCAATGTTTAGGTTCTCAATTGGTAGGTTTGTCATTCCGTTTCCTGTATCAGTACGTCTGTGCACGCGAAGCGTTCGTAATTAGAGTCCGGCTATGATACTGCTTCCTGTCCGGCTTGGTAAGCGTTGGCCAGCGTCGGGTAGTGTTTATGAGGGTTGTTGGGGATAATCAGATGCATCGAACGGGTTGGGGAGCGATATGCTGGGGCAAATGACTGAAAAATTGGTAGTGGCAATATCGTCACGAGCACTGTTCGATATGGGGGACAGTCATGCCGTCTACGAGCAGCAGGGTTTGGACGCGTTTGCGCGTTATCAGGTCGAACACGAAAACGACGTGTTGGCGCCAGGGGATGCGTTTTCCCTGGTCAGCAAGCTGTTGAGCTTGAATCAGTTCTTTGGTGACGGCCCCAAAGTTGAGGTGATTCTGTTGTCGCGCAACAGTGCGGATACGGGGTTGCGGGTGTTTAACTCTATCGAACACTACGGCCTCGATATATCCCGAGCGGCTTTTTGTGGCGGTTCCAGCCCTTACCGTTACGTGAGCTCATTTGGCTGCCACCTGTTTCTTTCAACCCATGCAGAGGACGTTCGCCAAGCGCTGGAAGCGGGGGTGGCTGCTGCCACCATCCTATCGGCGCCGGTTGGGGCGGTAGAAAACTCCCAGCTCAGGATCGCATTCGATGGTGATGCAGTGCTATTTTCCGATGAGGCCGAGCGCGTTTATAAGTCCGAGGGCTTGGAGGCTTTTTCCCGCAGTGAAAAGGAATCCGCTAACCAGCCTCTCAGCGGCGGGCCATTTAAACCCTTTCTTGCCGCTTTACACCGGCTGCAAGCCGCTCTCGACCCCCATGACTGCCCCATACGAACTGCGCTGGTGACCGCCCGCTCCGCACCCGCTCACGAGCGTGTGGTACGTACTTTGCGCGCCTGGGATATTCGCCTGGATGAATCGCTCTTTTTGGGGGGGATGAAAAAAGGTGAATTTCTGCGAGCGTTTGGCGCGGATGTTTTTTTTGATGATCATATGGTCCACTGTGAGTCGGCCAGTGAGCATGTGGCGACCGGCCATGTACCCCATGGCATCGCGAACCAGGGTGTCGATGAGCGCTAGAAGAAAGCGTATTTAAGCCCCAGCGCGAACAGGGTACTGGCAAGAATCGGGTGCAGCAGTTTTTCGGGCAGGCGTGCCCCCAGTCGAGTCCCGACATAGATTGCGGGCAATGATCCGGTGAGCAGGCACCCCAGCAGGTAGAAATCGACATTACCCAAAAACAGGTGTCCCAACCCGGCAACCAATGTCAGGGGCACGGCATGAGCTAGATCGGTACCAACGATTCGTACCGAGATCAGGGCCGGGTAGAGGACCATTAATACGGCTGTGCCGAAGGCTCCGGCTCCTACGGAGGAGAGGGTGACGAAGGTTCCCAGAAACAAGCCCATTACCCAGGTTACCAGGGCGCTATGGCGCAGCAGGATCCCGGTGTCGCCGTCGCCGCGTTGGTGAAACTTTAATAGCTGTTTTTTGAACATCAACACCGTAGCGGTCAATAACAGCATGACCCCCAGGCTACTGGTGAGGATATGCCCATAGCTACTGCTGTCGGGGAAGTAGAAAAACAGGATAAGCACGGTGGCACCGGCTGCGGGTATGCTGCCGGCGGCCAGCAGTAGTACTAACCGCCACTCGATGTTGCCCCGGCGATGGTGCATGGCGACACCGCTGGCCTTGGTCAGGGAGGCATACATCAGGTCGGTACCTATCGCGATATGGGGCGGAAACCCAAATAACAGCAATAGCGGCGTCATCAACGAACCGCCTCCGACACCGGTAATGCCGACAGCCAGTCCGACACCTGCACCGGCTAAAATATAAGCTAATATATCCATTAAATATGGTCTAAAGTTATAACTAGCCCGACTGAGGGCACGGAAAGGAATGGAGCTGCGTATGGTGGTAATGTAGCGATTACTATCTATTCTATAAAAGAATATTTCCTTATATTTTTAGATGAATGTAGCATATGAGCCAACAACGGAGGGCTGTATGAAGCTGCAACAACTGCGATACATCTGGGAAGTCGCGCACCATGATTTAAATGTGTCTGCAACTGCGCAGAGCCTTTATACCTCCCAGCCGGGTATCAGTAAGCAGATTCGCTTGTTGGAGGATGAACTGGGTGTCGAGGTGTTTGCCCGCAGTGGAAAGCACCTGACCCGAATTACCCCTGCCGGAGAGGCGATTATTGAAAAGGCCGGGGAGATTCTGCGCAAGGTTGAGAGCATCAAGCAGGTTGCGCAGGAGTTTAGCGACGAGAAACGGGGTAGTCTCTCCATTGCGACGACCCATACTCAGGCCCGTTACGCGTTGCCCCAGGTGATTAAGGGGTTTATTGGTGATTATCCCGAGGTGTCGCTGCATATGCATCAGGGAACCCCCATGCAGATCTCGGAGATGGCCGCCGATGGTACGGTTGATTTCGCTATCGCAACCGAAGCGCTTGAACTATTCAGTGATCTGGTGATGATGCCTTGCTATCGCTGGAATCGCTGCATTCTGGTGCCCAGGGGGCATGCTCTGGCAAACATCCAGGAACTCAGCCTGCGGGATGTCGCCCAGTATCCGATTGTAACCTACGTGTTTGGGTTTACGGGGCGCTCCAAGCTGGATGACGCCTTTATGAATGAGGGGTTGACTCCGCGAGTGGTCTTTACTGCCGCTGATGCGGATGTCATCAAGACCTACGTGCGTTTAGGGTTAGGGGTTGGAATTATTGCGGGTATGGCTTACAACCCACAAACCGATTCTGATCTGGTGGCGTTGGATGCCAGCCGTTTGTTCGAGGCCAGTGTGACCAAAATTGGTTTTCGCAGGGGCACCTTTATTCGCGGCTTCATGTATCACTTTATCCAGAAGTTTGCGCCTCACCTGACTCGTGAGGTGGTCGATGAAGCCTATCGACGCCATAACAAGGCGGATCTCGAGGAGCTGTTTGCATCCATCGATATACCTACCCACTAGTAGCGGTTGGGCAAAAACAACAACGGGGCCACAGGCCCCGTTGTTGTTTTTGATTGTTGTGGTTCCGGGCGCACTTCCCGGCGTGCTATGACTTCTGAATATTACCGACGTGCAATCCGCACTCTTTGGCTGTGGCTTCCTCCCACCACCAGCGGCCCTCGCGCTCGTGCTGGTTGGGTCGCACGGCTCGGGTGCAGGGTTCGCAGCCGATACTGGCAAAGCCCTGGTCATGCAGTTCGTTGTAGGGAATGTCGAACATCCACAGGTAGTCCCACACCTCTTTCGAACTCCAATTGGCCAGTGGATTGAACTTGACCAGCCCACCGTTGGCTCCCGAGAAGGTAGTGTCCGTTTCAATCACCGCAATCTGGCTGCGCGTGCCCGGACTCTGGTCCTTGCGCTGGCCTGTGATCCAGGCGTCAACATCAGACAGCTTCTTGCGCAGGGGGGCTATTTTGCGAATTGAGCAGCACTCGTTATGGCCGTCTTCGTAAAAGCTGAACAGGCCTTTTTTCTTTACCAGGGCTTCAACGGAGGCGGCTTCGGGGGAAATTAACTCAATCTCTATCTGGTAATGCTTGCGTACCTTTTCGATAAAGCGATAGGTCTGGGGGTGCAGGCGTCCGGTGTCGAGGCAGAATACCTGCAGGTGATCGGTCAGCTTGCTGGCCATCTCGATCAGGGCGACGTCTTCGGCGCCGCTGAAGGAGAGCGCTATGTTGTCAAAGCGAGCAAAGGCAAGTTCAAGGATCTGTTGAGGGGTCTGATCCTGATACTCTTGATTGAGTTGGTCTGTGTTGAATTCAGCGCTCACCGGCTACCTCGTATCGATACTTGTAATGAGATCTTACAATTATGAGTTATAAGTTGGGCGATCATTGTAACTTTTCATCAATATGAAAAGTAATAATAACTTTGTCTATGGTTAGGCGCGGCAGATATATGTTCCTCGTGAAACAGCGTCACTAAAGGGCTGCAGCCGAGCCTTGCATGGCCGCTGGCAACGGGTTAGATTGACGCCTTCTATTTTTTAGTCCAACGCAGGAGTTGTTTGTGGAGATAGCATGTCTAGACCTTGAGGGAGTATTGATACCGGAAATCTGGATCAACTTTGCGGAAAAAACCGGCATTGAAGAGTTGAAGGCAACAACTCGTGATATCCCCGACTACGATGTGCTGATGAAACAGCGCCTGGCGATTTTGGAGCGGGAAGGGTACGGTCTAGCGGATATTCAGGCCGTTATCGATACTCTGGAGCCGATGCCTGGCGCCGTTGAGTTCGTCGATTGGCTGCGGGAGCGGTTTCAGCTCATCATTCTGTCCGATACCTTTTACGAATTTGCCCAGCCCCTGATGCGAAAGTTGGGGTTTCCGACCCTTCTTTGTCACAAGTTGGTGGTGGATGCCGAGGGTAAGATTACCAATTACCAGCTGCGTCAGCGCGACCCGAAACGCCAGTCGGTGATAGCGCTGCACTCGCTTTACTATCGGGTGATCGCAGCGGGTGACTCCTACAACGATACGACGATGCTGGCCGAAGCCGAGGCGGGTATTCTCTTTAAGGCGCCGGACAACGTGATTGCCGAATTCCCCCAGTTTCCAGCAGTTGATACCTACGAGGCATTAAAGCAGGAGTTTATCAAGGCAAGTAACCGGGCGTTGAGCATCTAGGTTTTTAACGCGGTTTCCGTTAGCCACCCGAATCCTTACCTCAGGGTGGCTACTACTTTTGCAGATTCCTGTGGACCTACAGTTCCCTCTCTGCCGGCGCTTGCGTTCCGCTGGGCAGCGCCTCCTCTAGGGCTCGAATGAGGTTGCGTACCTTGGCAAAGGATTCTTCGCGTTCTGCGTCGCACCCTGAATCCGCCACAATTCCACCCCCCCCCCAGCAAAAAAGATCCTGATTGTGGGCTAGCAAGGTACGGATGCAGATACTGCTGTCCATGCGTTGATTCAGGCTGATATAGGCTATCGATCCGCAATAGATGCTGCGGCTGCTCTCCTCCAGTTCGTCGATGATCTCCATCGCCCGTATCTTTGGGGCCCCGGTGATGGACCCCCCTGGAAATGCGTTGGCAAACAGGTCAAGGGGGGTTCGATCTCGCTTCAGGTTCCCCTGGATGGTACTTACCAGGTGGTGAACGTTGGCATAACTTTCCAGTGCGAACAGTTCGGGCACCCGAATGGTGCCGGGTCGGCAGCTGCGGCCGAGGTCGTTGCGCAGTAGGTCGACGATCATCAGGTTCTCTGCCCGATCTTTTTCGCTGTTTGCCAAGCGTTGGGCACTGAGCTTGTCCTCCTCAGGGGTACGTCCCCGAGGGGCGGTACCTTTGATAGGTTTGGCCTCAATTTCACCGTTGCAACACTTAAGAAAACGTTCGGGGGAGTGGCTGAGTATGGCCCCGGAAGGGCTCTCCAGATAGGCCGAGAAAGGCGCAGGGCTGGTTTGGCGGAGCTTCAGGTAGGCCTGAAACGGATCGCCACGGTATTGGCTGCTGAAGCGCTGGGTGTAGTTGATTTGATAACAATCACCGGCTTTTATGTAGTGCTGGATCTGTTCAAAGCAATCCCGGTATCGCTCGCGACTGGTGTCGCAACGAAACGGTTCCAGTAAGGCAAAGGGGGGATGACTGCTGCCGTTGGTGCTGGTATGCACAAGTGATTGAATCTGAGCCCTGAGTTCCGGGGAGGATGCCGGGTGAAAAACGATGTGAGTCTGCTGTTTTTGGTGGTCTTGAATCAACGCCCACAGGTAGATGCCGACCCGCATCTCGGGCTCATCATGGGCGCGAGTGTTGGGGCAGTGTGCGGGCTCAAACTGGGCCTTTAGTTCGTAGCCGAACAGGCCCAGGGCACCTCCGCAAAAAGGTAGTTCACACTCAATATCGGGGTATTGGGCCAACCGACTGCGAACCGTCTCCAAAGGGGGGTGATCCAGAATCTGCCGGGTGCCCCCGGCGCATGTGAGTTCGCAGCGCCCGTGGCGGTACTCAACCAGCTCTTGCGGTGCTGCGGTGAGAATGTCGTAACGCCCCGCAGCCAGTCCGGATTGGTGGGCGCAAGAGTCCAGCCACGCAGGGTGGGGCAGGTGGCGAATACGCTTGAAGTAGCGGCTGCTATCGCAGTGATAATCGATCGGGACTAAATAGGGCGCGGACATACATTCTCGCTCGGCAGGCGGTGCATTGTACTGACCTGTCGGCGGCTAAGTCCAATGTCCGCTCTGCTGTTATTGGGGTTTTTTGTTGATCACGATGCCTGGCTCGCTTGGTGCTTGGAGCCCCGTTCTGTGGGGGCGATGATGCTTTTCGATTATGGGGAGGATTGTAGACAATAGTATGAGGTATAGGGTTCGTGCTTGGGAGATGGCGGTACGCCATGCTAGGATTGTCGACAATATCGGGGGGCAACTTAAATGATTCAGGATGTAGACGCAGTGACCATAGCTGATCGTGTGTTCGAGTCGATCCAGACCGCCATCGTAAAGGGTGATATCGCGCCCGGTAGTAAAATCAGCGAGCCCGAGCTGGCGCGCACCTACGGGATAAGTCGTGGACCGTTGCGCGAAGCGATTCGACGCCTGGAGGGGCGTAAGTTGCTGGTTCGGGTTCCCCATATCGGTGCGCGGGTTGTTTCCCTGACAGGCCAGGAATTGATCGAGATTTACCATGTGCGGGAGTCTTTGGAGGGGCTTGCCTGCCGGCAGGCTGCTGAGAATATGACCCAGCAGGATATCGATGGGTTGCAGGAGTTATTGACTCTCCACGAGCGCCAGATTGAGGAGGAGGAGGGGAAAGCCTACTACCAGAAAGAGGGTGATCTGGACTTTCACTATCGCATCATCCAGGGGTCGAAAAACCAAACACTTATTCAGATTTTAGGTGGGGAACTCTACCATCTGGTGCGAATGTACCGCTATCAATTCAGCGCCTTCGGTAACCGTCCAAAGCGCGCTTTTTCGGAACACCAACAGATTATTAACGCCATCAGCGACCGTGACGGAGAGCTGGCTGAACTGCTGATGCGGCGTCATATTTCAGCGTCCAGAAACCATCTGGAGCAACGCTTGGCGGGTGAGCTGCAGTCTCAGGGGCGTATTGCCTGATTCTGCCAATCAAACAATAGAACGGATAAGCAATAAGGAGAGAAGCATGAGTAATACATTGAGTGCAGGCGGACGTTTCCGCAAGGCGTTGCGAGAGAATTCTCCGCTGCAGATCGTCGGTACCATCAACGCTTATAGCGCCATGATGGCAGAGCAAGTAGGCCACCAAGCGATCTATCTCTCTGGCGGCGGCGTTGCGAACGCTTCCTATGGCCTTCCAGACCTGGGGATGACCTCCTGTAACGACGTGCTGGAGGATGTTCGTCGCATTAGTAGTGCGGTTGAAACGCCTTTGTTGGTGGATATCGATACCGGCTGGGGGGGGGCATTTAATATCCAGCGCACCGTCAAAGAGATGATCAAAGCGGGTGCCGCAGCGGTGCATATCGAGGATCAGGTGGCGCAGAAGCGTTGCGGTCATCGTCCCAACAAAGAGATCGTATCCCAGCCTGAGATGGTCGACCGCGTCAAGGCGGCAGCAGACGGCAAGACCGACGACGACTTCTTTATTATCGCCCGTACCGATGCGTTTCAGATGGAGGGCCTCGATGCGGCCGTTGATCGTGCTCGTGCCTGTATCGAAGCGGGTGCTGACGGCATCTTCGCCGAGGCGGTCCATACCCTGGAAGACTATAAAGCCTTTAGCGCCGCGATAGATGCGCCGTTGCTGGCCAATATCACCGAATTTGGCGCGACACCGCTCTTCAACAAGCAGGAGTTGGCGGAGGTGGGTTGTGCCATGGTCCTCTACCCCCTGAGCGCCTTCCGTGCGATGAATAAGGCTGCACTGGCGGTGTACAGCAATATTCTCGAAAAGGGCGATCAGAAAGATGTAATCGACCTGATGCAGACCCGCATGGAGCTTTACGATTTCCTGGGCTACCACGACTATGAGCAGAAGCTGGACGCCCTGTTTGCGAGCGGCAAAAACAAGTAGCAGCGACCAAAAAACTAGAACATAGCTACTGCTGTAGATCCGAGTTGCGGCAGTGGGGTAAGACAGAGGAGAAAGCGATGAGTGATAAAAAATTGAGTGGCGCAGGACTGCGCGGGCAGTCCGCGGGTGAAACAGCACTGTGTACCGTGGGCCAGACCGGATCCGGCCTGACCTATCGTGGTTATGATATGGTGGAGCTGGCAGAGAAGGCGCGCTTCGAAGAGGTGTCCTACCTATTGTCCCGCGGCAAGCTGCCCAATCAAACTGAACTGGACGCTTACGTAGCCAAGTTGAAGAGCCTGCGTGGATTGCCCCAGGCCCTCAAGTCAGCGTTGGAGTTGATTCCTGCGGATTCCCATCCAATGGACGTGATGCGTACCGGTTGCTCTGTGCTTGGTAATCTCGAAACCGAGCAGGATTTCTCCGAGCAGATCGATCATATCGATCGTATGATGGCGCTGTTCCCCAGTATTATCTGTTACTGGTATCGGTTCTCCCACGACGGCGTTCGTATCGAAACTGAAACCGATGATGAGTCGATTGGCGGTCACTTTTTGCACATGCTGCGGGGTGAAAAGCCCAACGCGTTGCACGCCCAGGTGATGAACGTCTCCCTGATTCTGTACGCCGAGCATGAGTTTAACGCATCGACCTTCACCGCCCGGGTGTGTGCTTCAACACTCTCTGATATCCACTCATGCGTGACCGCAGCGATCGGTTCCCTGCGTGGCCCGTTACACGGCGGTGCCAACGAGGCAGCGATGGAGATGATCGAGAACTGGAGCAGTGCCGAGGAGGCGGAGTCTGAGATTATGGCCATGCTGGCACGCAAGGATAAGATTATGGGCTTCGGTCATGCGATCTACCGGGAGTCCGACCCCCGTAACGCCGTCATCAAAAGCTGGTCGCAAAAGCTGTCGGCTGATGTGGGTGATACCTCTTTGTATGCGGTTTCCGAGCGTTGCGAGGCGGTGATGTGGCGTGAGAAAAAACTGTTCTGCAATGCTGATTTCTTCCATGCATCTGCGTATCACTTTATGGGTATCCCCACCAAGTTATTTACGCCGATTTTTGTCTGTTCCCGTGCGTCGGGCTGGACTGCTCACGTTATGGAGCAGCGTGCCAACAACCGCATTATTCGCCCCAGCGCTGACTATGTTGGCCCTGAGAGTAGCGATTGGGTGGCGATCGAAGATCGCGCCTGATATATCACGGCCTTGTTGCCCTAACAGGCCTTTAACAAGCGCGGGGCAGGTGAATACACCTGTCCCGCCTGCACAACCTCTCTCGGTGGAGTAACCCATGAACACTGAATATCGTAAGCCATTACCGGGCTCTACACTGGACTACTTCGACACCCGTGCTGCTGTCGAAGCGATCCAGCCCGGTGCCTACCAACAGCTGCCCTATACCTCGCGTGTGCTGGCCGAACAACTGGTTCGCCGTTGTGATCCGGCCACATTGACTGCCTCTTTGAAGCAGCTGATAGAGGGTAAGCGCGATCTGGATTTCCCCTGGTATCCCGCACGGGTGGTGTGCCACGATATTCTTGGCCAGACCGCATTGGTAGATTTGGCCGGATTGCGCGACGCCATCGCAGATCAAGGCGGTGACCCCTCCAAGGTTAACCCTGTGGTACCGACCCAGCTGATCGTTGACCACTCGTTGGCCGTTGAAGCGGCGGGTTTCGATCCCGACGCGTTTCAGAAAAACCGTGATATCGAAGATCGGCGCAACGATGATCGCTTCCACTTTATTGAGTGGTGTAAAACTGCCTTTGATAATGTCGATGTGATACCGGCCGGCAACGGCATCATGCACCAGATCAATCTGGAAAAGATGTCTCCGGTGATTCAGGCCCGTGATGGTGTTGCCTATCCCGATACCTGTGTGGGTACCGATAGCCACACCCCCCATGTTGATTGCCTGGGAGTGATCGCCATTGGTGTCGGCGGCCTGGAAGCGGAAACTGTCATGCTGGGCCGTCCCTCCATGATGCGTCTGCCTGAGATTATCGGCGTCAAACTGACCGGAAAGCGGCAGCCGGGCATTACCGCAACGGATATTGCGTTGGCGATTACCGAGTTCCTGCGTAACGAAAAAGTGGTCTCCGCTTATCTGGAGTTCTTCGGTGAAGGTGCGACCGCGCTAACCATTGGCGACCGCGCTACGATCTCCAATATGACGCCCGAGTACGGCGCGTCTGCCGGCATGTTCTATATCGATGAGAAAACCATCGATTACCTGAAGCTGACGGGTCGTGAGCCCGAGCAGGTCGCCTTGGTTGAGCAGTATGCCAAAACGACGGGCCTGTGGGCTGATAGTCTGGTTGAGGCGAAATACGAGCGTGTCTTGACCTTTGATCTTTCCACCGTGTGCCGCAATATGGCCGGGCCCTCCAACCCGCACCGCCGTCTGCCCACTGCGGCTCTGAGCGAGCGAGGAATCGCAGGGGACGACCTGCTAGCGGCTGCTCAGGCTGAAGAGGCCGAAGGCCTGATGCCCGACGGTGCAGTGATCATCGCTGCGATTACCTCCTGTACCAATACCTCCAACCCGCGCAATGTGGTTGCGGCGGGTCTGGTGGCGAAGAAAGCCAACGAGCTGGGTCTGGTGCGCAAGCCCTGGGTTAAGTCGTCGTTTGCACCGGGGTCGAAGGTGGCCAAGCTGTACCTGGAAGAAGCGGGCCTGTTACCCGAGATGGAGAAGCTGGGCTTCGGCATCGTCGGCTACGCCTGCACAACCTGTAATGGCATGAGCGGTGCATTGGACCCGGTGATTCAGCAGGAGATTATCGATCGTGATCTCTACGCCACGGCGGTACTATCCGGTAACCGTAACTTTGATGGCCGCATTCACCCCTATGCCAAACAGGCATTTCTTGCCTCTCCACCGTTGGTAGTTGCATACGCCATCGCCGGCACCATGCGCTTTGATATTGAGAAAGATCTCCTGGGTACCGATAAGGATGGAAACCCGATCACCCTGAAAGATATCTGGCCCAGCGACGAAGAGATTGACGGGATCGTTGCCAAGTGCGTCAAGCCCGAGCAGTTCAATCAGGTCTATATCCCGATGTTTGACCTGGGGGCGGTTGATAAATCCCCGAGCCCACTCTACGACTGGCGTCCGCAGACTACCTATATCCGCCGTCCACCCTATTGGGAAGGCGCGTTGGCCGGTGAGCGGACGATGAAGGGCATGCGCCCGTTGGCGGTGCTGGGTGACAATATCACCACCGACCACCTGTCACCCTCCAATGCGATCCAGGCATCCAGTGCGGCGGGCGAATACTGTGCCAGGATGGGGCTGCCGGAAGAGGACTTCAACTCCTATGCGACCCACCGTGGAGACCACTTGACGGCGCAGCGTGCGACCTTCGCTAATCCGAAACTGTTGAATGAAATGTGCCGCGATGAGGCGGGAAAGGTAAAACAGGGCTCATTGGCGCGGATCGAGCCAGAGGGCCAGGAGAGCCGTATGTGGGAAGCGATTGAGACCTACATGGAGCGCAAGCAGCCGCTGATCATTATTGCCGGTGCCGATTATGGGCAGGGTTCTTCCCGTGACTGGGCCGCCAAAGGGGTGCGCCTGGCGGGCGTTGAGACCATCGTTGCCGAAGGGTTTGAGCGTATTCATCGCACCAATCTGGTGGGTATGGGCGTGTTGCCGCTGGAGTTCAAAGCCGGTGATAACCGTAACACCTATGGGATCGATGGCACCGAAACCTATGACGTGATCGGTGACATCAGCCCCCGCTGTGAGCTGACAGTGGTTATGACTCGCGCCAACGGGGAGAAGGTCGAAATCCCCGTGACTTGCCGACTGGATACCGCCGAAGAGGTGCAGGTCTACGGTGCAGGTGGTGTATTGCAGCGGTTTGCCCAGGATTTCCTGCAAGCCAACGCCTAGGGGCGGACGATATAAGCCCTGCCGGGAAGCTTCCCGGCAGGGTCGCTTGAGACCCTGATCGCCTTCGTAAAAGCGATGAGATTGCGATCAAAACGCGCCTTAATGATGATTTCACCGAGTTTGACAACTCCCGTTTTAAATTAGGATACAGAGCCATGGCCCACGTACCCCAGATCAAAATTCCTGCTACTTACATTCGTGGCGGCACCAGCAAGGGTGTTTTTTTTAATCTAGCTGACCTTCCCGAGTCTGCCCAGACTCCGGGCGCAGCGCGGGATAGCCTGCTGTTGCGGGTCATCGGTAGCCCTGATCCCTATGGTAAGCAGACCGATGGAATGGGAGGGGCGACCTCCAGTACCAGCAAAACGGTGATCCTTTCCAAAACCAGCCAACCGAATCATGATGTCGACTATCTGTTTGGGCAGGTCTCCATCGACAAACCTTTTGTTGACTGGAGTGGTAACTGCGGCAACCTGACGGCGGCGGTGGGTGCATTTGCCATCAGTCAGGGTTTGGTTGATGCTAGCCGAGTTCCCGCAAACGGTATCGCTACCGTTCGTATCTGGCAGGCCAATATCAAAAAGACGATTATCGCCCAGGTGCCCATGACTGACGGTGCGGTGCAGGAAACCGGTGATTTTGAACTCGATGGCGTGACGTTCCCTGCTGCGGAAGTGCAGGTTGAATTCATTAGCCCGGTCGATGCGACCGACGCCATGTTTCCTACCGGCAACCTGGTCGATGAGCTGGAGGTGCCCGGTGTTGGAACCTTCAAGGCAACCATGATCAATGCCGGCATTCCTACCGTGTTTCTTAATGCCGCCGATATCGGCTATGGCGGAACCGAGCTGCAGGACGCGATCAATGGTGATCCGGCAGCACTGGAGCGTTTCGAAACCATTCGCGCTTACGGGGCGTTGAAGATGGGGCTGATCAGCGATGTATCTGAAGCGGCTGGTCGTCAACACACCCCCAAGGTGGCGTTCTGTGCGCCAGCTGCTGACTACGTCTCTTCAAGCGGTAAGCAGATCGCGGCGACAGAGATTGACCTCAACGTACGCGCTCTGTCGATGGGTAAGCTACACCATGCGATGATGGGGACTGCAGCGGTTGCGATCGGCACGGCGGCAACCATCCCCGGAACTCTGGTTAACCTGGCTGCCGGTGGTGGGGAGCGTGAAGCCGTCATCTTTGGCCATCCGTCAGGGACTCTGAAAGTTGGGGCTGAAGCCTCTGAGAACGGGGGAGACTGGACCGTCAATAAGGTCGTGATGAGCCGCAGTGCCCGTGTCTTGATGGAGGGGTGGGTGCGAGTGCCAGGAGATGCGTTTTAGCCGCAGCTCTCCTTGACGCAATAATAGAAACCACGGCCCGGAGCCGTGGTTTTTTTGTTTGGGCTGCAGCGTAGTATCAGCAGGAGTCGGCAGCGTATACTGGGCGGCACTCTTTACCACCCCGAAGGATCACCCATGCGTCGTTGGTTAAAACGCGAAAACTGGCAAACCCCAACTGGCTTGCTGGTGTTGATGTCGATGGCCACGCCGCTCGCCTTCGCCACCTGGCAAACGCTGTTGAATAACTTCGTCATCGATCAGGCGGGTTTCAACGGCGCCGAGATAGGTTTGCTACAAAGCCTGCGCGAGGTGCCGGGCTTTCTCGCCTTCACTGCCGTGTTTGTGTTGCTGGTGGTGCGTGAGCAGAAGTTTGCCGTTCTGTCGCTGGCCCTGTTGGGACTGGGGGTCGCAATCACTGGCTGGTTTCCATCGGTGATCGGGCTCTACTGCACCACGGTGTTGATGTCGGTCGGATTTCACTATTTTGAAACCGTTAAGACGTCACTCTCACTGCAGTGGTTGGAGAAGGGGGAAGCGCCCAGAGTGCTGGGGCAGTTAATCGCAGTGGGTTCGTTCAGTTCGTTGTTTGTTTATAGCCTCGTGTGGCTGATGAGCGAATGGCTGGGGCTTGGCTACGCCAGCATGTATCTGGTCGGGGGTGGGCTGGCATTGGTGATCGTTGCATTTTGCGCGGTGGCCTATCCGATGTTTCCCCAGCCGCACCTGCAAAACAAGCATCTTGTGTTGCGTCAGCGCTACTGGCTTTACTACGCGCTCACCTTTATGAGCGGAGCACGGCGGCAGATTTTTGTCGTTTTCGCCGGGTTTATGATGGTGGAGAAGTTTGGTTATGGGGTTGGTGAGATCGCGCTGTTGTTTATTATCAATCATCTGTTCAACCTCTTTTTTGCTGCTCGCATTGGCGCTCTTATCGGGCGAATAGGGGAGCGTCGGGCGCTTGTGATCGAGTACGTCGGTTTGACCCTGGTATTCACCGGGTATGCGTTCGTGGAGGTAGCCTGGCTTGCTGGCACCCTCTACGTGGTCGATCACCTGTTTTTCGCTTTGGCGATTGCGATAAAAACCTATTTCCAGAAAATTGCGGATCCGGCCGATATCGCGTCAACCGCGGGCGTTGCATTTACCATCAACCATATAGCCGCGGTCGTGATACCTGCGGTGTTTGGGATAATGTGGTTGAGCTCGCCCTCTGCCGTATTTCTGGTGGGGGCCCTGATGGCGGTCGGCTCTTTGGTGCTGGCATGCAATGTGCCGCAGCATCCTGCCCCTTTGCGGGTGGCGCTGGTGGGGAATCGGGTAACGGCCAGCTAGTTCGGGGTGAGGGTGACGATGGGGAGGGATTGTTAGCGTTTGTAAGCGGCTTCGAGTGTTACCGGCCCAGCAACTGACTGTTACCTCATCCCATAAAGTGTTACCTGCTGGCTTTGGTGCTCCCTGTGCAATGACTATTTAAGTCACTCGGTCGCTGGGTTGTCCGGATTTGTCATTTTCGTTTTGGTTGTTTTTTAAACCAAAGATTCCGCTTTTTGCGCTCTTTTGCCCTGTCTTTCGCTGCTGTTCGTGTATGACGCATTATTCTTCCGAGTCGATTAAACGTCTGTTTAAAACCGATTATTCGAGGTATGATGCCAATGCCTATGCTTCGGCTGAAACAAAAGGGCGGTTATGCACCAACAGCACGAGAGCGCGTTTTTGGAACGGATGTTCTGCTTGTGCGCCTGAAGATTGAATAGTTGGTATCTTAATTGCTCCCTATTTCGGGTCGAATGCAAAAGCCTTCATTAGAAAGGTTGGCGTCTCACTTGAAAACCGGAGCAGGGTGTCGAGAGAAGATATCCATCGACAGGTTGCAATAGACCCGGTTTTGGGGCGCAGCAATAACATACAACACTAAAAACGAACTATTCACGGAGTAGTCAATGAACACCAAGAACAGCCATCTACTGTCTTTGCGCCTTGCCCCGGCCAAAGCGGGTTTTGCTCTCGCCGGCCTCATGGCCGCGCTACCGGCCCAGGCGATCCAGTTTGATTTTGCGGACGGTGAAGTCACCGGCTCGGTCGATACGACCCTCGCTTATGGCGCGATGTGGCGTGTCGAAAGCCGTAACACCAATATCGATAACAGCGGCGTTAACAGCAACGACGGTAATCGCAACTTTGACACAGGGTTGGTGTCTTCGGTGTACAAGTTCAATACCGAAATGGAAGTGAACTATCAGGATTACGGCGCTTTTGTGCGGGCTCGCGGGTACTACGACAGCGAGATCATGGACAAGAAAAATGACAGCGGTGACCTGGCCTACCAGCCCAGCGGCTACGGACGCAAATACAGCGACAAGGCCAAGGACTACTCCGGTTCCCGCACCGAATTTATGGATGCGTTTGTTTACGGTAACTTTTACCTGGGCAAAGACGAGATGCCCCTGAGTGTTCGATTCGGAAAGCAGGTCATCAGCTGGGGAGAGGGGATCTTCTACCGCGAAGGCGTCAATAGCATCAATGCCCTCGATGGCAACGCCTTTAACCTGCCCGGCTCCGAAGTCAAGGATGCCTTGCTACCCGCTGGTATGCTCTACGCCAATCTGGGGCTTACCGATACCCTGAGCGTCGAAGCCTTTGCTCAGTGGGAGTGGAACGAAACTCGCCAGAACCCCGTGGGCACCTACTTCAGCACGACGGACCTTTTTGCCCCCGGTGGTGAAGGAAACCTGATCTGGCAGGATGTGCAGGGATCGCCGCTAGAGGGGTTGTTTGGCGCCTATTTGGGTGGAGCAAGCGCTGCTGTCGATCCGTTTATCAGCAACGGTTCTCTTAATATTGATGGTAATACACTAAATAATGGTGCCTGGGCCAACTTTGGACAGATCGTCAATGACGATGAGGCGAGCGATAGTGGCCAGTACGGTGTTGCTTTGCGCTATGTCGCCGAAGAGCTTAATGAGACGGAGTTCGGACTTTACTACATCAACTACCACAACAAGACCCCGCTGATCTCGGCGAATTTGAGTGACTATGCGGGTACCGATATATTCAATATGTGTAGCGCACTGCAAGGAGGTGCTTGCGTAGTTAATCCAGCTAACCCGGCGTTTCAAGCGGCAGGTGGTTTTGGAACCCTCGACGTAATGCAGAGCGTTAACGCCTACCGCGAGTACGTAGAAAATGTTGATACCTTCGGGGTCAGCTTTACGACGCTTATTGGCGATACGTCCGTATCGGGCGATATGGCCTACCGACCCAATAACTCGATCTTCGCTTACCATGAGGATGACCTGCTCGGCTCTGTAGTGGCCAATGCGTCCAGTTTCTTTGGTGGCACCAGTAGCGACTGCGCCAACCTGAACGTGGCCAATGGCAATACCGGTGTTGCAGAGAATCTGTTGGGGGATGTCTGTGTCGGTGATACCGTTAATAACTGGGTAAAAACGGAAACCGTCAACTGGAACCTCAATGCGATCCACAACTTCGGACCCATGATGAGCTTCGATCGCGTGATCGGTGTGGTTGAGTTTTCCGGCGAGTGGTTGCCCGAACTGACCGGTAAGGAGCTCGATGTTATGAACTCCACCGCACAGAATGCAGGCGACAATACCCGTCACTCCAAGAAGTTGACCCGTACCGCGTACGGTGCCACCACCGTGTTGCAGGGTAAGTGGAACGATGTTATTGCCGGCATCAACCTGAGCCCGGTGTTTGTTTATAGCAATGACATCAGTGGTAACTCCCACCGTGCCGGTAACTTTATGGAAGGCGCAACGGCGTATAGCCTGGCGCTCAATGCGGATTACCTGAGCTCGCTCTCCGGTGGAATCTCCTACACTCGCTTTGAGGGTGCCGGTAGTTCCAATGATATTACTGACCGCGACAACGTAGCGGTTAATATCAAATACGCGTTCTAACGACGCTGTCATCGGGCGGGGGCCTGGGCCCGCCGCCCTGTGATCAGTTAACCTGAATACTTACAACACAGAGTAAGCACTATGTTGAAAAAGAGACTGTTAGTCAGTGCCGTTGCAGCGCTGTCCATGGTGGCCGGTTCGGCAATGGCGGCGATCAGCGCCGAAGAAGCAGCAAAGCTGGGAAACCAGTTAACTCCACTGGGTGCGGAGAAGGCGGGTAATGCCGCCGGTACGATTCCAGCCTGGACCGGCGGTATCACCAAAGACAAGATACCGGCGGCCTTCAAACACCCGGGTCAGCACTATCCGAATCCCTATGCAGATGAAAAACCTGAGTTTGTGATCACGGCAGAGAATGCCCAGCAATACGCCGAGCAGCTAACCCCCGGTCAGCTGGCGATGTTTAAAGCCTACCCGCAAACGTTCAAAATGCCGATTTACAAAACCCATCGTAGCCACTCCTCTCCGCAGCGGGTATATGATGCCACCAAGGAAGCGGCTACCAAGGCCCAGCTGGTTGCCGGTGGCAATGGGGTGACGGGGGCGGTCGGTGCGATCCCTTTCCCGATTCCAAAAGATGGTCTGGAGGCGTTGTGGAACCATATGGTTCGTTACCGTGGTGAGTACATCGTGCGCAGTGCCTCTGAGGTGGCGGTACAGCGAGGCGGCGCATACACGCTGGTATCTTCCCAGCAGGAAGCGGGTTTCAAGTACTACTATCCGGGAATGACCGAAGAGGAGTTGGAGAATATCCTGTTCTATTACCTCTCCTTTACCAAGGCGCCTGCACGTCTGGCCGGTGGTGCGGTGCTGGTGCATGAAACCCTGGACCAGGTTAAGGAGCCGAGGCAGGCATGGGCCTATAACGCAGGCCAGCGTCGTGTGCGGCGAGCCCCCAGTATCTCATACGATACCCCCATCACCGATGCCGATGGCTTGCGTACCGCAGATGACACCGATATGTATAACGGTGCCCCTGACCGCTATAACTGGAAGCTGGTGGGTAAAAAAGAGATCTACATTCCCTACAACAATTACAAGCTGATCTCGCCTGAGGTTAAGTACAGCGATCTGTTGACTCCAGGGCACCTTAACTCGGATTTGACCCGTTACGAGTTGCACCGCGTGTGGGTCGTTGAGGGAACCCTGAAAGAGGGCGCTCGCCATATCTATTCCAAGCGGACTCTGTTCCTGGATGAAGACAGCTGGGGTGCAGCAGTCGTCGATCAGTACGATGGTCGTGGTGAGCTATGGCGGGTCAGCATGGCCTTCTTGATCAACTATTACGACCTGCCCACAACCTGGACTGGCCTGGATGTATTCCATGATCTTCAGGCGCGTCGTTATCATGCGCAAGGGCTGGCCAATGAGGAGTCGGCATTTGTCGATTTCTCGCAGCCGATTCCCAAGCAGCGTTACTTTAAATCCTCATCCCTGCGCCGACGCGGAACCCGTTGATTCGTCTGTGATGGGTACCAGAGCCGCCGCCCTTTGGGGGGCGGTTTTTTTTTGTTTTTCATGGAGTTAAGGCAGGGGGCTGAAGCTTTTCACTCTAAGGGATGATTTTTCATTTCTCTCCTGCCTTTTGGGCAGAAAGGGCGGGAATCTTCTATGGTTAGTGGATATACTGTCCCAACAATTTAAACGTTTGTTTAAAATGTTGAACAACGATAACAATAAGGGAGTTTCTGTATGCGAGATGCCATCAGGCAGTCCTCTCACCCAACCCCCGCTACGGCTCAGCAGTGTTTTACGATGATAAAAACGATGTTGATCGCCTGCAGGCAATGTTTGCTGCTGGTGATGGTCTTGTTCGGAACGTCAGTGGCTGCAGCGGAGCAGGCACGACAATCGATGATCTCCGACAAGGCGCAAGAGTCCCTGCTTTTGGACGTGACTCGTGCCGGTGAGCGGTTGGTAGCAGTAGGTGATCGAGGGCACATCCTCTTTTCTGACGACAGTGGTGTCACTTGGACCCAGGCGCAGGTTCCGAGTATTCAACTGCTGACTTCGGTGACGTTTACCGACGACAAGAATGGTTGGGCGGTGGGCCACGATGCATTAGTGCTATCGACCACCGATGGTGGAGAGACCTGGGTTGAGCAGTATCAGGACCCGGAAGCGGAAGTCCCCCTGTTGGATGTTTGGTTTCGTGATCAATATGAAGGCTATGCGATCGGTGCCTATGGCTACATCATGATGACCAATAACGGTGGTAAAACCTGGAATGACTGGCGCGATCACATCCAAAATGAGGACGAGTTTCACTACAATGCGATCACCGCGCTGCAAGATGGCACGCTGATTGTTGTGGGTGAGGCGGGTATCCTCTACCGCTCTACTGATGGCGGGATAGAGTTTGAAATGATCGAAAGCCCCTATGAAGGCTCCTTTTTCGGCGCCATTCCGACCCAACAGAACGGCTCCGGGTTGATCTATGGTCTTCGCGGTCACCTGTTCCGCACCGATGATAGTGGCGCGAATTGGGAACAGGTCGACACGGGCACCGGGCACGGACTGTTTGGGGGCAAGTTGCTCGACGATGGTTCGTTGGTGGTGGTCGGGGATTCCGGCTCTATTCTGAAAAGCTACGATAACGGCATGACCTTTACGCTTAAAACCCGCACCGATCGTTTGGTCATTAACGCCCTTATCGAGGCGCCCAACGGAAACCTGATTCTGGTGGGACAGGGTGGTATTCATCGGGTCGCCTCCAATGGCGACGACCTAAAGCAACCAGCTAACTGAGTAGGGGATTTCAATGGCGACCCATAAGCATCACGGTGAAGCTGCCCCCTTGCTGGAGCGGCTGTTTTTTAACAATAGAATTATGGTTTTGGCATTCTTTTTTCTTGCCACGATCTTCCTTGGCTACAAGATGCTCGACGTCCGTCCAGACGCGAGCTTTATGAAGCTGATTCCCCTTGAGCACCCTTTTATCCAGAACATGCTCGCCAAGCGCGATGACCTTGAAAATCTGGGTAACTCTATTCGTATATCGGTAGAGGCGAAAGAGGGGGATATTTTCGATCCTGACTACATGGAAACCCTCAAACATATCAATGATGAGGTTTTCTATCTGCCAGGAGTTGATCGTTCCGGTCTGAAGTCCCTGTGGACTGCCAACGTACGCTGGATCGAGGTGACCGAAGAGGGGTTCGCCGGCGGGCCGGTGATACCGGACGATGATGATTTCACCAGTGCTGCCAATGTCGAGGAGCTGCGGGCTAACGTTTTGCGTTCCGGTCAGGTAGGCCGTTTGGTGGCGAACAACTTCAAGTCCTCGATTATCTTTGTACCGCTGTTTGAGATAAACCCGGAGACGGGTGAGCGACTGGACTACCAGCAGTTTTCCCATGAGCTGGAGGAAAAAGTCCGGGCCAAGTACGCCGACAGGGGCGTCAATATCCAGATCATCGGCTTCGCCAAGAAAGTAGGGGATCTGATCGACGGTATTGGCTCCATCGCTTACTTCTTTGCCATGGCGCTGGGCATTACATTGGTTTTGCTGTTTCTATACTCCCACTGTCCGAAGAGCACCATTGTACCGCTGCTCTGCTCTATCGTTGCGGTCGTGTGGCAGCTGGGTCTATTAGCAACTTTTGGCTACGGACTCGATCCCTACTCGGTGCTGGTTCCCTTCCTGGTGTTCGCCATCGGCGTTAGCCACGGGGTACAGATCATTAATGCGCTGGGGATCGAGTCAGCAACCGGTGCCGATCGTTTGACGGCGGCACGTCGCACCTTTCGTTCGTTGTACATTCCCGGAATGCTGGCGCTGGTTTCCGACGCCATCGGTTTCCTTACCCTGCTGATTATTGAGATCGACGTAATTCGCGATCTGGCCATTGCCGCCAGTATTGGTGTTGCAGTCATTATTTTGACTAACCTTGTGCTGCTACCGGTATTGATGTCCTACATCGGCGTGAGTGACCGCTCTATCGAAAGAAGCAAGCGTCAGGCCGCAACAGAGCCTAGAAGTTGGAAGTTGATGTCTAACTTTGCGGGTCCCAAGGTTGCGCCGGTATCGGTTGGGATCGCTTTGGTGTTGCTGTTGGGCGGTCTCTATATGGGGCAAGGGCTAAAGATCGGAGACCTTGATCCTGGCGCTCCAGAGTTACATCCCGACTCTCGTTATAATTTGGATAACGCCTTTATCAACCAAAACTACGCCACTAGTGCCGATGTAATGGTGATCATGGTTGAAACCGAGGAGGAGGGCTGTGCCACCTATAACACCATGGAGGCGATTGATCGCTTCATGTGGTCGATGGAGAATGTTAAAGGCGTGCAGTCAGCGGTTTCTTTGGTTACGGTTTCCAAACAGGTCATCAAAGGCCTTAACGAAGGTAACCTTAAGTGGCAAACACTGTCGCGTAACCAGTATGTGCTCAACAACTCGATCAGTCGTGCGACCGGGCTGTTGAATTCCAACTGCAGCCTGGCACCGGTACTGTTGTTCCTTGAGGACCATAAGGCGGAGACCTTGCAAGAGGTCGTCAAGGCAAGCCAGCAGTTTGCACTGGACAATGACAGCGACGCGATCCAGTTTAAGCTGGCTGCCGGTAACGCAGGAATCGAAGCGGCTACTAACGAGGTTATAGAGGCAGCGCAGAACCAGATGCTTATCTGGGTATACGCTGTAGTGAGCCTGCTCTGCCTGGCTACCTTCCGTTCGATTCGCGCAGTGCTCTGTATCATTATACCGTTGGGCTTAACCTCGGTTCTGTGCCAGGCGCTGATGGCCTACCTGGGTATCGGTGTTAAGGTAGCGACCTTGCCGGTTATCGCACTGGGTGTGGGTATCGGTGTGGATTATGGCATCTACATCTACAGTCGTCTGGAAAGCTTCCTGCGCCAGGGGATGGATCTACAGTCGGCTTATTTTGCTACCCTGCGCACTACCGGAAAGGCGGTTAGCTTTACTGGTGTTACCCTGGCTATTGGTGTTGGTACCTGGATCTGGTCCCCTATCAAATTCCAGGCCGATATGGGTATTTTGCTCACCTTTATGTTCCTTTGGAATATGGTGGGCGCCCTGTGGTTGTTGCCGGCGCTGGCTCGCTTCTTTGTTAGACCGGAGCAACTGGTTGCCAAGTCCTAGATAGGGACAGGTAGTTAAAAAGCCGCGCTATGCGCGGCTTTTTAATGCCAGAAAACCTAGAAGACTATGGTATTGAGACGTACCGGTTTTGGTTGGCTGCGAGCTGATTTCAATAACGCTGGGCCACGGTAGACCTGCTGTCAGCGTCTTCTGCTGAGACCGCAGAGAGCCCCGCGGCGTTGTTCGCCGCCGTCTTTGGTGGGGGGCGGTGTAGTAGTGGACTGCAGATTGTGAGGTAGCTGTTGCGGCAGGGGTCAGCTCCTCGTGTAAGGAGTAGTGCTGCCTGTCAGCCTGCGTTTACCGCGCTTGCAGGGCAGGATAGTTTTGCCTTGGGTTGTCGGATGGGTACGCTGGTCTGGTGTCGAGTCTATTTAGCCGTAAAGCGGTCTCAGTTCCTCTTTTTTTGAAGTGTTAAAGTGAGCTTTTCTTATCTTTTTGATGGTGGGTAAAAGTGTGCGGGGTTCCGGGGTCGAGCCGGTTTGCTCGCTGTAGAGAGCCTGCTCGTAATCAAGCACGTAGGTGATTAGCTCGGGCGATGTGGTGGTTTCACACAGGCGGATTAGTGGCGTGCCTGTTGAGGCTTGCAATAGCTCAGCCAGCCAGCGTCTTAGTGCTTGGATGAATTCCGGGCCAGACTGTCCCTGCTCCATACGATCTATTAATAATCGGTAAGCGATGCTTTCGGCGCTCTCTTTGCCTTGCTCCGGAAGCTGGGGAGATGGGTTTTGGCGCCGGCGAGTGAAACCCCAAAACAGCGTCGCAACCCAGAGACAGCCCAATATCGCAGTGCTCCATTTCCATGGAGTCAAATCGGCGAACTCCCCCTGGCTTCCGACCGTCGCAGGGGAGGCGGGGCGCGGAGCCTGTTCGACCGGTTGGCTGGGGGGAGGGACAATCGCTGTTTGTTTTGGGGCGGCAGGCGCGATGACGGTGATCACCTGCTCAGGGAGCGTCGCCATTCGAGATTCCCCGAGCTGGGTATCGAACCACTCCAGGGTTATCGAGGGAAGCTGATACTCTCCGGGCTCGGTCGCTACGTAGGCACTGGAGAGCCGGGTAGTGCCCAGAATGCCGTTCTCGGAACGTCTGTTTTCGCTTTGAGGTTTATCGGGGTAGGCGTTTAATCCATCGATCTGGGCGGCAACCAGGGGAGGAAGTTGAGCGAAGGTCAAACCGTCTGCCTGCAAAATAAGGGTTCGTGTAATGGAGTCTCCCACTTTTAACTCGGTGGGATCGCCACTCCATTGTTGCTGTAGGGTCAGTTCGCGGGCGGGAATCCAGGGGCTTTCATTTCTATCAGGGGGAGCCGCATTGACTCGTATGCTGATCTCGGGGGAGCGTATAGCCAGACGTTTTCCCGGCCGTGGTTGAAAGGGGTCAAATCGATTCGCCTGGTCTGCTGCGGTTGCGGTGAATATCTGCGAGGGGATGACCAGATCACCGCTGCGCTGGGGGTAAATGGCGTACTGCAGTTCAAACACCCCATGGCGGGTACCATTAATGACCTCGGAGCGAGCCGTGGGCTCTCCAAGGGACTGGACGATGGCGTTTTCAATTTTAAGATCACTGAGTTGGCTGTCATCGAACAGCGGCACTGAGTGGACAATCCGCAGAGTGTAGATGATCTGTTGTTGAACATAGACCTCTTCCAGATCAACGCTGGACTCAATGTAAACTGGAGTAGTCGCCGCAGTTTGGGGTTGGTCAGACTGGGAGGGCGTTTTGGCGACCTTGAGGGTAATCGGATCTGTCGCGAGGTTGTCTAAAACAATCGGGGGAACCACCACAAATCCTGCGCGCTTCGGGCGCAACTCTACAATCCAGTCGGTCCAGGAGACGCTCTTACCATTTGTTATCGTAAATTGACTGCTTTGGCGCTGGCCGATGATATCGAAATGCTCCGCCAGTGGGGATAGATCGGGTGTGCTAAAGAACTGCTGTTTATCACTGCGAAGGGTGAGCTCCACCGTTTCGTTGAGACCTATATTCGTGCGGTTGACTGAAGCGATGAAACTCTCCGCCCACCCCAATGGAACCCAACACAGCATAAGCAAGCAGATGATGCTTGTCGCAAGGGGCGCAGTGGCGGGGGATTTAGTGGCTGATTTTGCGTTTAGCGTTACCATATTTGCTCTCCAGCCTGCAGGGGATCGCGCTGGCGATGTTGCATCTCGAATTTTCTCCTGAGCAGTCCAGACGGGTCATCCGGTATGCGCCGTAGCCAACCCTCCATGGCTTGGCGGTCTTCCGATAGTGGCAGGTCGTCGACGGAGGATTGCGCCTTTTGCTCCTCCGTATTATTGGCGTTGCCAGGGGAGGTAGCCGGCTGTTCGGGTTTGCTATGCTGTTGGTCTGATTCTGGACGCTCAAGACTATCTGTGGACTCGTTGTTATTGGCTTCAGGCAGCGACGCTTGCTCCTGCCCTGCGTCTGCTGCCCGGTCTTTGCTCTGTTGTTGGTCTGTGTTCTCTGCCCCTTTGGCCCCTTCTGATGTGTTTGGGAAGGGTTGGTTTTGCGGGTTCTGGTCAGAACCTGAATCGCTCCCTGACGGGTCAGAGGAGTGCTCTTGTGAGCCTTTCTCTGACTCCTCTTGAGACTCTTTGGGCGTTTGCTGAGGTGAGTCAGAGTTTTTTGTGTTTTCTTGTTGCTGCTTCATCAATTTCTCAACGATTGACCTGTTCTTCAGTGCGGATTCATAGTTAGGGTTCTGCTCGATCACTTCATCGTAGAGCGTTAGTGCCTGAGGCAGGTTACCGGCCATCGCCTCTGCATTTGCGCGGTTGTAGAGTGAGTCGATACCCGCACTGTTTTTAAAGGCATCGGATGCAGCCTCATAGTTCCCGGCTTCGAAGTGGGAGTAGCCCTGCCATGCAGGGTTATCAAATTTAGTGGCGGCGTCCTGTGGCCGTTTTTCCTCCAGTAGCACCTTGCCTTGCTGATCGGGCGTTTTCCATAACGACTGCCAGTCGAGAGCATAGCTGGGTTCGCTGGGCATTAGCACGATGGGGAGCAGCAGTAGCGTGAGGAGCCAGCCGCGACGAAAGCTGGCTAATAGCAAGCCGAGCAACGGCAATAGGAGCCAGTAACCCTGATCGGACCATTGATCAAAGGTTTGCTCCTGTTGGCGAGCACTATCCCCAAGGGACGGGCCCGCTTGAACCTGCTTCCAGTCTGACGGGTTGAAGCTAATGGTTGCGTAGCGTCCCCCCAGTGAGCGTGCCAGCCCCTTGAGTGCGCCAGCATCCAGTCGCGGGATGACGATCGCTCCGTTGGTATCCTTCAAATAACCACCACCTTCCACGCTTATCGGGGCACCTTCGGGGGTGCCAACACCGATAATGGAGATCATTACACCGGTGCCTTTTAGCTGCTGGCGAATCAGGTCGCTCTCTTCAGGGCTTACCTCATCGGTGAGTAATAAAATCTGGGCACCGTCGCCAGGGTTGCTACCCAGAAGCTCCAATGCCATGCGTATGCCACGGCTGGCGCGGCTGCCTGCAAGGGGCATTAAGGAGGGCTCGAGTACCGACAAGAGGTTGGTGATGGTTGCCCGATCGTCGGTTAGTGGAGCGACCCGGTAGCCGTCACCGGCATAGGCAACGAGCCCGGTGGTTCCGTCAATTCGGATATCCATAATGTCGCGTATTTTTCTTTGGGCACGAGTTAGCCGATCGGGAGAAAGGTCAGACGCATACATGGACCAGGATAGGTCGAGTACGATCACCAGCGGTGCCTGGTTTTTGTACACAACAGAGGGCAGGCGCTGCCAGCTGGGGCCGGACAGTGCCAGGCTGGCTATCACCCAACCGAGCACTAACCACCCTGTCAGGGTCGTGCGGCGATCGCTTGGGTTATCTGTTTGTAGATGCCTTAGTAAGTTAGCCGGTATCACCTGGCTCCAGGCTGATTGTGTCCGCTTTGAGCGGGACAGCAGCCAAAGTAATGCACCTCCAAAAGGGAGTAGTAATAGCCCATAGGGCCTTAACAGGTGAAAGTCCGCCATCCATTGGAATAAATTCATCGGGCATCTCTCCTCAATGGAGGGAAGTAACCGCGTCGCAGGATGATGTTAACGAGCCACCAGAGGGCGACTATGCCCATGGCTGTGGCTAAAGGCAGGTAATACAGACTGCGTCTGGGGCGCACCGTTTGGGCCTGCTGTTCAACAGGCTCCAGGGCATCCAGTTGTTGGTAGATCTGCTGTAATTCGTCAGGATTGCGGGCGCGGAAGTAGCGTCCACCGGTAAGCGAAGAGATTTCGGTCAGGGTCTTTTCATCGAGATCCGAAGAGGGATTAACACGGCGCGCACCGAAAGAGGAGCCGAAGATGCCTGGCTGGATCATCTCGTCTGCGCCAACACCGATGCTGTAAATTCGGACCTGTTCGCGTTTTGCCAGCTGGGCTGCCTGCCTAGGGGTCACTTCGCCGGCGGTATTGGCACCATCGGTCACCAGTACCAGCACTCGGCTGGCGGCGGGACGAGAGCGCAATCGTTTGACGGCGAGGCCTATGGCGTCTCCAATAGAGGTCTCCCGGCCCGCCATGGCAATCTGGGCTTCGTCGAGCAAAATTCCAACGCTTTTGCGATCAAAACTCAGGGGTGATTGCAGGTAAGCTTGGGACCCAAACAGTATGAGCCCAAGACGGTCGCCCTCCCGGCGGGCAATGAAGGGCTGCATCACATGCTTGATGGCTCGTAAGCGGTCGACGGGCTGTCCTGCTATTTGCATATCCTGGGTTTGCATACTGCCCGATAGGTCAATCGCTAGCATTAAGTCACGAGCAAGGGCCGGCACGGGGATCGCTTCTCCGACCCCGACAGGGCGTGATGCTGCTAACAACATTAGAGCCCACAGAACGCTTGTTCCCAACAGCAGACTGAGCCGGGTCTTACGCTCTTTTCTGTGGGTATTTAGATGAGCCATTTGTTGGTAATGGGGCAGGCGGATGCCGGTGCTGGCCGTGGGCCGCGCGCGAGGGGGCAGCCAGTACACCAATATGGGTAGCGGCAGCAGTAACCAGATCCAGGGCCATTCCAGCTCAAGAGTCATGGTGTGTAATCCACTGTTTGCAGTATTCGTAGAGCGGGGCAGGGTCGTGAGCAAAGTCGGGCTGGTAACGGAAACTCTCGACCTGCTCGGCTTCGCGATATTGTCCGGATGGGTAGCAGGAGTGCAGAAATTGCCACCATTGGGGGCCATTCATTGGCGCTATTAGATCGTTTGGGTAGGCTTGCATGGCGGTGCGTTTTAAAAGCTGGTTACTCTGCTCAACGAAAGTGAGGGGGTTTTGGTTTTTCTGGTATTGCAGCCAAAGTCTGTTTATCTCTTTGAGGGCCTGCTTACGGTAGGCTCTTTCAGCGACTCGTTTTTTTCGCTTTTTAAGTAGAGGGTAACCGATGAAGAGAGTTGCCAGAAGCAGTGCGCCGAGCAAATACCAGCCAGGTGCCAAGGGCCATAGCCCATTGATCGGCTCCGGTGTTGCCAGTGGTGCCAGTTGTTCGAGTAACTTGTTGTCAGCCATTATGACGCCTCCCCCGCGAGTCTGGGAAAAGGGCGTTTAGTTGTTGTTGCGTTGGTAAACCGCTATCGATATCCAGTAACGGAATACTAAACCGTGCCAGTCGCTGTTCTGTATCGAGGAGCTGCTGCTGGCAGATCGCTTGATACTGTTGTTGAGCGCTGTCTGACTGAGTATCTAATATCGACGAATCCTCACCGTTATTGATGGGGTAGAGCCCTGCCCTGGGGGGGTCGCGTTCCAGCCTATCGGTTACCCGAAGAAAAAGCAGGTCGTGGTGTTTTGTCAGTCGGTGCAGGTGGGGTTCACAGGCGCTGTCCAGTAACGCCCCGTCGCTGATAATAAAGAGTGCGGCCCCTGTATCGATAGACTGGTGGAGGCTCGAGAGGGTGTCCGCCAGATAACTTGAGGGCGCGTCCTGTAGGCTGTTGTCGAGTCGATGATTGGCATCCACGATAGTTTGAAGCCAATGTAACAGTGTGCGTTTGCTCCGGTAGGGGCGGATTAGCCTCTCCTCTAACCCGGTTGCCAGCATTCCACCGATCCGGTCTCCATGCTCAAGTGCGGCCCATGATAGAGCAGCAGCGCACTCGGCCGCGGCCACGGATTTAAAGTTAAGGCTAGAGCCGAAGAACATGCGGGGACTTTGATCGAGTAAAATAACAACAGGCCGCTCCCGTTCTTCATGGTATAGCTTCGTGTGGGCAACTCCGCTGCGAGCGGTTACACGCCAATCAATGCTGCGGATGTCATCTCCCGCCTGATAACGCCGAACCTGGTCGAAATCGATCCCGCGGCCACGCAAGCGACTTCGATGCTGACCCGATAGTGCGCTACGAACGTGCTGCGTGCTATAGATTCCCAGTCTGCTGGCATCACTGCCCAGCTCAACCAGCTCACGGAGATTGGTATAGGCCCCAGGCATTTGACGACTCAGGCAACCGGAACGCAGGTGAGTAGGCGGTCGATAAAGTGATCGTTATCGATCTGCTGGGCCTGAGCGCTGTAGCTTAGAATAATACGGTGACGCAGGGTGTCGTGGGCAACGGCTTGGATGTCGTCGGGGGTTACAAAGTCTCGCCCCATGAGCCAGGCGTGAGCACGAGCGCACCGGTCCAGGGAGATAGTGCCCCGTGGGCTGGCACCGTATTCGATCCAGCTCGCCAACTCCTCATCGTAATAGGCAGGGTTGCGGGTCGCTAATACCAGGTTCACCAGATATTGCTCGACGGCGGGCGCCATATGGACTTCGAGTATCTCTTGCCGTGCTTTCAGAATCTGTTCCTGGGTAATCTGTTCGGGAGGCAATGTTTCCCCTCCCTGCTGGGCGTCTCGGCGGGCGAGGGCGAGTATGCGCTGTTCCGTCTGGGCGTCGGGGTAACCGATTTTGACATGCATCAGAAAACGATCCAGCTGGGCCTCAGGTAGAGGGTAGGTTCCCTCCTGTTCAATGGGGTTCTGGGTTGCCATGACCAGAAAGAGCGCGGGAAGCGGGTAGGTAGTGGTGCCGACACTCACCTGGCGTTCGGCCATCGCCTCCAGCAGTGCAGATTGAACCTTTGCCGGCGCGCGGTTGATCTCATCGGCTAACACCAGGTTGTGAAAAATAGGTCCTCGTTGGAACTCGAAGCTGGCGGTTTGCTGACGAAAGATGTCGGTGCCGGTAATATCGGCCGGGAGTAGGTCTGGGGTAAATTGGATACGGTGAAACCCGGCGTCTACTCCCTGGGCCAGACCTTTGATTGCCCGGGTTTTTGCTAGCCCGGGCGCGCCCTCTACTAGCAGGTGGCCATCGGCAAGCAAAGCGATCAGCAGTCGATTAACGAGGCGCTGTTGGCCGAGAATGACGTCGGAGAGAAAGTGCTCCAGATTGCGGATCGATTCACGTTCGGACATTGGTGCCTCACCAGTAGCAATTAGTTGCTGTTATTATTGGTCTTTCTATTAATATTTCAATGGCTTGTGGTGTAAACATCCGGTAGTTTGTTGGCAGTTTTAGTGTTGGCCGAGTGGATAGTCTACGCTTAACTCATTGCGTTTGGTGGAGAGGCTTGGACTCTCTGCCGTTCAGGTCTTATGCCGTAAAATAGGGAGCACTTTTATGGGTCAGTTTTCTGCCGAAAACAAGCAAGAGTACATGGATAAACTCGTGGCGGAGGTAAAACTGCATATCCCCGCTGCGAAAGCGGCCATAGCGGAGCGTTTTGTGCGCCAATTTTTCTCCGTTATTGGGTTCGAAGACCTGATGGGATTCAACAAAGCCGACATTGTGGGTAGCACCCTTAGCTTCTGGAAACTCTACCAGAGCAAGCCCGACGACACACCCCGTATCGAGATATTTAACCCTGAGTATGAGCATCATGGGTGGCATTCAACCCATACCGTGATCCAGATATTCCTGGCGGATAGCCCCTTTTTGGTTGACTCGGTGCGGATGCACCTGAACGAAGCTGGATCCACGATTCATTATCTCCAGAACAATATTGCTGAGGTTAAGCGGTCGGCGAAAGGCAGCTTGCAGGACGTGGTGGAACCGGGAAAAGGTAACTCCAAAGAAGCATTAATGTACATGGAGATTGATCGTGTTGCGTCTGACGAGGAGCTGGAATCGTTAAAGATGCGGCTCCTTTCGGTGCTAAACGATGTTGGCATGGTGGTGTCCAGCTATTCGCCAGTGTGCGAGGCGGTTGAGGAGTTAATCAAGTGCGTTGAAAAGGAACGCAAAGACGATGTGGCAGAAACCCAGGCGTTTCTGCGCTGGTTACTCGATAACAACTTTACCTTTTTGGGGTATGAGCTTCTGGATGTCGTCGACGGTGATGATGTCACTTGCCCGATTCTGAAACCGGGCAAACGTCTGGGCTTATTCTCCAGTGACGCCTACACCGATTACAGCAAGCGTTTGAGCAAGCATTGTTACGATGCCGGTAACCTGGATATCCTCTCCTTTTCCAAATCACCGGTCCGCTCCAGCGTTCACCGGCCGGCCTACCCCGATTGCATTTTGGTTCGTTTGAGTGATGACAAGGGTGGGTTAAAGCAGGAGGCGCGAATTCTCGGGCTTTATACCTCGCCTGTGTATACAGAGAGTCCAGACCAGATCCCCTATCTTAGGGAGAAGGTTCAGTGTATAGAAAGCCAGAGCGGTTTCGATCGAGCTAGCCACCATGGTAAGGAGCTAAAACAGATCCTGGATACCTTCCCCAGAGATGAACTTTTTCAAACACCTACCCCGGAGCTATTTGATACGACGTTGCAGATACTGCACATTCAGGAGCGTCGCCAGATTAAGCTGTTTATCCGCATCGACCGTACTCGGCAGTTTGCCAGCTGTCTGGTTTACGTTCCGCGTGACGTCTATAGCACCAGTTTCAGGGAAGCGAGTGAGGCGATTCTTGTGCGCGGCCTGAATGCACAGGATTCTGAGTTTACTACCTATTTTTCAGAGTCTGTTCTATGCAGGGTACAGTTTAACTTGCGTCTGGATCCCGATCGGGAAACGCATTTCAACCGAGCCCTGCTGTACAATGAGATCGTTCAAGTGTCCCATAGCTGGGAGGATGAACTCAGGCACTCAGTGATTGAGGTGAAGGGGGAGGTCAGCGGTAATCGCCTCCTTTCCCGCTATGGGCGGGGTTTTTCCGCCAGCTATAAAGAGCGTTTTGGGCCGCGCACTGCGGTTGTTGATATCGACCATATTGAAATGCTCTCCGCCGATAATCCTCTAACGATGAGCTTTTATCAGTCCCTTGATGAGCAGGAAGGGCATCTGCACTTCAAGGTGTTTCACTACGGACACACGTTGCCCTTATCTGACCTGATTCCCATGCTGGAGAATCTGGGGCTAAAAGTGATTGGCGAGTTTCCCTATGTGATCAAACGCCTGGGCAGCGAGCGCATCTGGATTCATGATTTTGTACTCGACTATGGCGCCCGGTCAGTGGATGTGCAAAAAATCAATCGAATTTTCCAGGATGCCTTCCAACAAACCTGGCTCGGAAATGCCGAAAATGACCGTTTTAATCGTCTGGTATTGGCAGCACACCTGAACTGGCGCGAGGTAGCCATGCTGCGAGGGTACTCCCGCTACCTGAAGCAGATTCGTTTTGGTTTGGGGCAGACCTATATAGCAGACACCCTGGCAAGCCATGTCGATATCACACAGACCATTGTCCAGCTGTTCAGTGTGCGCTTTGATCCCGATCTGGATCTGTCTCTGGAGCAGAGAGAGGAGCAGCGGGTTTTGCTTCAAAACAAGGTCTTGACGGCGCTGGATGAGGTTAGCGTTCTCAACGAAGATCGAATCCTGCGTCGCTATCTGGACCTTATCGGGGCGACCTTGCGGACCAACTTTTATCAGCTTGGGGAGCAGGGCGATCCTAAAAGCTATGTCAGTTTTAAATTCGCACCACGACAGATTCCGCAGATTCCCCTGCCAGCACCTCTATTTGAGATTTTTGTCTACTCTCCCCGGGTAGAAGGGGTGCATCTCAGGGGAGGCAAAGTAGCACGGGGCGGACTGCGTTGGTCTGACCGTCAGGAAGACTTCCGTACCGAAGTTCTGGGACTGGTAAAAGCCCAGCAGGTAAAGAACGCGGTGATCGTGCCGGTGGGCGCTAAAGGTGGCTTTGTGCCCAAGTGCCTACCCGATAGCAGTGACCGGGAAGCCTTTTTGGCGGAAGGCATCGCATCCTATCGCACCTTTATTTGTGCGCTGCTCGACATCACCGATAATCTGGTAGAGGGGGAGGTCGTGCACCCTGAACGGGTTACGCGTTACGATGAAGACGACCCTTACCTGGTCGTGGCCGCAGACAAGGGGACAGCTACGTTTTCTGATATTGCCAACGAGCTTGCCAATGCATACGGATTTTGGCTCGGAGATGCATTCGCATCCGGTGGCAGTGCCGGATACGACCACAAGAAGATGGGGATTACTGCCCGCGGGGCCTGGGTCTCGGTTCAACGACATTTCCGCGAAATGGATATTGATGTGCAAAAGGAGAGTATCTCCGTCGTCGGTATTGGTGATATGGCGGGTGACGTGTTCGGTAACGGTATGTTGCTCTCCAAAAAACTGGCATTGGTCGCCGCGTTTAATCACCTGCATATCTTTATTGATCCTGAGCCCGATGTAGAGGCGAGCTGGGTCGAGCGTAAGCGGTTATTCGATCTGCCGCGTTCGAGTTGGGAGGATTACAGCAGCAAGCTGATCTCCAAAGGAGGCGGCGTCTTTTCGCGGGCGGCTAAGTCCATTCCCATTAGTCCGCAAATGCAAGCCCGGTTCAATATCAAAGAAACCCACATGCCACCAACCGAACTGCTTACGGCACTATTGAAATCACCGGTAGATCTGGTGTGGAACGGTGGTATCGGTACCTATGTCAAGGCAAGCAGTGAAAGCCACGCCGATGTAGGCGATAAGGCCAACGATGTTTTGCGCGTCAATGGTGGCGATCTAAATTGCCGGGTGATTGGCGAGGGTGGCAATCTGGGTGCCACTCAGCTTGGGCGGGTAGAGTTTTGCCTCAATAAGGGCGCTTCCAATACTGATTTTATTGATAACGCCGGTGGCGTCGACTGTTCGGATCATGAGGTTAATATCAAAATATTGCTGAACGAGATGGTGAGCAGTGGCGATATGACTCCGAAGCAGCGTAATAAAATCCTGGAGAAAATGACCGATGAGGTTGCAAATCTGGTGCTAGAGAATAATTACCGCCAGGTACAGGCGATCTCCCTGGCTCAATCCCAGGCTCAAGCTCGTATGGATGAGTATCGGCGTTTTATCAGCCACCTCGAAGCCGAGGGTAAATTGAATCGTGCGATTGAATACCTGCCTGATGATGAAGGTTTGAGCGAACGGCTGGCGACAGGTCAGGGTCTGACCAGAGCGGAACTTTCACTGCTGATCTCATACAGTAAAGCGGACCTTAAAGAGCAGCTGTTGACCTCGAATATTCCCGATGATCCTTATCTGGCAAAAGAGGCGAACACCGCATTTCCGCAATCACTGGTGAAAAAGTATGGCCACTTGATCGAATCCCATCGCCTGCGTCGGGAGATCGTTTCGACCCAGATCGTGAATCACATGGTGAACATGATGGGAATCACCTTTGTTCACAGGCTGGCGCAGTCTACGGGGGCTCCGTCAGCCGATATCGCACGAGCGTTTGTTGTGGCGCGAGACTCCTTCGGTATGGAGGGTTATTTCGACCAGATCGAAAAGCTTGATCATAAGGTGAGTAGCCAGGTTCAGCACCAGATGATGGGCGAACTGATTCAGTTGACCCAGCGCGCCACTCGCTGGTTTATCCGCATGAAGCGCAACGACCTGATCGCTCAGGACGCGGTTGCGCATTATGGTCCCAAGGTTACCGAGTTTGTGAAGCTGTTTCCCAAACTGCTAAATGACAAACAGCGCCAGTCGTGGGAACAAAGAGTGGAACAGCTCACCGCAGCCGGAGTGCCCAAGACCCTCGCAGGGGTTGTAGCTGGAAAGCGCTTGCTGTCCGGTAGCCTCTCGATTACTCATGCCGCAGACCAAACCGGTCATCCCCTTGATATCGTAGCAAAGCTCTTCTTTGCTCTGGGTGATCGCCTGGATATCACCTGGTTTGCTCAGGAGTTGGGTAACCTCGACACCACCAATCAATGGCAATCCATGGCTCGTGAAAGTATTCGTGACGAGCTCAACTGGCAGCTGCGGGCTCTTACCGTGGCGATTCTTAAAGGAGCCAACGGCAAGGTGGATGTAGAGCAGCAGTTGACGAACTGGTTGAGCGAGAATGCAGCGCTAGTGCAACGCTGGGACGGCATGTTGACAGACTTGAGAAGTCAGGGAAGTTGCGAGCTGGCGATGTTTACCGTTGCTAACCGAGAGCTGGTGGACCTTGTGCAGAGTAGTCACTAGAGGTACTCGTGATGCGGAGCCGTTGCGTATAGAGCGCCTCGGCTCCATGTCTTGGGATGGGGAATACCCTTGTCGATATTCTAGCCAGTAGGGTAGTGGCTCAAAGCGGCCCAGAAATCGCTTATGCAGAGTTTGATTGTAGATATTTTAATACCGGCAGAGCAGTATCGAGCGCACTACGCAGGAGCTGTGCGGCAGGTTCAGGCGCGTTCGCGAGATGGTAGGTTGGTGGTTTTTCCTAGTGAAATTCTGCGGCCATTTGTGACCCGCAATGGAATCGAGGGGAGCTTTCGCATTGAGTTCGATATGCAGGGCAAGTTTCAACGCATCGAGCGCTTATAGCTGTTTGAACAACAGCGATGATAATGAGCCCTGAGGCTGCTCTTTTTTTCATTGCTGCGTATAATTGCTCCGTGCCCCCTCCCAGGAACTGATATGTATTCACTTGCCCGTAGTCTTTTGTTCACCCTTGATCCCGAAGTAGCCCACGATCTGAGTCTTGACTTGATGGGAGCTGCCAATCGTTTGGGAGTGAGTTCCCTGCTAACCAGCAAGGTCTCCCCGCGCCCCTGCACGGTGATGGGCATTCAATTCGCCAACCCGGTTGGCCTGGCCGCAGGTCTGGATAAGAACGGTGACTGCATAGATGGCTTGGGTGCGTTGGGGTTCGGTTTTCTAGAGCTGGGTACCGTCACTCCGAGGCCGCAGCCCGGTAATCCCAAGCCCCGCCTTTTCCGCCTTCCCGAAAAACAAGCGATCATTAATCGTATGGGGTTCAATAACAAAGGGGTGGAGCACCTGATTGCCAACGTTAAGCGTGCGCAATACAAAGGGGTTATTGGGATCAATATCGGGAAAAATTTTGATACCCCGGTGGAGGAGGCGAGTAGCGATTACCTGACCAGTTTTGAAAGGGTTTATCCTCACGCAGATTATATTACCGTCAATATCTCCTCCCCCAATACACCCGGTCTGCGTAGCTTGCAACATGGAGATATTTTTCGAGAGCTGCTAGAGCGCCTCAAAGAGGCTCAGCACCGCTTGCACCAATCGACCAATCGGTATGTTCCTGTCGCGATAAAAATCGCCCCAGATATGGTTGAAGATGAGCTGGTGGCCCTGGCGCGTGTGCTTGTTGAGCAGGAGATTGATGGAGTTATTGCAACCAACACGACCCTCGATAGAGAGGCGGTAGCCGGCCTAGATCATGCAGAGGAAGCCGGCGGCCTGAGTGGCGACCCGGTGCGGGAGCGCTCGACGGCCACTATCCGCTTGCTGGCCCAGGAGCTTGGCGGGCGTTTACCCATTATAGGGGTGGGAGGCATCAGCAATGCGGCTTCTGCGGCAGAAAAAATCGCAGCGGGTGCTAGCTTGGTTCAGCTTTATTCGGGGTTTGTTTACAAAGGACCATCGCTGATCGCTGAAGTTTCGGAGGCAGCTGCTGCAGAGTTGGGTAAAGCCTAGCGTTGACTGGAAAACAGCAAAGGGGCCAGAAGGCCCCTTTTTTATAGATAGATGTTGTAGTAATTCTGACGCAAAGAGTCCGGAATTAGTGCATGGCGGCTATGCGATGAACACCCGACACGCCGGTGAGTCCATCCCAGTTATCCGAGCGGCCTTCCCGCCAACCCGTTAACCAAGCCTGTCGCATCTCAAGGGCTCCGTGGGGACACTGATCACGTGATTTTCCAGTGACGCCAGTGTTATATCCTTTGGCGAACGCACGTTCCGTCATATCTCTTTTCTGTCTTTTCATGGTTGTTTTGGCCTCAGCTATTGATGTTATGACTGCTTAACCGTGGGATTTGCTTGATGCTACATAGGGCGCAATATCCCGTTGCCTCCAGGGGAGGGCTTGTACAACACAGAAAATAGGGCAACCAAATCAGCGGGAAGGAAAATGAACGTTACAAGGCGAGACTTGGATGTAGCTACCGCCTCCTCGTATTCGGTAGCCCCTGATAACCTTTCTATCGCAAAGACTTATCCTTTGTCGAGAATCGATTAAGAATAAATTTCAAAGAGCTTATTCAAACCGGGGTATAAAATCTAAAACAAGGATTAAAATGTTTAGGTAACTATCTGATATTAAAAGGTGGCGACCAGTTTGAGGCGTAGTTGCATGATCTCTCCCAGAAGCTCGTCCTGAACATCATAATCACTGTCGATTGTGGTGTACTCCAGGCTTAGCCCGGTATTGGGGTTGAGGCTGATGCTGGTGGGTGAGGGGTCGGAAAGCTGTGTCATGTTGACCATCTCGGGCATTTCGGACAGGTTGAGCATTGGGTGAATGCTACTATTGAGTGAGTCTGCAGTGGCCGTTGTAGACGCCATAAGTATGGCAGCGACGGTGATGCTGATAGATAGTTTGTTCATGAGTCCGCCCCTGTTGCTTGGTGTTTCGTTGTTCGTCTAACTTGAAACCAATGGTACCTATATGAGTAACAGAATTATGAGGAGAACTTCACACAGGATATCAATTCCTATCCCTGTGTTATTATTTGTATCTGTTTTGTGACGCAATTCCGTTCATTTGGTGACAATATTTCTTTGTTCGCGCCGCTGCCCACTCTGGTTTATCATGCGCCCTTTTTCACAGGTAACCCCCCATGACGCAAGCCCTAGACCTCTTCGCCTCCTGCCCCAAAGGTCTGGAAGCACAACTGATGCAAGAGCTTGTATCTCTGGGGGCGCAGGCGACCCGGGAAACGGTGGCCGGTGTCTCCTTTGAAGGGGATGTTGAGGTCGCCTACCGTTGCTGTTTGTGGTCCCGTCTGGCGAACCGTATTCTTCTGCGACTTTCCCGGTTTCCCATCGAAAACGGGGATGATCTCTATCGCGGGGTAAGTGGGGTGGATTGGTCCGAGCATCTGGCGCCAACCGGATCCCTGCGGGTCGACTGTCGTGGAGAGGTTGAAGGGGTCAATAACAGCCATTTCGGGGCGCTTAAAGCCAAGGACGCAATCGTTGACCAGATGCGGGATAAAAGCGGTGAACGCCCCTCAGTTGACCGCCAGAATCCGGATCTGCGGGTAAGCCTGGTGTTGGCGAAAGGCCACGCCATCCTGTCGGTTGATCTTTCGGGCCAGAGCTTGCACCAACGGGGCTACAGAAAAGAAGCCGGGGCCGCGCCATTAAAAGAGAATCTGGCCGCAGCCGTTCTTTACCGCAGCGGTTGGCCGGAGATGGCCGCCCAGGGTGGTTATCTGGTCGATCCTATGTGCGGGTCTGCTACCTTGCTGATCGAAGCCGCCTTGATCGCTACCGACACGGCTCCCGGGCTGGTGCGGGAACGTTTCGGCTTTCATGGTTGGCAAAAGCATGTTCCTGCGCTGTGGAAGCGAGTACGAAAAGAGGCGCTTGAGCGCCAGCAGCAGGGTGTCGCACGGTGTAATGCCTCTATCATCGGGGTTGAAGCCGATGGCGAAGTTGTCCAGCGCGCCGTAAACAATATCCAGCGTGCGGGTATGAGCCGGGTTGTAGCGATTAGTGTTGGTGAGTTGGCAACCTTGAAATGCCCGACTATCGAGGGTAAACCCGGTTTGCTTATTACCAACCCCCCCTACGGGGAGCGCCTGGGTGAGGAGGCGAGCTTGCTGTTCCTCTATCAGTATCTAGGACGCATGATGCGGGAGCAGTTTGTGGGTTGGCAGGGCGCTGTATTGACGGGCAACCCTGAGTTGGGCAAGCGCATGGGGCTGAGGGCCAGGCGCCAATACAAATATTTCAATGGTGCTTTGCCAACACGGTTGCTGATGTTTGATATCGACCCTCAATGGTTTGTTGGTAGTGCTTCACTTGATGGCGAGGGAAACGCCGTTAACGCAGCGCCCCCAAAGCTGAGTGCGGGAGCGCAGATGGTTGCCAATCGCTTGCGTAAGAATCGGCAGCAGCTTAGGAAGTGGGTGCGGCGTGAGGAGCTTCAGTGTTATCGCGTCTACGATGCGGATATGCCGGAGTATTCTGCTGCCATCGATATCTACGGTGACTGGGTTTGCGTGCAGGAGTATCAGGCGCCCAAGTCCATAGATCCTGATAAGGCTACACAACGGTTGCGGGACCTGCTGTCAGCGATTCCCGAAGCTCTTGAGGTCGATCCGGCAAAGGTGGTACTAAAAGAGCGCAAACGCCAGAGCGGAACCGATCAATATCAGCGTCAGGATCGCAAGGGTACTCAGCTGGAGATGTTGGAGCAGGGTTGTCGGTTGTTGGTTAACCTGACCGATTATCTTGATACCGGACTATTTCTGGATCACCGTCCAATGCGCCGCCGGATTGCCAGGGAGGCTCAGGGTAAGCGTTTCCTGAATCTCTACTGCTATACTGGCGCGGTAACGGTGCATGCGGCCCATGGTGGCGCTTCCAGTTCGACCAGCGTCGACCTGTCAGCGACCTATCTCGAGTGGGCGCGCAAGAATTTATCCCTCAATGGTTTCAGCGATCGCCATGAACTGGTGCGTGCTGACTGTATGGAGTGGATTCGTGATAACAACGAGCAGTTCGACCTGATCTTTGTTGATCCCCCAACGTTTTCCAACTCCAAGCGTATGGACGGCGTGTTTGATGTTCAACAGGATCATGTTGAGCTGCTCGATGCGGCGATGGCATCGCTGGCCCCTGGAGGCGTGCTCTATTTCTCGAACAACTTTCGCCGTTTTCAGCTAGATGCTGGGTTAGGGGAGCGATACCGGGTCACGGAGATCAGCGAGCAGACGCTGGATCCTGACTTCAAACGTAATCCTAAAATTCATCGCTGCTGGCGCCTTACACAGCTTCACCAGGATCAACCCGAAGATCCGAGTCAGCCCAAAGCGCAGGCAAGTGCGTCAACCATCTGGGGTAAGTCGCCGGGTAGCTAGGAGGGATTGTAGTTGGCTCTGACGGCGGTTACTTCAGGCGTCGTGCGATGCCCGCTTCGGCGATGATGCGGGTTGCTATCTCCTCCACAGAGAATCGGGTTGTGTTGATGCACGATATACGCTCTTTGGCCAAAAGGCGTTCAACCTCTGCCACCTCCATCTGGCATTGGCGCGGGGAGGCGTAACGGCTATTGGGTCGCCGCTCACTGCGAATGGCGACAAGACGCTGTGGGTCGATGGTGAGCCCAAACAGCTTGTGGCGGTGAGGCTGGAGTGGCGCCGGGAGACGGAAGTCCTCCATATCCTCTTCAGTAATGGGATAGTTGGCGGCCCTTATTCCGAACTGTAACGCCAGGTAGAGGCAGGTGGGGGTTTTTCCGCAGCGGGATACGCCAATTAATATAATATCGGCTTTGTCGTAGTGGCGGGTTCGGGCCCCATCATCGTTATCCAGCGCAAAGTGGACCGCATCAATGCGCTCGGAGTAGTGGTTGTTGGCGTCAATTTTACGCTTCTTGCCAATGGAGTGGGTGGGGTGAAGGTGCAGCTCTTCCTCCAAGGGGCCGAGAAACGTAGCAAAAATATCCTGATGTCGTGCACTGGCTTGGCACACAATACCCGCAATGGTTTCATCAATGATGGTACTAAACACCAGTGGGGGGATGCCCTGACGGGCAGCGCACTGGTCGATGATGGCAACCACCTCACTCGCTTTCTCTGGCGTGTCGATGTACGGCAGTGTCTGGCGAGCGAATTCGACATGATCGAACTGGGCAAGCAGACTTTGGCCAAAGGACTCTGCGGTGATGCCTGTACCATCAGAGATAAAAAATACATCCCGGCGCATAAACTCTCCCTGGACCAGTATCGAAAGCGTCATAGTAGGGAAAAAAGGGCGTTGGTACAAAGGTGCTTTTAGCAGAAGCATTTGTCGTCCGGCGGAGCGCACGGGATGACATTATTGGGCCATCAGTTATACTCAGGCGCCTGCAGTGGCCATCAGCTTGCAGTAACCTGTGATGGCCGCAATTTCTGCTCGTCATGGGAGAGGCCGCCTTGATCGATTATGTAATTCCTTTGCAAGACCTGGGTGCCGGCGACGTTGATGTCGTTGGCGGAAAAAATGCGTCTCTGGGCGAGATGATCAGTAACCTTGCGAATGCCGGTGTGAGTGTCCCGGGTGGGTTTGCGACCACAGCAGACGCGTATCGCGAATTTCTGGAAAACAGCGGCCTGAATCAACGCATTCATGAACTGTTGGACAGTCTCGATGTGGACGACGTTAATGCATTAGCCGTTGCGGGAGCGAAGATTCGCGGCTGGATCATGGATCAGCCATTTCATCCACAGCTCGAACAGGCGATTGAAGCGGCGTTGTCCGAGCTGCAAGATGGCAACATCAACCTCGCTGTTGCGGTCCGCTCTTCAGCGACCGCCGAAGATCTTCCAGACGCCTCCTTCGCTGGTCAGCAAGAAACCTTTCTCAATATCTGTGGCCTGGACAATGTTATTCATGCGGTCAAGGAGGTGTTTGCCTCGCTCTTTAATGATCGAGCGATTGCCTACCGCGAGCATCAGGGATTTGATCACCGCCAGGTTGCGCTCTCCGCTGGCATTCAGCGTATGGTTCGCAGCGAAACCGGTGCCGCGGGTGTGCTCTTTACCCTGGACACGGAATCGGGATTTCGCGATGTGGTGTTTATTACGGCAGCTTACGGTCTTGGTGAGACCGTTGTACAAGGTGCCGTGAACCCCGATGAATTCTATGTGCATAAACCTACGTTGAGCGCCGGGCGCCCCGCTATTTTGCGCCGCAACCTAGGTAGCAAGGCGATAAAAATGGTGTACGGCGAAGCCGCCATTGCCGGGCGCTCGGTCGCCACGGTCGAGGTTGATGAAGCCGAGCGGATGCGATTTTGTATCACCGACGCCGAAGTGGAAGAGCTTGCTCGTCAGGCGCTGATTATTGAGCATCACTACGGTCGCCCTATGGACATTGAGTGGGCTCGGGATGGCGACGATGGTCAGTTGTATATTGTGCAGGCACGCCCGGAAACGGTAAAAAGCCGGACCCATGCGGCCACCATGGAACGCTACCTGTTGCAGGAACGGGGAACGGTTCTTGTGGAGGGGCGAAGTATTGGCCAGCGCATCGGCAGTGGGCCGGTAAAAATCATCAATGATATCGGCCAGATGGATCAGGTTCACCCGGGCGACGTTCTGGTGACCGATATGACTGACCCGGACTGGGAACCGATCATGAAACGCGCATCGGCCATTGTCACCAATCGGGGAGGGCGTACTTGCCATGCCGCCATTATCGCGCGGGAACTGGGTATCCCTGCGGTGGTGGGCTGTGGTGATGCGACGGCAAAGCTGAATGATGGTCAAGAGGTCACCGTATCCTGTGCGGAGGGAGATACCGGGCTTATCTACGAAGGGGCGCTTCAGTTTGAGATGCGTAAAAACAGCGTCGACTCCATGCCTGAGCTACCGTTCAAAATCATGATGAATGTGGGGAATCCTGACCGAGCATTCGATTTTCAGGCTATTCCTAATGAAGGGGTCGGGTTGGCACGTCTGGAATTCATCATTAACCGCATGATCGGCGTCCATCCTAAAGCGCTATTGAATTACGATTCCTTGCCTGAAGATATTAAGGTCAATGTTGACGCGCGTATCGCTGGATACCCAGGGCCCGTCGAGTTCTATATCGAAAAGTTGGTGGAGGGTGTGTCTACCATCGCGGCCGCGTTTGCCCCCAAGAAGGTGATTGTAAGGCTCTCGGATTTCAAATCAAACGAGTACGCCAACCTGATTGGTGGCCGCCTTTATGAGCCGGAAGAGGAGAACCCCATGCTCGGTTTCCGGGGCGCTTCTCGCTATATCTCGGATGGTTTCAGGGACTGTTTTGCCCTCGAATGTGAGGCGATGAAGCGGGTCCGTGAGGAGATGGGCTTAACCAATGTCGAGCTGATGGTGCCTTTCGTACGCACGGTTGGAGAAGCGCAGCGGGTCGTGCAACTGCTGGAGGAGCAGGGGCTTAAGCGGGGTGAAAATGGCTTGCGACTGATCATGATGTGCGAACTTCCAGCCAACGCGCTGTTGGCAGATCAGTTTCTTGAGCATTTTGATGGTTTCTCAATCGGTTCGAACGATATGACCCAACTGACCCTGGGGCTTGATCGAGATTCCGGCATTATTGCCCACCTGTTTGATGAGCGTAACGAGGCCGTCAAGATGCTACTGGCCAACGCGATAGCAGCTTGCAAAAAGGCCGGGAAATACATCGGCATTTGCGGCCAGGGACCCTCGGACCACCCGGATCTCGCTAAATGGTTGATGGAGCAGGGGATCGATACCGTATCCCTCAATCCGGATTCGGTGATGGAAACCTGGTTCTATCTGGCGGATAAAGAGCTCTCCTGACCCTGTGTGTCAGGTGGGTTTGGGCCACCGCCGGAGCCCCTGTGCGAGACCCGTAATCTGGGATAACCCCCTATCTATTTAGTGACAATCCTTAGGAGAAAACCGTGGAGTACGTAACCCCTGATTTGTGTGATGAGTATCCGGAGTTGGTGGAAGTAGCCGATCCGATTTTTAGAAATTATGGCGGCAAGGGTTCTTTTGGAGGCCAGATCGTTACCGTTAAATGCTTTGAGGATAACTCCAAGGTCAAGCAGTTGGTTGAATTGGATGGATCAGGCAAAGTGATGGTAGTGGATGCCGGCGGTTCAATGCGTCGAGCCTGCCTTGGGGATATGCTAGCTGAGAAAGCAGCCAGCAATGGTTGGCAAGGCATTATCATGTACGGCTGCATCCGCGATGTAGATGTGATTGCGAAAACCGATATCGGTGTGCAAGCGCTGGGCACCCATCCGATGAAAACCGACAAGAGGGATATTGGTGATGTGGATATTCCGGTAACCTTTGCCGGTATTACATTCTGCCCGGGAGACTACCTGTATGCCGACAACAACGGTATCGTGATTTCACCGGAGCCGCTGGAGATGCCCGGCGCATAACCGGGCACGGGGTAGGCACAAGGCAAGGCGGTAAGGGCCTAACCAATGGTTATGGTGGGCAGCGTCCGGGCGTCAAGCGTCATTTTCTCGCTGGGTGCCATCACTAGCGCTTCGCCACTGACCACGGTTTTTCCCTGCTGGTTAACCACTTTGGTGATAAAGGTGACCTGCTTGCGGCGCTCTTGCTTATCTTTAACCTCGAGCTCTACCCTCAGCGTGTCGCCCAGCTTGACCGGGCGCTGGAATTGGAGGCTCTGGCCCAAATAGACCGTGCCGGGTCCCGGCATAACATTGGCCAGGGCCGCCGATATCAGTGAGCCGGACCAGGCCCCATGGGCGATACGCTCTTTAAATTGCGTCGTACGCGCAAACTCAGGATCGAGGTGAAGCGGATTGATGTCGCCGGAAACAGCGGCGAACAGGATGAGGTCTTTCTCCTCAAGGGTGCGCTCGAAGGTTGCAGTTGCGCCGATCTCAAGTTCATCAAAGGTGTAGTTGGTTAATTGGTTCACGCGGTGATCCTCAGCGGGTTGGTTCTGTGCTGGACAGGGCGGGAGTCGATGATAGCCAATCCAGCAGCTCGCTGACCACCTCCTGGCGATTGGTTTCATTAAAAATCTCGTGGCGCGCGTTTTCGTAGAGCTTGAGTGAGACCCCGCCACGAGGAGGCCGGCCCAGCGCTGCATAGAGATCATGGAGCCCTCTGGGGGCGCTAACAGGGTCTTGATTGCCGCCAATAATATACAGCGGCAGGTCAGGGACTTTAGCCAGCAGCGATGGCTCGGTAATCTCCAGTAGCCCACCCAGCAGGTCTATCCAGAGCTGACTGCTGCAGGGGAATCCGCACAGTGGATCGGCAATGTAACGGTCGACCTGTTCAGGATCTCTCGACAACCAATCAAATTCGGTACGGTTAGGTTTGAATGCTCTGTTGAAGGCCCCGAACCCCAGGCGATCCATGAGCAAGCTGGGGGCGGAGGGGCCCAGCCGCCATTTTTCAATCCGCGCAATGGTCCGGGCCAAACGGTAAAGCATCGGCGATCCGTAGTTTGATCCGGATAAAATGCAACCAGCCAGTGGTTGCGGGTCGCGCATCAGGTATCCCAGGCTGATATAAGAACCCATGCTGTGGCCCAAAAGGTAGAGCGGCAGGTGGGGAAACTGTTGCTGGGCCCAGCGGTGTATCGAGCGCAGATCTTCGCAGACCCGGTTCCAGCCCCCCTGGTCGGAAAAGTGGCCGGGTACCGGAGTGGCACAGGCCCCGTGCCCGCGGTGGTCATGGGCTAGAACCTGATAGCCCGCGCACTGCAACTCGGTCGCGAGGGTAGCATAGCGCTGGCTGTGTTCTGCCATACCATGGGTGATGTGCACAAGTGCGCGGGGCGCGTTGGGTGCATCCCATAGGTACAGCGGGATGCTGTGCTGGTCGCCGGCCTCGAGCGGGTGTGTATGCCAAACCATGGGCGCTCCTTTGAGTATGACGGAATGGAAGTCTGTTTGCTTTGTACGCGAACGTGCCCAAAAAATCATCCTTATGGCTGAATTTCTCCTTTGTTAGTCCAGTTAAAGGGGGGGGTGGGCTATTAGCCTGTAGGGAAAACTGATAACCTCCGAGCCGGTGTACACCAAGTGCCGGTGGCAAGTGTTGGCTGTAAAATGCGGCTGTTCTTAGCGGAAACAGCGCAAGCCGCGCTCTCACATATAGAGCACGACAACAATAACGATCGAGTTGGTGAGGAGCAGAGAATGAGTGAAAACTTCTGGACGGATAAGTACCCTGCGGGGGTCTCCCCTGAGATCAGTACCGATCCCTATCGTTCCATTTTAGATGTGCTGGATGATTCATGCCGCAAATTCGCGGACAAGCCTGCGTTCTCCAATATGGGCAAAACGATCACCTATCAGGAGTTATACGAACTTAGTGGCCACTTTGCCGCTTATCTGCAAAACCACACTGACCTGCAGCCGGGTGATCGAATTGCGGTGCAGATGCCCAACTTGATTCAGTTCCCTATTGCTGTATTTGGCGCAATGCGCGCCGGAATGGTGGTGGTTAATACCAACCCGTTGTACACCACCCGAGAGATGGAGCACCAGTTCAATGACTCCGGTGCAAAGGCGCTGGTTGTGCTGGCGAACATGGCGGCGCTAGCTGAAGAGGTGATTCCGAAAACCGGTATCAAGCATGTGATCGTGACCGAAATTGGTGATATGCAACCACCCCTCAAGCGCCTCCTGGTGAACTCTGTCGTCAAATACGTCAAGAAGATGGTTCCGGCTTATAGCCTGGCCAATGCTGTCTCCTTTTCCAGGGTTTTAAAGTTGGGAAGCGAGGCTCGCTTTACGCCGGTCTCGGTAGAGTTTGAGGACGTTGCAGTGCTGCAGTATACCGGCGGCACGACAGGCGTTGCCAAAGGTGCAATGCTGACTCACCGCAATATCGTATCGAACATGGCCCAAGCCAAAGCCTTGATGGGTAGCGAGATGAGCGAAGGGGAGTTGGCTGTCGCGCCGTTGCCTCTTTATCATATCTACGCATTTACCTTTCATTGCATGGTGATGATGATCCTAGGTGGCCATAACCTGCTGATTACCAACCCCCGTGACCTGCCCTCTTTTATCAAGGAGTTGGCTCGCTACCCCTTCAGTATTTTTGTGGGCCTCAATACCCTGTTTGTTGGTCTGTGCAATAACCCCAATTTCCGCCAGCTCGATTTCTCTTCGCTCAAGGCGACCTTCTCGGGTGGTATGGCGCTGCAACTGGCAACGGCTGACACCTGGCACAAGGTGACCGGGTGCGAAATCTTCGAAGGCTTTGGCATGACCGAAACTTCACCGATTGCGACCATTAACCCGCAAGGTGCCAATCAGGTTGGCACCATCGGAATACCCGTTCCCTCCACCGAGTTGAAGCTAATCGATGATGAGGGTAATGCCGTCGCTTTTGGTGGCGTAGGGGAGCTCTGCGTGCGGGGGCCGCAGGTGATGAAGGGCTACTGGCAGCGTCCCGAAGCCACGGCCGAGACAATTACCGAAGATGGTTGGCTTAAAACCGGTGATATCGCCACTATTCAGGAAGACGGCTATGTGAAGATCGTTGACCGCAAAAAAGACATGATTGTGGTCTCCGGCTTTAACGTCTACCCCAATGAGCTGGAAGATGTCCTGGCCCAGCATCCTGATGTTACCCAGTGTGCCGCCATTGGTGTACCCGATGACAAAACCGGCGAGGCGATCAAGATGTTTGCCGTGTCGAGTAATCCCGGCCTCAGCAAAGAGGATGTGATCGCCTATTTTCGCGAGAACGTCACCGGTTACAAAGTACCGAGAATGGTTGAATTTCGAACCGAACTACCGACTACGAATGTGGGCAAAATTCTGCGCCGTGAACTGCGTGATGAGGAGGTCGGAAAGCTCAAGTCAGCGGGTTAACGAATCGAATATCGGTTATCGCCAGCGTTTGGCTTTTGATAGAATGCCCCGCCATTGAGTGGGGCGTTTTTTATTGTGGGGCAGTGAGTGAAGAAAACAGCGGCAGAGCTGCAACAGATGGTCGAAGAGGCGATGTTGGTCGATCGCCACCCGCTTAGGCGGCAGTTACAGCAACACCGGCGCGAGAAGAGGCCATTGCCATCGACTTGGCATAAGCGATTAGAGCGATCGCGCGCACTCGCGGCCCAGCGCGTTGCCACATTGCCAGAGCCCACCTTCGATCTCTCGTTACCGGTCAGTCAGCGCTGGGAGGAGATCGCCGATGCGATCCGTGATCATCAGGTGGTGGTGTTGGCCGGTGAAACCGGTTCGGGTAAAACCACCCAGCTACCCAAAATCTGTCTTGCGCTGGGTCGAGGCGTTTACGGGCTGATTGGACACACCCAGCCCAGACGCATCGCCGCCCGCTCCGTGGCTAGTCGAATCGCCGACGAGCTGGGCTCCGAGTTGGGCGCCAGTGTCGGTTATCAGGTTCGCTTTAGTGACCAGGTGAGTGATACCAGTCATATCAAGCTGATGACCGATGGCATCCTGTTGGCGGAGATTCAGAATGACCGTTTTCTGAATCGCTACGATACATTGATTATCGATGAGGCCCATGAGCGCAGCCTTAATATCGATTTTTTGCTGGGTTACCTGAGCACATTGCTACCCAGGCGGCCGGACCTGAAGGTGATCATTACCTCGGCCACTATCGATGTAGAGCGTTTCTCTCGTCACTTTAGCAATGCACCGGTAATTGAGGTGTCCGGCAGAACCTTTCCGGTTGAGACCCGCTACCGCCCGCTGCTTGACGCAGGAGAGGGGGATCAGGATCTCGATCTGCAGCAGGGTATCGTGGCGGTGCTGGAGGAGATCGAGCAAACCGAACGAGGGCAGGGGGCCGCTCCTGGCGATGTGCTGGTGTTCCTCAGCGGCGAGCGCGAAATCCGTGATACGGCCAAGGCCTTGCGCCACCTTGAGCTTCGCCACACCGAGGTCGTGCCGCTCTATGCCCGCTTGAGTCCAGCGGAGCAGGCGCGAATATTTCAGCCCCATAGAGGGCGGCGGGTCATCCTCTCCACCAACGTAGCCGAGACCTCGCTGACGGTACCGGGTATTGTCTATGTGATCGATTCCGGCTATGCCCGCATCAGTCGCTATAGCTATCGTTCAAAGGTTCAGCGGTTGCCGGTTGAAGCGATCTCCCAGGCCAGTGCTAACCAGCGTAAAGGGCGGTGTGGTCGAGTTCGTGCGGGCATCTGCTATCGGCTTTATGCCGAGGAGGAGTTCCTTTCCCGTCCGGAGTTTACCGACCCAGAAATACTGAGAACGAATTTGGCGTCGGTCATATTGCAGATGCTGAAGCTGGGGCTGGGGGAGATCGAGTCGTTCCCCTTTGTCGATCCGCCAGATAGTCGCTTTATACGGGATGGTTTTAATCTTCTGCAGGAGCTGGGTGCGGTCACCGCCCAGCGTCGAATCACCGCCCTGGGCAAGCAGTTAAGTAGTCTGCCGGTTGATCCTCGTATCGCGCGCATGGTCATCGAGTCCTCTCGCCAGCAGTCGCTTGATGAGGTGTTGGTCATCGCCGCAGCACTCAGTGTTCAGGATCCCCGTGAACGCCCCGCAGACAAGCGACAGCACGCCGATCAGCTGCATAAAGAGTATCAGCAGGATGAGTCGGATTTCCTCACCCTGCTGAATCTTTGGCACCTCTATGAAGAGCAACGTCAGTCCCTGAGCCAGGGACAGCTTCGCAAGTACTGCAAGCGTCGTATGCTGAATTATCAACGGATGCGCGAGTGGCGAGATCTGCATCGGCAGCTGCTGCTGGCCGCACGGGAGCTAAAGCTTAAGCTCAGGGGAGATGGTGAACCTGCCAGCTACCGGTCGGTCCACACCGCGCTGTTGGCGGGTCTATTGAGCCATATCGGTACGCGGACCGAAGAATCCGATTACCTGGGCGCGCGCAACCGCAAGTTTCACCTGTTTCCTGGTTCGGCGCTGTTCAAGAAGCGGCCCAAGTGGGTATTGAGTGCGGAGCTGGTAGAGACCTCCCGTCTCTATGCTCGAACCAACGCTGGGTTTGACCCGGACTGGTTAGAGGCCCTGGCGGGACACCTTGTTAAGCGCAACTACTTTGAGCCCCATTGGCAAAAGAAGCGCGGTCAGGTGATGGGGTTTGAGCAGGTGTTGCTTTACGGGTTGGTGATCGTGCCTCGAAGGCGCATCGACTACAGCAAGGTCGATCCGGTTGTGGCCCGCGAGATCTTTATTCGCAGCGCCCTGGTTGAGGGGTTGTTTGCAACTCGTGCCGGTTTTTTTGACCACAACCTTGCCTTGCTGCGGGAAATTGATCAGCTGGAAGCCAAGTCTCGTCGCAGGGATATCCTCGTAGATGAACAGACCCTGTTTTCGTTTTACGACGAACGTATTCCCGCCGACATCTGTGGTACAGCCAGCTTTGAGCGCTGGCGTAAGACGTTGGAGCGGGATAACCCCGAGGCGCTTTACCTGACCCGGGAGTACCTGATGCAGCATGATGCGGCGCAGGTTACCGAGGCCCAGTACCCGGATGCTATCGAGCTTGAAGGGATGCGGCTGCCGTTGTCGTACCATTTCGCACCGGGAGAAGAGGACGACGGTGTCACCGTTGAGGTCCCTGTCGGGCTATTACCACGCTTGCCACGCTTTCGTCTGGAATGGCTGGTGCCGGGTATGTTGCGTGAAAAAATAACTGCGCTCGTACGGGCGCTGCCCAAGCATTTGAGGAAAAATTTCGTCCCCGTACCGGACTATGTCACAGCGCTGCTGGAGACGTTGGTGGTTGAGGATCGGCCCTTGCTGGAGGCGGTCTCCGAGCGACTGGTTAAGATGAGTGGTGTTCGTTTTTCTGCCGATGTCTGGAAGGAGGCCGAGCTGGACCACCATCATCGCTTTAATATCAGGGTTCAGGATGACAGTGGGACTTTAGGGCAGGGACGAGATCTGTTGAAGTTGCAGCGAAGATTTGCACGTCACGCCAGCGAAAGTATCAGCCAAAGCGAGGAGGGGGGAATAGAGCGCGAAGGCCTTAAACGCTGGGATTTTGGCGATCTACCGCAAGAGATCGCGCGTCAACAGGGAGGGGTGACATTGAAAGCCTGGCCGGCATTGGTTGATGAGGGGCGAGATGTCGCGATTCGCCTGTCTCCCAATGCTGCACTGGCTCATGCTCAGTCGCGCAAAGGGGTTCAGCGCTTGCTGTTGCTGGCGCTCGGGCGGCAGGTTAAGGAGGGGCAGCGGTTTTTAAGCCGATTCGATCAGAGCGCGCTGCAGGCGGTGACGTTGATTGCCAAATCGGCATTGCAGGAGGATCTGTGGCTGGCAGCGATCGACCGGTGCTTGCTGGCAGAATCCGAATTACCCAGGAGTGAAAGTGAATTCGACCGGCTGTTGCAAAAGCGCGGAGAGCTGATTGAGGTGGCCCAGCAATATGATCAGCTCGTGGCGGAAATTTTTAGTCGAATTCACCAGGTGCAGAAGCAGCTTAAGGGCAAGATCTCCCTGCATTTGGCTCTGTCGCTGGCCGATATCAAGCAACAACTTCAGCGCTTGGTCTACCCGGGGTTTCTGCGACAAACACCCTGGGTATGGTTGCAGCAATATCCCCGTTATCTTGACGCGATACTCTACCGCCTGGACAAGATGGGCACGGTGATGAATCGGGACCGAGCCAGTAGCGAAGAGCTGGCGGGCTTGTGGGCGCAGTACGAGTCACGGGTCCGCCAGTACGAAGACAGGCAGATGATAGTGGAGCCGCTCACCGACTACCGCTGGATGCTCGAGGAGTACCGGGTATCCCTGTTCGCCCAGCCATTGAAGACGTTGCACCCGGTCTCCGCCAAGCGGCTACGAAAGATCTGGCAGGAGCTCCCCTTACCCTGACCTGCAGGGGGTGACCAAAGCGCTACAAAAAGTCTGCCGAGCGCTGTTGGCGCTGTGGTATCATCCCATCTTTAAAAGCCGGCGCTTTCACGTTAGCGACTTATAAGTTGGGCTATGGTGAATTTGGTATCGGTTGCCAAGTGAGAGAAAAGGGGAGAGGTTTTGACAGACGTAGTAATCAGCGGCACAGGCCTGTATACGCCGCCAGAAGCCATCAGTAATGAAGAGCTGGTTGAATCCTTTAATGCTTATGTCAACCGGTTCAATGAGGCTCACCGTCTTGAAATCGAGGCTGGAGAGCTGGAGCCAATGGCGGAGTCCAGTGCGCCCTTTATTGAAAAGGCATCGGGTATTCGCAGCCGATTTGTAATGAATAAGTCGGGTATTCTGGATATCGACCGGATGTGCCCACAGCTACCCGAACGCAGTAACGATGAGAACTCCGTTCAATGTGACATGGCTATTGGTGCCGCCCGTGAAGCGCTGGAGCGAGCAGGGCGCAGTGCTGCCGATGTTGATGCCATCATCTGTGCAGCCTCCAACATGCAGCGCGCCTATCCGGCGATGGCCGTTGAGATTCAGCAGGCCTTGGGAGCCGGCGGTTATGCCTATGACATGAACGTGGCCTGCTCTTCCGCTACTTTCGGTTTGCAAGCGGCGGTTGATGCCGTGCGCAGTGGCTCGGCCGGTGTTGTGTTAATGGTTAACCCGGAGATCTGTTCGGGGCACCTGAATTTCGCCGACCGGGACAGCCATTTTATCTTTGGAGACGTTTGTACCGCCGTGGTCATCGAGCGCAAGGATGCAGCGGTTTCATCTCACCAGTTCGAAGTGATGGGAACCAAGCTACAAACCCGCTTTTCGAACAATATTCGAAATAATTTCGGCTTCCTCAATCGTGCCGACGAACGTGGCGTTGGTGCACTGGACAAGTTGTTTATACAAAACGGGCGCAAGGTATTTAAAGAGGTGTGCCCCATGGTCGCCGAGCAAATATCCGCCCATATCGACGAGCTGGGTGTACCGGTTGAGGAACTCAAGCGGCTCTGGCTACATCAGGCCAATATCAATATGAACAACCTGGTAGCGCGCAAGGTTCTGGGCCGCGACCCCGAGCCTGCAGAGGCGCCTATTATTCTAGATGAGTATGCCAATACCAGCTCCGCCGGATCGATTATTGCCTTTCACAAGCATCAGGATGACCTCAAATCCGGTGATCGTGGCGTGATCTGCTCGTTCGGTGCGGGATATTCTATCGGTAGCGCGGTGGTGCGTAAGGTCTAGCACTTAATTTTATAGGCGACGAATGCCTTGGTGTGGTTTTGCGGTGTGACAGGTATGTCTGTAAGAGTTATTGAGAGGGTTTCCATAGGGGGCGCTATTGCTCGTTTTGTAGGGATGGTCCTGCTGGCGGGGCATCTGCTGGCGTCGGGTGTAGTGATGGCCGAGGGGTATGACAACCCCGACCCGTGGGAGCCGATGAACCGGACAGTATTCCAGTTCAACGAGGGGCTTGATAAATACCTGCTTAAACCGGTGGCAGAAGGTTATGTGTCAGGTGTGCCTGAACCGATGAGGGGGTTGGTTAGCACTTTTTATGACACCAGTTTTGCCCCTGCGGACGGCTTGAATCTGATGCTGCAAGGGGAGCCCGTACGTGGTTTTAAACAGATATCCCGCTTCCTGATTAACTGCATTCTAGGCATGGTGTGCCTCGTTGACGTGGCGGATTCATTCGGTATACCAGCCGATTCGACGAACCTGGGTACGACGCTTGGTAAATGGGGGGTGGGCGATGGCCCCTACCTTATGGTGCCTTTGCTAGGCCCCCATACGCTAAGGGATGCTGCCACAATTTACCCGTCCAGCCTTATGTGGGCCGGTGCTTATGTCGATGGATCTGATCGACGTACGGCGCTGTTGCTTGGTTTGATCGTAGAGAAACGGGCGGGGCTGCTGAAAGCGGAAGAGTTGATTATAGGGGACAAGTACAGCTTTATTCGTGATGCTTATCTGCAGAAACGCCGCTACGACATCACAGGTGAGGAACCTGAAGATGATTTCTAGCCGGGATCGCTCTTGCTCGTGAGCAATCCATAAAAAAACCCGATAGCGCTATCAGGTTTTTTTATGGGGTTCGATTATTTTATGCGTTCTATCGAAAGTGCAATGCTGCATCGATCCTCGATTAGCTCGCTACTGCGAACAACCCTTGCCTCCGCGCAAAAGTCGGGAAACTCGGGTCGTTCTGACGGTATGGTAATGATGAGTTGCTCCCCGGCGGGTAGTGCTTGCGGCGCATCGAGTAGAACCCCCGTACTGCTCAAATTATTGCAGCGCACTGAAAAAACCTCACCGCTCGATCGTGTGATCTGCGCCTCGGAGTCGATCTGCATGCGCATAAAATCCCTTTTTTCACTGTATTGCCTGTCTGACATCGCCATGGCTCCCCCCTGAACTTGTCATAATGGTCACAAGTTTTATACCCCCCATATATAGTAATTTCAACGTCAATAGGGACAAAATATGGGGGTTATGCGCATTTGTTCTCAAACTCACGCTCCTCTTGCTACACAATCTATAAGGGAGTAAGGTTTGAGTCTATACCGTCATGATGAGAGAAGCGGCCTCGGATCGTTTTTCTCGCCTGCAGGCAGGCTTCTGATGCTGTCGCTAGGGCAGCTGTATTGGTCTATATCTTAAGATATCTGAATTGTCCGCCTCTCTTGGCGAAACTAGAGGTTGCTTGAAAAAGCTATGGCTCCTGCAGGAAAAACGCTGCTGGTAATCGATGATGAAGCCCCCGTAAGGGAAAGTGTTGCGGCTTATCTTGAAGACAGCGGATTCACTATTTTTCAGGCGGAAAATGGCCTGATTGGTCTGGACCTAATCCAAAAAGAGCATCCCGATGTGGTGATCTGTGATCTCCGCATGCCGCGTATGGATGGCCTTTCGGTGCTTCGTTCTATTAAAGATATCGCGCCCCAAACTCCGGTTATTGTTGTTTCCGGGGCTGGTGTTATGAGCGATGTGGTAGAGGCTTTGCGGCTTGGGGCCAGTGATTATCTAATTAAACCTATTGTCGACCTTGAAGTGCTTGAGCACTCGGTGTCACGGGCGTTACAGCAGCTCCAGTTGGAGCGGGACAACGAGTCCTATCGGGAGAGCCTGGAAGCGGCGATCAAGAGTTTACAGGCGAGTTTGGCTGAGCTGCAGGAGGATCAGCGAGCGGGCAGGCAGGTGCAGCAAAAGCTATTGCCTGAATCTCCCCAGGAGGTGGCGGGCTTTAGGTTTGACTATCATATTTGTCCCTCCTTGTACCTCAGCGGGGATTTCGTAGATCTGATACCGCTGAATGACCATTCGTTTGGATTTTACCTAGCGGATGTTTCCGGCCATGGGGCCTCCTCTGCATTCGTTACGATACTGCTCAAGCACATGACCTTTCGCTTGCGGCGTGAGTACCGTGATCGTGGGGCACTCCACCCTGTGCGCCCCTCGGAAATACTGGGCTCCCTCAATCATGGTTTACTAAATACAGATCTCGGTAAACACGTCACCATGTTTGGTGGCGTTATTGATACCCGAAAAAATACTCTCACCTACTCGGTTGGAGGGCACTTCCCCTTGCCGGTTTTGGCGACCGATGGGGGTGTTGAGTTTTTGAGGGGAAGTGGTTTTCCTGTGGGTATATTTGACCACGCGGAGTATGAAGACCATGAAATTGCCCTTCCCGAGGTATTTACCCTAGTGGCATTCTCTGACGGAATACTGGATTGCCTACCTCAACAAAGGCTTTGCGATAAGGAATCGGAACTCCTGTCGGTAATTAAACACAATAGGGACTTGGAAACGATTAAGGCTGCGCTTGGGCTCGATACCTTGGAGGAGTCGCCCGATGACATCGCAGTTTTAGTGTTAAGCAGGAACCAGTAATGGACGCAGGCAAAATTCAAGCGGCGGGAGAGGGTGGCGATTATCGGTTAAAGTTTACCGGTGATGTGCGCTTAACACTGTGCAATTCGCTTGATCAGTTTCTAGAGGAGATGTTCGACGACGACCATTTCCGTTCGGTAGTGATCGATTTGACGCAGACCGAGGGTATCGATAGTACCTCGCTGGGCCTATTGGCCAAACTTTCTGTGCAGGCAAAAAAGCGGTTTGACTATGTGCCGACGATCGTTTCCAGCAATCCTGACATCACCAGAATTTTATTGAGCATGGGCTTCGACCGAGTGTTTGATATTGTCGAAGAGGCCAATATCAAAAGTACCCCGTTGAAGGAGATCGTCTGTGAAGCCTGCTCTGAGCATGTCGTGAAGGGGCACGTGCTGAGTGCGCACCGTACCCTAATGGATCTTAATGAAAAAAATAAAGAGACATTTAGTGAATTGGTAAAAAGCTTAGAAGGCAAATAAATCAATAGGTTAGAAAATAAATATAGAGTGTTTTATAGGTTTTGTCTTTTTTCCAATACGTCTATTTTTGTTCGAATGAAATCTCCATGGGCGACGTAAAGAAGGTCGGAGATTTTACGAATTTGGTACTCTTCGTATTTATCAAGGCGGTCATCCGTATAGGCCACCTGCCACATGGAGCGGACTAGTGCTACCTTGTCCGGGTACTCCAGTTGGTCGTTAATCAGCTGGATAAAGGGGAACAGTGAAGTGGCCTCGGCGGACTGTTCCTGGGCCAGTCGCAGCAGGTCATCAAGTTCCTCTGTTTTGACGTTGAGACGGCTTTCAATCAGACTGCGAATCTGCCTGGTCTCGTCGTCACTGACCTCGGCATCCGCTTTGCTGATCTCTACCAGCAGCACAGCGCACGCCAGTTCGAGGCTGTGTTGATGGGTGGGAGCATCAGGCTCTCCCGCTAACTGATCAAAAAACTGTTTTAGCGAACTCAGCATGGTTACCCACCCAGCCCCTGCAGGAGTTTCTCCAGTTTAACCTGGTCGATGGCGAAGTTGCGTATCCCCTCGGCCAACTTTTCGTTCGCCATCGCGTCCTCATTCAGCGCCCAGCGAAAGTCATTTTCCGTGAGGCTATGTTGTGGATCCTCGCTCAGCGGATTGTCGGCAAATAGTTTACGCGGCAAGGAGGCGGTACTGGTGCCCAGTTCATCCAGTAGCGCGGGACTGATGGTTAAACGGTCGCAGCCAGCCAGGTGGCGAATTTCGTCGATATTGCGGAAGCTGGCGCCCATCACCACAGTGCCATAACCGTGAGCCTTGTAGTAGTTGAAGATCCTGGCGACTGAGACCACCCCTGGGTCTTCTGCTGCAGGGTAGCTGTCTCGCCCGCTATGGGCTTTGTACCAGTCCAGAATTCGGCCAACAAAGGGGGAGATCAGATAAACCCCTGCATCGGCACAGGCCTGCGCCTGGCCAAACCCGAATAGCAGGGTCAGGTTACAGTTGATGCCGGCTTTCTCGAGATGTTCAGCGGCACGAATGCCCTCCCAGGTTGCGGCCATTTTTATAAGCACGCGCTCGGGGGGGATGTCGGCTTGCTCGTAGAGATCGATCAACCGTTTTGCACGTTCGATGGTGGCGTTGGTATCGAAGGAGAGGCGAGCATCGACTTCGGTGGAGATGCGACCGGGTATAACCTGCAGGATTTCACGCCCAATCTCTACCGCAAGTTTATCGACACAGTACCCGAGTTTCTCGTTGCTGCTGCCGGCTTTGGAGGCTGCCCAGGCGATCGCCTCCGTTAGTAGTGGGGCGTACTGCTCCATCTGGGCGGCTTTAAGCAAAAGGGAGGGGTTGGTTGTGGCATCGACCGGCTGATAGCGCTTGATGGCCTCTATATCGCCAGTATCGGCGACGACTGTGGTGAGTTTCCTGAGTTGATCAAGCTGGGATAATTGCGACATAGTTCCTCCACGTTGGGCGTTGAGTGTATCACCACTGGTGGAGGGGGTGAACGCTTAAGCGGGGTGTCAGGCCTTCTCGGGGCTGAGTTCAACGGCCTTGATTAGGGTATCGATGCCCGCTCCCGGCTTCCATGCGTTTTCGCTAAGGTGGCGCCGAAAACGTTTGGCCCCGGGTTGAAGATGGAACAGGCCGAGGATATGCCGGGTGATGTGTTGAAGATGTGCCCCCAGAGCCAGCTGCTGTTCGATATAGGGAACCAAGGCATCGATCACTTGGTGACGAGTACGCGGAGTACGCCGGCTGCCGTAAAAGAGCCGGTCAACGTCGGCTAGCACGTAGGGGTGATGGTAGGCTTCGCGGCCCACCATGACGCCATCGACCTGTTGCAGGTGCTGCTGGCACTGCTCCAGGCTGGTAATGCCGCCGTTGATCAGTATTTCAAGCTGGGGGAACAGCTGTTTGAGCTTATAGACCCAGTCGTATTTGAGTGGGGGGACATCCCTGTTTTGCTTGGGACTGAGCCCCTCCAATACGGCAATTCGAGCGTGGACGATAAAGGTCTTACACCCCGTCTTGGCAATCGTACCGACAAAGTCTGTCAACTCATCGAAAGACTCCCGGCCGTTAATGCCGATACGGTGTTTGACCGTAACGGGAATGGAAACGCTGTCCTGCATCGACTTGATACCGTCTGCGACCGTGGCGGGCTCGGCCATCAGGCAGGCTCCAATGCGACCATTTTGTACGCGGTCGCTCGGGCAGCCGACATTGAGGTTAACCTCGTCGTATCCATACTCTTCGGCAAAGCGGGCACAGGTGGCGAGATCGGCTGGGTCGCTGCCTCCCAGTTGAATGGCTACAGGGTGCTCCTCGGCGTTATAGCGCAGGAATCGATCGCGATCTCCGTGGATCAGTGCGCCGGTGGTGACCATCTCCGTATAGAGCAAGCAGTGTTGGCTGATCAGGCGTAAAAAATAGCGCTGATGCCGGTCGGTCCAATCCATCATTGGGGCGACGCAGAATGTTCGGTCGAGAGGATGCACGGTACGGGAGGCCTTCGGGGTTGGTTGTGTCAAAGCGCGCCATTATACGTGGCAAAAGGGGGGAGAGTAACTGCTACTTATCCCTACCCCTACCCCTACCCCTTGCTCTCAGCTATTGTCCCATGCCGGTGCGGCGCTTGTGGGCGTCGACGAACTGCTGCAGTGTGGCGGAGCGAGCGTCTGGCGTCATCATTATTTCAATCAATTGGAAACGGCCACGCTTCGCCGCGGCCTCTGTAAGCGCGAGTTGAAGCTCGCTACGGGTTGTGACTCGTTTACCATCGCCGCCCATGGCATCAGCCATGGATGCGAACTGCCAGTCGTCCAGGTTGTTGTAGCTGGTTTCGGGTTGGAAGGTCGCCAGCATGCCCCAGCAGGTGTTGTTGAATAACAGTACGATCGGGTCCCAGCCGTAGCGGCGACAGTTCCCCAGTTCCCAGCCGGTCATCTGGAAGGCGCCGTCGCCCACCAGAATGATGGGGCGTTGATTCAGCTCGGCTTGCAGCCCGAGCCCTGCTGGTACACCGAACCCCATCGTTGCGTAGTAGCCGGGCGCCACCAGGTGGGTGTTCTCCATGTCCATGGCGGTAAAGAGGCAGTCGCCAATGTCGGAGGCGATGGGCATTGGACCGTTGCTGGCGAACAGGTCGTTGACCGCCCGTGCAATATCGGTGGGCTCAATGGGGTTGTCGTCGGCAACCAGTGTATGGGGATAGCTGATGGTTCGACCCGGTTTGGTTTCATCAACGCTCTGGGTGGCGGCTAACAACGCCTCCACCAGTTCGGCCAGCGAGATGTCAGGGTATTGGTGGTAACCGACCTTCACCTGTCGGTCAGAGGCGTTGATGGTGTTACGCATATCCAGGCGCTTGGCGGATACGCCAAAGTTGGTGTCGCACACAATAACTCCCAGCATTAGTACCTGATCCGATTCCTCTACCGCGCGGGTCACGTCGGCATCACCTGCCATGCCGATATAGGAGCCGATAAGTTCGCACGATGCGGTCGAAAACAGGCCTCGCCCCATAAACGTGGTCGCGACAGGCAGTTGCAGGCGCCGTGATAACTCGGCGACCTTTTCCTCCAGGCCATAGCGGCGGACCTCTACACCCGCGAGGATGAGGGGTGCTGTGGCGTGGTGGAGCTGCTCAAGGACCTCTCTGGCGCAGGCGCTGATAGCATCGGAGTGACCTGTCGTGTGGGCGAGCGCTGGCACCTCTTCGCAGGGAGTGTTGACGAGGTCTCTTGGAAACTCGATGTATACCGGACGCGATTGTTCAAGGCAGCTTTGCAAGACGCGCGCGATCTCCTGGGGGGCGGTGCGCGGATCGTTCAGGATTGCCTGATCGCAGGTGATCTCTTTAAAAACCTCGTGCTGGGAGTTGAGGGTCTTGGCCTGGTGGTGCAGTAACATGTCGTCGTTGCCCTCCGAGATGCCCGGCGCTCCAGAGACCACAACCAGCGGTGACTTTTCGGCATAGGCGCAGGCCACGGTATTGACCATATTGAAGGCCCCGGCACCATAGGTGACGACAGCTACCCCTATGCCGCCACCGCTGCGGGCGGCAGCGTCGGCTGCGAACCCGACCCCGGGCTCGTGGCTAAAGGTGTAGAGGGGCAGAATGGCAGACTCTTCGATCACCTTGAAAAAAGGCAGCGCGAAATCTCCGGGGATGCCAAATATCTGTTCGGCTCCGTTCTCTTTTAAGCCCTTCAGTAGGGATTCGGCCATTGTAGTCATCGTGCTCTCCAGTTTAGGGAATCTATTTATGGTAGCGAATCGGTGCTGGCGTATCCTCGCATTATTGGCTATTGGGACGACCCTTACTGCTATAAAAATCCATAAATGATTTAATATGTGCTTGATACGTGCGGATTAGGATGATTAATATGGGTATGATTGCATCGCGGGTCGTGCTGGATCGTTTCGATCGGCGGATAATTTCGGAGTTACAGGAGGACGCCCGACTCTCTCATGTCGTGCTGTCCGAACGTGTTAGCTTATCGCCTTCACAGTGCGCTCGTCGTTTGCAGCGGCTGGAGTCGGAGGGGGTGATTACTGGTTACCACGCACAGGTGAATGGGCCTTTGTTAGGGCTTGATGTGGTGGCCCTTATCAATATTAATCTGGAAAAGCATAAGGAAAACATTACCACGGCATTTCAGGAGGCGGTTAAGCTGCGCCCGGAGATTACCGAATGCCTGTTGGTCACCGGAGAGGGGGACTATGAGCTGAGGGTGGTCGCCCCTAACTTGCAGGCTTTTTCGACCTTTATTACCGATCATTTGATGAAAATGCCCGGGGTCGCATCGATTCGCTCGAATATTCAGCTGAGCCAGATTAAATCCTCGCCGGTATTACCGCTCGAAATCCTCGACGGTCCGGTTTCAGTCGGGGCGGCAGCTAAGATCACCCGTGGTTAGTAGTTCGACGAAGGGTATAGGGAATTCGCAATAAACCCGTGGTGGGCGAATGCTGTAGCGGCTTACCAGATCGATGTGCTGTTTCTTCTCCGGTAGGGTAATTTCGATGCTACTGCTACCTAGTTGAGCTAATAGATGGGAAACAGCGTCTGCTTCGAAGCTTTTAAGGCCCAGGTTCCGGTTGAGTTCGGGGATGGTGAAATGCTCGGAACTTCTGCGTTCTATCATGTAGGCAAGGGTGTCGAGCTCGGCACTGCTGAGGCGTTGCCCTTGATAAACAATAGTCGCGAAATGCCCTTGCGTGATGAGCTCGAAAACCTGTTGAATGCTATTGCCCATAGTTCTTCTCGCATCCTTGGATCGCTGACAGTACCGATTATTCCACAGTCGGTGGTTTGCGGTGAAGCGGTAGTTTACATTTTGATGAAAGCTCCTACCCGAAGGCGGGTAGGATCACCGGAGGTTTGATGAAATCAATACAGGTTACGGAGTTGTCGAAAGGGTTCGATTATATAAAGGTGATCGACGCACCTGTACCTGAACCTGGTCCGGGGCAGGTTAGGGTGCGTATGTTATGCAGCCCGGTTAACCCCTCGGATCTCAACTTTATTCGTGGTGATTATCGCCACGCTTTATCTCGAATGGTCTGGAATAGGCAGCGAGAGATCCCTGCGTTTGATCCGGATGGTCGATTGCCCTATCCGGAACTGCCCTATCCGTTAGGAGGAGAGGGGGTGGGCGTTGTCGATGCTTGCGGGAGTGGGTGGCTAGCCCGACGGCTAAAGGGTAGGCGCGTGGCCGTTGCCGGTGGACCTCCCAATGGTACCTGGCAAGAGTACTGTGTTGTGGATGCTAAAAAAGCGCTGCCGGTGCCCGATGCATTGAGTGATGAGCAGGCATCCATGTTCATTATTAACCCGCTCTCGGCCTACGCGATGGTAACCCGGGTTTTGCGGGTAAAAAAGGGGGGATGGCTTTTACAAAGTGCGGCGGCCTCCGCGCTGGGGAAGATCGTTATTCGTCTCGGGGTTAGCCTGGGTTTTAATACCATCAATGTGGTACGTAGCGAGGAAAGTGCCCAGCAACTACGAAGCCTTGGAGCGACACATGTGGTGGTAAGCGATGGTACGGGGTTGTGTGAGCAGGTTGCCCGGATTACGGGCGGGCGTGGCGCTGACTACGCGATGGATGCGGTGGGCGGTTCGCTCGCTGAGGCAATGCTGCAGTGTCTGGGTGTGGGGGGGCATATGGTGGTCTACGGCACTCTGGGTGAACACCCGATAACTCTGCCATCGCGGGATTTGATGACTCCAGTGAGCAAAGTATCGGGTTACTTTGCCCTGAACTGGCTTGGGCAACAAAAGCCACTGAGTATTTTGCGGCTTCTGCGCGAGCTGAGTCGGTTGCAGGTAGCGGGGTTGTTTGACACCCCGGTGCAGCAGATGTACGCCTTGGATCAGGTGATTCCTGCGCTCGAAATGGCCACGGCATCGGGCCGCAAGGGCAAGGTGTTGCTAAAGATTGCGTCCCGCTAGCGGGGCGTCTGCCGTGGGCGTAAGGTTTAGTACATGGCCTGCATGGTGGCGATGCCCGGTTTAAGGGTGTCGCCCCAGGCGGCTTCTATTTCCGGGGTCAGCTGGGAGTCATACTCGCGAACGGTTTGCATCAGGCTTTCGAACCAGCAATCGTAAAGCTCGGGCGTGATGTTATGTTGAGCCTGGCTGTGGGTTTTACCGATATGGCGAACGTGGGCCATCCCGGCAGTGGTGTCGGCGCTGAGTAGCATTAACATATGCAGGGAAGCATCCATCATGCGCTTCTGCTTGTCCATGTCGGTCTCGGCGAACTTTTCGGCTACCTTCGGGCTGCTGTTAATAAAGTGCTGGTAGAATCGGTCCATAAAGGTGCCGTCTTCCATGCATCGGTCCAGACTATCGTTAATCAGCTTGTCGTTGTTTGTCATTGAGTGCCCACACTACTTTATGATTTTCAGGGTTTTTCTATGTCGTGCTTGCCGAGCCAGGAGTGTCCCCGGTTTTTGATCCTGCGCTTGGGTTTACTGGGGCGATAGGATAGGCTGGCATGCTTTAAAAAACAATCTTCGTTAATAATGACGCTTGTCGGTCAATTGCAGGGGGAAGGGTGGATCAGGTTCAACTGATGCAGTGGATAATAGCTGGCGCCAGCGGGCTATTGCTGTTGGTGATGGTTGTGATTGGTTTGCTGTACAGGCAGTTGACCCGGTCGCAAGGGGAAGTTAGCTCGCTACAGGGTGGGCAGGCGGAGGCGGAAACTCGCTGTGCTCACCTCCAGCAAGAGCTCGCGCTTGCAGAGCAGCAGCTCCAGTACCAAAGGGATCGCTCCGGGGAGTTACAGCAGCAGCAGTTGGTTATCGTGGCGGAGCGTGATCGACTGCAGCAAGAGCTGGCCGGAATACGTGAGAAATACAGCCATTTGCAGGCAACCGAGCAAGGTTTGTTGCAGCAGATAACGGCTCATGGAGAGCGCGAAGCTGCTTCTCAGGAGGAGCTGGTTAAGTTGCGAGGGGCACTGGGGACCCTTGAAGGGCAGCATTTAGCGTTGCAGGAGACCTTGCACAAGGAGCAGCAGCACGCGAAAGAGAAGCTTGAGTTGCTAGAGAGCAACCGCAAGCAGCTTAAGTTGGAATTTGAACACCTGGCCAACCAGATTTTTGAAAGTAAGCAGCAGGTCTTTGAGGAGCAGAGTCGCAAGGGGCTTGATACGCTGTTGTCGCCCTTTAAGGATCAGCTGGAGAGCTTTCGCCAGCGCGTCGATCATGTCTATGCCAGCGAAAGTCAGGAGCGTACGACGCTGCGCACCCAGATTGAGGGGTTACATAAACTCAATCGGCAGATGACCGAAGAGGCGGGAAACCTAACCAAGGCGCTGCGGGGGGAGAACAAGGCTCAGGGCAACTGGGGTGAACTGATGCTGGAGACGGTGTTAGAGCGCAGTGGTCTTCGTAAGGGGATTGAGTACCGGCGCGAGGAGGTGGTGAGGGATGAGCAGGGCAAGATTTACCGCCCCGACGTCATCATCGACCTGCCGGAAGGCAAGCATGTTATCGTCGATGCTAAAGTGAGCCTTAATGCCTATACCGACTATGTGAACAGTGCCGATGAACTCCAGCGCAATATTTCATTAAAGGCGCATATTGAAAGTGTTCGTCAGCATATCCGGGGGCTATCTGAAAAGGCCTATCAGAAGTTGCCCGGTATCAATTCACCGGATTTCGTCTTTCTGTTTATGCCGGTTGAACCTGCTTTTATGGTCGCTTTTGAATTTGATGAGCGGCTCTTTATCGAAGCGTTTGAGAAGCGAATTGTTGTTGTGACTCCCACCACCTTGCTGGCGACGTTGCGCACGGTGTCCAGTCTGTGGAGCCTGGAGCGGCAAAACCGCAGTGCTCGTGAGTTGGCCGAAATGGGTGCCAAGGTCTACGACAAATTGCGGGTTGTCGTAGAGGCAATGGAGAAGCTGGGAAAACAGATCGATACCAGCCAGAAAACCTGGCATGAGGCGTGGAATAGCTTACGTGAAGGGCGGGGCAATCTGGTGCGTCAGAGCCAGCGTTTCATCGATCTGGGAGTGCGAGTCAAGAAAGAGCTACCGAAATCCTTAGTGGAATCGGCCGATGAGGCAGACGACACAGTCGTCGGGAATCTTCCGACTGAAGTGCCAGAAAGGTCAATGTAGTAAGAATGGGGTTAAAGTCCCAGGCTATGAGTGAGAGAGCAATAATGAATCAGTTAAAAGAGATGTTACGGTTGCAGAATGAGATTAACTGCAAAATTAACCACGATTGGATTGACCTGAGTCGTCCCTGGTTCAGGGCTATCTGGCTCGAGGCTGCAGAAGCGGTTAATGATCACTGCGACTGGAAGTGGTGGAAGCACGGAGCAGACAATCGTGAGCAGATCGTGCTGGAAGTGGTGGATATCGCCCATTTCCTGTGGGCGCAGCTGATACAGGATTGTGGAGCGATTCCCGACGATAGCAGGGTGCAGGCCTTCGCCTCGCAGATGCAATCGGTACTGAGTTCTGAGGAGCCTATGGGGGTTATTGAGGCGTTTGAAGCCCTGGCCCAGGCGACGCTTACGTCAAAGCGTGCAGAGCTCGAAGCCTTCGCACGGGTAATGCTGGCGGTCGACATGAGCTTCGAAGAGTTGTTTAGGTCCTACGTGGGCAAGAATATCCTGAATCGTTTTCGTCAGGATCACGGCTATAAAAGCGGCGATTACCACAAGGTATGGCAGGGGCGTGAAGATAATGAGCACCTGACCGAACTACTGCTTGAGCTGAGTATCACCAGTGACAGCTTTTCGACTGACCTGTATCAAGGGCTTGAGGCACGGTATCCAAAATAGCTGATTAGTTTGTCGGTATTGCGTATGATTGGCGTCATTGATTTGTCATATTGTTGGGGGTGGATGCGCGAATGAAAGGTGCGGTAGTCGGGATTGTCTCTAGATCCTTCATGCACTCCTGCAAGGAAAGTTCGGAGCTTTATGACCACCTTTTACAGGTGGCGATCTCCCTTGGCTGGGATTTCCAGCCCACCCACCCGCTAACAACGCCCACGACTCTGGTTTTTGACACCATCAGCGGTGGCCATACTTACTTATTGGCGAATATCTCCGAGCCTGGCGTTTTGCACCTTACTGCACGTAAAAGCGGCATCTATCGTTACGACTGGAATGGCAACCTGCGCCAGATTAATAGTTTGAAAGCACGTCTGGAGGAGATCAGTGGTTACTCAATGATGCCGATCAATCGTCGCAGTGCGACCAACGACGCGAGCTCTTAACCAGGTAAAGGGGTGGGCAGCTCGGATCGGGTCGGGTTGGTGCATGCCGCAGGCCCTCATTGGCGTGAAGCAGTGTGACGATAAAGCGCTGGGCCACTGCGCAGGAGGTGAACCGTCTTCCGCTGGCTTCCAGGTATTGCTCCAGGGTAATTTGGCGCTCCTTAAGCGCCGCGCGGGTTTCCTTGACCTGTTCGCGAAGGTTTAAGCTCGAAATTATAGTACCGGCAATCACCATATCTCCCACTGCTACGGCTGTAGCTTGTGTGTTGTTCCCATACTCATTAGGCTATGCGCTTTTGGTCGGTGCGGTAATTGGTATATACACCGCACTTACTCAGTATTTACCGTAGCTTTCTGCCTGCACCCTGCGTGATGATGGCGAGCCTCGTAAGGAGAGAAAAGGGTTTGCGTTTTACCCATTACATGTCCCGTCTTATTGCCTCACTGATGGTGGTCGCCGTTTTTGTCAGTGTCTGGTTGCTCGCCCCTGAAACACCCGAGCAGCGTATCAAGCTGGCTCAAGCGGACGTTGCTTCACCCGGGGTTGTGTTCAATCAGCGCCTTGCTTCTGACGGTAAAACCATCATGGTGCACGCTCCCTCGCTCGTTGAACTGCCGGACGGCCGCCTGTTGGCGGCCTGGTTTGGAGGCAGTCGAGAAGGGGCGCGGGATGTTACAATTGATGGTGCCTATTACGATCCAAAGTCGGCTCTTTGGTCTTCAAGCTTTACCCTTACATCGCCCGCGCTGACCCAGGCCGGGACCCGCCGCTTTATCAAAAAACTGGGCAATCCTGTGCTGGTGATCGGAGCTGATGGGCAGTTGTGGATGATATACGTCAGTGTGTCGGTTGGCGGCTGGGCGACCAGTCAGCTAAATCTCGTAAAGTCTCCTGATCTGGGGCGTTCGTGGGGCTCGCCCCGACGGCTTGTGACCTCTCCATTTTTTAATCTGAGTACGCTCGTCAAAGGCACACCCTTTTACTACGAAGATGGCACCCTTGGAGTGCCTGCCTACCATGAGTTTGCGGGTAAGTTTGGCGAGGTGTTGCGGCTGGATACGGATGGGGCACTGGTAGATAAAGTACGCTTGACGAAAGGTAAGGAATCCTTGCAGCCCATTATTTTGACGGAATCGACAGGGCGTGCCACCTCTTACCTGCGCTATGCCGGGGAGGATGCTCCCTACCGGGTTCTGAAAACCAGGTTGAACAGCGACGGCAGCTGGGGCGAGGCAGTGAAGACCTCGATCGCTAACCCTAATTCTGCGCTGACCGGTTTTCGCGCGTTGGAAAGGAACTGGATGATCGCTAATGACACTGTCGATGAGCGCGACAGGCTGGCGCTGTTGGTTGAGGATAAGTCAGGTGGTTGGCGTGTGGTTCATTACTTTGAGGATTCATCCTCTTACTTCAAAGATCGCCCCGATCGTAAAGAGTTTGCCCGGATGATGGATGGATCAATTTCAGCGATGCTGGCATTGCAGCCAGCACGCCTGCCGTTGCTTGATACCTTGAAACGTCGCGCTGAAGGCGAGATGTGCTACAAAGACAGTTGCTACTTTCAGTACGATTACCCCTATGCCGTACGCACAACAAATGGGCGGATTCATATCCTCTTTACCTGGAACAGTAGCGCTATAAAGCATATTGAAGTGAGCGAAGGCTGGCTAAGGGAGAAGTTATAATGACTGCCTGGATGGTGTCGGTGCTGGGGTTTTCCATGGCACTGTTTTGCATATTGCCCCGCCGTTGGAGCGAACGTTGGCCGCTACTGTTGGGCACTAGCCTAACGGTATTGCTGCTGGTTCCTGTATGGCAAGGCAATAGTCTGTCTGATTTGTTGCGGGGAGCGCTGGGAGATTTTTCCATTACCTCGTTAGTACTGTTGTCTATGGCGTCGGTGAGCCGGTTAGGCGTACCCTCACCGCTTACGGATCGTCAGCGAGTTATCGGTGGACTGCTTGTCGTCGCCGTTGCCGTGCCGTTTTATGCGTCTACGCTAGGCCTTACTCTGGTGGATCCCTATCGTTGGGGGTTTGGCGAAACGCTGCTCTTACCGGTTGCTGCGCTGGCATTGCTGATGGTTGGGCTCCGCTGTTGGTGGGCTGTTATTTTGCTCTGCTCTGCGGTGTTGTTGTGGTCATTCGGTGCGCTGCTGGAATCCCGTAACCTGTGGGACTATCTGCTGGATGCCATGCTGGTTTTCTATGTGCTGGGTGCCTTCTTGATCGGCGCGGTGCGGCAGTTAATGAAGCTTGCACGGTCTGGTTGAGGGGGGGGGAAGAGAAGGGGGCTCATAAACATGAAGCCCCTTTTTTTTGCGCTTTATTTGGCCAGGGAGCGCTCGTTATTGTGATGCAGGAGATAGCGGGTGGTTTCGTAGATTCCCTTGGCGATCTTCGTTAGCTGCTCGGTCTTTTCCGGGAACTGGTCACTGACATCGACCGCGGGAGTATTGGAGTTCAAATCGTGCAGCTTGATATCGTCACTGTTGTACTCAATTCGCAGCATATAGTCCTTGGTGATCGCGCCAATAACCGGTGCGGTCTTATGGGAGGTTTGAGTGTATACCGCCCGATCTCCTTCAGGGGCCGGATCGTTGATATCTCGCCCCATGGTGTTGTTGCGATAAGGAATACCGACCAGTCCCGCGATCGTCGGGAATACGTCGACCAGGCTGACCGCATCCTCAATGACTCTAGGCTGCAATAGTTTGGGTGCATAGATCATATGAGGTACGTGGAGGCCGTCAAGGTCCAGCGCTTCATAAAAGGGTTTCATATGAGGCGTTTCGGTGATGCGATTGTTGTGGTCGCCGTAGAAAACAAAGATGGTGTTGTCGAAATACCCACTCTCCCTGGCCATCTCCATAAAACGACCAATGTTATAGTCCAGTAACCTGACGGCATTGTACTGTGCGGCACTGCGGAAACCCGCCTTGCTCAGGGCCTCGGCACTGTGGCTGTTATCGACTTCGAAACTGTCATTGTTCTCCGGCACAGTGAAGGGGCGGTGGTTGCCTGCGGTTTGGATGATGGCGAAGAAGGGTTCATCATCGGGTAGCTGACGAAGCACCTTGTCTGACTCTTTGAACAGATCGAGGTCGGAGATTCCCCAAACATCGACATTGGGTGAGCTGAAGGCCCCCTCCTCGAATATTTTGATATCGGGGATATTATGCTTGATCACGGCGCTCATGTTGGCCCAGCCGAGATTGCCTCCGATGATGTAGTGTTTGTTGTAGCCCTTGAACTCATTCACCATCATTAGCTGGTCGGTGATCAGAGTGTTGCGGCTTGCAGTGTTCACCCGGGTCACATCGGGCAAGCCGGTCAGGCTAGCAAATACGGTGCGTGCGGTACCCGACACCGGTACATAGAAGTTGGGCATAAACCAGCCGTTTCTTGCGATCTCGTCAAGGTGGGGGGAGGGTTGGAGTGGGTTGTTAAAGATTCCCAGTCGACTCGCGCCAAGTGACTCGAGCATGACAAACACAACGTTGGGCTTGCGGCCGTTGTTGGATACGCTGTGGCTGGATGGCGAACGCTGGCGCATGGTACGCAGGCGGTTTGCGTCTGGTTCGTCCACCTCCAAATAGCGGCTAATGGTCGCGTAGTATTGCTTTACCTGCTCTATTTCGTAGGGTTTTTCGGCGTACTCAAAGGAGACAAAGAAGTAAAGAACCGGGTTGAGTCCGACGGAGGAGATTGCGGTGCTGCCACTGAAAAATGCATCACTCCAACGCAGGGGTACCGGATTTTCAATGTTGCCAGGCCAGCGTCCGAGAAGGCCCAAAACGACAGCGAAAAACAGCACTACGCCCGCTCCGATTCGAGCGGGTAGGGGGATCGGTTTTGGGGGCTGGGCCAGTGTGCGCTGGACCAGCATGGAGTAGCAGAGCATAAACAGGGCGATTGTGGTTATGACCGCCAGCGTGATCCAGATGACAGGGTAACTTTCCCATACCATATTCTTGGAGATCGCAAAGTCTTCCAGAAACCGTATCGCGGTAGAGTTGATGCGCACGCCTAGATAGGCGTAATGACCGAAATCGAAGACATAGAATACGAGCAAGCCGGACACTGCGAGGAGTAGATAGCCCAATGCAAGCTGTCGTAGCAGGGGGACTTTAGAGAGGTTTATCCAGGGAATATAGGCCAGCACGATCAACGGCAGGGTTAGGAGGAGTGCCAGGCGGAGATCAAACTTGATGCCTATATAGAGCACCTTCGCGAGGTCGCTGACTGATGTTTGCACGGTGTCACCAACCTCGGAAAAACCCATGAGGAAGATGACGCGCAGTGCAACCATCAATAGCCAGAACATTGCGCATACACCCGCCAGATAGCGTACACGGCGCGATTGAAGCCAGGTTAGCATTATAGTGACCTTCGAAAATCCGGTGAAGTGATACAGTAAAGGGGACGTATTCTACCCAAATTTTCAGCTAATCCCAATCTTCCCGTTGACGCGTCCAGGTCGTTTTAGCGGCGCTTGGGTAGTCTCGGGCGTTGTCTGTAGACTTGATGCAGGTCATAGTAAAGCTGGGGGTAGGGATTACACTTTGCTTCTGTTGTAGAGAAGGAGTTCTAGAGATGAACCTGATAATTTTGGTGGTGTTATTCGCGCTATCGGTGGTGATGGCGGCGCGTTTTAGTGCCGCGACGGGAAACTGGATAGAAGAGCGTACTGGCGTTGATCCGACCATCTATAAATGGATTATGTCCTTTTTGTCGATTCTCGTGGTCTTTATGTTGTTCCGACTGATTGTGCCGGGAGCCTTGTACTGAGGCTACTCGAGGGGGCGAAAGCCCCCTTATTTTTGCCTCTAGTAGCTGTTTGGCCTAGGTATCTGTTTAATCTTATGGATTCTTTCGCCGGGCGCCGTTAGATCGACAAGCTGCTGGCTTGCCTGCGCTGAGCGGGGTTTACCACCAGGACCAGTAACTGTGGTTGACCGCAGCGCCGACAATGTATCCGAACACCGCGATAGCACCCAGTGCAAAAGCGAAGCGAATAGTGGCTGTTCGACCGCGTTTAATGGCCACCGTGCCCAAGCCTATGTAAAGCACTAACGCCAAAAATTTCGCAGTTAACCAGGGGGTCGTGAACGGGTACTGGTTGATCGACACCATTAAATAGATTGCGCAGGCCAACAGTAAACTGTCGATGATGTGTGGCCCTATGCGGACCCATCGTAGGGCTAAATACGGGGATTGCCTCACAGACCAGAAGGCCCGAATAACGAAGAATGTGATGCTGAGTGCAGCCAGGGTGACGTGGCTATGCTTGATGAGAAGATACATGGATAATCCAGTGTTGAACGGCGCTTAGTTATATCAATACCATCGGTTTAGATCCATACAGGGTTGGAATGTTCAGGCTCTCTTTTCTTAAAACTCGACCACAACTGGAGCTCCCTGAGATCGCTGAGCGCCTGGGCCGGTTACCCGAGTCAGATTATCGCAGCGCCTGGGCGCGGCGCGTGTGTGAGCTTGCCTTGCAGGCTCGCCATGAAGGCAATTATGGTGTCGGCGCAGTGCTGTGCCATGGCGAGCAGATTCTGTTTGAGGCCATGAATGCTGTATTCGAACCGCTGCACGATAGTTCGGCACACGCCGAGATGCGACTGCTGGATACATGGGAGCAAGCGGTCGCTGAGGGGAGGCAGTCTTCGGCTACGCTGCGTGAGTTGACCCTGGTGTGCAGTCTCGAACCTTGCCCGATGTGCTTGTCCCGGCTGCTGATGAGCGGGGTTCGCCGTATTTACTATTTGGCGGAGGACCCTCAGGGCGGAATGATGACGCGGGCCCGTCATCTACCACCGGCGTTCCGGAACTTGATGCAATGCTGTGATCATGGCGTATTGCGTGTGGATGAGGGGTATCGTTACCTCGCCCGGCAGCTGTCTCGCCATGGTCTGCTGCAGTTGCGTGAAAAGCTGATCTCCTATTAGCAGGGGTGGATGACCGGCAATGAATTGCGGGTGCTTTGATCGGCAAAGCCCCCCCTGTACAGTTGCCTTACTGACATCTATCGCCATAGTCCCATCGCTGAGGAGGTGCCGCGTCTCGGGTCGGCGGCCCCCTGCATGATTCCCTCGTCGTCGATATAGATACTCTGGCTGGCGCCCATTGCGGCTTTGGCTTCGAGGCGATGGCCCAGGGCCTCCAGGCGTTCGATGGTGTCCGGGCTGATCCCGGTTTCGATTCTTAATGTGTCGGGCAACCACTGATGATGAATGCGGGGAGCGTTGACCGCTTCCTGAATATTTAAACCATGGTCGAGCACGTTCATGATGACCTGCAATGTAGTGGTGATGATGCGTGATCCACCCGGAGTGCCGGTTACCAGCAGATTTTTGCCCTTATAACGCACGATGGTGGGCGACATAGAGCTCAGCATGCGCTTGCCCGCTTCGATACGGTTGTTGTCGGAACCGATCAGGCCGTAGGCGTTGGCGGCACCGGGTTTTGCGCTGAAGTCGTCCATCTGGTTATTCAGCAAGAAACCGGCCTCGGCAACCGATATTCCTGAGCCATAACTAAAGTTGAGGGTATAGGTGTTGGATACGACGTTCCCGAATTTGTCTGCGATCGAATAGTGAGTGGTTTCACTGCTCTCGTAGGCGGGAGCTTCACCTGCCTGGATAGCGGAGGAGGGGGTTGCCCGGTTTGGGTTAATCAGCAGTCGACGCTGATTGGCATAGCGGTCTGAAAGGAGTCCCTTCAGTGGTACCTTAACGAAGTCGCTATCCCCCAGATGTGTCGCTCGGTCCGCGTAGGCGAGCTTCATCGCTTCGGCCATTAGGTGGATAGTGCGCGCGGAGTTGTGCCCGAATCGGGCCACCGGGAAGGGTTCCATCAGTTTAAGTATCTGTACAATGTGAACACCGCCGGAGCTCGGCGGTGGCATGGAGTAGATATCATAGCCCCTATAGCGCCCCTTAATGGGTTCGCGTACCAGAGCTTGGTAGTTGGCCAGATCTTGCCGGGTGATCAAACCGCCACCGGCCTGCATCTGATCCGTAATCATACGGGCGGTTTCACCCGCGTAGAACCCTTTGTGGCCCTGTTCGGCAATGCGTTGCAGTGTTCGAGCAAGGTCTGGTTGCATGAACTTTTCGCCAGGCTGGTAGGCGCTACCGTCTGCCTTATAAAAAAGTGCCTGGGTGGTTTTATCTCGTTGCAGATGCTTTCGCAGATGCTCGAAGCCCTGAGTGAAACGGGGAGGGACGATAAACCCGTTTTTGGCCAGGGCAATGGCCGGAGCCAATGCCCGCTCCCTATCGATGGTGCCGTAACGTTCAAGGGCCAATAGTAGTCCCGCAACCGTGCCGGGAACCCCCGCTGATTGAAGCGAGAATCGGCTGAGCCGCGTATCTACCGCGCCGGATTGGTCGAGAAACATATCGGCTGTTGCGGCCGCTGGGGCCTTTTCTCGATAGTCGATCGCAACTACTCGATTTTCGCGGTCGCTGGAGAGCATCATAAAGCCGCCACCACCAATGTTTCCGGACCTTGGCTGTACCACGGCCAATACGAAACCTGCGGTAACGGCTGCATCCATAGCATTACCGTCCTCTTTAAGGACCTTTAAGGCGGCTTCCGATGCCAGCGGATGGCTCGTTACCACCATGCCCGCGTTACCCAGCAGGGGAATGGCCCGGTCGCCCTCTAAAATGGGCGCAGCCCGACCCTGCACCGCGAAAAGCAGGGCGAGCAAAGCAATAAGAGGGGGGCAGGTCAACGAGATTCGCCAGCGACGGCGATGAACAGGGGGCATGGGCGGATTCCGGTTTTAGGTAATCCAGTATAGCCCCTGCGAGCCGGCGGGCGAAAGCTGCTTGGGGCCCTCAGGCCTCTTTGTGGAGGATGTCGTTAAATTCCGTAAAACCACCGATGTGTTCCCGTCCGATGAAGATTTGGGGCACGGTCTCGACAGGTTTGCCGATGGTTTTTTCCAGGTCTGCTTTGCTGATCCCTTGCTGGTGTATATCGATATATTTGAAGTTTAGCTGTTTATCTTCTGCCAGTTGTTTGGCGCGCTGACAGAATCCACAACCTTCACGGCCAAAAATAGTTACGTTTTGCATGGGGCTCTCCATTGATCACACTAGAGCGGGTTAATCGTGGATGCATTGTGGCGTGGATCTCCCCTGGGGGCTAATTGCCACTTCTAATGAAGGAGATAGGCAGATTCTATGGATGCCTTGCGAGCCAGTGCGGGGGTGATGAGGATGATTGACTGTTATCGTTTGCGGGTGGTTGGAGGGTATCGGACAGGTAGGGTTTTGAGAAAATGCGCTGCAGTACCCCCTCTTCTTGCATCAGTTCCAGTGCGTGCTGGAGGGGTTCCAAGACCTCCTGTCGATTTGAGCGCCGAGAGAGGTAAAGGTGTCCGGAATTGGAGCTGAGAACGAGTAGCTGTGCAAGACGCAGGGGATCAATTCCGAGTTCGCGTAGGGTGAAGAACAGGGTGTAGTCTGCCGATACCATCGCCTCTATGCGGCCTTGCAAAAGCATTTTGACGCCTTGGGACATATCGTTCACGGGAACCTTATAAAGTGTCTGATTGTCATCAAATGCCTTGCCGTAGCGGGATCCGCGAATGTAGCCTACGCGTGTGTTCTGAAGGTCACTAATGCTACTAATCATGGGCGCATCGGAGCGGGCAATAACGATGATCGATGACCTGACCACTTCCCCCAGATCGATTCCGTACTGATCGGCCTCCGGGCTTTTGAACAGTACGGCGATGTCAGCGTGCCCGCGCTTGATCTCCTGGATTACTCGAGGGTAGGGGGCCAGGACATTATTCATAGGGAGTGCGCTGTATTTTTCCAGCTCTCGTGAAAAATGGCCGAGTAAGCCCTGTGGATTACCCTCTTTATCCAGGTAACCCCAGGGTTTTACGGTCGATATCGACATCTGCAACGGGGCCGCCAACGCAGGAATCGACAGCAAGAGGGTTAGGCTAAGAAGTAAAGGGCGGAACACAGACATGCGTTGAATTTTCAAAGCTAAACGAAGAGTGAAGTTTAACGGAGCGCATCTATCAGGCCAACCCCTAGAGGTGGCCAGATAGATGCGTAGAGTGGTGTGGTTTGCTGAAACAGGAGTTTCGTTGATCAGTCCGGACGTTGATGGTGCGTTTTTGCCAGTTCCTGCTGCAGTTGGGTATCAACGCGGTCGTAATGGCTCAAGCGCATGGCAAAGGTGCCCTCACCGCCGCTCAACGATTTGATTCGAGACTGGTAATCACAGAGGGTGCGCATAGGCGCCTGTGCTGAGATTTCGGCTTTATGGCCGGGTAGGTTGGTACTGCCCATAACCATGCCGTGTTTGGAGGCGATGTCGCCGGTAATATCGCCAATGCAGTGCTCGGGAACGCGAATATCAAGGGCAACGATCGGCTCCAGAATAACCCCGCCGGCCTTATCTATCGCGTTCAGGAATGCCTTTCGGCCCGCAGCAACAAATGCAATCTCCTTGGAGTCTACGGAGTGGTGCTTACCGTCGTATACCGAGACCTTAATATCCTGCATGGGAAAGCCCGCAATTGCTCCCTGGTTTATCACCTCGCGAACACCTTTTTCTACGGCAGGGATAAACTGACCAGGAATGGCTCCGCCCACTACCTGGTTGCAGAACTCGAAGCCGGCCCCGGATTCCAGGGGTTCGATGCGTAAAAAGACTTCACCGAACTGTCCCGACCCTCCGGTCTGTTTTTTGTGTCGGCTATGTCCCTCGGCGGGCTTGGTGATGGTTTCCCGGTACGCGATACTAGGCGTATGGGTTGCTACAGAAACGTTAAATTGTCGCTGCATGCGCTCAATAACGCTATTGAGGTGCAGTTCCCCCTGACCAAGAATGACGGTTTCATTCAAACTCGCTCGATGCTCGATCACCAGGGAGGGGTCTTCAGCCTCGATTTTATGTAAGGCTTCCGAAAGTTTTTGCTCGTCACCCCGACGTACAGGGGTCACAGCAAGGCCATACATCGGCGGATTAAAGTCCACCGACTGCAGGTGGTAGTGGTCTTCGTCGTGGGAGTCGTGGAGCACGGCATCAAAAAGGATCTCATCTACCTTGGCAACAGCGCAGATATCTCCGGGAATCGCGCGATTCATCTCGCTGTGTTTGGCTCCCTGTATCTGATAAAGGTGCGCTACCTTAAAGGGTTTTCTGCTATCGCCAATAAAGAGTTGGGTGTTGGGGGTGATCTGGCCTTGATGTACACGAAACATGGCCAGTTTTCCGACGTAGGGGTCGACCTGAATTTTGAATACGTGGGCGATGGCGTGCTGGTCGGCCGCGGCGACAACGTCCACCTTTTTTGCACTGTCGCCTTCACCTTTGAAGAAGCAGGGCGGATTGCCCTCCAGCGGGTTCGGCATCAAGTCGGTCAGTATGCTCATTAGTTGACCGATGCCGACGCCAGTTTCGGCAGAAACGAAGGAGATGGGAATCAGGTGGCCTTCGCGCAGCGCTTTCTCGAACGGAGCGTGAAGTTGTTCGGGGCTTAAAGATTGTCCCTGCTCAAGGTAAAGCTCCATTAAGGCTTCGTCGACCTCGACCACCTGATCGACCAGAGCGTCATGGGCAGCGTTGATATCACCGCTGGCTGCGTCCCCGGGTTGTGGGGAGAAAAAGCAGTCGAGCACTTCTGTGCCGTCTTTTGTCGGCAGGTTTAGCGGCAGGCACTGGTCGCCAAAGCGGTCACGAATCTGTTGCAATAGCGCGATGAAGTCGGTGCCGGGGAGGTCGATCTTGTTGATGATCATGGCTCGGCATAGATTTCTATCCTTGGCCGCTTCCATTAGTTGCTCACTTACCGCTTCGACACCGGCGGCGGCATTGATTACCAGTAAAGCGGCATCGGCTGCGCTTAGTGCGCTAATGCTTCTACCGGAAAAATCCGGCACCCCTGGGGTGTCGATAGCATTGATTTGGTGACCCTGATACTGGAAGTGGCAAAGGGCTGTGTCCAGAGAGTGGCCACACTCTTTCTCCTGGGGGTCGAAGTCGCTAACTGTATTTTTACGGGCGATGGAGCCTGCAGTGCCGATAGCGCCGCTATGGGCCAGCAGCTTTTCAATCAAGGTTGTTTTGCCGGCCCCGGTGTGGCCGGTGAATATGATGTTGCGAATCTGCTCTGTGCCGTAACTGGCCATGCTTTTCCCTCTCTTTCGGTTCCGAACCTGATGCGCCATCCTGCGCGTATCGATTGAGTATATGGTATCCACCAGAGGTAAAAATTGATCCAGTTAAAAGGATCGAGTGCTTTTCACGTTTACCGGGCACACAATTCCAATGCAGGTATTCAATCTATAGCATGGAATACCGGTTTGATGTCGTGGAGGGCGCAGCGTAAACTCGCGCTAACCTGATAAATTAAGTGGAAGCTATGACACAAGAGCAGCATTTTCTCGGTGAATTTCGTCTTCCTGTTCACCATCTGCGTGAGCAGCTTTATAGTGAGCTGCACGCTCGTCCCTTTCCGGTGGTTGAGTCCCCGGCACTCGTCAGCCACATGGCGATTCTTTCCGGTGAGGGTGGTGGGCAAAAAGAGGTGGCTCATATAGCCCTGCTTTGCCAACGTTATGCGTTGCCTCAGCCTGACAGTAACGCGTCGGCGTTGTACCTCGATTTTGGCGACTTTCACCTGCGCTGGGAACGCCATACGGAGTTCTCCGCATACACCTTTATTCGCCCGCATCTCAGTGAGAAGCCATTTTCTGAAAAAGCGATCGATGGGGCTCCCAGGGAGTGGCTGGAGGCGATCGGTGGGGAAGTGGTTACCGCCCTGCACGGGGTTATCGAAAAATCAAATGCTGATACGGCCATCGATAGTGACGCGTTGTGCGAGGAGCTTTTTGACGGTGAGCGGGCTATTGGTTCCTTTGCGATGGAGCGAAGGGCAATGGTTTGCACCAGCTTTCGGCTCCATCGAGGGGGATTTGGGCGCTTCTATATCGCTAATTACAGCCTTTCCCCCCAGCGAACTGGCCGTCTTCTGCAACGAATCCTGGAGATCGAAAGCTATCGTGTGATGGCGCTGCTCTCTCTTCCTCTGGCCCGGGGTATCAGTCCGCGTCTGGCGCTGCTGGATGCAAGGGTGACAGAGATTACCTCGCGCCTTGCGGAAAAAGAGGGTGATCCACTTGAGGACCGGCAGCTGCTGGAATCGATCTCGGCTGTTGCCGCAGAAGTAGAGCAGTACCGATCCGATACCAGCTATCGGTTTGCGGCCTCCAAGGCTTATACATCATTGGTCCGTCAACGACTTGAGTTTGTTGAGGAGGAGCCGTGTGAGCACCTGCAGACCATTAGCCATTTCTTTGCCCGGCGCTTTACCCCTGCGATGGATACTTGCGACGCGATCGCGGGACGTTTGGAGGAGCTTTCCCAGCGCCTTGCGCGGGCGGGGGAGCTGCTGAGAACCAAGGTTGATCTCTCTATCGAGCAGCAAAATCAGCGCCTGTTAACCTCAATGAACCGGCGCGGGAAGTTGCAGTTACGGCTACAGGAAACGGTAGAAGGGCTGTCGGTAGTGGTCATTAGTTATCACGTGGTTGGCTTGCTCAAGTATCTGTTTGATGCGGGTAAGCCTGCCGGCCTGGGACTGGATACAAGCCTTCTGCTTGCGGCCAGTGTGATACCGGTGGTGCTGGGGGTCTGGTGGTTGATGCGAAGAGTGCGCCGCCGAATTCATGGCTCTGGCTAGGGTTAGTTTGGCTTGCTGATTGTTAACAAAAAGCAGGGGTACAACTAAGGTTGAATCCCTAATGTGCGCCTTTCTCGGCATAATTGTCGACAATGTAGGGTTGGCTAGCGTTTTTAGCCGATCGACCATAAGAACAATGACGCAGACAACGACGAGGGAGCACTATGAGCTACAAAGAGGAGTACGCCCGATCTATCGATGACCCGGAGGGGTTTTGGAAGGAGAAGGCGGAAGCAATCAGCTGGTTTAAAGACCCCCAAACCATTCTGAGCCAGGACGAAAATGGTATCGACCGCTGGTTTGCTGATGGTGAGCTGAATACGGCCTATCTGGCGCTCGACTACCACGTAGACTGTGGTCGCGGTGAGCAGGTTGCTCTGATCTATGACTCCCCCGTTACCGGCACCAAGCGCAAATATACTTACAACGAGATGCTGGACGAGGTGTCCCGCACCGCCGGTATGCTGGCAGCAAAGGGCGTCGGCCGTGGCGACCGTGTCGTTATCTATATGCCAATGATTCCCCAGGCGGCGGTCGCGATGTTGGCCTGTGCCCGCTTGGGTGCCGTCCACTCGGTAGTGTTTGGTGGTTTTGCTCCCAGTGAGTTGGCGGTACGGATCGATGATGCGGAACCCAAGGTGGTGATGAGTGCCTCTTGCGGTATTGAGGTCAACCGTATTATTGAGTACAAGCCCATGCTTGACGAGGCTCTTTCGATCGCCAAGCACAAGCCAAGTGCCAGTATTGTATTTCAGCGCGAGCAAGGCCTCGCCACGATGAATAACGCGATTGATTGCGACTGGGTTGATCTTCTCGCTACTGCTGAAGCGGTGGGTTGTACTCCCGTATTGGCAACGGATCCGCTTTACGTTCTCTATACCTCGGGTACCACAGGGAAGCCAAAAGGGGTGGTGCGAGATAACGGTGGCCATGCGGTGGCGATGCACTACAGCATGAAGGCAATCTACGACATGAACGTGGGCGACGTATTTTGGGCGGCCTCGGATGTGGGTTGGGTCGTTGGGCACTCCTATATCGTTTACGCACCCCTTATCAAAGGCTGCACCACGGTATTTTACGAAGGCAAGCCCGTGTTTACGCCGGATGCCGGTGCGTTCTGGCGGGTGGCCAGCGAGTATAAGGTGCGAGCGCTTTTCGCCGCCCCGACCGCTTTTAGGGCGATCAAGAAAGAGGATCCCGATGGGGACCTGATCAAGCAGTATGATCTTAGTGCGTTGGAAACTATCTTTATGGCCGGTGAGCGCCTGGATCCACCAACCTACGAATGGACCGTGGAGAAAACCGGTAAGCCGGTTATCGATCACTGGTGGCAAACGGAGACCGGTTGGTCGATTGCAGCCAACATGGCTGGCGTAGAGTTGTTGCCTGTTAAACCCGGTTCGGCCACCGTGCCGGTGCCTGGCTTTAATGTGCAGATTCTAGATGAAAGTGGCGAGCCTGCAGGTCCTAATGAGCAGGGTTTTGTTGCTATCAAGCAGCCATTGCCGCCGAGCTGCCTACCGACGGTGTGGGGAGATATCGATCGTTTCCGTAGCGGGTATCTGGAGCAGTTCCCCGGATACTATGTGTCCGGTGATGGTGGTTACCTGGATGACGATGGTTACCTGTTTATCATGGGACGAGTTGATGACGTCATCAACGTTGCCGGACACCGGCTATCCACCGGTGAGATGGAAGAGGTGGTCGCGGGGCATCCGGCGGTCGCTGAGTGTGCGGTTATTGGTATCAATGACCCCCTTAAGGGGCAGTTGCCGCTGGGGCTGATCCTGCTGAAAAATGGTGTTGACCTCGATCCGGCAGACCTGGAAAAAGAGCTGGTTCAGATGGTTCGACAGAAGATTGGGCCGCTGGCCTGTTTCCAAAGAGCATTGGTGGTCAGTCGTTTGCCAAAGACCCGTTCAGGTAAGATCCTGCGGCGGAGTTTGCGTCAGATTGCGGCGGGTGAGGAGTACAGTATTCCCTCTACCATTGATGACCCTGCAAGCCTGCCCGAGATCGAGGGGCTGATGTCCGAAGCCGGGGTGATCTCCGCACCTGCCTGATCATTCCAGCCTGACCTATCGAGCCCTCACGCCGTTCGCCGTGGATATTCTGTGTACGGAGTGGGGGCTTTTTATTGTTGTGGCTAATCCTTCGCCTTGTATGGTACTCAAGGGCGCGACGCCGTTGCGCAGGGTTGCGGGGTTTTCAATGACTCGGTTAGCGGCCAAGGCTTACCTCCCTGATCTATAACTGAATGGGGCTACCGCAAAGGTGCCTTTTGACCCTTGGCGAGCCCTGGCTGCAGCGACACGCTAGATAAAGAAGGCTTGATATTGTCTGGGGGTTACTGCAAGGCGCTTTTTGAAGTTGCGCTGAAAGTGGCTTTGGTCTGCGAATCCCAGGGAGCTTGCCGTATCGGCCAGGCTAAACCCCGCTTGTAATAATGATTTTGATTTTTTTATCCGCTGATCGAGCTGAAACGCGTGGGGGGACTGGCCATACTTTGCCTTAAAGCTGCGAATCAGGTGGTAGCGGCTCAGGCTCGCATGCTTGGCGAACTCATCAAGGGTTATATTGGTGTCAAGCTGGTCCATGATGAGCTCTTCGATTCTCCGTACGCGATGAAGGTCGGGTGCCATAACCCCCTTTTTTCGGGTGAAGGGCTCCAGGAAGTGAGGCTCAAGGAACTCAATCAGAATGCTTTCGGCTATCAGTGGGTTGGGCTCGTGCAGTAGGCATTTAAACAGTTCATCAAAAGCCCTGTATGTATGAATACCGCTCTCAAAATTCTTTGTGAAAGGCAGGTAGTCCGTGCCATGGGCGTTTAGCATCTCGTGCTGAAGTTGTCCTATCCAGTGGGTATCAACGAACAACATTCGATACGACCAGTCCCGGGCTTTAGGGTTGCAGGAGTGGGCGTCGCCAGGGTTGATGGTGACCGTCGTACCATCACCAATAAGGTGTCTATGGCTTCGATTGAGATAGTCTGCCTGTCCGGCATCGATTACGCCAAAGGAGAATTCATCGTGGGAGTGGGTGTGATAGCAGGCGTTGGACTGGTTCGCGCTGCGCATCTCTACAAAGGGGAGTGCCTGGCTTTTTTTAAAAAGAAGAGTCTGGTCGTGCATCACCGGCAGTGTCCGCTACGGATTCATAAACATAATGATCACGGTGGTGCTCAAGAGCAACCCCATCAGAACATTAAATAGAACATGATGGCTTTCCTTGGCCAATACGTTGCGAATCAAATGCCCGAACGCAGCCCAGGTCCCTATTCCGATAAAACAGACAACGAAAGAGATCAGGCAAAATATTAGCAAATAGAGTGTCGCGGGTGAGTTCGTCACGACAAACAGGCTGACGCCTGACATGGAAACCAGCCAGGCTTTGGGGTTTAAGCCTTGAGATAGGACACCTTGCAATAGGCTGGGAGGGTTGTTCTCGGCCCAGTTATCGTCTGTCAATGGCTTGGATGTTGCGATTTTATACGACATATAGAGAAGAAAGACCCCGCCGGGATATTGCAAGTTGGTGGCTAGCCGAGGGTACGCCTCGAGCACTTCGTTGAGGCCAATGCCCGTCATAAAGACGATCAGGGTGTAGGCGAGTGTTGCTCCGAGCACATGAGGCACTGTTCGTAAAAAACCAAAGTTAGCGCCAGCCCCGGTGGCGATGATGTTGACGGGGCCGGGGGATATCGCGCCGATTAACGCAAAAATGAACATTGAAATAAAAACAGTCATCCCAGAGTCCTGGAAGAGATTCAGAAGCCTTTAATATAGAGTCACCCAGGCGTTGGATATTGAACAAAATTGCGGGAAACCACCCAGATGTTCGGCTCAAAGATGGGAAGAATCACCTGGCGCAGGTAAAAAAGAGCGTTATTTAGAAAAAAATTGGCCCGATTCAGGGTAAATCCTTGGTAAAAAATTCCCGCAGGGTCGTGCTGATGAAACGAGGTTTTATAGAGTCGTTGCTGGATGGTGTTGCAGGGAATATAATACTCTTATATGTCTATTTGAGGGAACAGTATCGTGTTTGATGACACTGATATGGCACTTCTTGCTATTTTGCAGAGCGATGTTAGTCTTTCTGTGGAAGAGATGGCTGAGCGTGTAGGGCTCACCAAAACACCTTGCTGGCGGCGGATTCAAAAGCTGGAGAAAAGCGGGGTGGTTCTTCGCAAAGTGGCGTTGTTGGATGCCGATAGGCTCGATCTGGGTGTGTCGGTTTTTGTACAGGTCAAGATCAGTGAGCACAGTGCCGATTGGCTACAGTCGTTTTCGTCTGTAGTGGCCTCCTTTCCGGAGGTGGTCGAGTTCTACCGAATGAGCGGTGAGTATGACTACCTGTTGAGAGTTGTGGTGAAAGATATTGCCGCCTACGACAGGTTTTACAAGCGGTTTATCGAAGCTACCAGCCTCAGTAATGTGACCTCTAACTTTGCGATGGAACAGATCAAGTACAGTACGGAGCTTCCGTTACCTGAGTGATCGCCGATCAGCCCTGCCGCCCTTTAATATAGAGAGGTTAGGTATGTCGGTAGAACAGTTGATTGGCAGTATTCGAGACGGAGTGATCGGGGAGGGGACCGCGCTGCAAACGCCCTTTGGTATTCGCCCGTTAGTTTATGCCGACTACACCGCTTCGGGTCGGTCGCTTGATTTTATCGAGCAGTATATACACGACCAGGTTCTGCCCTGGTACGCCAACACCCACACTGAAACCTCTGTCACCGGTTTGCAGACCAGTCGCTTGCGCGAGGATGCTCGTGCTCTTATCAAGCGCTCGGTGCAGGCGGATGAAGACGATCTGGTGATCTTCTGCGGCTCGGGAGCGACGGCAGCGATCCACAAGTTGGTCGATATTCTGAACCTGCGTTTGCCGGCAGACCTTGATGATCGCTATAGGCTAATGCAACAGATCCCGGTCAACGAACGTCCGATCGTGTTTATTGGTCCCTATGAACACCATTCCAATGAACTTCCGTGGCGTGAGTCCATCGCAGATCTGGTTTCGATTGGGTTGGATGAATCAGGCGATATCGATTTGGTTGAGCTGGAAGCTGAGCTAAAGCGCTATAAAGCGCGCCCTTTAAAAATTGGCAGCTTTTCTGCGGGCTCCAATGTTACCGGGTTGTTGACCGATACGGATGGAATAAGTCGTTTGCTGCATCGCTACGATGCACTGTCTTGTTGGGATTATGCGGCGGCGGCTCCCTACGTCGATATCAATATGAAGGGGACGGGTGCAGGTTTGCACAAGGATGCGCTGTTTATCTCGCCGCATAAATTTATCGGCGGACCAGGTACCCCAGGGGTACTGGTTGTTAATAAAAAACTGCTGTCCAATCGGGTGCCGAGTGTCCCGGGAGGGGGGACCGTGTCCTGGGTATCACCGGCTTCTCACTGCTACCTGCAGGCCAGTGAGCGGCGGGAGGAGGGAGGAACTCCGGCGATCGTTGAATCCATTCGTGCAGGATTGGTTTTTCAGCTCAAGGACGCAGTCGGTGCCACGACCATAGAAAAAATGGAGCACAAGTGGATTCGGGGGGCGCTGGCGCGCTGGGAGAGCAGCCCGCAGATCAAGGTGCTGGGTGACCTGACAAAGCCGCGTACCAGTATTGTATCGCTGCATATTCGCAGTGGAGGGCGCGTTCTACATCATGGGTTTGTCACTGCGCTATTGAATGATCTATTTGGTATTCAGGTGCGCGGAGGTTGTTCCTGTGCGGGTCCCTATGGTCATGAGTTACTCGACATGGATCTCCCTACCAGCGAAGCGATTGAGAAGAGCATTGCTGAGGGGAACAATGTACTCAAACCCGGTTGGGTGCGGTTGAACTTTAACTATTTTATTGGCGCTGAAACCTTTGAATACCTGGTGCGGGCTATCGAGTTGGTTGCAGAGTATGGCGAGCGCATGTTGGGTCACTACCTCTTTGATCCTACCCGCGGCGTATGGAGCTATCAGGGGCAGGCACCTGAGGCATCGGTGCGCTTGGGTGATATTAGCTATCAGGGCGGATCAATGAGTTATAAACACGCCGAAACCCCTGATCTCCTGCCGCTATCTCATTATCTGCAAGAGGGGGAGAGATTGATGAGAGCGTGTAAGCGGGTTTCCAGTGATTGTGGTGTGGTGTTGAGTAGGGAGGCCGACGCATTGCGCTGGTTTAGCTTGCCGAGCGACGAAGGCAGTGATTCGGCCCGTAAGGCTGGATAACACGCAGGTGCTTCTTGTTACCGGTATCTTAATTGGCTCGGTTCTCGGATTAACCGGTGCCGGTGGGTCGGTGTTTGCCGTGCCTCTGTTGGTGATTGGTGCTGGTCTGGCCATGCAGGACGCCACCGGTATTGCGCTCGGGGTGGTCGCGTCCAGCGCCGCAGTGGGGGTGTTGCTCCGGGCCCGCAGTGGCCAATTGGCGCTGCGCCCGGCGCTTTTGCTTATCATGAGCGGGTCGGTAACGGTGCTGGTTGGTCAGCGTTTGGCTTTGTTGATTCCCGGGGGGTGGCTCTCTTTTCTGTTTTTGTTATTGGCTCTGGTCATTGCCCTCAGAATGTGGCGCCAAGCCACCGATCAGGGCAGCGAGGCTCGTCATCCCCGGGGTTTGCTGGCGGACAGTGAATCAGAGGTGTCGGCGGGTTTCAGCGGTGACGGGTTGATGTTGGTAGTGGCCGGTGGTTTTGCAGGGCTGCTGGCGGGTATCTTCGGAGTCGGTGGTGGTTTCTTTATCGTGCCGATGTTGATCTTCCTGACACAAATGAATATGCGGATTGCAATCGGCACCTCGTTGCTGGTCATTCTAGTGCTTAGTCTCACGGGATTTGCGGGCTATCTTTATCAGCGCCCCCAGATGGATTGGGAGCTGCTTGTCTTGCTTGCCGGTGGGGGCGCCCTGGGGATGCTGCTGGGAAGTCGTACTGCGGCTTTTCTTAATGGTGTGGTCCTGCAGCGGCTGTTTGCGGTGGCAATTGGGCTGCTGTCCCTGTTTAGTTTACTTAAAATCTCGCTCTAAAAGACTTGCGTTTATAGAGCCGCTATACGCTCTCCCCGGTTTTGGGTGAAATGTCCATTAGCCCCACTACAGAAAATCCGTATAATTGCCCTTCCTTTTCAACTGCTCATTGGATGGACCATGACTGTTCGCACTCGCATTGCGCCTTCGCCTACCGGCGACCCCCATGTTGGTACTGCGTATATTGCCCTGTTTAACCTCGCTTTTGCTCGTCAGCATGGCGGAGAGTTTGTGCTTCGTATTGAAGATACCGACCAGCAGCGAAGCACGCCGGAATCCGAACAGATGATCCTGGATTCCCTGCGTTGGCTTGGGCTGGACTGGGATGAGGGACCGGATCGTGGCGGAGAATATGGACCTTACCGGCAGAGCGAGCGAGCAGATATCTATCAGCGTTATGCACAGCAGTTAATTGATGATGGTCATGCATTCTACTGTTTTGCGACTCCGGCGGAACTTGATGAGATGCGTCAGGAGCAGCAGGCCAGAGGCGAACGCCCCAAGTACGATGGTCGTGGCTTAAAGCTGAGCGCTGATGAGGTAAAGCAGCGATTGGATGCCGGCGATCCTTACGTAGTTCGGATGAAGATCCCGGAGGAGGGCAGTTTTCGTTTTGAGGACTACCTGCGCGGAGAGGTGGAGATTCCGTGGCAGCAGATCGATATGCAGGTGTTGATGAAGCAGGATGGATTACCCACCTATTTCCTCGCGAATGTTGTTGATGATCACCTCATGGGTATTACCCATGTTTTTCGCGGGGAGGAGTGGTTGCCCTCTGCCCCGAAGCTGATCAAGTTGTATGAATACTTTGGTTGGGAAGCCCCGGTGTTGGGGCATATGCCATTGTTGCGGAATCCGGACAAGAGCAAGTTATCCAAGCGTAAAAACCCTACCAGCATTCTCTATTACAAGCGTATGGGTTACCTGCCAGAGGCGCTGCTTAACTATCTGGCGCGTATGGGGTGGTCTATGCCCGATGAGCGAGAAAAGTTTTGCCTGGAGGAGATGATAGCCAGCTTCGATATGAAACGGGTTTCGTTGGGTGGACCGATCTTCGATCCGGAGAAGTTGGATTGGCTGAACGGGCAATGGATTCGCGAAGATTTGAGTGATGAGCAGTTTGTCGAACGGCTCAAGGCGTGGGCATTCAATGATGATTATATTCGTCCTTTGATTCCTCATATCAAGGGTCGGGTAGAGCGGTTTTCCCAAGTGGCGCCTTTGTCTAGTTTTATGTTTTCTGGCATGACCGAAGTGGGTGAGGCGCAGTTTGAATCCTTGCGGCTTCCACCCGATGAGGTACGGCGCGTTCTCCAGTTTGTCTCCTGGTACCTTGATGATCTCAGGCAGTGGGAAAAGGAGGGAATCTTCGCTGGTCTCAAGGCGTTGGCGAAGGCGATGGGGCTGAAGATGGGAGATTTTATGGCGCCTGTTTTTCTCTCTATAGCAGGTACTACGTCCACATTTTCGGTGGTCGACGCGATGCAACTGCTGGGTCCGGATTTAAGTCGAGCTCGGGTGCGCCATGCGCTCAATCAGCTTGGAAGCGTCTCCAAGAAAGAGGCAAAGCGCTGGGAAAAGGAGTATCGCAACCTGGAGCGCTAGGTAGAGTTGGTTGGTAGAGGGCGAGGGTCATCGCGGTAAGCCTAAGTACCTTGTTTTACTTTTATAAAATTGGTTGCTCAGGGTTGACAGGGTGCCATAAGCCAGTAAAATGCGCTCCACGTTTGAGGGCTTGTTTGGCCCGAGAATGACCGGATATCGGGGCTATAGCTCAGCTGGGAGAGCGCAACACTGGCAGTGTTGAGGTCAGCGGTTCGATCCCGCTTAGCTCCACCATATTTGGCAGTAATGCCATGAAGGTTTTGTCCCCTTCGTCTAGTGGCCTAGGACACCGCCCTTTCACGGCGGTAACAGGGGTTCGAACCCCCTAGGGGACGCCACTTTCTTTTGCGGGATTCCCGCCCAGCGGTAGCTGGTTAAACATATATGTGGGATAGCTCTGGGAGCACCGCCTTGCCAAGGTTGGGGTCGCCCAGAGCTAGAGAGTGAGTCTCGTTTCCCGCCCAGTGGTAGCTGGTTAAATATATGTGTGCGGGAATAGCTCAGTTGGTAGAGCACAACCTTGCCAAGGTTGGGGTCGCCCAGAGCTAGAGAGTGAGTCTCGTTTCCCGCCCAGTGGTAGCTGGTTAAATATATGTGTGCGGGAATAGCTCAGTTGGTAGAGCACAACCTTGCCAAGGTTGGGGTCGC
>NZ_JBNIEU010000003.1:0-388078 GCF_049985285.1 Aestuariirhabdus sp. LZHN29 | reverse complement strand
CCGCGCAACCCAACGAAAAAGAGCCCAACCCTCACGGGTTGAGCTCTTTCTCTTTATTTGGCGCGCCCGGCACGATTCGAACGTGCGACCGCCTGGTTCGTAGCCAGGTACTCTATCCAGCTGAGCTACGGGCGCTAAGGTACTACTTTTCTTGCTGCTAAAGTGGCGCGCCCGGCACGATTCGAACGTGCGACCGCCTGGTTCGTAGCCAGGTACTCTATCCAGCTGAGCTACGGGCGCCTCTAGCAAGCGCGCGTACTATAGTGATTCCACCCTTAAGAGTCAAACCACAATAGTGAGAAACTTTTGTGGTTGAATACAACATTTAAAGTACCGGCCAAAGTGCCTGGCATGAACCCAAAGCGAAAAAGGCTTCGCCACGTCGTGGCTCGTTTCCCATGCGATGCATGGGTCGAACCGCGAGGGTCCTTCCCGACCCTCACCACCAAACAAAAATGCCCGGCGCGAGGCCGGGCATTTTTTTGTATGGCGGAGAGGGAGGGATTCGAACCCTCGATACAGTTTCCCGTATATACCCTTAGCAGGGGCACGCCTTCAGCCACTCGGCCACCTCTCCAACGCGCGCAATAATACCAGATTCAGGACAAAAGCAAAGGGCATAGGAGAAAAAACTGAAGATCGAAGAGTACTTACTCTTCCTCTTTCTCTTTCTGAATCCGCTGGTAAATCTCTTCGCGGTGTACAGCCACTTCTTTCGGTGCATTTACACCGATACGAACCTGATTACCTTTTACGCCCAGTACGGTTACAGTGACCTCGTCACCAACCATCAACGTTTCACCTACCCGGCGAGTCAAAATCAGCATAATAATCTCCTTATTTCAATTGGCACCGACCCAGCGGTTAAGGACGCGGGTGACTCCAGTGCAAAAAACTCTTTCATGCCAGCTCACCCTTGGGTCAGACTTGGCGTCAATGCCAACTGTCAACGTAACCGACAGCCCACTTTTTAAACACTTTTAGTTTAGCCCGCCAGCAGCCTGGCTAAATGCGTATTTCTACTATTTTTTGTCGGGAATCTACTCAGACTCTACGGCAATTTTGTCGAGTTCAAACGCTGAGTGTAGCGCCCTTACCGCGAGTTCAAGGTATTTCTCCGCAATCACTACCGATATTTTAATTTCGGAGGTGGAGATCACCTGAATGTTAATACCTTCCTGAGCCAACGCATCAAACATCTGTGACGCTACCCCGGCGTGGGAGCGCATACCCACACCCACAATCGATACCTTCGCGATCTTGTTATCACCGACTACTTCACGAGCCCCCAACTCATTAGCCGTCGCTTGCAACACTTCCAACGAGCTATCGAAATCATTGCGGTGAACAGTGAATGTGAAGTCGGTGGTCATATCCTCAGCAACGTTCTGGATAATCATGTCTACTTCAATGTTAGACGCGCTGATCGGTCCAAGAATCTTAGAGGCGACACCCGGGATATCCGGAACACCCTTCACGGTGAGTTTGGCTTCATCACGGTTGAATGCGATACCTGAAATCAGCGGATCTTCCATCTCGTTCTCTACCTCAAAAGTAATCAGGGTACCGGGCCCCTCTTGGAAACTGTGCAGTACCCGCAGGGGCACATTGTATTTGCCGGCAAACTCTACAGAGCGAATCTGTAACACTTTCGACCCTAAACTGGCCATCTCCAGCATCTCCTCGAAGGTGATGCGGGGCAAGCGGCGGGCATTATCCACGACGCGCGGGTCGGTGGTGTAAACACCATCGACGTCGGTATAGATCTGGCACTCCTCGGCTTTAAGGGCTGCGGCCAATGCTACCGCCGTAGTATCGGATCCACCCCGTCCCAAGGTCGTTATGTTGCCATCCTCATCCATCCCCTGAAAACCTGCCACCACCACCACGCGGCCTGCGCTCAAATCAGCACGCATATGCTCTTCGTCAATCTTTTTAATGCGAGCCTTGGTGTGCGTACTATCGGTGCGAATTCGCACCTGCGCACCGGTGTAGGAACGGGCTGGACAACCACGCTCGTTAAGCGCCATTGAAAGCAGCGCAATGGTTACCTGCTCTCCGGTTGACACCAGCACATCCATTTCCCGTGGCGTCGGGCGGCTCTGTATTTCACTCGCCAGCCCAATAAGGCGATTGGTTTCTCCGCTCATGGCGGAAACCACCACCACAATATCGTGGCCCTGCTCCCGGAACCCTTTTACTTTATCTGCCACCGCCTGGATACGTTCTACCGTACCCACCGATGTTCCCCCGAATTTCTGAACAATCAATGCCATCGTGGAATCTGCGATCCTCTCTACTATGGGGATCTCTCCCCTATTTATCTCTGTCCCTATCGCGTCTGCGGCTCAAGCCGCCGATCATCCTGATACTAGTTTCGGGCCAGCAAACGCTAGCCCAGCTGATCTTTAACCCAACCCTCTACGGACGCTACGGCTGCAGGCAGCGCGTTTACATCGGTACCACCACCCTGGGCAAAATCGGGGCGACCACCGCCCTTACCACCCACCTGGGAGGCAACCATCTTTAGCAGGTCACCGGCCTTGATGCGGGCCGTCAAATCTTTAGTAACACCAGCGGCAAGACTTACCTTACCCTCGGCAGCCGTTGCCAGCAAAACCACGCCGCTACCCAGCTTGTTTTTTAGCTGGTCGACCATATCACGCAGCGATTTGGGATCCACACCGTCAAGGTTTTCCGCCAGCAACTTGATGCCGGCCACCTCGATGGCGTCTGCCGCCAAGTCACTACCTTTGGCACTCGCCAGTTTCTGTTTCAACTGATCCAGCTCGCGCTCGAGATGACGATTACGATCCTGCAGCTGCTGAACTTTCTCGGGTAACGCCTCGCGGCTCCCCTTAAGTTGGGCGCACAGCTGAGCAATGACTACTTCGCTGCATTCGCTCCACTGGCCGGCAGCCTCGGCAGTGACCGCTTCGATTCGGCGAACTCCTGCCGCGATACCCGCCTCGGCGGTGATTACGAGACTACCGATATCGCCGGTACGCTCGACGTGGGTTCCACCGCAGAGTTCGACCGAAAAACGATCCTGACCCATCGTCAGGACACGAACACTGTCACCATATTTTTCCCCGAACAACGCCATAGCGCCCAATTCACGCGCACTATCCATATCGGTGACACAGGTTTCCACCACCGTGTTGGCACGGATCTGTTCGTTAACGATGCGTTCAATCTCGCGCAGCTGCTCCGGCTTAACCGATTCGAAATGGGAGAAGTCAAAGCGTAAGCGCTCGTCATCGACCAACGAGCCCTTCTGGGTTACATGATCCCCCAGTACCTGGCGTAGTGCAGCGTGCAGCAGATGCGTGGCCGAGTGATTGCAGCGGGTAGCGTCTCGTGACTCCGCCGTGACCTTCGCGGTCAGTGACACCCCAGTCTTGAGTTCCCCCTCAACAACCTCACCCAGGTGTACATGGTTGTCGCCCTCTTTCTGGGTATCTCGAACAACCAGACGACCACCATTCCAAACCAACTCACCCTGGTCCCCAACCTGTCCGCCTGACTCCGCGTAAAAGGGGGTCTGGTTCAATACAACCGCTACTTGCTGACCCACTGCCGCCCTGTCGCAGGGTGCATTATCGACAAACAGTGCGCGCACGGCTGATTGACCACTAAGATTCTGGTAACCGGTAAACTCGGTCACACCCTCTATATTAAGGCCGGCGTTATAGTCCATGCCGAATTTGCTGGAGGCGCGCGCGCGTTCGCGCTGCTGCTCCATCGCCTGCTCGTAACCGGACATATCCAGCGTTAGTTCACGCTCGCGCGCGATATCGTTTGTCAGATCAACGGGGAATCCATAGGTATCGTAGAGGGTAAAGATGGTAATACCTGGGATCTCGGTACCCTCCATTCCGGAGATCGCCTCCTCCAATACTTTCATGCCCTTGTCGAGGGTCTTGGCAAACTGCTCCTCCTCCTGCAGCAGTACTCGCTCCACCAGCGCCTGCTGTTCGAGCAGCTCGGGATAGGCATCACCCATTTCTGTGACTAGTGATGCCACCAACTTGTGGAAGAAGGGTTGCTTTTGCCCCAACTGATTCCCGTGGCGAATAGCGCGGCGGATAATCCGGCGCACCACATAACCGCGTCCCTCGTTGGAGGGAGTCACACCATCGATTACGAGGAACGAACAGGAACGAATATGGTCGGCGATCACCCGCAGGGATTTGTTTTCCAGGTCCTGGGTACCGGTCTCCTTCGCAGCAGCCTTAAGCAGGTTCTGGAACAGATCGATCTCGTAGTTGCTGTGCACCGACTGCATTACCGCCGCAATACGCTCCAGCCCCATGCCAGTATCGACCGACGGTTTGGGCAGTGGCGCCATGGTGCCATCGGCACCGCGGTTATACTGCATAAAGACCACGTTCCAGATCTCAATATAACGATCGCCATCCTCTTCCGGCGAACCGGGAGGGCCACCCCAAATCCCTTCACCGTGGTCGTAGAATATCTCGGTACAGGGCCCGCACGGTCCGGTATCTCCCATGGCCCAGAAATTATCTGAGTTATAGCGCCCCCCCTTGTCTCCGATGCGGATAATACGATCGACCGGCACCCCGATAGTCTGGCTCCAGACGTCAAAAGCCTCGTCATCCTCCTGGTAAACCGTGACCCAAAGCTTTTCGGTAGGAATATTGAGCCATTCGCTGGAGGTCAGGAACTCCCACGCAAACCGGATCGCATCCTGCTTGAAGTAGTCGCCGAAGCTGAAGTTACCCAGCATCTCGAAGAAAGTATGGTGACGCGCGGTATAACCCACGTTCTCAAGGTCATTATGCTTACCGCCTGCACGTACACAGCGCTGCGAGGTCGTCGCGCGGTTGTAGGGGCGTTTGTCATCGCCCAGGAAGACATCCTTGAACTGAACCATACCCGCATTGGTGAACAGAAGGGTCGGATCATTGCCAGGCACCAGCGAACTGCTAGCCACAATCTGATGCTGCTTACTGGCAAAATAATTCAAAAATGCACTGCGAATCGCTGTTGTCTTCATAGACCTGACCTGGAGCCCCTCAACCGTGTAGCGCCCTGACACCAAAGCGCCTGCGCATAAAAAAGTAGCGCATTATATAACGAGGCCCGGTCATCGCAAAACGACCGGGCCTCTATATCGACTTGAATTTAAGAGAAAAAGGTCGCCAAAAGGCTATTTTTCCGCTTTCTTTGACTCCAGTAGTGCAAACAGGCTGGAAGTATCCCAACGACGCCCCCCCATGGCCTGCACTTCGGAGTAAAACTGGTCCACTACTGCGGTCACCGGCAAGTGACTACCATTTTTGCGTGCTTCACTTAGTACAATGTCCAGATCCTTGCGCATCCAGTCCACCGCAAAACCGTGCTCAAAATGGCCGGCGAGCATGGTTTTATAGCGATTTTCCATCTGCCAGGACTGAGCAGCCCCCTTGGAGATCACCTCTACCACGGCCTCGGCATCGAGCCCTGCGTTGCGAGCGAAGTGTAACCCCTCGGACAGACCCTGTACCAAGCCAGCGATACAGATCTGGTTAACCATCTTCGTCAGCTGGCCTGCGCCCACCGGCCCCATAAGGCGTACCGAGCGGGCAAACGCATCAATCAATGGCTGGGCGCGCTCAAACACGGCCTCATCGCCCCCGACCATCACCGTTAACGCCCCGTTTTCCGCCCCGGCCTGCCCCCCGGACACTGGCGCATCGAGAAACCCTATCCCTTTAGACTCAGCCGCTGCGGCCAACTCACGGGCCACCTCAGCAGAGGCGGTGGTATGGTCAACAAACACCGCCCCCTTGTTCATTCCGGCAAAGGCGCCGTCGGGGCCTACCGTGACTGCCCGCAGATCGTCGTCATTACCCACACAGGCGAAGACCAATTGTGCCCCCGCAGCGGCAGCAGCTGGTGTGGGAGCCGATTGGCCACCATGCTCCTCTACCCAGGATGCGGCCTTGGCTGCGGTTCGGTTGTAGACCGTTACCTCATGACCCTGCTTTGCCAGATACCCTGCCATGGGATACCCCATGACCCCCAGTCCAATAAACGCTACGCGGCTCGTCATTCCCTGCTTCCTCCAGTCAATGTGTACGGCTGTTAACTCAATCCAGTGTACCTCACCAGAGCAGGTTGTCAGCTATTGAGACGAAACATGCCGATATCGATAGAATGAACAGGGACAAATCAGGACGCTGCAGAGGTTATCGGAACACGCTGGCGGATAAGGTGTTCAAGAGGAAAGATATGCCCGACTCTGATCAATACCGCCGAAGGCAGCAGACCAATCGTCGTAATCGGAGTCCTCACTGGGAAGAATACGGAAACCGGCACAGGTAGAGCCACCATCCGAGGGGGAGCACCAACGCACCTCGGCGCTCAATAGATAGCGGCGCTGGTGATCCGTTACCGAAATACAGATCTGGAGCACCGCACCGGCGGGCACCTCTTTGTCAAGAATGGCACGAAACCCCTGAAGGGAGATATCACGCGTGCGAGCAGAAACGGTTTCACCACACAATAGATGGTCATAGGAGGATGCGGCCATTTGCACCAACACCCGCTCGACTCTGGATACCCGGCTGCCACGTCGCTGTTCCATACCCACCTTCGGCCCTCACATCCCAATGAAGAAGACTCTAAACAAGCATAGACCAGTTTACCCAAACCCGCGTCAGTCGGGCACCTCGGCTCGAAAACGCAATAGCTCCTCCATCTCCGGAAGTGTTTCAGGGGTACGGTGGTTTCGCCCCTCTATATAGCTATAACAAAAGACTCGGAAATAGTTATTCAGCTGCCGAGCCTGACGGGTCTCCCCTTCGCTGCGAAGCAACTCCACTGCAACCTCCGCGGTGCAAAGTTGACTGTCGCTGCGCGAACGTCGCAGGCCATAACGGGAGGGTGCATCGGGATCCAGCGATACGACCGGGAGGCCGTGGAGATAGGGGCTTTTCCGGTACATCTTCAATGCCTGTTGCCAGGTGCCATCGAGCAGCAAAAACGCGCACTTGCCCGGCCTTGCAGCACCCGCCTGTTGCTCTGCCGGATTGAGTACCGCCATTTCACGGGGGAATACCAGCGCAGGCCTAAACCCCGGGTCTGCTAACAACGCCAACAGATCAGCATCAGGTTGGGTACGCTCCCAGCGAAAGAAACGGACATCAGGCAAGCAGGCTCCGATCAGTCGCGCGCTGTTGGTGGGCTTAAAGAACTCCTTGCGATGGGTCAGTATCCAGAAACTGCACGCTGAAACAAGCGTGGGCCGATAGCGACATATGCAGGCATCAAGGGGCAACTGACACTGCTCACAGCGCACGACTCCGGCTCCTCGCCCCCGGTAGATTAACCCCATTGCGTGTTATCCACCGCAGCACACCGGAAAAAGCCCCGGCAGAGCGTTGTCGCTTTTGCGTTGATGGAACCTGTCCGTCGGGCAGAGATCAAAAAACAGTTTTTCGTCATATCAGATCGACCGCAGTGCATGAGTCATGGGCCGAGTCACCGCAATCATGACTCTACCCTGGGGGTGGGCCACAGGTATCCGGGATCGTTGTGTAAACTGAATACACCTCACGAATATGAAACAATCCGGCATAACCTTGCGCATACTCTGCCTTCGATCTTTCGACTCAATAACCACCGATCTCAACATAATAATGCCCCCGGGCTACCAGTGGACTGGAGGGCATAGGTAAACATTGCCACCACCGACGCTAATCTCCTGCGGATGTCCACTAACCTTTCTATTCGAGCTCAATATCGACCATCCGCAGGGTAATCTGTCGACCTTCACTATTATGGCAATCATTGAAAAGGATCTTCGGCGCGGCAGCGCTGGGCTTGTCATGCACGATGTATAGCTTGTCGATGCACAACGACTTTTGCTCCAGCCAAAGATGGCTTTCGGCGTTACGAAGAACATCGATCACTATGGCTAGGTTGTCGGTCAGTACGTCTTCGGAAGCGCCAAGTGCTGCTAACTGTGACTCGGTTTCCTTCAGCCGCTCCTGCAACTTCACCTGCTCTCCGGCATCAGCGCTCTGGCCAAATCCCCCTCCGCGCTGAATAATATTGAGCTTGCTGCGTAACAGTGCTTTATGACCGGTCAACGAGGCGCGTTCATCCTTGCGCTCCGTAAGCTGGCTTAGCGCTACCGACAACAGATAGTCAAAGGCCCGCCGCTTTAACTGGAACCGTGTATCCTGCTCTTTGACAGCAGGCTCAAGAAAACGGTGCTCCTCGAAGCCCACGGTCGTCCGGGGAACATCACGGATCACCAGCTCCCCCACCTGTGCATAGCCGAAGCCTCGCTTCTCAATTCTATTAGCGACTAAAAGTGCCGTGACAGGCCCGGACCACAGCGGGTTCAACTCGCGAAACTCTCGCATCGCCGGATCACAACTCACAATTTTGCCCATACCCTCGGGGGAATAAAACAGAGCAGACAGCGCAGGATCAGAAGCCAGTGTCTTTTGGCTAACCACAGAGGGTTCCGGCAAGCTATCGATCATATCGATAATATAATCCGCTGCGTATAGAACGGGCTTCTTCAGTTTTTTGGCGTACCTAGGCACCATTCGCAAACGGGGATCGGTACCATCGACCGCACGCTCGATCGCAGTTCCGACCAATGCTGCCGGCAATTTCGAGGTAATTTCGTCCGCGCGGCCGAAAATATTTGCGAATAGATTCAACATTAGTCACATCCCGCTACAGTACCAAACAAGAAACAGAGACCCGATAGCTTGATTTCTGTTTTCACAAAACAGAAATGAGAATAGCCTAGCAGCTTACCGCGATGATTTTTCCGACATTATCAGGGCCAAAGCCTAACTGGAAGCTCCCCTTCTCTCCTGCCTGAACTTGCCTCTCAGTGCTTGCCTCTACGCGGCTGATACATTAGCTTCTTTAATCCAGAAAATGTAATCACCCTAAAACAAAACCCGCTATCTCCGCTAGCCCCACATTGCACCCCAGAACGCGTTCAGATTAATTGGGTCAGCACCGGTAATCCCCCGATTCCCTATTCGAGTCAATCACACTCCAAACAGTAGAGCTGCCACCCCGTCGAGCTGGCAGCAGCAATTTCAGTCAACAACCGTATTAATCTGCTCGAAATTAAATCCTCGGTATTGAAAGAAGCGGATGCGGCGGGCCTTCTCGGCAGCATCCAGCGGGGGCTGCTCACCATATTTTTTCTGGTTAAGCTCTGCCAACAGGGAAAACCAATCTACCGGATTATCTGCCAGCATCTGGTCATAGAGCTGCTCATCTACCCCTCTTTGGCGTAATTCGCCGCGGATACGGGCGGGACCCTGATATTTGGAAAGTCGGCTGCGCACAAAGCTTTCTACAAAGCGCTGGTCGCTCTGCAGGCTTTCGTCGGCAAGACGGGAGATTTCAGTATCGATCAGCTCCGGGGCAAAGCGACGTTGCAGCTTTTCCCGGAGCTCTTGCTGGGAGTGTTCACGGCGCGCCAGCAGGTTCATAGCCGCACGACGAATATCTCCACCTTCACTCATGGCGAACGCTTAGATCTCGATGGGTTCGTCTTTATCTTTGGTTTTCGCTTTAGCACTGTTTTTATCTTTATCCTTTTCACTGGTGGCGGCAACACCGCTAGAAGGAATATCAAAGTGGAGCCGGATCTGGTCTTCAATCTCCTTCGCCATTGCGGGGTTGTCTTCCAGGAATTGGGCCGAGTTGGCTTTGCCCTGGCCGATCTTGTCACCTTTGTAGGAGTACCAGGCACCCGCCTTGTCCACTAACCCCAGCTTAACACCGAGGTCGATCACCTCGCCCATGTGGTAGATCCCCTGACCATAAAGAATCTGGAACTCCGCCTGTTTGAAGGGCGGGGATACCTTATTCTTAACCACCTTGACCCGGGTTTCGTTACCAATGACCTCTTCACCCTGCTTGACCGCTCCGGTTCGGCGGATATCGAGACGCACAGAAGAGTAAAACTTCAGCGCATTACCGCCTGTTGTGGTTTCGGGGTTACCAAACATCACACCAATTTTCATGCGAATTTGGTTAATGAAAATGACCAGGCAGTTAGCGTTTTTAATATTGCCCGTAATTTTTCGCAGCGCTTGCGACATCAGGCGTGCCTGCAGACCCACATGGTGATCGCCCATCTCACCTTCGATTTCAGCCTTTGGTGTCAACGCCGCTACCGAGTCAACAATGATGACGTCCACCGCATTGGAGCGCACCAACATATCGGTGATCTCCAACGCCTGCTCGCCGGTATCAGGCTGAGAAACATACAGGTTATCAACATCCACACCCAGCTTGCCCGCGTAATCTGGATCCAACGCATGCTCCGCATCAACGAACGCGCAAGTGGCTCCTTGCTTCTGTGCCTCTGCAACAACCTGAAGGGTTAAGGTAGTCTTGCCCGAGCTTTCGGGGCCATAAATTTCGCATATCCTCCCTTTCGGGAGCCCGCCAATACCGAGGGCTATATCCAGTCCCAGTGAACCGGTGGAGATGGCTGGAATCGCTTCGCGCTCGTGATCACCCATGCGCATCACTGAGCCCTTACCGAATTGACGTTCAATCTGGCTTAGTGCTGCACTTAACGCTTTCTGCTTATTTTGATCCATTACTGGCACCTCTTTGGTCCGGATATATTCGGAATGTAATCAGGTTGTGGTTGAGTATCGATCGGCAGATATAGATATCTGAGCGCTTCACGAAATTCATTTTACTGTATAGATGAACAGTATTAAACCATAGTCTTTGATGGTTGCCTAGCCCCTCGCTTTTGGCCTGTCGCTTTTAGCGACACACCTGCGCAAAAACACCTTCCAGTGCGGCGATGACGGCCTGTTCACGCACAGATCGGCGGTCTCCTGAAAACGCACAAAGCCGAGCGACCCCGGCCTGCCCGCGCAGCTGCCACGCGATCCACACCGTACCCACCGGTTTATCCTCGCTCCCCCCAGCGGGGCCCGCGACGCCACTGACCGACACCGCAACGCTAGCGACCGAGCGCTCTAACGCCCCCGCGACCATCTCCAGCACCACCGCTTCACTGACAGCACCAAAGCGCTGCAACGTCTCCTCTCTCACTCCCAGCATCGCCCGTTTGGCGGCGTTAGAGTAGGTCACAAACCCCGCATCGAACCAGGCTGAGCTTCCCGCGACTTCGGTAATCGCACAGGCGATCCCGCCACCAGTGCAGGATTCGGCAGTAGCCAGCACCGCTCCCGCCTCGTCCAGAACCCCGCCCAGCTTTTGCGCCAACATCAGTATCTGTTGAGCCTGTGACTCCATACCTCGCCTCCGCAATCAATTAACGCACCGATCATTTCTCACCCTCGCCATTATCACGTAGAATTATGCTCCCGTTAATTCCCTATTCCTCGTTGTAGCCGGAGAGATTCGCCCCCCATGGCAGCGGTCAAAGACGCACAGACAACTCACACGCCCATGATGCAGCAATACCTGCGCATTAAACAGCAACACCGCGATGAGCTAGTGTTCTATCGTATGGGTGATTTTTATGAGCTTTTCTACGAGGATGCTCGCCGGGCAGCCGCACTGCTCGATATCACCCTTACAGCACGGGGCCAGTCCGCTGGCGAGCCTATTCCCATGGCCGGCATTCCCTACCACGCGGCCGACGGCTATCTGGCTCGTCTGGTTCGCCAGGGTGTATCGGTCGCGATCTGCGAACAGACCGGCGATCCTGCCACCAGTAAGGGACCCGTAGAACGTCAGGTCGTGCGGGTCATCACCCCCGGCACACTGACCGACGAAGCGCTGATGGAAGAGCGCAAGGACACCCTTCTGGGCGCTCTGCAGCAGCGCAATAACGGCTATGGACTCGCCATACTGGATATCAGTAGTGGTCGATTCCAGGTCAGCGAGCTGGAGGGAGAAGAGGCGGTGCAGGCCGAACTTCAGCGCCTGAATCCTGCGGAACTCCTGATCTGTGATGAGCTGATCCTGCCCATCTGGCTGCAAAACCGAAAGGGCCTGCGAAAACGCGCGCCCTGGGATTTCGAATTTGATTCTGCTCATCAGGCGCTGTGCCAGCAGTTTAAGGTAAAAAACCTGCAGGGCTTCGGCTGTGATAATTTGGTGTTGGGAATCGAGGCGGCGGGCTGCTTGCTGCACTACGCCAAAGAGACCCAACGCACTGCACTGCCTCACCTGCGAAGCCTCGCCCATGTCAATCACGAGGACAGCGTGATCCTCGATGCTGCCAGCCGCCGTAATCTGGAAATTGACACCAACCTCACGGGGGGCCGAGACAATACCCTGGCCTCGGTGATGGACAACACCTCCACCGCCATGGGCAGCCGAATGCTCGGACGCTGGTTAAACCGCCCGTTGCGAAATATGACCCAACTACAGCGCCGACAGGATGCCATTGCCGCCCTGCTCGATAACTACCGTTACGAGTCGGCGCAGGGGTTGCTCAAACAGATTGGCGACATTGAACGAATACTCGCCCGGGTTGGACTGCGTTCTGCTCGCCCCCGGGACCTGGCAAGGTTGCGTGATGCCCTTGCTACACTGCCCGACCTCCAGCGCCAGCTCGCTGGAATCGACAGCGAAGCCATAACTGCACTCGCGACCCAGATCACCGAATATCCGGCACTGGTCGAACGACTGCAGTGTGCCATCATTGATAATCCTCCCGTGGTTATCCGTGATGGTGGGGTCATCGCCAGTGGGTACGATAGCGAACTGGACGAACTACGCGGTATCAGCGAAAACGCTGGCCAGTATCTATTGGATATGGAAGTACGGGAGCGCGAAAAGTGCGGGCTTTCCTCACTCAAGGTCGGCTACAACCGCGTGCACGGTTACTACATAGAGATCAGCCGTTCACAATCGGATAAGGCCCCCGCGGAATATATTCGCCGCCAGACCCTGAAAAACGCCGAGCGCTTTATAACCCCCGAGCTAAAAATATTTGAAGATAAGGCACTAAGCAGCAAAAGCCGGGCGCTGGCGCGCGAGAAGCTCCTCTACGAACAGCTGCTCGACCAACTTCTCGAGCACCTTGCACCGCTACAGGAGAGTGCCCAGGCGTTAGCGGAGCTCGACGTGCTCAACAATCTTGCAGAACGTGCCGACAACCTCAACCTGGTGCGCCCGGAATTTAGCCAGGCACCGGGAATTATGATTGAGGAGGGACGTCACCCCGTGGTAGAGCAGGTACTCGACGAGCCCTTTGTTGCCAACGGCGTCACCATGAACACTCAGCGTCGCATGCTGATGATAACCGGACCCAACATGGGTGGTAAGTCGACCTATATGCGGCAAACCGCGCTGATCGTATTACTCGCCTGTATTGGCAGCTATGTACCTGCAGGGAGACTGAAACTAGGGCCGATTGACCGCATCTTCACCCGTATCGGCTCGTCCGATGACCTGGCCGGGGGCCGCTCTACCTTTATGGTGGAGATGACCGAAACCGCCAACATTCTCAACAACGCCACCGACAACAGCCTGGTGTTAATGGACGAGGTGGGGCGAGGCACCAGCACTTTCGATGGACTATCCCTTGCCTGGGCGGCCGCATCCCACCTGGCCAACGAGGTGAAGGCATTCACCCTTTTCGCCACCCACTACTTTGAGTTAACCGCACTGCCCGAGCTGATTCCCGGAGTTGCGAACGTACACCTGAATGCTACCGAGCATGAAGACCGTATCGTGTTTCTGCACACCGTTAACGAAGGCCCCGCGAGCCAAAGCTATGGCTTGCAGGTCGCCCAACTTGCTGGTGTTCCACGGCAGGTAATCAACGATGCCCGCCAAAAGCTGACACTATTGGAGCGAGAGCAGTTCGTCGAGCCCTCAGCGGCAACCGCTGCGGAACCAGCCCCTCGCCAGAACGACCTTTTCGCCACGCCGATGCCCCACCCGGTTGTCGATGAGTTGCAGCAGCTCGACCCCGACAACCTGACCCCCAGGCAGGCGCTGGAGCTGCTTTATGAGCTGCGCTCGCGCTTGTAGGTAATGGCTTAAAAGCGCACTCAACTCCTGCTACACTATGGCGCAAATACCCCTATACAGCCTGACTGGAGAACAAAACCCATGACATTCGTGGTTACCGACAACTGCATCAAGTGCAAGTACACCGACTGCGTCGAGGTTTGCCCTGTCGACTGCTTTTACGAAGGACCCAATTTTCTTGTAATCCACCCTGACGAATGCATCGACTGCGCGTTATGCGAGCCCGAGTGCCCAGCCAATGCAATTTTTTCAGAGGATGAGGTGCCGGAGGACCAGCAAGAGTTTACCGAGCTCAATGCCGAACTGGCTGAAGTCTGGGACAACATTACCGAGAAGAAAGAGGCTCCGGCCGACGCCGAAGAGTGGGATGGGGTAGAAGGAAAGCTGAAATACCTCGAGCGCTAAGCGCGCCTAACGGGCATCCACAAAAAAGGGCAGCTTAATCGCTGCCCTTTTTATTTATATCAAGCGGCAAACCTCTTCGCTCAATTTCAGCCAACTAACAACAAAGCCTGCAGTTAGTCTTGAAACAGTGCCTCGCTACTCAGCCCCTGCTTTTCCATGATCACCCGCAGACGCTTAAGTGCTTCAACCTGAATTTGGCGCACGCGCTCCCGGGTCAAGCCAATTTCACGCCCCACCTCTTCCAGGGTGCAGGTTTCGTGTCCCCGCAAGCCAAAACGCCGCGCAACCACTTCACGCTGCTTCTCGGATAGCTCCTCAAGCCAACGATCAATGCTGTCATTCAGATCGCTGCTTTGCAGCAGCTCGGCCGGGTTGGCCTCACGTTGATCCGAAATCGTATCAAGAACGGACTTATCAGAATCAGGCCCCAGCGGAGTATCCACCGAGGTCACGCGCTCATTGAGCCCAAGCATTCGTTTTACATCGGCGACGGGCTTATCCAATAGCTCCGCGATCTCTTCTGGCCGTGGTTCATGATCCAGCTTTTGGGTAAGTTCACGCGCGGCACGCAGATACACGTTAAGCTCTTTCACTACGTGAATCGGCAGCCGAATGGTGCGGGTCTGATTCATGATCGCCCGCTCGATAGTTTGCCGAATCCACCAGGTGGCGTAGGTCGAAAAGCGAAACCCTCGTTCAGGGTCAAATTTTTCCACCGCCCGGATCAGACCGAGATTTCCCTCCTCGATTAGATCAAGCAGGGTCAAGCCACGATTGGCATAACGACGGGATATTTTCACCACCAGACGCAAATTACTTTCAATCATTCGCCGCCGGCCCGACTCTTCTCCCTTTATGGCAAGGCGTGAAAAATACACCTCCTCTTCCGGAGTCAATAGCGGTGAAAAACCGATCTCATTTAGATAGATCTGGGTAGCATCCAGACTCTTGTAGAATTTATCATCATCGCTGACACGACGAGAGGTGCGCGGTTGCGGTCGAGCGACCGCTTTCACTGTCTTTCCGCTAGCGTTAGACTTTGCTGCCTTGCTTGATACGGCTTTTTGTTTAGTCTTAGCCTTGGCCTTGGCCTCGACAACATCCCCATCTTCCCTTTTCACTGACATCCTCATAGCCCTATACCTTATCGACGTTAATCGTTTGTATTAATGGCTAGCACTCCCGCTAACCCAGGGTTGTCACTATCTCTTCGGCAGATATTGCAGTGGATTGACCGGTTTGCCGTTTTTTCTTATTTCAAAATGCAGCTTTTCCCGATTAGTCCCCGACGATCCTATCTCAGCAATTTTCTGGCCGACTGTAACGCTATCTCCCTCCTTTACCAGCACCTTACTATTGTGTGCGTAGGCGCTTAAATAGGTACTGTTGTGTTTCACGATAACCAACCTGCCATACCCTAACAGACCGCTACCGGCGTAAACGACTCGCCCCGGAGCCGCAGAGTTAACAGGCTCGCCTAATTTGCCGCCGATATCAATACCCTTGTTAAGCTTCCCCGCTGTACTGTAGTACTGGATCACCTTTCCCCGACTCGGCCAACGCCACTTTACCGGCCCCGAACTTTTAACCGCTGAGCTTTTGCTAACGGTGGATTGGGGGGCAACTTTAGGACGCACACTCACCTTCCTCTTCGGAGGGGATGCTTTGGGCTTGGAAGAAGAAGACTTTCGCACGCTGCGGGTACCCGGCGTATACAGAGAAAGTTTTTGCTTGGGATAGATCGTATAGGGCGCTCGAATGTTGTTGGCGTTTGCTAACTCCTGAAAGTCCCTGCCATAGCGCCACGCGATCGAGTAGAGGGTTTCGCCGGGGCGCACCAGATGATAACCCCAGGTCACCTCGGGGGGCTTGGTACGATCACTAACCGGGGCATAAGGAGCGTCGCTGGCACACCCGCTCAACAGCAAAATCACCGCCAGCGGCAACGCTTTTATCAACGCTCCCGATGACAAAACAACCTTGAGCATGGCCTGTGTGTGAATCCCGGTCAACGCGTATTCCCGCTTATGGTCGAAGGACGCCTCAACGTCTTTTTTATTCCTTTTTTACATATAAGGCAAAAAAGGGGGAAAAATAAGTCTAAAAAAAATCTGTATCTCTTTGATCGAAATCAAAAGTCATCGCCTTATTAAGTTACCACCATTGAATAGTGGGTCAAATTGACTCAATGCGCTGTTTTCGAACTCCCCGCCAGCCGAGTTATGGCCAGCACCAGCACCACCGCAAAGAGCATCAGTCCTACCGATTCAAACACATAGCCGCTTTCCCCGAGCGTTACCTCGTACTGACCCGGCAGGAGATTACGCTGCAACAGCGGAACCGTCTCCCCGGCACTGTTTATTCGTACACTCAGCGTCTCCTTCCAGGGCCACACTTTATTTAACGACCCCAACATCAAACCACAAAGAAACGCCATCGTAGCTCTATGATAATGGTGTAGCAGCCAGTTCAATACCCTCGAAAAGCTCAATAGGCCAACCACGCAGCCCCCGGCAACGGTCGCCAAAACGGTAAAGTCAAAGCCCTTGATCGCCGACATTACCGGCCCATAGAGCCCCATCAACAGCAAGATAAAGCTGCCCGATATGCCGGGCAGTATCATCGCACAGACCGCAATTGCCCCTGCCATAAACAACGTCGGCAGATCCGCTTGTAGCTGTAATGGGTGGGCAACGGTAATAACCCAGGCCACCACTGCACCCAGCAGCAGCATTCCCCATGCCGCAGGTGTCCATCGATCAAGACTGCGACCCACATAAAATGCCGACACCAAAATCAGGCCGAAAAAGAAAGACCAGACCAATACAGGGTACGCCTGTAACAGGTGTGTGATGAGGCGCGCCAGGGAGAGAATACTCAGCAACACTCCACTAAACAGGGTGAGCAGGAAGGTGCCATCCACATAACGCCAAAGCTCTGCGATCTGCCCCCTGCCCAATAACCCTATCGCCTGGCCATCGATACGGCTCAAGCCTTCGAGCAGGCGATCGTACACCCCGGTAATCAGTGCCATAGTGCCACCGGAGACTCCGGGCACCACATCCGCCGCCCCCATTGTCATACCCTTGGCGAAGAGTGAGAGTCTTTGTTGCCAACTATCCATTGATGATCTAATTCCTGCGTTCTAGCGGATTGCGCCAGCGAGTAGTGGAACAAAGCGAACGGGTTCGACCTTTTCGACGCTAACGCCCTCTTCGTTTTTCTGGATCAGCAGCAGCTCTTGCTGCTCGCCGCCGCCAACGGGAATAACCAGCCGCCCCCCAATAGCTAGCTGTTCAATCAGCTCCTGCGGCACCGATTCTGGAGCCGCTGTTACCAAAATACCATCAAAGGGTCCCTGCTCCGGCCATCCCATACCTCCATCCGCGTGCTTTAACTGGACGTTGTGCAGCTTCAAAGTACGCAGCCGCTGGCGTGCTTTATCCTGTAGCGGACGAATACGCTCAACACTGAACAACTGCTCCACCATCTGCGCTAACACGCAGGTTTGATAGCCCGACCCTGTACCGATCTCCAATACTCGCGGGCATGGACCATCGGCGAGCAAGAGTTCGGTCATGCGAGCAACGATATAGGGTTGAGACAGGGTCTGGCCATAACCAATCGGGAGCGCGGTATCCTCGTACGCTCGATGGGACAGCGCTTCATCCACAAAAATATGGCGCGGAATATTACGAATCACATCCAGTACCGCTGTACTGTGAATCCCTTCGTCCCGTAACCGCTGGATCAGCCGGTCCCGTGTGCGCTGGGAGGTCATTCCGATCCCCCGCAGGTCCACGTCATTCATTGCATATCTCCCAACCAATTCTCCACATCGGAGAACGCATCATAATGTGTTTTATCTATTCGTAAGGGGGTCACCGACACATACCCCGCCTTAACCGCGTGAAAATCGGTACCTTCGCCCGCATCTTCGCCCTTTCCGACCACCGATATCCAGTAACCCTCGTTACCTCGCGGGTCGGTGACCCGTACCGGCCGTGCCGCCCGAGCTCGATGTCCGAGTCGGGTCAACAGCATCCCCTTGAGCTGATTTAGCGGCAGATCCGGAATGTTAATATTGAGGATGCTACGCGAAGGCAGCACCAGCTGCTCAATATTTTTCATCATCTCGCTGATAACGTGCTGCGCTGTCGACAGATGCACCGTCGAGCGCGAACAGAGCGACAGCGCCAGTGCCGGACGCGAGAGAAACCGCCCCTCCAATGCCGCAGCGACCGTTCCAGAATAAAGTACGTCGTCACCCAGGTTTGCCCCCAGATTGATACCCGACATCACCATCTCCGGGGACTCATCCAGAAGACCGTTGAGCGCCAGATGAACGCAATCGGTGGGGGTGCCATTAATACTGGTAAAACCGTTGTCCTGTTCGGCCCAGCGCAGCGGCCGATCGAGGGTCAAAGAGCTACTCGCGCCACTACGGTCCCGGTCGGGTGCCACCACCACGCACTCATGGTCTGCACTTACACAGGCGTGCAATGCCTTAAGTCCGGGGGCAAACACACCATCATCATTCGACAATAAAATTAACATTCGTCGCCGCTTACTCCGTATCGACTAATTCGCGCAGTAGCGCCGTTGCGTAACCGCCGCTGGCCAGCTCAAAGCCGAGCAACAGATCATCCCCTTCAAAATCCCACTGCAGCGATGCAGCCAACGCAACCAGGCGACGACGCTCCTGCTTCATCCCTGCTGCCTCAAGGCCGGCGCACAGTTGTGGCTGCAGGGCAGCCAAACGCGCCTCCATAGTTGCCACTTCGCCCTGGGTAGAGAGCTCTCCTCGCCCCCAAAGGGGACCGGTTGCACAGAGCTCCAACTGTGCGAACCTGGACAGTAGCTCGCTGTCAATTCGATCCGCCCGCACCAGACTCTGGTTACCAAAAAAACCAGGCACATCGCCCTCACGATACTGGTTCCAGCTCTGCTGCTGGATGCGCGTCCCTAATACCTCATTAAACAACCATGAACGTGCCGCCGACAGGTAGATGGAGCGACGCGAACGGTTGCGCACTTTTATCTCGCCTCGAAACAGGCGCAGCGCCTCCTCCACGTTGCCGCCATCGAAGCCAAAACGCTGCTCGCCAAAGTAGTTGGGAAAACCCTGTAGCGCTATCTGCTGTAAACGCTTCTCCGCCAACTCACGATCGCCGTTGAAGTTTCGCAGCCGAATCTTGAAGCGATTTCCCCGGTGCACACCACGACGCAGCTTACGCGGGTGCCGCCGAGCCTGAAGGATTCGCAGTCCATCCTCCTCGTAAGCGGAAAGGTCAGGGTCGGGGCGACCCGGCAACTGCACACCGAACCACTGAGTGGTAATCGCCTGACGATCCTTGAGCCCTGAAAAAGAGACATCACGGGGAGGTACCTCGCACCACTTCGCGAGCTGGCGGGCCAGCCATTCGGTATTGTGCCCCTGTTTCTGGATTTGCAAAAACAGGTGCTCCCCCTCACCCTCGGGTTCAAACCCCAACTGCTCCTCAACAATAAAGTCTGCCGGCTCCTGTTTAAACTGAGCACGGGCCACCGTCCCCCCGTACGCACGGGGCCAACTCATCTTTACGGCAACCGCGATCTCATCCTGACCGGTACCGCTCACGACTCAGCCCTCTGCAATAGCACCACTGCGTGAGCTGCGATGCCTTCGCCGCGGCCCGTATAACCTAATTTTTCGGTAGTCGTGGCCTTGATATTAACGTCGTTTAGCGAAACCCCCATATCACTGGCAAGGCACTCACCCATTGCTTGAATATGAGGTGCCATTTTCGGTGCTTCGGCCACCAGGGTCATATCCGCATTACCCAACGCGAAGCCTTTATCGGCCAGCAACTCCATCACCCTGCGCAAAAGATCACGACTATCGGCGCCGGCCCAAGCACTGTCGGTATCGGGAAAGTGCTTGCCTATATCTCCCAGCGCTGCTGCACCCAGCAATGCATCACAGAGAGCGTGGATCAATACATCACCATCGGAGTGAGCCATCACCCCCCTGCTATAGGGTATCCGCACACCACCTATCATCAGGTGGTCCCCTTCACCGAATCGATGCACGTCAAAGCCATGGCCAATTCTCACATTCGTCTCCTAGGACTGCCCGGCTTCTTGCTGGGCCATATAAAATTCTGCCAGTGCCAGATCTTCGGGGCGGGTCACCTTGATATTGTCCTGTGCGCCTTCAACCAACAAGGGCTTCAAACCGGCAGCCTCAATAGCCGCAGCCTCATCGGTCACCAACTCACCACGCGCCAGCACGGCACTCAATGCATCTCGCAGCACCCCATATCGAAACATCTGTGGTGTGTAGGCACGCCACAGATGTTGCCTGTCTACAGTTCCAATAACCTGGTCATCACTGGCGGTCCGTTTCATGGTATCCCACACAGGCACGCCCAATAGCCCTCCTACCGGGTGCCCCTGCAGCCGGTCTAGCAGTCGCTGCAGGTCTTCAACACGCACACAGGGCCGAGCCACATCGTGAACCAATACCCAGTCGGAGTCGGCGGCTATACCAGCCAGGGAGTTCAAGGCACTGTGCACCGTATGACAACGTTCGGCACCGCCCTCACAGCACAAAACCCTAGAACTGTTGAGGATGGCGATGCCCTCCCGGTAAGGGTCTTCTGCGGCCAGCGCTACGATAACTCGCTCGATCGGCGTAAAACCACATAGCCGCTCGAGGGTATGTTCGATCAACGTCCTTCCCCGCAAAACAAGATACTGCTTGGGGCGGTCGGCTCCCATGCGTTTGCCGACACCGGCAGCGGGAACAACGGCAAAAAAACGCTGGGGTTGCAGGGGTTCGTCGGGGGAGGAGGGGGGCATCGCTGTCATTTGATTCAAGCCAACTCGCTATTCGATAGGTGTCAGGTAAAACTGCTCACCCTCTTTCACCATACCCAAATCACTGCGGGCACGCTCTTCAAGAGTATCCAGTCCCCGTTGCAGCTCTACAACCTCGGCCTCAAGCACGCGGTTTCGCTGCTCAAGACGCTGATTCTCAAGCCGCTGTTTCTCAATCTGAGCATCGGTCTCCCGCAACTGACTAAGACTGCTTTCGCCAAACCAGAGGCGATACTGCAGCGATAGCAACATCAGGGTGAGGAGTGCAATAACAACTTTTACGGGGAATCTCACAACAATAGCCATAAAGTAATACCGATAGACTCCCTCTACCGGTCAAATTAAGAGATGAGCATACCACCCCCTGTGTCCCGGAGGGTAATGATCCGGGCACAAAAAAGGGATCGATTCGATCCCTTTTTCTATGCTCAACGGTATGCTTTACGCTTTAAATTCAGCGATTCCACGGTAGGGAGCCATACCATCAAGCTCCTCTTCGATGCGCAACAACTGGTTATACTTGGCAACACGGTCGGAGCGGCACAGCGAACCGGTTTTAATCTGGCCCGCTGCGGTACCCACGGCCAGGTCAGCGATTGTGGCATCCTCAGTTTCACCACTACGATGAGAGATCACCGCGGTAAAACCACCCTGTTTGGCCATAGCGATAGCGTCCAGGGTTTCAGACAGAGTACCGATCTGGTTGAATTTAATCAGAATCGAGTTTCCGACTCCCTCTTCAACTCCGCGCTTAAGAATACGAGTATTCGTTACAAACAGGTCATCGCCAACCAGCTGCACTTTACTACCGATTTTGTCGGTCAACACCTTCCAGCCAGCCCAATCGGATTCATCCATACCATCTTCGATAGAGATGATTGGGAAACGCTCGGTCAAGCCCGCCAGATAGTCGGCAAAGCCACTAGCGTCGAACACCTTGCCCTCACCTGCCAGATCGTAATTCCCATCCTTGTAAAACTCGGAAGACGCACAATCAAGAGCCAGGGTAACGTCTTCACCCAGCACGTAACCTGCAGCACTAACCGCCTCGGAGATAACCTCTAACGCAGCCTCATTCGATGGCAGGTTAGGTGCAAATCCGCCTTCATCGCCTACGGCTGTGTTGAGCCCACGCTGCTGCAAAACTTTTTTCAGGCTATGGAAGATCTCGGCACCCACACGCAGCGCTTCGGCAAAACTATCGACTTTCACCGGCTGAATCATGAACTCCTGAATGTCCACGTTATTATCAGCGTGCTCGCCACCATTGATAATGTTCATCATAGGTACCGGCATGCTGTATTGGCCCGGTGTGCCATTAATGTCCGCAATGTGTTGGTACAGGGGAATGCCCTTCTCCTGCGCGGCAGCTTTGGCAGCAGCCAGGGATACCGCAAGAATGGCGTTAGCACCCAACACCTCTTTATTTTCGGTACCATCCAGCTCGATCATCGCGGTGTCGAGTTCACGCTGGGCGGCAGCATCCATACCCAGCAGTCGCTCGCGAATGCGAGTATTGATACCTTCGACGGCCTTGCGAACACCCTTACCCAGGTAGCGAGACTTGTCGCCGTCGCGTAATTCCAGCGCTTCACGGGAACCAGTAGAGGCTCCGGAAGGGGCGCAAGCCCGGCCAACGGTGCCAGAAGCAAGCACAACATCAGCTTCTACGGTGGGGTTGCCCCGAGAATCGAGAATTTCACGAGCCTTGATATCGACAATCTCTGCCATCTTTTGATCTCTCCAGTAAAAACAGACTATTCGTTAATCGTTAATGATCGGGTCGAGACTCTTGGTCGCCTCATCGATCACTTTCATTTGCTTAAGGAAGGGTTCGAGCTGGTCAAGCCGCAGTGCACAGGGACCATCGCACTTGGCTTGCGAGGGGTCAGGGTGGGCTTCAAGAAACAATCCTGCCAGCCCCTGACTCATGCCGGCGCGTCCCAGCTCGGCTACCTGGGCTCGACGACCTCCAGCGCTATCGCTGCGGCCTCCCGGCATCTGTAACGAGTGCGTCACGTCGAACACCACCGGGTAACCAAAGGTTTTCATCAGGCCGAAACCAAGCATATCGACGACGAGATTGTTATAACCGAAACTACTGCCGCGCTCACATAGCATCAGGCGATCATTACCCGCCTCTTCGCACTTAGTGAGAATATGCTGCATTTCACGAGGGGCAAGGAACTGGGCCTTCTTGATATTAATAACCGCATCGGTCTTCGCCATCGCCATCACCAGGTCGGTCTGACGCGACAAAAACGCCGGCAACTGAATAATATCGGCAACCTCGGCCGCCGCCTGGCACTGTGCGGGTTCATGCACATCGGTGATGACCGGCACGGAGAACTGCTGCTTGATCTCCTGCAAGATCTTCAAGCCCTCCTCCAGCCCAGGTCCTCGATAGGAGTTAATCGAAGAGCGATTAGCCTTGTCAAAAGAGGCCTTGAACACATAAGGAATGCCCAACTTGCCGGTCACTTCCACGTAAGCTTCCGCCACCTGCATCGCAAGATCACGAGACTCGAGTACGTTCATGCCGCCTAGCAAGGCAAAGGGCAGCTCGTTGGAGATCTGGATATCTCCGACACGAATTACTTTTTGCGCAACGGACCGACTCATGCTTGAGCATCCTTCTGCTGAGCCAACGCAGCCTTCACAAAACCGGTGAATAGAGGGTGTCCATCGCGAGGAGTTGAGGTAAATTCAGGATGGAACTGACACGCTACGTACCAGGGGTGATCAGGCACCTCCACAATTTCCACCAAGGAGTTATCCGCCGAACGTCCGGCAATCATCAGCCCTGCAGCCTCAAGCTGTTTAACGTAATTGTTGTTCACTTCGTAGCGGTGACGATGGCGCTCAGCAATTACATTGCTGCCATAGGCCTCATAAGAGCGAGAGCCCGAGGTCAGGTTGCACTGCTGGCTGCCCAGGCGCATGGTCCCGCCCAGATCCGAATCTTTGGCTCGTTGCTCTACATCACCTGAGGAGGTGGTCCACTCGGTAATCAAACCTATAACCGGGTGATCCAGATTTTGTCCAAACTCGGTACTATTGGCACCATCGAGACCCGCCATATGGCGCGCATACTCGACCACGGCCACTTGCATGCCGAGACAGATCCCCAAATAGGGGACTTTGTTTTCGCGGGCATAACGCGCCGCCAGAATCTTGCCTTCGACCCCTCGATGACCGAACCCACCGGGCACAAGGATCGCGTCAGCGCCTTCCAGCAGTCCGAGCCCCTCCTGTTCGATCTGTTCGGAGTCGATGTACTTGAGCTTCACCTTAGTGCGAGCTTTGAGGCCCGCGTGCTTCATCGCCTCGATCAGCGATTTGTACGCATCCAACAGCTCCATATACTTGCCAACCATAGCCACGGTCACTTCGTGTTCCGGATTCAGCTCAGCGTCGAGTACGGCATCCCATTCGCTCAGGTCAGCCTCGTTACATTCGAGATGGAAACGCTTAACCACCAGCGAATCTACCCCCTGGTTATGCAACATAGAGGGGATACGATAAATGGTGTCGGCATCCTCAAGGGAGATAACCGCTTGCTCCTCCACGTTGGTAAACAGGGAGATCTTTCGGCGGGAGGAACGGTCGATGTGGTGATCGCTACGGCACACTAGAATATCGGGCTGCAAACCTATCGAACGCAACTCTTTGACCGAGTGCTGGGTAGGCTTGGTTTTGGTTTCGCCGGCCGTTGCGATGTAAGGCACCAGAGTCAGGTGCATCAGCATGGCGCGGTTATAACCCAGCTCGACCTTAAGCTGTCGCACCGCCTCCAGAAAGGGTTGGGACTCGATATCACCCACGGTGCCGCCGATCTCTACCAGCGCTACGTCCGCGTCGCCCGCACCGGCTATAACCCGGCGCTTGATCTCATCGGTAATATGAGGAATGACCTGCACGGTCCCGCCGAGATAGTCTCCACGGCGCTCCTTCCGCAACACGTGCTCATAGACACGTCCGGTGGTGAAATTATTACCCTGACGCATCGTGGTGCGAATAAAGCGCTCATAATGCCCCAGATCAAGATCGGTCTCGGCACCATCCTCGGTCACAAATACCTCTCCATGCTGAAAAGGACTCATGGTTCCAGGATCCACGTTGATGTAGGGGTCGAGCTTAAGCATGGTGACCTTCAGGCCACGGGCCTCAAGAATAGCAGCAAGCGAGGCGGCGGCAATGCCCTTCCCCAACGAAGAAACAACACCACCGGTGACGAAGATATAGTGCGTCATGTAAGGCCTGTAATAGCAAATTAGCGGCAAGGCGCCGCGACAGCGAAGGGAGATATCAAAGCATCTCGAGATGGGGTTGCAGGATACCAGAAGGCGCTAGCCAGCTCAATCCGAACCACCCCATTTTGGCACCTGCCATACCAGCTCGAATCCCTCCTCTTCAGAAGGGGCGGAAAAACCTTCCAACACTCCGATAGAGGGCACAGCTACCAGCTCTGTGCCGCAGATCAACAACGGCCAGCGATCCCGCAGCCAGGGCGGAACGCCCTGTTCCTGCATCAACTTCTTATAGGACTTGCTGCCCCGGCGACCGGCCAATTTGATGCGCTCTGGTTCAAAACCGTCGCAACGATAACCGATCCGCAGCGGACCCAGGTCGGTACAAAGCCTGTGCTTCTGGAGCGATGCCTGCCGGACGCGAAGTTGACCGTTATTAACCAGGGCCAGATCTCCCTCGCGCAAGAAAAAGGTTCCGCTTTCGCCAGGTGGGGCGAAGCGCTTGTGAACCACCAAAACACCCCGGTAGCGGTTTATTTCCCACCCTTGCCACTGTACGCAGGGATTGGCGTCGACACGACTATTGGCCAACGCTAGCAGCTGCTCGCATAGCGCCTCACCCGGAACCGCAACACCCAGCTGACGCAGCCAGAATCGCAGCAGATTACGCTGACGCGAAGGACTCTGCTCCCGAAGCGGCTGCCACGACAACATGGGGTAGCCGGACAGCCAGGCGTCCGGCGACGACACTTGGCTCGCGGCCAGGTCCAGGGCCGCCAACTGATCCAGCAGCTCAGCGTCACCCGCCATCCGCTGAGCCTGCCTTGCCAGACGGGAATCGATATCGGGCCATCGTTGCCGAAATGCCGGCAACACCCGGTGGCGCAAGTAGTTGCGATCGAACCGCAGCGACCGGTTACTTTCATCCTCAACCCAGCGCAGATCGCGGGATTTTCCGTAGTCGAGCAACTGGCTGCGACTGTGGTCCAGCAGGGGTCGCAACAACTCCCCCGCTCCCAGCTGCCGACGTCTCGGGATAGAACCCAAGCCCCGCGCTCCGCTGCCTCTTACCAACCGGTAAAGCAGGGTCTCCGCCTGGTCTTGCTGGTGATGGGCCAACAGGAAACAGTCGTTGGCCCCACAGTGTTGCGCCATCGCCTCATAGCGCGCTTCCCGAGCCTGTTCCTCAAGGTTTGCGCCCCGGGCATCAAGGGTTACAGGGACCGTTTCCAGTGGTACCTGCCAGCGCTCGCACAATGCCCGGCAATGCTGCTCCCAATCAAGGGCGTTAGGGCTCAACTGATGATTTACGTGCAGCGCAGAAAGACGGGCGATAACCCCCTCGCTGCGCAAGCGCTGCATCAGCTCGAGCAGCACGACCGAGTCCAGGCCGCCACTAAGAGCCACCACAAAGCGCCGCTCATGCAGCGGCGCGAGCAACGGTTTGAGATGATCGGGAGTCAGTTCGGTAACAGCCATGGCAAAAAGTATTAACCGCAGAGGTTGTTCAGCATAACAGATCTACCGGTCTCTATTGTGGCCATGCAAGAGCCCAAAGCCTGGCCCTGGGCCGCGCCACCCATTTTATGCAATAAAAAAGGCCCGGTGACGACAGATCAACCGGGCCTTTTTCCTGCGATGGTTTAACTGATACCGTATGAGAGCAGGCGCTGGTATCGGCGTTCTAGCAGCTCATCAACAGGCAAACCTGCCAGATCATCCAGTTGCGACAGCAAGGACGCTTTCAGGCTATTGGCCATCTGCTCCCTATCGCGATGGGCGCCACCCAGAGGCTCGCCGACGACCTGATCCACTATCCCAAAACCGTTGAGGCGATCTGCGGTAATACCCATCGCTTCAGCCGCATCGGGTGCACGCTCGGCGCTGCGCCACAGAATCGACGCGCAGCCCTCAGGAGAGATAACAGAATAGGTAGAGTACTGCAGCATCATCAGGTGATCACAGACACCAATTGCCAACGCGCCACCAGACCCGCCCTCGCCTACCACAGTAGAGATAATCGGGGTTTTTAATCGAGACATGACCGCCAGGTTGTATGCGATCGCTTCACTCTGGCCACGCTCTTCGGCATCGATACCAGGATAGGCACCGGGAGTATCAATAAAGGTGAGAATCGGCATCTTGAAGCGCTCGGCCATCTCCATCATGCGACAGGCCTTGCGGTACCCTTCAGGCCGGGGCATACCAAAATTACGGCGCACCTTCTCGCGAACATCACGCCCCTTTTGGTGACCAATCACCATCACAGGACGCCCTTCCAGGCGCCCTATACCGCCAATAATCGCCTTATCATCAGAAAAGTGACGATCGCCGTGCAGCTCATCGAAATCGTCAAAGATCAGGTCGATATAATCCTGGGTATAAGGACGCTTGGGATGACGCGCGATCTGAGCGATCTGCCAGGAGCTAAGCTCCTTGAAGATCGATTCGGTCAGGGACAGGCTCTTATCCTGCAGCCGCTGAATCTCGTCGTTGATATTCAGCTCGTTGTCACTACCAACCAAACGAAGCTCTTCTATTTTAGCTTCCAGGTCAGCGATTGGTTGTTCGAAATCAAGATAGTTAGGATTCATGGCGTTCCGTTTACCATCGCACCAGTTAGTGCGATTGGATTCAAGGGTTCACTGGATTTAGCCGCCCACCTTACGTGATTCAACTTGAGGAGTCGAGTTACAAAAAGTAAGCGATCTTGCCTCTCCCGTAATCATTCAGAAGCAGCTTTATCGGGAGTCCATAGAGTCCGTTACTATCAAACTTTACGGCCCACTGGCCTCAATTATAGCTAAGCATCACCTGATCCTTGCCATAGTGATCGCGCAACTCCTGCACCAGCTCATCACTGGGCTCTACCCGCCACGACTCCCCTAGAAGCAGGGTTGCCCTGGCATCATCGCGACGGTAATTAACCTGCACCGGAGTGGTTCCCGGATGATCACCAAACAGCTGGGCCAAAAACTGGGTAAACCCGTTTTTGCAGAGCGACTCGGGTAACTCCAGACACAAGAAGCGTGCATATTGCTGGCGCGCGTCCACCAGGCTCATCAGGCGCTTAGCCCGGACCTTAAGCGCTCCGGAATAATCATCAAAACTCACCTCCCCCTCGACAAACACCAAGGTATCCTTGGTGATCAGGTGCTGATACTCCTCGTAACAATCGGCGAACAAAGACACCTCGATGCGCCCGCTGCGGTCATCGAGGGTGATAAACGCCATCTTGTCACCGCGTTTGGTTCTCATCACCCTGGACGCCACGATCAACCCTGCCAGATTCTGGCTTTCCCGCGCGGGTTTGAGATCGTTGATACGGTTGCGTACAAAGTTGCGCAGCTCTTTTTCGTATTCATCGATAGGGTGTCCGGTAAGATAAATACCCAGGGTGTCTTTTTCCCCCTTAAGGCGCTCCTTGTCTGGCCACTCGCGCACTCCCATGAACTTTTCGTAGACGTTACTCTCGCCCACCGCGACCAGCTCACCGAACAGATCATCATGCCCACTATCCAAACTCTTGCTGGACTGATCTGCCGCCTTGGCAGCCTCCTCCATCGAGGCCAACAAAATGGCGCGCTTTTGCCCAAGACTCAAATCCCCGCCGGGTGCCAACTTATCCATTGCCCCCGACCGAATCAGGGCCTCCAGCACCCGCTTGTTGATCTTTTTGCCGTCCAGACGCTTGCAGAAATCAAATAGATCAACAAAGGCACCCCCCTGCTGGCGAGCCATCTGGATCGCCTCGATCGGTCCTTCACCAACCCCCTTAATTGCGCCGAGGCCATAGACAACCTCCTGCTGCTCATTGACGGTGAAACGGTATTCGCTACCGCTCACATCCGGCGGCACGATCACCAGTTTCATCTCCCGACACTCTTCGATCAGAGTGACAATCTTGTCGGTATTTTGCATGTCGGCGGTTAATACCGCAGCCATAAAAGCGGATGGATAATGGGTCTTTAACCACAGTGTCTGAAACGAGACCAGCGCATAAGCAGCCGAGTGGGATTTGTTAAACCCGTAACCGGCAAATTTTTCCATCAGGTCGAATATAGGCCCCGACAAGCCCTCATCAACGCCACGCCCCTTGGCCCCATCCATAAACAGCTCGCGCTGCTTGGCCATCTCCTCCGGTTTTTTCTTGCCCATCGCCCGACGCAGCAGGTCGGCGCCGCCCAGGGTAAAGCCCGCCATGACCTGCGCGATCTGCATAACCTGCTCCTGATACAGGATAATGCCGTAGGTGGGCTCGAGCACCGGTATCAGATCGTCGTGCTGGTAGTCGGGGTGAGGATAGGAAAGCTTTTCACGGCCATGCTTACGGTTGATGAAGTCATCCACCATTCCGGAGCCGAGCGGGCCCGGCCTGAATAGGGCCACCAGGGCGATGATATCTTCAAAGCTGCTCGGCTGCAGGCGCTTGATCAGATCCTTCATGCCACGGGACTCTAACTGGAATACCGCAGTGGTTTCCGCCCGTTTAAGGAGGTCAAACGAAGCCTTATCCTCCAGGTCGATCTCCATAATATTCAGAGGCGGCTCATCACTGAGCGCCCGCACTTTGTTGACCGTCTCCAGTGCCCAGTTGACGATCGTCAGGGTGCGCAAGCCCAGAAAGTCGAACTTCACCAGACCGGCCGATTCCACATCATTTTTATCGAACTGGGTCACCAGACCATGCCCCTGCTCGTCACAGTAAAGCGGCGCAAAATCGGTCAGTTTTGAGGGGGCAATAACCACCCCTCCCGCGTGCTTGCCTACGTTCCGGGTAACCCCTTCGAGCTTGAGCGCCATCTCCCAGATCTCACCCGCCTGCTCGTCGGTCTCGATAAACTCCTTAAGCGTTGCCTCCTGCTCGATCGCCTTACCGAGGGTCATACCCACCTCAAAGGGGATCATCTTCGACAGTTTATCGGCGAGACCGTAGGACTTACCCTGCACCCGCGCAACATCGCGCACTACGGCTTTCGCCGCCATGGTTCCGAAGGTGATGATCTGGGAAACCGCTTCACGCCCATAAGTCTGGGCTACATAATCGATCACCCGATCACGCCCATCCATACAAAAATCAACATCGAAATCGGGCATCGATACCCGCTCTGGATTCAGGAAGCGCTCAAACAGGAGGTCGTAGGGGATCGGATCCAGGTCGGTAATTTCCAATACGTACGCCACCAGCGAACCGGCACCGGAGCCCCGCCCCGGACCCACGGGAATATCGTTAGCCTTGGACCAGCGAATAAAGTCCATAACGATAAGGAAATAGCCGGGAAATCCCATCTGGATAATGATATCCAGCTCGAAACTGAGCCGGTCCTCATAGAGCTTTCGCTGCTCCTTACTCTGGTGTTCGTCGAGCCCTTCCAGCACAGGCTTGAGACGCATCTCGAGGCCCTCAAAACTGGCTTTACGAAAGAACTCATCCATGGTCATCCCATCCGGGACAGGGTAATCGGGTAGAAAATAGGTACCCAGTTGCACCTCAACCGTACAACGCCGGGAGATCTCCACGCTGTTTTCAAGGGCTTCTGGCAGATCGGCGAATAGCTCACTCATCTCCTGGGGAGATTTCAGGTATTGCTCTTCGCTGTAAAGTCGGGGCCTGCGGGGATCATCCAGCGCCCGCCCCTCTCCGATGCAGACACGGGTCTCATGGGCTTCGTAATCGGTTTTCTCAAGAAACATGACATCGTTGGTGGCGACCAACGGACAACCTGTGCGCTCAGCCAAGGTAACGGCATGGTGGAGATGATCTTCATCGCCGGCCCGCGAAGTGCGCTGTACCTCCAGGTAGAAGCGATCACCAAACACCTCACGCCACTCTTGCAGCAACTGCTCTGCATCACCGGTGTTACCCGCCAACAGAGCCTGTCCAATCTCCCCCTGGCGTCCACCGCAGAGTGCAATCAACCCCTCGGAGGCCTGTTTAATCCACTCACGCTGCACAATGGCAACACCCTGCTTCTGACCGTGCTGAAAGCCGCGGGAGATCAGCTCGGTCAGATTTCGATAACCCTCGGCATTAACGATCAGCAGCAGTATCCGGGTGGGAGGCAACAGCGGATCGAGGTTCTCGACCCACATATCGGCACCACAGATCGGCTTGATGCCCGCCCCCATTGCACCGGTATAAAATTTAACCAACGCGAACAGGTTGGATTGATCGGTCATGGCAACCGCGGGCATACCTTTCGATGCGACCGCACCCAGCAGCGGTTTCAGGCGTACCAAGCCATCGACCAACGAGTATTCTGTGTGCAGGCGTAAATGAACAAACTGTGATGACATAGGAGTAGGGCTGCCGAATCGAGGAGCCCTATCTTAGCAGTACCCAAGGCAATGGTTAACCGCTAGAATGTGCCAACTATTTGGTACCACCATACACTGGCAGGACGCTGTGTTTCCGGGAGCTTAACAGGGCCGACACCGCTATGCTGCACAGCTACTTTATTCCCTCCTTGCGATACCTAAGCGCGATGCTGGCACTGCTTTGCCTAAGCCTTCAGAGCAGTTTGGGCCTGGCATCCGCCAACTGCAGCACCCTGACCTTTAGCGGTAATGCCGAGTACCCCCCTATGCTGTGGCAAGACCCCAGCGATCCAGGGCGCCTGATGGGTACCGCTGTAGAGGTGTTGCAGATGGCTCTGGAGCCGATCCATGTCAAATTGGATGCGCGCTACGAAGGGCCTTGGTCACGAGCCCAAAGCAAAGCGCAGCAAGGTGATATCGACGGCCTCGCGGGAGCCTTCTACACTCGGCAACGCACCCGCTATCTCGACTATATTGAGCCCCCCCTGACGACAATACCCAGTGTTATCTTCGTACCCTGGAACAGCAAAATGCTGAAAGAGACAGGCGGCCGGCTCGATCAGTGGGATCAACTCAAAACACTACGCGGGGTCACTCTTATTAATAACAGCTTTGGGCAAGAGTTTGATAGCTACGCGAACCGAGAGCTTGATATCCAGTCCGTGCGTTCGATCACCCTGGCTTTTAAGACCCTGCTTGCGGGACGTTCGGATTACCTGATCTACGAGCTGCAACCCGGGCTTGCCTACAGCGATGCCATGGGCCTCACTGGCCAGGTTCGATTCCTCGCCCCGGAGATCAACTCAGAGCGGCTCTATTACACCATGGCAAAAGCCTCACCCTGCAACTCTGTGGCAGTTAAGCAACAGATCGCCCACTTCCTAAGCACCGCTATTGATGCGCAAAAAATTGAAGAGATCTCCCTCAAATACCGCCGCCTTTGGCAGCAACAGGTAAAACGACAACAGTATTAAGCCGGAGGGATCGCGGGTCAGCTCTTTGCGTCAAGCAAGCGCCGCACGGGGCCAAATGATTTTCTATGGCTAGGGGTTACGCCCAACCGTTGTAGCGCCTGCAGATGGAGCTTGGTCGGATACCCCTTGTGCTGAGCGATCCCATAGCCCGGATAACAACGATCCAGCGCTACCATCTCACGATCCCGAGTGACCTTAGCCAGAATTGAAGCCGCGGAGATCTCCGCAACAAGACCGTCACCCTGCACGACCGCCTGGGCTTCACAGGGTAACTGCGGGCAACGGTTACCGTCGATCAACGCCAAGTGGGGCTGCACACTGAGGCCGGCTACTGCTCGCTGCATCGCGAGCATGGTCGCGTGCAAAATATTCAAACGGTCGATCTCTTCGATCGAAGCCCGTGCCACACACCACGCCAGGGCATGCTGCTGGATAAGCTCAAATAAAACTTCCCGGCGTTTCTCCGTCAACTTCTTGGAATCGTTCAGCCCCTCGATCGGTTTTGCCGGATCCAGAATAACCGCTGCCGTGACCACATCACCGCACAGGGGACCGCGCCCCACTTCATCGACACCGGCCACAAGGCGCAGGTTATCGGAACTACTTTCGAACAGGGAAAACTGCACCGTTACTCCCGAATCAGCGACAGAACCGCCTCGGCGGCCGAGTTACTGGCATCGCGTGCCAGCAATTCGTGAATTTGACAGTATTCGGCTTGCAGCTCCGCCCCCCTTTGCAAGCTCGCCATCAGTGCCTCGGCCAAGGCTTCGGGGGTCGCTGCATCCTGAATCAACTCAGGCACCAACTCTCGCTGGGCCAGCAGGTTAGGCAGCGAGAGGTAGGGGATCTTCACCAACCAGGAGGCGATGCGGTAGGTAATCGGCGCTACGCGATAAGCGACAACCATGGGCTTCTTTAAGAGGGTCGCTTCAAGGGTAGCGGTTCCGGAGGCGATCAAAATACTGTCAGCTGCCGCCATCGTCTCACGGGATCGACCCCGAATAAGGGTAATATCCAGTTCAGGCACCCAGTGTGCACACAGCTCTTTAACCTGATCGTAACGCGATTCATTGATACAGGGGATCACGAAACGGAAGTTCCCCGTCGTCGCACAACGTTTCGCCGCCTGCAAAAAAAGTGGCGCCAGCATCGCTACCTCTCCCTGCCGACTACCGGGTAACAGCGCCAACAGCGATTGTCCGGGTGCCAACTCAATGCCTAACTGTTGGCGCGCTGCCAGTGTATCGGTTTCCATGGCAATGCTGTCTGCCAGTGGGTGCCCGACAAACGTGACCGGGACATTGTGCTCGCGATAGAACTGCGCCTCAAAGGGTAACAAGCACAGCATGTGATCCACGGAGCGCGCAATCTTGACGATACGCTTCTGCCGCCAGGCCCAGACCGAGGGGCTAACGTAATGAGCCGTAGGAATTCCCGCCTGCTTCAGTTTAAGCTCAACCGGCAGAGTGAAATCTGGTGCATCGATCCCAATAAACAGATCCGGTGGATTCTCCAGCATCTGCTGCACCAGCTGTTTGCGTATAGCGAGGAGCTCTCGCAAGCGACCCAGCACCTCAACCAGCCCCATAACCGACAAGCGCTCCATCGGCACCATCGACTGCGCCCCCTCTGCCAGCATCAGCGGACCGGCTATGCCTTCGAAGCGAGCATTGGGGTAACGCGCCAGGATCGCTTTGATCAAGCCGGCACCCAAGATATCTCCGGAGGCCTCTCCCGCCACGATACCCACACGAATGGGACGGTCAGAGGGACACACAGCAGAGGAGGAGGCAGAAGAGGAGGAGGCGTCCATAGTGCGCTGATCCTTAGTAGATAAATCGGTGAGCACCGAGACAGGCACCCACCGCAAACGGACTAGCGAACGATGCCGCGAGTGGAGCGTTTGAGAGAATCGATAAACAGTAGCAGTTCCGGTTCGGGATCTTCGATAGCCTGAAGCTGCTGCAGTGCAACCTCTAGCGTCAAGCCTTCCCGGTACACGGCCTTGTAGGCTTTACGCAGCCGTTGCAACAAGGGTTTGCTATACCCGCGACGTTTCATCCCCTCAAAGTTCATGCCGTTGGCTTTGGCCGGACTACCGGCGGCAAGAACAAATGCAGGAACATCTTTAAAGATAATGGCTCCACCACCGCACATGCTATACGCACCAATGTGACAGAACTGGTGCACCCCGGTCATGCCCGACAAAATAGCCCCATCGCCAACATGGACGTGGCCCGCTACGGAGGCGTTATTCGCGAAGATACAACCACTACCAATAACGCAGTCATGCCCCACATGAGCGTAGGCCATGAACAGATTGTCGCTGCCAATACGAGTCAGGCTTTCATCCTGCACAGTACCACGGTGGATGGTGCAACCTTCGCGAAAAACATTATTGTCACCCACCACCAACCGCGTGGGCTCACCCGCGTACTTCTTGTCCTGGCAATCCTCCCCGACCGAGGCGAACTGAAAAATTTCATTATTGCGTCCGAGGATCGTCGGACCTTTCACCACGGCGTGAGAATGGATCACCGATCCCTCACCGATCTCGACATCAGCCCCTATCAGGGTCCAGGGACCTATCTCTACGTTGGCGCCGATAATGGCACCAGAATCAACAATGGCCGAATCATGGATTCGGGCGCTGGGGTGAATACCCGTGGGGGCCTGGCTCAAGATCAGAGCTCCTTCTTTGCACAAATAATTTCAGCTGAGCTGACAACTTTACCATTAACCAGGGCTTTGCAGGAGAACTTCCAGATATCACGCTTCTGGGTAATGTAATCCGCTCGCAGGTCGAGTCGGTCTCCAGGCACTACCGGTTGCTTGAAGCGCACCTTATCAGCGCCCGCAAAATAATAGACCGTATTGTCCTCTTTCTTCTTGTCGCTCATGCGAAAACCAAGAATGCCTGCCGCCTGCGCCATCGCTTCAATAATGAGGACACCCGGCATGATGGGGTGGTCCGGGAAGTGGCCATTAAAAAAGTCTTCGTTGCCACTGACATTTTTGTAGCAATCGATGCTGTTGTTTTCCAGGTCAACATCCACAACCCGATCAACCAACAAAAAGGGGTAACGCTGGGGAAGGTATTCCTTAATCTTCTCAATATTCATTATCACGGATTATCGCCTGCCTTTAATGTGTGAAAACCACCGACCATGGATTACGTCTGGTTATTCTCGAGTTGTTTGAGTCGTTTAGCCATATTATCTAACTGACGGAAACGCACTGCCTGTTTGCGCCACTCCCGTACAGGCATAACCGCTCCGGCTCCGGATGAGTACACGCCGGGTTCAGTAATCGATTTGGTCACCGTGCCCTGCCCCATAATCTGAACATTATCAGCGATGCTAAGATGTCCAGCAAAACCTGCCTGCCCCGCAATAATACAACCCTTACCAATTTTGGTGCTGCCCGAAATGCCCACACAGGATGCGATGGCCGTACCCTCTCCGATCACCACGTTATGAGCGATCTGAATCAGGTTATCGAGCTTGGCACCGGCGCGGATCTCGGTGTTATCAAGTGCGCCTCGATCGATCGATGTGTTAGAGCCGATCTCAACATCATCACCGATCAGCACCCCCCCAATCTGGGCGATCTTGTGCCAGCCACCCGGACCCGGAGCAAGGCCAAAGCCGTCACCGCCGATGACGGCACCGCTGTGGATTATACATCGCTTGCCTATGGTGACACCGTGATAAACCACAACATTTGGAAAAAGATGAGTCTGCTCACCCACTACAGAGTCGGCACCAACTACGACGCCAGCATCCAATCTCACTCCTGCAGCGACCTGTGCTCCGGCCTCAATCACAACCCGGGCACCGATGGCAGCGGTAGAGTCGATGCAAGCCGACGGATGCACAACGGCGCTATCGTGAATTCCAACCTGCCCCCGTGGGCAGGGGTCGAACAGATGGGACAACGTGGCATAACCGAGGTACGGGTTAGCCAATACCAGGGCATTGCCGCTAAACTGCTCGGCCGCCTTGGGCGTTAACAGCACGGCTCCGGCCTCGGTAGACTCCAGGTAGCGCCCATAAGCGGGGTTGGCCAAAAAACTGAGCTTATCTGCGGTCGCGGTCTGCAGGGTCGCGATACCATCAATACGATAGTCCGGGTCACCCTTCACCAAGGCATCAATTCGAGACGCCAGTTCGGCCAGGCTATAGCTATAGCTACTGCTTTCGTTCATTACACTTCGCTCCACCCTGAATCACCCCTCACGCCGAAGTATGGTACCCCGCCCGCAGGGAACACAAAAGGGGACCTAAGCCCCCTGCTATACCATCAATGAACCCTAGGCAAAAGCCAACTAGTTGGTTTTGTTCAACCGCTGGATCACCTTGGTTGTAATATCAACAGAGGGGCTTACGAAAACCACTCCATTGCGCTCCAGAACGAGGTCATAGCCCCCCTCTTTCACTACTTCCTGAATAGCCTGGTCCAATTTGGGGCGTAGGGCTTCGATCTCAACGCGATCTGACTGCGCTTTTTCGGCCTGCAGCTGCTTGGACTTATACTCAAAATCTTGCGCCTTGCGCTGCAGTTCCATCTGCAACTCCTTCTTCTCGCTTTCACTCATTGCGGTCACATCACGCTCATATTTTGCCTGCAAACGCTTGCCCTCCTCCTCGAGCTTTTTCAGCTCGTTGACCTGGGCACCAAAGCGGTCTTCCGCTTTCTTGGCGTACGCCTTGGCTGCGTCGGACTCAATCAAAGCCATCTGGTAGTTAACGACGGCTATCTTGCTCTCGGCCTGAGCGCCCACGACGGTCATCAAACCCAGCGCCAGCACAACCAGCTGCATAAACTTGTTCATATACTCTCCTGCATTTATCGGATTCGCTAAAACTCTAGCGCTATATTAAAAATATCAAAGCAGATAACGGCTTCAAACTAACCTAAAAGCTCTGCCCCAAAGCAAACTGGAACACTTCGGTGTCGTCGTCCGGCTGATCTTTCAACGGTGTTGCGAGGGTAAAGCTCAAGGGGCCCATCGCCGTAATCCAGGTCAGGCCTACCCCCGCGGAAATACGCATTTCGGAGAACTTCACGTTAGAACAGTTGGTGATCACGGAGCTTCGCTCACAATCATCGGAGAACGCATTACCGGCATCAACAAAGAACACCGAGCGCAGCGAGCGTTGATCTTTAATAAAGGGTAACGGAAACAGCACCTGCGCTGTTGTTTCCACCAAAATATTACCACCGATCGCATCATCATCACCATCGCTTGAGAGCGCTCTGGGGCCGAGGGAGTTATCGCTAAAGCCCCTGACCGAGCCGAAACCACCAGCATAGTAGTTCTCGAAGAACGGCATTGTGGTGGTATCACCGTAAGCGTCCCCGTAACCCAGGTTAGCTTTCAAATTAAGGGTCCAGGTGCGTGTTATCGGGAAGAAAATCTGGCCGCTGTAGTTCAGTTTATAATAATTCACATCACTACCAGGCACGGCAACCTGGGCCGACAAGGAGTTGGAGTTACCCCGGGTCGGCAACATACCGTGGTTCAGGGTCGACCGGGTCCAGGAGATACCGGCTTTCCAGTTCAGGTAGGTCGACCCTTCGGAGTCGACGAAATCCTCTACAACGAATGCCGGATCACTACCGGTCTTGATCTCCAGGCTTTCGGGGCCAAAGCTGAAGCCAAGGCGCGTAATCTCATCAATGGGATAACCGAAACGAACCGATCCACCAAAGGCATCGGTCGAGTAATTGGAGATATCCGTACTGTCATAGTCGGTTTCACGGTAGTACACGTTGAATCCGCGGCTCACCCCGTCAACGGTGTAATAGGGATTGAGATAGCCGAAGCTGTATACCTTCTGAAATTCACTGGTATTAAGACCGATGTTGACCTGATTACCGGAACCCAAAAAGTTATTCTGCTGGACATTCGCACCCAGGATAATACCGCTACCGGTGGAGAAACCCACACTGGCCGACACACTGCCAGATGCTTGCTCCTCAACACTGTATTCGACATCAATCTGGTCGGGACTACCCGGCACTGTCGGTGTTTCAACGTTAACTTCTTTAAAGAATCCCAGGCGATCGAGTCGGGTCTTGGACTGCTCGATATTGAAGGTCGAAGCCCAGGCTCCCTCCATCTGGCGCATCTCGCGACGCAGCACCTCATCCCTGGTTTTTACGTTGCCGATAAACGAAACCCGGCGCACATAAGCCCGCTTTCCGGGATCGACAAAGAAGGTGACATCAACCGTATTCTCGCCTTCGTTGGGCTGGGGAATCCCCTGCACGTTAGCAAAGGTGTAGCCCTCATTACCCAAGCGACGAGTGATCAACTCTTCGGTGGATGTCATGATTTTGTGGGAAAAGGTCTGGCCCTCTTTTACCAGCAGCAGGATGCGCATCTGCTCCTCAGGAATGATCAAGTCACCGGCCAGCTTCACACCTGAAACCTTATACAGTTCACCCTCATCGACGTTAACGGTGATAAAAACGCGCTGCTTGTCGGGGGCTATCGACACCTGGGTAGAGCTGATATTGAAGTTCAGGTAACCGCGATCGAGGTAATAGGAGCGCAAGCGCTCAAGGTCACCAGACAATTTTTCACGAGAATACTTGTCGTCACTGCTATAAAAAGAGAGCCAATTGGTCTCTTTGAGCTCAAACAGATCCAGTAACTCGTCCTCTTCAAACACCGTGTTACCAACAACATTGACATGACTGATGGCCGCAACCGAACCCTCACCGACCGTTATCGAAATGGCTACGCGATTTCTAGGCTGGGGCCGCACATTGGCGCTGATTTTGGCGTCATAACGCCCCTGGGATACGTACTGGCGCTGCAACTCCATCTGGATCCCTTCAAGGGTTGCCTGCTGGAAGATCTCCCCCTCAGCCAGCCCCGATTGCTTGAGACCCTCGAGCAGCGCTTCTGTTTCGATCGCTTTGTTACCGCTGATGGCAATACCACTGATGGAGGGACGCTCAACAACGGTCACCACCAGCACATCACCATCGCGATCCATGCGGATATCCTGGAAATATCCAGTCCGGAACAGCTGGCGGGTGGCGGCCGCGACGACCGTTCCATCCACATCGTCACCCACGGTGATGGGCAAGGCGTTGAACGCATTACCCGCCGATATCCTTTGCAACCCGTTTATCCTGATATCAGAAACCACAAAGGCTTGAGCCAGTCCGGCTAATGGCAACAGCAGGGTGGCCAACAACAGCGTCAGCAAACTTCGTCTCATGAAATCTGTACTATCCAGGAATCGTTATCTTATTATTGAGCCGGTCAATTCCGGCTCCCCCAAGTGCAACTACAGGCGCGAAAAATCGTTATAAAGCGCCAACATCATCAACATGCCGATCAGGCCTACACCTATTTGATAGCCAAACGCCTGCACCCTGTCGGGTACCGGGCTGCCCTTGATCCACTCCGCGATATAGAACAAAAGGTGACCACCATCCAATACCGGCACCGGGAGCAAGTTCAGGACTCCAAGGCTAACACTGAGGATGGCTAGGAAGTTCAGGAAGCTCTCTACTCCAGACTTCGCCGATTCGCCAGCCACTTTAGCAATGGTTATTGGACCGCTCAAGTTTTTTACCGAAACCAGCCCCGTAAACATTTTTCGGATCGAGTCGAGGGTCAATGTCGTGACCCGCCAGGTTTTCTCCGCCGCTGGGACTACCGCTTCAAACGCACCGTAGCTAATAGTGCGCTTGAGAGACTCCGGCCACTCAACCGGTCGCACACCCGCACCAATATAACCAATGACCGAACCGTCCTCTTGGACCTTAGGGGCGGGAATCAGTTCCAGCGTCTGTCGCTGCCCGTCTCTATCCACTTCGATCTGCATCGCCTGCTCAGGCTTTTTTCGCACCTGTGCGACCCAGCCAAACCAGTCATCAACCGCCTGGCCATCGGCACTCAGGACCCGATCCCCTACTTTAAAACCGGCTTGCTGCGCGCGCCCTCCATCAAGGACCACCCCGATCTCCGCCGCCACCTCGGGGCGATAGGGGGTGATGCCGAGCCCACCCAGGGGGTCTGGCTGTTCTGCACCAACAAGCCAACGATCAATCGTCAATGTGCGCCTGGACTCGCTATAATCCCTACTCTCGAGCCCCCCCGGTTTAACCCCGACCTCGATCTCACCACTGTCGCCAATATGCCCAAGCAGCGCCAGCAGCGCTTCATTCCAGCTACGAACCTCACGCCCATCGATGCTGACCAGCTCGTCGCCGTGCTGAATACCGGCCACCTCCGCCACAGACCCCGGCTCGACCTCTCCCACTACCGGGACAACGGTGCTCACACCGATCACAAACATCAGCCAGAACGCCGCGACCGCCAAAAAGAAGTTCGCCAGCGGTCCGGCGGCAACGATCGCGATACGCTGGCCGACACTTTTACTGTTGAAAGAGAGATGGCGCTCGGCTTCCGGGACGTCACCCTCACGCTCGTCCAGCATTTTGACGTAGCCACCAAGGGGAATCGCCGCCACAACAAATTCAGTACCATAGCGATCGTAACGGCGCCACAAGGGCTTTCCGAAGCCCACCGAGAAACGCAGCACCTTAACCCCGCAGCGCCGCGCAACCCAAAAGTGCCCATATTCATGGAAAGTCACCAGAATACCCAGCGTGACGATGGTCGCGGCAATGGTTTGCAAAAGATCCATTAGTTACCCTTCCAGCCAAATCGTTGATTCTTCAATAACTGCTGCGCCAGATCGCGGGCGCGCTGGTCCGCATCGAGCACCCGCTGCAAGTTGTCCACCGGCTGGGCATCCAATGCTTCCAGCACTTCCCGATTAAGTTCGGCGATCTGGCAAAATCCCAGACGGCGGTTCAAAAACGCTTCCACCGCCACTTCGTTGACTGCGTTGAGAATCGCCATCGCTGTTCCTCCCGCCGCCACTGCATCAAACGCCAACTGCAGGCAGGGGAAGCGCTCAAGGTCGGGAGCTTCGAAATCAAGCTGGCCAATTTTGACCAGATCCAGCGGTTCCACCCCGGAGTCGATCCGCTGAGGCCAAGCCATCCCGTAGGCGATGGGAGTGCGCATATCTGGATTCCCCATCTGCGCCAGAACCGATCCATCCACGTAGTCTACCAGGGAGTGAATGATGCTCTGGGGATGGATTACCACCTCAACTTCCTGCGGTTTCAGATCAAACAGCCAGCACGCCTCAATCGCCTCCAGACCTTTGTTCATCATGGTGGCGGAATCCACCGATATCTTGCGCCCCATAGGCCAGTTGGGGTGGGCACATGCACGCTCAGGCGTAACACTCTTTAGCTCCGCCAGGTCCGTCGTGCGAAAGGGTCCGCCCGAGGCGGTCAACAGAATGCGCCGAACCCCGGCTCTCGCGATAGGGTCCGTATAGTTGTGCGGCAGGCACTGATAGATTGCATTGTGTTCGCTATCGATGGGCAGCAGGCAGGCATTATGGCGGCTAACAGCTTCCATAAAGAGCGCACCCGCCATCACCAACGACTCTTTATTCGCCAATAAAATGCGTTTTCCCGCTTCGACCGCCGCCAATGTTGGTAGCAAGCCGGCCGCACCCACAATGGCCGCCATAACCAGGTCCGCCTCGTCGGCGCCGGCTGCTTGCTGCAGCCCTTCAACGCCTTCTAACACCTCGATGCTGGAGCCATTTTCGAGCAAGCGCCGGCGTAGGCTATCGGCAGAGGCAGGGTCCGCCATTACCGCAACCTGAGGTTTAAACTCAAGGCACTGCTGCAGCAACAATTCGACCTGGCTATTGGCTGTCAACGCGAACACCTGATAGCGGTCGCTATTGCGCCGCACCACATCCAGCGTACTACAACCAATAGAGCCGGTCGCACCCAAAATAGTAATCATTTGCACCGGCAAGAGCTCACTCAACATAACATCACAAACGGGGGTCACTGTAACGGAGACGGGGTTACCCGGCCAGAACCATCAACGAGAGGGCAAACAGGGGAATAGCCGCCGTCAAGCTATCGATGCGGTCGAGTATACCACCGTGTCCCGGCAGTAGCTGACTGCTATCCTTAATTCCCCGCTCACGCTTGAACATACTCTCGGCCAAGTCCCCCAAAACCGAGACCATCGCCACCAAAGCGGTCACCAACAACAACGATAGCAAACCCTCAAAGGGGAGATAGGATTGCGCCACCAATGCGACCACCACAACGGTTGCAAGCCCTCCCAGCACCCCTTCCCAGGTTTTTTTAGGGCTTACCCTGGGTGCGAGTTTATGGCGTCCGAGGTACTTGCCGGCAAAGTAAGCCCCGACGTCGGCCCCCCACACCAAAAAGAAAACATACATGATCAGGATCCAGCTATCCGGATGCACCTTCATCAACACCAATCCGACCCAGGCCGGCACCAGTACCAGGTACCCTATCGCCAAGCGCAGGGCGGGGGAGCGCCATAACGACGCCGATACGGGGTAACTCACCACCAACCCCAATGCGACCACCCACCAGGCAAGGGCCAGCCACAGAATGATCGCGGGTGCCGTCACCAGAGTCGCGCCAAACAGGGCCAAGGCAACACTCAAGGCATAACCAACCCGGGCAGGCTGAGACTGAAATCCAGACAGGTTAGCCCACTCCCAGGCGCCGATAAGTATCACTCCCCCCACAAACAGGGAGAAAAGCTGTAGTGGCAGGAAGAACACACCACCGAGCGCGATGGGCGCCAATATCAGAGCCGTTATAATTCGTTGTTTTAGCACGTTTAACCCTCGATCTGCTCGCTGGATTTACCATAGCGTCGCTGGCGCCCACTAAAGTCGAGCAGCGCCTCACGCAGTTGTGGCGCGCCAAAATCAGGCCATAGCGCCGGGGTAAAATAGAGTTCTGCGTAGGCAAACTGCCATAGCATGAAGTTACTGATTCGGTAGTCTCCCCCTGTGCGGATACACAGATCCGGCAAGGGTAGGTCCGCAGTATACAGGTGCTCCTGTAAAAGCTGCGGAGTGATCTGCTCGGGCTCCAGCTCTCCCGCTTTGACCTTAGTCGCCAATTGTTGCGCGGCCTGGGTGATATCCCCCTGCCCCCCATAATTGGCTGCAATGGCCAGGGTTACCTTGGAGTTCTCCGCCGTCAGCGCTTCGGCTTCACGAATGTGCTGCTGAATCTCCTCGCTAAAGCCGCTCACATCACCCAGTACACGCAGTCGAATCTGGTTCTTATGCAGGCGCCGGGTCTCCTTTTTCAGCATCTGCAGAAACAACCCCATCAACCCCCTGACCTCGTCTTCGGGTCGCTGCCAGTTCTCGCTACTGAACGCGAACAGGGTCAACACCTCGACCCCATTATCACCACAAGCCTCTATCACTCGCCGCACCGCTTCGACCCCGGCACGATGACCGGCAATGCCTGGCAGGAAGCGCTTTTTTGCCCATCGATTGTTGCCATCCATGATGATGGCAACATGACGCGGGGGGTTAGCAATCCTGATAGAGGTTGTGGTGTCGGATTGGGGCATCGAGCAACTATCAGCCTATGGGTTCGTTGGCCAACATCATCCGACAAAAGATCAGGGCGATGCCGGAGCGCCGGTATTTAAGGTGCGAGGCGATATGTAAAACGCCCGCATCGGCGGGCGCTTAGTACAGGGAGAAGCGTTAAATCTCCAACAGGTCCGCTTCTTTGCCCTGCAACAGCTTATCGACTTCTGCGATGTATTTATCAGTCAACTTCTGCACATCATCGTGGGCACGACGGTCGTCATCTTCGCCGATCTCCTTCTCTTTGAGCAGATCCTTAACGTCGCCTAACGCATCACGGCGAATATTACGGACCGCGACCCGAGCGTTCTCAGCCTCTTGCCGTGCATGACGGATAAAACCCTTACGGGTCTCTTCTGTCAGCGCGGGCAAGGGTAAACGAATGACAGTGCCGGCAGTAGAGGGGTTGAGGCCGAGATCGGACTTCAGGATCGCCTTCTCAATATCTGTCACCATGGTTCTCTCCCAGGGAGTAACCGAAAGTGTGCGGCCATCTTCGACCGAGATATTGGCCACCTGGCTCAACGGCACATCACTGCCGTAATAGGAAACCATGATGCCATCAAGCAGACTGGGGTGTGCACGCCCGGTACGAATTTTTGCAAATGCAACAACCAGAGACTCCACACTTTTCTTCATGCGACTCTCGGCGTCGGCCTTGATCTCGTTAATCATTGTTCACTCCCACGAACCAGAGTTCCTTCATTGCCACCCAGCACGAGGTTAAGCAATGCGCCTGGTTTATTCATATTGAAGACACGCAAAGGCATCTGGTGATCGCGCACCAGACAGATTGCGGTCAGGTCCATTACGCCCAGCTTTTGATCGAGCACTTCATCGTAGCTGAGACTATCATATTTGATCGCTTGCGGGTTCTTCGCAGGATCCGAATCGTAGACCCCATCAACCTTGGTTGCCTTGATCACCACGTCAGCATCGACTTCGATACCACGAAGACAGGCTGCCGAGTCGGTGGTAAAAAACGGGTTTCCCGTTCCAGCGGAAAAAATGACAACATCCCCACCGGTTAAAAAACGCAACGCTGCACGACGATCATAGTGATCAACAACACCACTCATAGGGATTGCAGACATCACGCGGGTCGCAATGCTGGAGCGCTCAAGCGCATCACGCATCGCCAGGGCGTTCATCACCGTGGCCAGCATACCCATATGATCACCGGTCACCCGGTCCATACCAGCGGCGCTCAGCGCCGCACCACGAAACAGGTTACCGCCACCAATGACCATGCCGACCTGCACACCGATACCAATGAGCTGACCGATCTCCAACGCCATCCGATCCAACACCTTGGGATCGATACCAAACTCTCCATCCCCCATCAGCGCTTCGCCGCTGAGCTTTAGAAGAATACGCTTGTACTTTGGTTGACGATCAGTGGCAGGCATATGGAGGTTCCTTGGAATAGGGGAAAGGTTATCAAGCGGCAATTAGCAGTGCCAGCAGTATAGACTGCCTTAACCAGAAAGTGGCACCTAGGCGCCACTTTCTGGAACATCAAAGATGGGTCACTTAGCCTTTCAGCTGAGCAGCAACTTCCGCTGCGAAATCCACCTCTTCCTTCTCGATACCGTCGCCCACTTCATAGCGAACAAAGCCCAGCAACTCTGCACCGGCGTCTTTCACCAGCTTGCCCACGGTAACCTCGGGGTTTTTGACGAAAGGCTGCTCGACCAAGCTGTTTTCAGCGAGGAACTTTTTGATACGACCAAACATCATCTTCTCGACGATTTCGGCAGGCTTACCAGCCATATCAGGCTGCGCCTTGATGATCTCCTTCTCCTTCTCAACAACCTCAGAAGGCATATCATCGGTATTCACAACCCGTGGGTTAACGGCAGCAACGTGCATAGCAACATCTTTTGCCAGCTCCTGATCGCCACCATTGAGGGCAACCAGTACTGCGATACGCTTGTTACCGTGCAAATAGCCACCCACTACGCCACCAGCCAGGGTGCCGATACGACGGGGAGAGATGTTCTCACCAATTTTTTGAACCAGCGCCAGGCGTGCGGTCTCAATATCGCCGCCAACCAGCGTGGCCATATCGGTCTCACCGCTAGAGATAGCGGCATCGGCGACCAGGCCAGCGAAGCCGAGAAAGTTTTCGTCACGCGCTGCAAAGTCGGTTTCGCTGTTTACTTCAACGAGAACGCCAGAAGTGCCATCTTCGGCAAGACGCACCAACACAACACCTTCAGCAGCCGTACGGCCTGCTTTCTTGGCGGCCTTGGCCTGACCGGACTTACGCATCTCTTCGATCGCTTTTTCGATATCTCCACCAGCCTCAGTCAGTGCGCGCTTGCACTCCATCATGCCGAGACCTGTGCGATCACGCAGTTCCTTCACCTGTGTTGCAGAAACAGCTGCCATATCAATACCCTCAACTTATTCGTTTTAACTGTTTACCGAAGCTGCCTTTACCAGGGTAACTGACAGCTTCCGCGGAATTTCAATCAGAAAAAGGGGGCCTTGCCCCCTTTTTCAAGCATGCCCTCGGGCATGCAGAGATCGCATTAACCTTCAGCTGATTGCTCTGCTTCGGCTGGCGCTTCAGGAGCGGCGACTTCAACAAACTCTTCTTCGCTACCTACATTAGTGGCGGCGCGGCCTTCGGCAACGGAGTCGGAAACCGACTTAACGTACAACTGGATAGCGCGAATAGCATCGTCGTTTCCAGGAATAACGTAGTCGACGCCATCGGGGTTGCTGTTGGTATCGACGATACCGATAACCGGAATACCCAGCTTGTTAGCTTCGCTGATCGCGATGCGCTCGTGATCTACGTCGATGACAAACAAAGCATCAGGCAAGCCGCCCATATCCTTGATTCCACCCAGGCTACGATCAAGCTTTTCCAAAGAACGGCTACGCATCAGCGCTTCCTTCTTGGTCAGGTGCTCGAACGTACCGTCCTGTGACTGGCTTTCCAGCTCACGCAGACGACGAATAGACTGGCGAATAGTCTTGTAGTTAGTGAGCATGCCACCCAACCAGCGATGGTCAACAAAAGGCATACCTACACGACTGGCCTCTTCACGAACAACCTTGCTCGCGGCGCGCTTGGTGCCCACAAACAAAATTTTGTTCTTACCTTGCGCCAGGCGCTCGACGAAACTCAACGCGTCATTAAAGGCGGGAAGAGTGTGCTCGAGGTTAATAATATGGATTTTGTTACGGGCACCGAAGATGTACTTATTCATCTTGGGGTTCCAGTAACGGGTCTGGTGACCGAAGTGAACGCCCGCTTTGAGCATTTCACGCATTGTAACTTGAGCCATTGGATTCTCCTGAACTCGGGTTAGGCCTCCACACACCCCATGATCCAACCCCTAAGGGCACCCAGAACCACGTGTCGGTGTGTGTGTGATTAGTTTATGTACCGTCTGAACAAGCCCTCCTGATAGAGGGTTTTGCCAGCGGCGCGCGCTTTATACCACAATTCCGTCACCACGAAAACCAAACAATCAAATTAAGCGCCCTATAGGTGTTTTGAAGGCGAAATAAGGAATAACACTCCCCACCCCTTATACAGACAATGCGGCTTTGCTAGAATAGCCCGCAACCTGGCGGCCCCTCGTGCTTGCCGACCCACTGAAACCAATCGCAGCAGCTCTATGACCGTCACCATCAAGACCTCCGCCGAAATTGAAAAGATGCGCGTGGCCGGCCGCTTGGCCGCCGAAGTACTGGACATGATCTCCCCCTCGATTGAGGCAGGCATCACTACTGGCGAACTGGATCGAATCTGCCATGACTACATCGTCAATGTGCAGCAGGCAGTGCCGGCTCCGCTGAACTATCACGGATTTCCTAAATCGATCTGTACCTCGCTCAATAGCGTAATCTGCCACGGCATCCCAAGCGACACCAAGGTGCTAAAGACCGGCGACATCCTTAACGTCGACATCACCGTCATCAAAGACGGTTACCATGGCGACACCAGCATGATGTTCTACGTTGGCGAAACGCCAGAGCACGCCCAGCGCCTGTGCCAGATAAGCAGGGAGTGTATGTTTCTTGGTATCGACCAGGTAAGGCCCGGAGCGCGGCTCGGGGATATTGGTGCGGTCATCTCCAAACACGCCCACCGTCACAACTATTCGGTGGTCGAGGAGTACTGCGGCCACGGCATCGGCAAACTCTTTCACGAGGAGCCCCAGGTACTCCACTACGGCAAGTCTGGCACGGGCATGGAGCTTCGCGAAGGAATGACTTTTACCATTGAGCCCATGATCAATGCGGGTAAGAAATTCACCAAGCTCAACGCCAAAGATGGCTGGACAGTGACCACCCGCGACAAGCGCCTCTCCGCGCAATGGGAACACACTATTTTGGTAACCGCACAGGGGTACGAAATCCTCACCCTGCGCAACGGCGAAACCGCTCCCGAATACAGTTAACACCCTAGCGACCCTCAAGGATGAGCGTCGCACCCGCACGTCACGGGCTACCCGCAAGGCAGGGGAAACAATGTACGCATCACTGAACGAACAGCAGCTCACCAACGAGCTGTTCAACAAAGGGCAGTTCCGCGCCGAACTGACTCTCTCCTCAAGCCCCATTCCTGCCTACAAGCGTTGCATGCGCCAGGCGCAGGAGACTCTGGACCGGTGGTACCGGGAAGGGCGGGACATCCGCATGCTGGTCAACGCCCGCGCCTGGATGATCGACCAGGTACTTTCACTGGCATGGAATCACCTTGACTGGGGCGCCGAGGGAGATATCGCCCTACTGGCCGTGGGGGGCTACGGTCGCGGCGAGCTCCACCCTCGCTCCGATATCGACCTGCTGATCCTGCTGCGCAAGGAAAACCATGGTCGCTATCGCGATAATATCGAACGCTTTCTGACCCTGCTATGGGATATCAACCTGGAAGTGGGCCAAAGCGTCCGCTCCATCAAGGAGTGCGGAGCCGAAGCCAGCAAAGACCTGACCATCATCACCAATCTGCTGGAGTCACGGGTACTTGAGGGCCCGGAAATGTTGCGTGAGGAGCTGCTCAAACGCATCAGCCCCGAAAAGATGTGGCCGAGCAAACTCTTTCTGAAAGAGAAATACGAAGAGCAGCGCACCCGTCACCGTAAATTTAATGACACCGAATACAACCTTGAGCCCAACGTAAAGAATTCGCCCGGCGGACTCCGTGACACGCAGATGATCATGTGGGTGACCCGACGCCATTACGGGGCCAAAAGCGCCCATGATCTAGTGCGACTGGAGTTCCTCACCGAATCGGAGTACCAGATTCTCAGCGAAGGTCAGGCGTTCCTGTGGCGAGTGCGCTGGGGACTACATATGATCACCGGGCGTGAGGAGGACCGCCTGCTATTTGATTACCAAAAACCCCTGGCGGAGCTGTTCGGATATAGCGACAGCGACAAAAGCCTCGCCGTTGAGCAGTTTATGCAGCGCTATTACCAGCTCGTAATGGGGCTCGCAGAACTCAACGATCTGTTGCTGCAGCACCTGGACGAGGTAATCCTGTCAGTAGATGATGACGACACCCTCATCCCTCTCAACAGTCGCTTTCAGGTACGGAAAAACTATATCGAAGTAATGGATCCGGAGGTCTTCGCTCAAACCCCTTTCGCGCTGCTGGAGATGTTCGTACTGATGACCAAAAACCCCTTTATCCTTGGGATTAGGGCGTCAACCATTCGCCTGATCCGGGAGCACCGTCACCTGATCGACGACAGCTTCCGCAGCGACATCAGCAACACCACCCTTTTTATCGAACTGATGCGCGCACCCTACGGACTCACTATTAACCTAAGGCGCATGCTGCGCTGGGGAGTGCTGGGTCTTTACCTGCCTGAATTTGGCAAAATTACAGGCCAGATGCAGCACGACCTTTTCCACACCTATACCGTGGACGCGCACACGCTTTTGCTGATCAAGTTCCTGCGTTCATTTACCTACAAAGAGAACGCTGAACGCTTCCCCGTGGCGTCCAAGATAATGGAGAAACTACCCAAGCCGGAGCTGATCTATATTGCAGCCCTGTATCACGATATCGCCAAGGGGCGGGGCGGCGATCACTCGGAACTGGGTGCGGTGGATGCCCGCGCATTCTGTGAACGCCACCACCTGAGCAAATGGGATGCATCGCTGGTTTCCTGGCTGGTAAAAACCCACTTGCTGATGTCCACCACCGCGCAGCGCCAGGACCTCTCCGACCCCGAAGTGATCAATGAATTCGCCAACACCGTCGGCGACCAGATGCGACTGGACTACCTCTACATACTCACGGTTGCCGATATCAACGCCACCAATGCAACCCTATGGAACAGCTGGCGCGCATCCTTAATGCGCGACCTCTATAGCCAAACCCAACGCGCATTGCGCCGGGGGCTGGAAAATCCCCTCGAAGCCCAACAAGCGATCGATGAGACCCAAACAAACGCTCACGCGGAACTCATCAACGAACTGGAGGAGACCGAGATCGCTTCGGTCTGGAACACCCTGGGGGACGAGTATTTTCTGCGCCATTCCGTGCGTGATGTCGTTTGGCATACCCTCAATATCGCCCGTCACACATCCTCCGACCCCCTGGTACTGATGCGGGAAACCACCGACCGCGCCTTTGAAGGGGGCACCAAGATATTTATCTACACCCCGGACCGCGACGAACTTTTCGCCGCCAGTACCGCAGTCATCGACCAGCTCAATCTGGACATCCAGGACGCCCGCATTGTCACCTCCAACGCCGGCTTCAGCTTCGATACTTTCATCGTTCTGGAGCTTGACGGTTCTCCTATCGGCGACAACCCCCGTCGCATAAGAGAGATCGAGAGCGCTCTCATCGATGCGTTGAAGCACCCGGAAGATTACCCGCTGGTCGTTCGCCGGCGCACACCCAGACAGCTCAAACACTTCAGCTATCCGGCCGAAATTACGATCAGCAATGACCCGGTCATCCACCGTACGATTTTGGAAGTGGTGGCCCCCGACAGGCCTGGATTGCTGGCATTGATCGGGCAGGTCTTTATGGAACTCGACCTCTCGATCCATAATGCCAAGATCGCCACCCTGGGCGAACGGGTTGAAGACGTCTTTATCATTACCGACGCTCAGCAGCGGTTGATTGAAGATCCGCTGCAGTGTCAGCAGATCTGCGACACCCTGCGCGAGGCTCTGGATGCCCACACTCAGGAAAATGCATCTCGCAATCACTCCATCACGATCACCTCACACTAGGTTGATGACCATGAATCCTGACCTCGCCGCACTGCACCCCTACCCGTTCGAGAAGCTATCCCGGCTCAAAAGTGGTATCGAGCCCCCCGCCGATCGAGATCCTATCGCACTCTCGATCGGTGAACCAAAACACAGCGCACCCGCATTCGTTACCGATTACCTGGCTTCCAACCTGGAGGGGCTCAGCCACTACCCGACCACACTGGGCCTCACCGAACTACGCGAAACCATTGCTCACTGGCTACAGCAGCGCTTCAGGCTCAATAGAGCGCCCAGTGCCGCAACCGAGGTGATACCCGTCAACGGTACCCGTGAGGCCCTCTTTTCTTTTACCCAGGCGGTCATCAGCCGCAAACAAGCCTCGCCACGGGTGCTGATGCCTTCGCCCTTCTACCAGATTTACGAAGGCGCAAGCTTTCTCGCCGGTGCCGACTGCCAGTACCTTCCATGCCGGGAGGAGAATCGATTTCTTCCCGATTATGATGCCGTCAGCGAATCCCAATGGCAGCAGTGCCAACTGCTTTTTTTGTGTTCCCCCGGAAACCCAACCGGCGCGGTAACCCCCCTGTCCACCCTCACAAAGTTGATCGAGTTAGCGGATCGTTACGACTTTGTCATCGCCTCCGACGAGTGCTATTCAGAGATCTATCCCGACGAGCAGCAACCGCCAGTCGGCCTGCTTCAAGCTTGCGCCCAACTGGGGCGAGATGACTTCCACCGCTGCGTTGTATTTCACAGCCTATCCAAGCGATCCAACCTGCCCGGCCTGCGCTCGGGGTTCGTCGCGGGCGACGCCTCCCTACTCGCCCCCTATCTGCTATACCGCACCTATCATGGCTGCGCCATGCCTCTTCAACACCAGCGCGCCAGCATCCTGGCGTGGCGAGACGAGGAGCACGTGCTAGCAAACCGGCGTCTGTACCGGCAGAAATTTAACGAGGTCAGCACGATTCTGGCCTCGACCTGCGATATCGAGCTGCCCGATGCCGGATTTTACCTGTGGTTCAAAACCCCTGCCGGTTACGACGACGAACGTTTTGCCCGCGAGCTTTTCGCCCGGCAAAATATCACCGTACTGCCCGGCAGCTACCTGGCCCGTGACATCAATGGGGTTAATGCCGGAGCAAACCGGGTTCGCATGGCACTGGTCGCGTCCCTTGAGGAGTGCCGCGAAGCGGCCGAGCGCATCAAATCGTTCCTATTGAGCATCGACTAATATGATCACTCTGTATGGCATCAAAAGCTGCGACACCATGAAAAAAGCGCGCACCTGGCTGGATCAACAAGGTATCGAGTACCGTTTTCACGACTATAAACGTGAAGGCGTTCCGGTGGACGAATTTGCAGAGCACCTGCGGCAGCTGGGATGGGATAAGCTAATAAATCGTCGAGGCACTACCTGGCGCAAGCTACCCGAAGCTATCCGCGACAACACCAATGAAGAGAGTGCCCTATCTCTGATATGCGAGCATAGTTCACTGATAAAACGCCCTCTTTTGGTCGTTGGTGATCAGCGTGTACTGGGCTTTAACTCCGATCAGTACGCTGATTTTTTTAAACAGCTTTCCTAGCGTTAACAATTGACCTGATTTTTAAACACCCAGATAACAGGACTTACCATGAGCAAACCATTTTTCAGTTTCGCCATCGGCATTGGCACCCAAAACAACAAGGGCGAGTGGCTGGAGGTGTATTACCCCAACCCCCTGTTTACCCCCTGTCCGGACCTGGTGCGCAAACTGGGTGATGCCGTTGGCTATCAGGGCGGCAACCAAAGCATCGAATTGAGCCAGGAGCAGCTCAACGACCTGCGCGACGCCATTGCCGAAACCGACTTCCATGATCAATCCACCATCATGGACGAACTGGTGCAGAGTCAGCAGCCTGCCGTCGCTACTTTTCTCGAGACCGACAGCTCACCCACGACCACACCCGAGGCATACCTCAAGCTGCACCTGATCTCCCACCGCTACGTTAAACCCCATGGCACCGATCTCAGCGGCATCTTTCCCCTGTTACCAAACGTCGCCTGGACCAACCAGGGCGCTGTGGACCTGAGCGAACTTCCCCGGCGCCAGCTGCAGGCTCGCGCCAAAGGCGAGTTACTGGAAGTATCCTCTGTCGACAAGTTCCCCAAGATGACCAACTACGTGGTACCGGCCGGAGTGCGCATTGCCCATACCGCACGGGTTCGCCTGGGTGCCTATATCGGCGAAGGCACCACCATCATGCACGAAGGCTTCGTAAACTTTAACGCGGGCACCGAAGGCACCAGCATGGTCGAAGGCCGCATATCTGCTGGTGTAATCGTCGGCAAGGGCTCCGACCTCGGCGGTGGTTGCTCAACCATGGGCACCCTCTCGGGAGGCAATAGCGTGATAATTTCCGTGGGCGAAGGCTGTCTGCTGGGTGCTAATGCGGGCCTTGGTATCCCACTGGGAGATCGTTGCACAGTCGAGGCGGGGCTCTATGTAACCGGCGGATCCAAGGTGCAACTGCTCGACGATCAGGGCACCATTGTGGAAACGGTTAAGGCATCGTCCCTGGCAGGAAAATCCGACCTACTGTTCCGTCGCAACTCCTTGAGTGGCGCCCTGGAGTGCAAAACCAACCGTTCCGCCATCGAGCTCAACGAAGAACTGCACGCCCACAACTGATAAATAAAAAAACCTATCGCTGCACCTGCAGTGGCAGCGATAGGTTTTTAACTATTTATCCGTCACCGCCCTTAGCGAAAACTGAAATGAGTAAAGCTCGCACTGAGGCGAGTCAGCACCGGTTGTAACTCAAGGGGATCGATCCAGGACTCGCCCAGATCCGGGTTCAAGCAGTGATCATCACGACAGTCTTGCAACACAAACCGTTCGACCCCTTCGGACACCAGGCGTTCACCTAACGCCACCACCTGTTGCGGACCCATCAGGCTCCAGTGAACCGTTGTGCGCACCTCATGAGCCACCCCGCTGTCGAGCAACAGGCGCAGGCTTTGCCAGCTCTTATCGCCACTACTGGCGATCGTAGTAACCGACTGACAGTCCGCTGGCAGGGCTTTGATATCCAGCCCGACCCAATCAACTTTTGGAAGTATACGAGCAAAGCGTTCCGGAATGCTCCCGGAGGTGTGCAACGCAACCCGGAAACCCAGCTCACGCACTGCATCGATTGCGGCCTCCAGGCTCTGCTGCAGCAAAGGTTCGCCACCACTAAAAACAACGGCGTCGAGCAGACCTTGACGCTGGCGAAGGAAATCGAGCACGTCTTCCCAGCTGACCAGCTCTTCGGCATCCACCGCCATCAAATGGGGGTTATGGCAGTAGTGGCAACGCCAGTTGCAGCCTTGGCAGAACAGTACCGCGCTGAGCTGATCGGGAAAATCCACACTGCTCATAGGCACCATACCCCCGATCCTTAGCGGGACCGGGGGTATGGTGGCATTGGCGCGAACGCCAACCTCAATCACTGGAGGCGTTCTACAAACTGCTTGCGCTCTGCGTATTCGGATTGCTTACCCGGATTGAACGCAGACACCGGACGATGATAGCCCATTACACGAGTCCAAACTTCACAACGCTGACGTTCGTGCTCTTCCAGTTTAATCTGTACATCATTGCTCATGGTATCGCTCCTTGTGTGTTAAACGGCCTGCTTTTGCTGGCCTTGACTCTTCCGGGCCTTCTCTGCCAGAAGTTCCTGATCGCAGGTCGGGCAGAATTCATGCTCTCCCTTGAGATAGCCGTGAGTCGGGCAGATAGAGAAGGTTGGGGTAATGGTGATATAGGGCAAACGGAAATTGGTTAGTGAACGCTGCACCAGCTTCTTGCACGCGTCCGTGGAGGAGATCCGCTCGTTCATATACAGGTGCAGCACGGTGCCACCGGTGTATTTGCACTGCAGTTCGTCCTGCATTGCCAGCGCCTCGAAGGGGTCGTCGGTATGACCAACGGGTAACTGCGAGGAGTTTGTATAGTAAGGCTTCTCCTCAGTACCCGCCTGAATGATGCCATCAAAGCGCTTGCGATCTTCCTTGGCCAGGCGATAGGTCGTACCTTCGGCCGGTGTCGCCTCCAGGTTGTACAGGTGACCGGTCTCCTCCTGGAACTCCTGCATGCGTCCACGGATGTGATCCAGCAGATCTACCGCCAGTTGGTGCCCGGCAGGACTGGCGATATCCAGTTGATCGGAAGTAAAGTTACGGATCATTTCGTTGACACCATTCACTCCGATGGTGGAGAAATGATTACGCAGGGTACCCAGATAGCGTTTGGTGTAGGGGAACAAGCCCGCATCAATATAGCTTTGTATCACCTTACGCTTGATCTCCAGACTATTGCGCGCCAGATTCAACAGCTCGTCAAGACGGGCCAGTAGCCCTTCACGATTGCCCTTGAACAGGAACCCAAGGCGTGCACAGTTGATGGTAACCACGCCCAGCGAACCGGTCTGCTCCGCCGAACCAAAGAGGCCATTACCCCGCTTGAGCAGTTCCCGAAGATCGAGCTGCAAGCGGCAGCACATGGAACGAACCATATTGGGTGTCAGGTCGGAGTTGAGGAAGTTCTGGAAGTAAGGCAGGCCATATTTTGCCGCCATTTCGAACAACATATCCGAGTTTTCGCTGTCCCAATCGAAATCCTTGGTCACGTTATAGGTCGGGATCGGGAAGGTGAATACACGCCCCATGGCATCACCGGCCATCATTACTTCGATGTACGCGCGATTGATCATCGCCATCTCATCGGCCAGGTCGCCATAGGCAAACGGCATCTCTTGGCCCGCGATCACCGGAATCTGTTCGCGCAGATCCTCAGGACATACCCAATCCAGGGTAATGTTAGTGAACGGAGTTTGGGTTCCCCAGCGCGACGGCACGTTCAGGTTATAGATGAACTCCTGAATGCACTGCTTAACGTCCCCGTAGGCCATCTTGTCGTTGCGTACGAAAGGAGCCAGGTAAGTGTCAAAGGAACTGAACGCCTGGGCGCCAGCCCATTCGTTTTGCAGGGTGCCGAGGAAATTAACCATCTGCCCGATCGCGCTGGAAAGGTGCTTGGGGGCCGCCGCTTCAATTTTACCGGGTACACCGTTAAAACCTTCATGCAGCAGTGTACGCAGGGACCAGCCAGCGCAGTAGCCGGCGAGCATATCGAGGTCGTGTACGTGCATATCCGCATTACGGTGGGCCTGGCCGATCTCGGGAGGATAGACATGGTTCAACCAATAGTTGGCAACGACCTTACCGGAAACGTTGAGGATCATGCCCCCGAGCGAATAACCCTGATTAGCGTTCGCCTTAACTCGCCAGTCAAGCTGGTCGAGGTACTCATCCATGGAAGATTCCACGTCGAGCAAGGTCTTACGATCACTACGGATCTGCTTGTGAGTTTGACGGTAGAGAATGTACGCCTTCGCGGTCTGGAAGTACTCTGACATCGCCAATACCTGCTCGACGACATCCTGTACCTGCTCAACGCTGGGCACCTCACGGGTATAGCGGAAGCTAACAACCTTCAAAACCTTCCTGGTTAGCTCAACGGCCTGCTCGGGTCCGTATTCCTTGCTGGCTTCGCCCGCCAACTCTACCGCCTTGTAGATCTTGGCGGTGTCGAATACACACTCCTTGCCATCGCGCTTCTTGATGGTCAGGGGCAACGGCTCGTTGATCTGGATCTGATCCTTAATCATTAATCTGTACCTGCTTTCTGTCGGGAATCTGGCGACAATCTGATCAAAACGGCCAGATCAACTATCGCACATTTAGTGTTGTTGATATATATCAACCACTATATGTTGTGGTTGCAGCTAATTTACTGAATAAGAGAGGTTGCTTTATTGACACAGATCAATAAAGCAAAAGCCGTGAATTTCGCTGCCTTTGAAAGCTGACTATCGCTCATACGTGACCCCTGAAGCGGCAAGGGTTTAACTCTTCGTCAAGCCCAAAAAGCTGCTGAATGACTTTTTTGTTGCGCCAGCAAACATCAGCCCCAAATGCCATTTAGATCACCTCAATCCACACCGACTGGTTGATTTTTACGCCATCTGAAAATCGCGCCAATAGGCCACAAAGACCCGCCGGAAGACATGAAATCCTCCCTGGCAGGAGCGCGGAACGCCCCATCTGAAGCTTCGACCTACAGATGTGGGAAGTGCCGATTTGGCAGGAGCACTAATCGGCCCGTCCATGGCTCTCGTGGCATACGACCGACAGGGATGTGGGAAGTGCCGATTTGGCAGGAGCGCTAACCGGCCCGTCCATGGCTCTCGTGGCATACGACCGACAGGGATGTGGGAAGCGCCGATTGCGCAGGAGCGCAGCTAACGGCCCGTACATCCTGTACATAAAAAAGCCGCAACACCGGGGTGTTGCGGCTTGCCGTGAAACACAAACGAGCGGCCAAGCCATTGAACCGCTCATTGCGAATCAAAACCCTAACTCACCTCTTGCCGCAACATATCCAGCGACGAGATAATTCCAACCACCTTTTTATCGTGGGTAACCAGCACACGATGAATATTACCTTTGACCATGATCGCTGCCACTTTGTGCAAGGGGGTGTTCATGGTGACATCATAAACATCCGGGGTCATGATGTCGGCGACCTGAAGCTGATTGACACACTTCTCACCGGCGTCCCGGCGTTGCCCCTGCGGGCTCAGACGCTCCTCCGGGCGATAAAAATCATCGCTCATGCGTTGGCGCACAATGTCGGTCAAGGAGACAACACCGGCCAAACGACCCGTGGCGTCAATGACTGGTGCCCCTGAAATTTTGTGCTCCTTGAAGAACTCGGCCAGCTGCTCAAGTGGCCATTCGGCGCAAGCGGTCATGACGCGGGTGGTCATAATCTCTGCGGCGACACGATCATCCAGTACGCTGCCCTTGCGACGGCCAGAATAATGCGGTGCTAATTTGACGATTTTGTCATTCATTGGGTGCCTGTATTCCAACGTTCGGGCCCCGGCGCGGGTTATTACGCGGAGCACTGTGCGACAGAGTCTGACCAGTAGTCGCATTTTTCTCATTGATATGCATCAAACACCCCGAGTGCAGCGTTTGATGCATATCAACAAAGGAAAGGATGAACGCAAAAGGTAGCGCGAGGCTCTTAAAAAGTAGCCAGTACGCCGGCAGTGATGCCAATCACCGCCCCGTAACGGAGCCCCTTGGCCAGTAATACCATCAACACAAAGGTCAGGAACCGCACCCGCATAACGCCAGCGGCAAAGGTGATGGGATCACCTATCACCGGCACCCAGCTCAGCAGCAAAGACCACAGCCCCCAGCGATTGAAACTAAGCTGGGCGCGCTCTAACTGCTGGGTATCAAAAGGGAACCAGCGCCGGTCACTAAAATGAAGCAGATAGCGGCCCAGCTGCCAATTCAGGCAAGCCCCCAGGGTGTTGCCGAGCGTTGCAGCTATCCAAAGCGCGGCGGGATCAATTCCCCGGTGTTGCAGGGTTGCCAGCAGAGCCTCAGAAGAGAAAGGCACCAGAGTAGCGGCCAGAAATGCAGTTCCCGCCAATAGCAGCAGGTCCGCCAACAGGGAGTCCAGCACCTGCCCCCCTAGCCCTCGTCGCGATTAATTCGGCTGGCAACGGCACCGTTTTGGTTGTGATACTTGGCATCCTTACGGCGATTATAAGGCTTTTCCGCCGGGCCACTCAGGGCTTCGAAGTTAATGGCCCCAATGGTCATGCCCGGCTTGAGTGCCAATGGCAGTTTGCCACCATTGAAAAACTCCAGCACGATCTGGCCGCTCCAACCGGGGTCGATCCGATGAGCCGTGACATGAACCATCAACCCCAGGCGAGCCAGTGATGAGCGGCCATCCAGCCAACCCACGATATCGTCGGGAAGCGTGATCGATTCAAGGGTCACCGCCAGCGCAAGTTCGCCAGGATGAAGGAAAAACGAGTCCTCCTCACCCAGCAAAATCTCCCGACTCATAATCGAATCGAGAACCCGCTCAATATCCTCTCGCGGACCACTCAGATCCACGAAGGGGGCCGCATGATCGTTAAACACCCGAAAGCTATTACCTAGCCTCAGGTCAACACTAACCCCGCTGATCGCCTCCTCAGGAGGCGTTGGATCTATTGCGATGCGCTCCTGCTGCAGTAGTTGCTTGATATCCCTGTCGCAGTATCGCATCGCTGGCTCCTAGTCTTCGCTAATAGAGATCGAAGGTGCCGCCACCGCCAGCGCGGTGCGAATAGACAGGGTCGCACCGACCTGCCGTGCCACTTCACGGTAGATCGTGGCGAGTTGGCCATCGGGCTCTGCCGCCACCGTGGGCTGCCCCTTATCCACCTGCTCGCGAATACTCATCGATAGCGGCATCGAAGCCAGCAGGTCGGTGTTGTACAGCTCCGCAATATGGGTCCCCCCTCCTTCGCCAAACAGGTGCTCGGAATGTCCACACTGACTGCATATATGAACCGCCATATTCTCCACGATCCCCAACACAGGCACGTTCACCTTCTGGAACATCTCGACACCTTTTTTCGCATCCAGCAGAGCCAGGTCCTGTGGCGTGGTAACGATCACCGCTCCGGCAAGCGGCACCTGCTGGGAAAGGGTCAACTGGATATCACCCGTACCCGGGGGCATATCCACCACCAGATAATCGAGTTCGCCCCACTCCGTTTGTGTGATCAGCTGCTGTAGCGCGCCGCTGGCCATAGGCCCGCGCCATACCACGGGCGTGCGATCGTCGGTCAGAAATGCCATCGACATTAGTTTCAAACCCTGGGCTTCAATCGGCACGAACCACTTTTGGTCGCGCACCTGGGGGCGAGAACCCTCGGAAACACCAAGCATCAAACCAAGGCTGGGGCCATAGATATCGGCATCCAACACGCCGACCCGGGCACCTTCGACACTCAACGCCAGCGCCAGATTGACCGCGGTGGTCGACTTGCCAACCCCCCCCTTGCCCGATGCGACCGCAACCACGTTTTTAACCCGCGAGAGGGCCTCTAGGTTATGTTGACCGGGGTGCGAAGGGATCTCAAAACGCACCTGGACCTGAGCATCGGTAACCCCATCAAGGTTACTGATAGCGCTGGAAACCAGTTGCCCAATCCCATTGCATAGACCACCGGCAGGGTAAGAGAGGCAGATTGAAACCTTAACTTCACCCCCCTCAATTGCAATCGACTCTACCGCTCCGGCATCAATAAGATCGCCCTTCAGGTAGGGGTCCTGATAGTTGCGGATGGCTTGCTCTACAAGCGGTCGACTCAGTTCGGGCATAACGTCACTCCATAGTCAGGGTTAGTATCCGGGCAGGCAAAGACACTCTCTAGGAGCGCTCCATTTTTTTCTTCATATCGATAAAGGCTTGTCGGCCAGCGGTGGGATCGATCCCCTGCTGCTGCATTTTTTGCTGGAGTCGCTCGCTGGCTGCATTCTCCACTTCAGCCGCCAATGCCGCGTGACGAGGATTTTCGAGTGCGCCGGCAACCATTGCCTGCAGATCCTCGCCTTCCAGTACACGATTGCACCACAGCTCATAATTTTGTTCGTAAAGGGGGAACGCTGTGCGCTGCTCCTCGCCACGCAGGGTTGGCCAACCGGTGTCACGGGCAGCGAGATAGACCGCTATGTGGCTCCATGAATGGCTCAAGGATTGTTGCGGGGCATTACAGGCTTCGTAGTAAGCCTGCAGCGGCTCCTTCAGCCCATGTCGGGTATAGGCGGCACGGCACAGGCGATAGATCTCGCCCAGGTCAGGGAAATACTTACTGGTTTTGATCGCCTCGCGGGCGACCTCCACAATCAGCTGCGGGGGGAACACCTTGAGCGATGACATCCATACCCGCTGTGCGCGCTGACGATCTTCAGCGCTGCGAAATGCGTGCTTAAACTTGGTTGGGAAGGCATCTTCAAGCAGGGTAAACAGGACATTGACCGCCTGCGAAAGCTCCTGCTTCTGCTGCGGAGTCAGTTTGCGTTCGAGATCCGTTGCGCCTGCGGCTCCATCAGATGTCGAGGGAGTCTGACCAGCTTGTGTCTGTAAGCTTTTCAGCTGTTGTCCGATGAGGGTTTTGCTCTCTTTCACTCTGCTTCCGCTTCCACTGATAGATCACATGGTTTTTGAACTTGTTTTGCCACGCCTTACGCGCTTCGCCGGTTTCCAACCAATACAACTTAAAGTCGGGCAGTTGCTCCAGGGTAAACGCAGGAGGTATACCATAATGCTGCTGTAGCCATTCGATATAAACCCCTTCGGGCAGAAAGTCTTGCGGAAGGGGCTCTGTACGGGCTCCCGAACCGGTCGTCAACGTCTCGGCGTTTGGTACCGCCTGCGCTGCACGGGCGAAAACCGGGTGCACAGGTTCGGACGGTGCATCGAGTTCCCACATGGATCCCCCGGCATTCAGCATTCGATGATAAGCCTTGTGATCATCGTTATTCATCACGGCTTCCCCCCCATGGCAACCCACCCCAAACCTGACTCCTGAACAGTATCCGAACAACTTAAACCGAGGCCGGGCCGCCCTTCAGCAACCACAACATCGACTATACAATCGAACATTCTAAGGCTTTGGAGCGGTGATCAGCCAATAGTTTTTTGTTAATTATCGGCGGCGAACGATAAATATCTTCGCCCCTCCCCTCCTCGGGCAGGCCACAGGCCCCGCGCTGCGGGACGGCTTCCCATAAGCCGATCAATGACAGCAGATGATTCACCCAATAAAAGGGGCTATAATCGCGCTCCTTTGTTACACCTTTAAAAAACGTTCACCCTCCCCTGACACTTGTCGATGGCCCCTATGACGCAAAAATCCCGCAACATCCTTGTTACCAGCGCCCTACCCTACGCCAACGGCCCCCTGCATATGGGACACCTTGTCGAATATATCCAGACCGACATTTGGGTTCGCTTCCAGAAACAAAGAGGCCATCACTGCACCTACGTCTGCGCCGATGACGCCCACGGCACCGCCATTAGTTTGCACGCGGAAAAGATGGGAATCACCCCGGAAGCGTCGGTGGCCCTGATCAATACCGAGCGCAAACGCGATTTTGGCGAGTTTCTGGTGGAGTTCGACAACTACTACTCAACCCATTCCGACGAAAACCGCGAACTGTCCGAATCGATCTATCTCGCGTTACGAGAAAAAGGGCATATCGCGCGCCGCACCATTCGCCAGGCCTTCGACCCGGAAAAACAGATGTTCCTCGCAGACCGCTACATCAAGGGCGACTGCCCACGCTGCAATGCCAGCGGCCAATACGGTGACAACTGCGAAGCCTGCGGCGCTACCTACTCCCCTACCGAGTTAAAAAATGCGGTTTCCGCACTATCGGGATCCGCACCGATCGAGAAGGACTCCGAGCATTTTTTCTTCAAGCTCACCGATTTCCAGCAGTTTTTGCAGCAGTGGACCCGCAGCGGGACCCTGCAGGATGAGATCGCCAACAAGCTCGCCGAATGGGTTGACGGCGAACTTCAGGACTGGGATATCTCCCGCGATGCCCCCTACTTCGGCTTCGAAATTCCCGCTGAACCCGGAAAATACTTTTACGTGTGGCTGGACGCGCCGATCGGCTACATGGCGAGTTTCAAAAACCTGTGCGAGCGCCGGGACGACCTTAACTTCGACGACTACTGGAAAGCCGGCAGTGAGGCCGAGGTCTACCACTTTATCGGTAAGGATATCGTCAACTTTCACTGCCTGTTCTGGCCCGCCATGCTCCAGGGAGCCGGGTATCGCACCCCAACCCGGGTATGCGCCCACGGATTCCTTACCGTGAACAACGAGAAGATGTCCAAATCCCGCGGCACCTTTATTACTGCGCGAACCTATCTCGATCACCTGAATCCGGAATACCTGCGTTACTACTTCGCCAGCAAATTGAATAGTCGCATCGACGACCTCGACCTCAACCTTGAAGATTTTTCACAAAAGGTCAACTCGGACCTGGTCGGAAAGGTGGTCAATATCGCTAGCCGTTGCGCTGGTTTCATAAAAAAGGCGGGAGGCCAGCTCGCCAGCAGCGACGCCGAAGCCGAACTGAGCGGTGAATTTATCGGGGCCTCCGACCGTATTGCCGACCATTACGAGCAGCGCGAGTATGCCCGCGCCATTCGCGAAATCATGGCCCTGGCCGATAAGGCCAACGCCTATATCGCAGAGAAGGAGCCATGGGCCCTGGCCAAGCAGGAAGGCACCCAGCAGGAGGTTACGGAGATCTGCTCGGTCGGTATCAACCTGTTCCGCCTGCTGATGATCTACCTCAAGCCGGTACTGCCCGCGCTGGTGCAAAACGCCGAAGCCTTCCTCAATGTTGCCCCCCTGAGCTGGAGTGATGCCGGGCATCTACTGCAAGCGGGCCACAGCATCAACAAGTTCAAGCCGCTGTTATCACGGGTAGAAAACGATAAGGTAGAGGCTATGATTGAAGCGTCCAGAGAGCAGCAGGCCGAGCACGCAGCTCCCGCCAAGGCCAAACCCGACAGCGAGCTGGCACGCGAGCCAATCGCAGATGAGATCGAGTTCCCCGACTTCGCAAAAGTTGATCTGCGCATCGTACGCATCGCCAAAGCCCAACATGTTGAAGGGGCAGACAAGCTGTTACAGCTTACGCTGGATCTCGGCGGTGAAACCCGCAATGTCTTTGCTGGCATTAAAAGCGCTTACAGCCCGGAGCAACTCGAAGGTAAACTAACCGTCATGGTGGCGAACCTCAAGCCTCGCAAGATGAAGTTCGGTGTATCAGAGGGGATGGTGCTGGCAGCGGGCCCCGGAGGTAAGGAGTTGTGGATTCTTGAACCCCACGAAGGCGCGCAACCCGGCATGCGAATCAGCTAAACCATCGCCGGGGTGCCGAAAGGCGACCTCGGCGACACCCGTTTGCTTTTAAGCTTATAGTTATTTTGACTTATAAGTGCTGGCTATATGCCTTGTATGGAATAATGTGCTGCCGGATAATAGGCGACACTCGAAACACTGACCGCCCGGCGGTCGGTGGCCCCGACCCACCCTGCGAAAACCCGGAACTTCGTAATGCCAGAGATCGCCACTGAACTGACACTGATTCTGGTCAGCGCCGTGCTGGTGAACAACTTTGTGCTGGTTCAGTTTCTCGGCCTATGCCCTTTTATGGGGGTGTCGAATAAACTCGAGACAGCTATGGGTATGTCACTGGCGACCACCTTTGTGCTTACTCTCGCCTCTATATGCAGCTACGTCAGTTTCGAATATATTCTTAAGCCCCTCCATCTGGAGTTCCTCAAAACCATCACCTTTATCGTGGTAATTGCCGTCGTCGTGCAGTTCACCGAGATGGTCGTGAAAAAGGTAAGTCCTCTGTTGCATCGAGTACTGGGGGTATTCTTGCCATTGATCACCACCAACTGCGCCGTATTGGGTGTGGCCCTGCTCAACAGCAATCGCATGAACAGCAGCTTCGTCGATTCGGCTACCTACGGGTTTGGTGCCGCCGCTGGATTCTCCCTGGTGCTGGTACTCTTCTCCGCCATGCGCGAACGCCTCGCCGCTGCCGATGTCCCCCAGCCCTTTCAGGGGGCGGCCATCGGCATGATCACCGCCGGCCTGATGTCGCTGGCATTTATGGGCTTCACCGGCCTGATCAAGCTGTAACGGGGCGGGCACGAAACTCTATGGACATTCTCCTCTACTCGATCCTCGCCATGTTGACCCTGTCGTTAGTGTTCGGCGCGGTGCTTGGATTTGCGGCGGTGCGATTCAAGGTGGAGGGTGACCCGCTGTCCGATCGCATTAACGAACTGCTTCCCCAAACCCAGTGTGGGCAATGCGGATATGCTGGCTGCCGGCCCTATGCCGAAGCGATCGCCGGGGGCGAACAGATCAATAAGTGCCCCCCCGGCGGCGAAGCCACTATCGCTTCGCTGGCAGATCTGCTCGATCTCGAACCCATACCGCTGGATACTGAGCATGGTGAAGAGAAAGCCAGAACATTGGCGGTTATTCGTGAGGATGAGTGCATCGGCTGCACCAAGTGCATACAGGCCTGCCCCGTGGATGCAATTCTCGGCGCGGCCAAATTAATGCACACGGTTATCGCCTCGGAGTGCACCGGCTGCGAACTCTGCGTCGAACCCTGCCCGGTCGACTGCATCGATATGGTGACCATCGAAACCACCATCAAGAACTGGAGCTGGGAGCTACCCACACCCGCAGAGCGACTCATTATTACGGATACGGGTCGGGGGAGCGCCGCATGAGCCGTCGCCTATGGGATATTCCCGGCGGAGTACACCCGCCGCAAAGAAAGTCTCTCTCTAACCAGGCGCCGATCCGACGCGCCCCGCTACCCCCCCAACTCGTCCTGCCATTGCAGCAGCATATCGGTGCGGCTGCTATGGCACTGGTTGGTGTGGGTGACAAGGTATTAAAAGGGCAAAAAATTGCCGAGGCCAAGGGCTTTGTCAGCGTGCCCCTGCACGCCCCCAGTTCGGGCACCGTGGTCGCAATAGAATCCCACCCCGTTCCTCACCCCTCGGCTATGAGCGAACTATCGATCATCATCGATACCGACGGCGAAGAGCGCTGGTGTGAACTCAACCCCTGCGACGACTTTCATCAACTGGATTCCAGTGAGCTGCTTTCACGTATTCGCGAGGCGGGTATCGCAGGCCTCGGTGGTGCAGGTTTTCCCTCGGCCGTTAAACTGAGCGCACGGACCGAGCAGGATATTCGCACCCTGATTATAAACGGCACCGAGTGCGAGCCCTATATCACCGCCGACGATCTTTTAATGCGCGAACACAGCGACAAACTGGTAAACGGCATCGATATACTCTGCGCCATTATCAAGCCCGAAGAGGTCCTGATCGCCGTTGAGGAGAACAAGCCAGAAGCGATTATCGCGCTTCGCCAACAGATTTCGGAACGCGGCCGCCCCTATGAGGTCGCGGTGCTACCCACCAAATATCCCTCCGGTGGTGAGAAACAACTGATCCAGCTCTTGACCGGGCGCGAAGTCCCCAGCGGAGAGCTGCCCGCTGATTTGGGCATTGTGTGCCAAAATGCCGGCACTGCGGTGGCGATTCAAAATGCGGTGATCGAAGGTCGCCCCCTGATCTCGCGTATCACCACCCTGACCGGAGAAGCATTGCAGAACCCTGGCAACCTTGAGGTATTGATTGGGACGCCGGTTGATCATCTGCTCGCCTACGCAGCACTCGAACCAAACCAGTTAAACCGGCTTATTATCGGCGGCCCGATGATGGGGTTCAGCTTGCAACACCCCAATGTCCCCATTACCAAAACCGTCAACTGCGTTATCGCTGCCAGCGCCAACGAGCTGCCAGCGCCACCGCCGGCACAAGCCTGCATTCGTTGTGGAGCCTGCGCAGAAGCCTGCCCGGTAAACCTATTACCCCAGCAGCTCTACTGGCATGCCCGCGCCAAGGATTACAGCCAGCTTCGTCACCACAATCTATTCGATTGTATCGAATGTGGCGCGTGCTCCTATAGCTGCCCAAGCCACATTCCCCTGGTGCAATACTACCGCGCGTCCAAAGCTGACATTCGCGCCCATGAAGCGATGCAGCAAAAAGCCGAATACTCGAAAATGCGTTTCGAGGCGCGGGAGGCTCGGCTGCAAAGACTCGAAGAGGAGAAGGCTGCCAAGCGCAAAGCCAATGCAGAGCGCGCCGCGCGGATGAAAGCCGCCAAGGCGGAAGCAAACCAGCCAGCTCAGCCAGCCAACAGCGATACCGATGCCAAGACGCTGAAGATTCAACGCGCAAAAGTCAGCGCCGAGATCAAGAAGCTAAGCCGGCAACTGGACAACACCGACGCAGCAAACCAACAAAAGATTCAGGCGAGTATCGCTCAACTTGAAGCACAGCTAAACGCACTGCAGTCGCCCACGGCACCCTCACCCGCAGTGCCCGCCGAAGACGACAAAGCCGCAAAAATCAAGCTTGCAATGGCGCGCTCAGCGGTCAAAAAGGCGGAGCGCGCGCTGGCCAAAAGCGAGCAAAACGGCGAGCCTACCGAAACCTTAAGCGCAGAACTCGCCCAGCTGCGGGCAGCCTTGGCGGCGCAGGAAAAAGCACTACCGGTGGCATCAGCACCTGCCACATCCACGGCATCCTCTCCTGCCCGCAAACCACTTAGTGATGCCGCCAAGAAACTTAAGATTGAAGCCGCGATGGCGCGCGCAGCCCTGAAGAAAGCCGAACGAGCCTACGCCGATGCAGCGCAGAATCAAACTGCTGACCAGCAGGGGTTGGCAGAAGAGGTTAAGCAGTTGCAGGCCGCGCTGGAAAGCGCAGAACAGAAGCTCAATGCAGGGCTTGATGCCACAGCAGTGGCCCATAGCGAAGCGGCAGCCAATCCACCACTCTCTCCTATCGACAATGACGCAGCACTCAAGCGCCTGAAAATTCGTCAGGCGATGGCAAAAGCAGCCTTCAAAAAAGCGCAGTGTGCACTGGCCAGCAACCCCAACAGCGATGACCCGGAGCTTGTGCAAGCGCTACGCGCTGCCGAACTGGAGCAACAGCAGGCTATCCTCGCGCTCCAAAACGCCACTACTGATACAAGCGGAGATTAACACCGATGGCGCTGTTGCGAATGAGCTCACCCCATACCTACGGTCCAGGATCCACAGCGCGGCTAATGCGGTTGGTCATTCTGGCGACACTGCCCGCTGTATTCACCCTTAGTTTTTTCTTTGGTTGGGGAACGCTCATCAATCTCGTCTGGGCAGGCCTGGTTGCTATTGGATGCGAGGCAGCAGTCTTGCTGTTGCGAAAACGCCCCCTCGCTTTTTACCTCAGCGACAACAGTGCCCTGCTGACCGCCATCTTAATCGCCCTGGCCCTACCCCCTCTCGCCCCCTGGTGGCTTACCCTTATCGGGGTAGCCTTCGCGATTGTGATCGGTAAGCACCTCTATGGGGGGATGGGCTATAACCCCTTCAACCCCGCCATGCTGGGGTATGTGTTGCTGCTGGTCTCATTTCCCGCGCAGATGAGCGCCTGGGCAGCGCCGGCGGGGCTGGAGGGCGTATCCGGCGTTGAAGGATTTTCTGCGGCTCTGCATACTATTTTCCCTTTCCTTGGCGAGCCGCTCTCGATCGACGCCTATACCCTGGCAACTCCCCTGGAGCTAATGCGGGAAAACAAGAGCCTAACCATTGATGAGCTTTGGCAGCGTCATCCGGTACTCTGGGGTGTCGGCGGACAGGGCTGGATCTGGGTCAACGTTGCTTTTTTTGCCGGCGGGCTGTTCTTGCTCAACCAGCGCGTTTTTACCTGGCACACGCCGGTCGCCATGCTGCTCTCACTCTCTGTCATGAGCCTGCTATTTTACGCAGGGGACGACTCCTCCAGTAAGGGCTCAACCGCTTTCCACCTACTCAGCGGCGCTACCATGATGGGGGCTTTTTTTATTGCCACCGACCCCGTGACCAGCGCTGTCAGCACCCGGGGCAAGCTGATATACGGCGCAATGATTGGCATTTTGGTGTATGTCATTCGCAGCTGGGGGGGCTATCCCGATGGCGTCGCCTTCGCAATACTGTTGATGAACATGGCGGCTCCCACCATCGATTACTACACCCAGCCGCGCACCTACGGCCACAAGAAGCCCAATAAAGGGCTTGCCAAACCGGACTGACCGCGATGACCACGCTCAAACAATCGATTACCAGAAACAGCGTATCGCTCGGCCTCTTCTCGATCTTTACGGTTGGCTTGATCGCCCTCACCTATGTGGTGACCCAGGAGCGTATTGCAGAGCAGGTGCGTGCATTCGAGGTGAAAGCCCTTAACGAGATTTTGCCTCCCAGCGAGCATGACAACGACCTGCTGGAAACCCAGGTCATTGTCGATGATCTCCCTCTTCTGGGGCTCGACTCGGGACACAAGGCCTATATCGCATTCAAACAATCACAACCGGTTGCCGCCATCATTCCGGCCTGGGCCCCGGACGGCTACAATGGCCGCATCAGCCTGCTGGTTGGAATCCGAAGCAATGGCGAACTGGCAGCGGTGCGGGTGATCACCCACCGCGAGACTCCCGGCTTGGGCGATGGCATTGACACCAAGGTGTCAAACTGGATCCATCAGTTTAAGGGATTATCCCTGGACAACACCTCTTCCACCAACTGGGCAGTGAAAAAAGATGGGGGCCAGTTTGACCAATTCACGGGTGCTACAATCACACCCAGGGCTATTGTCGCCGCCGTAGAGCGATGCCTGCTCTATTTCCGCGAACACCGCACAGCACTCTTTGCCGAAGGCACCCGGCAACTGCAAGCGCACACTCAACACAAGGCCAACTGATGCCGAACTCCGCCGACTACCGAAAGATCAGCCTCAACGGCCTGTGGGATAACAATCCGGCACTGGTTCAGCTATTGGGCCTGTGCCCGTTACTGGGAGTCTCTAACTCGGTGGTGAATGCGCTAGGACTGGGTATTGCCACCATTTTCGTCATGACAGGCTCCAATATCGCCGTATCCCTTATTCGCTCACGGACCAGCGAAGCCATTCGCTTACCGGCATTTGTGATGATTATCGCCTCACTCACTACCTGCGTTGAACTCCTCATGCAGGCGTTCACCTACGAGCTGTACCAGATTTTGGGGATATTCATCCCCCTGATAGTCACTAACTGCGCCATCCTCGGACGTGCAGAGGCCTACGCCGCTAAAAACCCGGTGCTCCCCTCTGCACTCGATGGATTAATGATGGGTACCGGTTTTGCCCTGGTGTTACTGCTGCTGGGTGCCTTGCGTGAACTGATTGGCAAGGGGACCCTTTTTTCCGGTATGGAACTACTACTGGGGCCTGGCGCTGCAGGTTGGGAACTGGTCGTTTTCGCCGATTACCAGAAGTTTCTTTTCGCGATTTTACCACCGGGGGCGTTCGTCATCATGGGGTTTATTATCGCGCTCAAAAACCTTATCGACAGCCGCATAAAATCTCGTCAGGCGCTACGCCTGGCAGATGAAACCCGTGCTGAAGAAGCCCCCGGTACGCCATGAATCGAGCCAAACGCGAGCAAATTTTCAGGCGCTGGCGCGACCTCAACCCTGCGCCTAAAACCGAGCTCAATTACAGCTCATCGTTCGAATTACTGGTCGCCGTATTGCTGTCGGCCCAGGCCACTGATGTCGGGGTCAATAAAGCCACCGCAAGACTGTTCCCCGTGGCCAACACCCCGCAAGCGATTCTTGCACTAGGGGTCGAGGGACTGAAGGAGTACATCAAGACAATCGGGCTATTTAACAGTAAGGCTGAAAACCTGATCAAAACCTGCAGGATTCTGCTCGAACAACACAATAGCGAAGTGCCAGACTCCCGCGAAGCCCTGGAGGCACTGCCCGGTGTCGGCAGAAAAACCGCAAACGTGGTTCTCAACACTGCATTTCGACAGCTCGCAATGGCCGTCGATACCCATATTTTCAGGGTATCTAATCGCACCGGAATCGCACCGGGAAAAAATGTTCTGGAGGTCGAAAAGCGGCTACTGCGCCTGGTGCCCGAGGAGTTCCTGCTCGACGCCCACCACTGGCTAATTCTGCACGGCCGCTATGTTTGTAAAGCGCGCACTCCCCAGTGCACTGCCTGTCCTATCGAAGATCTGTGCGAGTATCGCAACAAGAGATCAAACTAGAAGCACTGTTCAGTCGCAGGCAGTCCACGGATCAGGCGCTGGCCATACAATAGTGCTGGTCGTGGTAGATGCGCTCGATACGCGACAGGCTATTATCAATATTGACGTCGTACTGCTCCTCATCCTGCCAATAAAGAAACACCGCACCGATTCGAAAGCCGTCATCGCTGCGCACACAGCTCACAACCTGAGCGGCGACGTTATCCAGTGAGATATAGGGCCCACGAAAGGAGAGGTAGATCCGGTTGCCTTTTTTGTAAGGCGCATTGCACTGCAATGCCACACCGTAGCGATTAAAATCGACACCAGCAGCCGCGCGCCAGTCGGACGCGATGGCAAAAATCGAACGTTGTCGAACCCGGATACTGAGATCCGGTATCGGAAGGCGTTCCTTCATTCGTCGATTGGTGATCTCATCATCCTGATTCTTAGCACCCATAGTCCCTACCAGCAGCTGCCATTTTTCCCTATGAGCCAACCTTACCACAACAACAATGATCTGTGGCAATACCCTGTATAATGTGACCCACTTTGTTAGAATGCCTCTCCTCCCGCCACAACGCAGAATTCAAGCATGTCCGAGTTATCCCCCACCCTAGAGTTTGCCATGGATCTGATTCGCCGTCCCTCCGTTACCCCCGAGGATGCCGACTGCCAACAGATGATGATTTCGCGCCTGGAGCCTCTCGGCTTCCGGGTAGAGCGGATGCGCTTCGGCGAGGTGGAGAACATCTGGCTCCGCCGGGGAACCGAAGGCCCGCTGTTTGCGTTCGCCGGGCACACCGATGTTGTCCCTACCGGGTCGCTGGAGCACTGGCACACCAACCCGTTCCAGCCCGAAATTCACGACGGCATGCTATATGGACGCGGCGCAGCGGATATGAAAGGCAGTCTGGCGGCATTTACCACCGCCTGCGAACGCTTTGTGCAACTGCACCCCGATCACAACGGCTCCATCGCCCTGTTGATTACCGCAGACGAAGAGGGGCCAGCTATCAACGGCACACGCAAAGTCGTCGAAGCCCTGCAACAACGCGGCGAGCAGATTGACTGGTGCCTTGTCGGCGAACCCTCCAGTACAGCGACCCTGGGCGATGTCGTAAAAAACGGCCGCCGCGGATCCCTCGGTGCGGATCTTTGGATCAAGGGTATACAGGGACATGTTGCCTATCCGCAACTGGCCCGTAACCCGATTCACCAGAGCCTGCCGTTTCTCGATGAGCTGGCTGCAACCGAGTGGGACCCGGGCAATGAGTTCTTCCCCCCCACCAGCTTCCAGATATCAAACATCCAGAGCGGAACCGGTGCCACCAACGTGATTCCAGGTGAAGCCCACGTCATGTTCAATTTCCGCTTTTCTACCGAAACCTCTGCTACACAACTCAAACAGCGGGTGGAAGCCTTGCTAACCAAGCATGGACTGGAATACGAGATCGAATGGCGCCTGTTCGGCGAACCCTTTCTGACAGACCAGGGTCAGTTGGTCGACGCTACGGTAGCGGCCATTCTCGAGGAGACCGGCACCGACACCCAGCTGTCCACATCCGGAGGGACTTCCGATGGCCGTTTTATCGCGCCCACCGGTGCCCAGGTGATCGAACTGGGCCCCTGTAATGCCACCATCCACAAAGTGAACGAGTGCGTTAAGGCGAGCGACCTGGACCTGCTTAGCCAGGTTTACCAAACCATTCTTCGCCGGCTAATGACGGAGGCCAGATAATGCTCTCTACTGACGCCTCCGCAGCAGAGACCTCCGCCTGGCACTGCCCCCACTGCGAACAACCTCTGACCCTGGAAAGCAACAGCTGGCGCTGCGCCAATAACCACAGCTTTGACCGGGCCCGTCAGGGCTATGTCAACTTGCTACCCAGTAACCGTAAGCAGAGTAAGCAGCCCGGCGATAGTCCAGAAATGGTGTTAGCCCGAAGTCGATTTCTCGATACCGGACACTACCAGCCATTGCGGCAAGCGGTTTTATCAGTGCTTGGATCTCAAACCACACCAACCCGTGGCAACTGGCTTGATGCGGGCTGTGGCGAGGGTTGGTATACCGCCGCCTTGCAGCAAGAGTTCCCGGCTATGAAGGGATTCGCTTTCGACATCTCCAAGTCCGCTGTGAGTACCTGTTGTCGTCGCAGTAAAGCGGTGCACTGGGCTGTCGCCTCGGTTGCCAATATCCCACTGGGCAACCGCAGCATTGAATTTATACTCAGTATTTTCTCTCGCATTGACTGGCCACAATTCCAACGCATATTGGCCGATGAAGGCCTGCTACTGGCGGTGACGCCCGGCAGCCATCACCTACTGGAGTTACGTCAGGCGATCTATACCGAGGTCCGCCTGCACGAAGAGGAAAAGGTGCTCAAGCAGATGCCCGAAGCATTCGACTGCGTCCTGACACAGAGCTGTGAATTCCAATTTACCCTCGAGAACCAGCAACAGATCCAGGACCTGCTCGCGATGACACCTCACTACTGGCATATCAGGCCAGACCAGCGGGAGCGCCTGGGTTTGCTACAAACACTCACGACCCGAGCAGATTTCAGGCTGGAGTTATTCCGTAAAAAAACTCCTGCCCAAGCCTCCCTGAACCCCTGGAAAAAAAGCCATTCAAGCAATGAATAAACAGAAGCTACGGGCCTGGCTCATCCGGATTGCGCGCAACCCCCAACAGAGCTTCCAAATATTCGTTGCGGGAGTATTTCTGTTTTCTGTCGGCGTGGGGGCTATACTTTACGCCGAGCACCGACTTGCCCCATCCGTTTCCCGGGAACTGTTTGCAACACTGGGAATGATTATTGCCGGTTCTGGCGTTCTGGTTACTCTGAGCGGCTACCTGCGTTTATGCGCGGGACGTTTCCTGACACTCTTTTTTGGCGACTAAATCTATGCTGCAACCCGACATCGAAATCTATATCAAGGGCACCAGCCTCAACGCAATTCGACAATGGCTAGATGCCAGCTTCGACTCGATCGAAGAGGGCCAGCACAAAGGTAACAGCTATCAGTTTCAGGCATTTCACGACGGACAGGGCATTCCGGTCATGGTGGTGGAGAAGGCTGCTGGCAAACAGTTCACCAGTGTCTGGTTCGACTCCAGCGCCACCCCCTGGAACGATGACCTCAGCTGCGCACGGGCAGCCTATCAGCAGCTGGCCCGCCCCGTTCGCTGTAACGGCGGATTCTGGGAGGACGGCAGTGACGCGGTTGATAGCTGGATGGAGGTCTCGGATCAAGGAGAACAAACCGTTGAGTGGACCCAAGCTGAAGGCTAGGTCAACCTTTGCCAGTTGCAAAGGACGTATAATGCGCCCCGAATCCATTGCCCCCTGCCCCGACAGCCTCCCATGAACAAACTTTTCACCTCCAGTGCCCTCTTTAACCTACTAAGAACCGTGCAAAACCTTTGGGTTCGACCGACTCTGGATGGCCTCGATAATCTCAAAGACCTGGACCACCAGCGGCCGGTCTGTTACGTGCTCGCACAGCGCTCCCTGAGCGATCTGCTAGTGCTGGAGAAACAGTGCATCAAGGCCGGACTTCCCAGGCCCTATCGCCCAATGTCACCAGCCGATGTCGACGAGCCTCGTGCCTATTTTTACCTCTCCCAGGCCAAGGGATTAATTCTGCAACGGGACCGCATGCTGTCGGCGCACCGCCTTGAACGGTTGCTGCAATGGGTAGCCGACGATGAGGATCGTGATGTGCAGCTGGTGCCCGTCAGCTTCTTCTGGGGGCGGGCTCCCGACAAAGAGGAATCACTGCTTAAGCTGCTGTTTGCCTACAACTACAGCGTGGGTGGTCGCTTCAGGAAATTTGTCAGCACCCTGCTACTGGGTCGCCAAACCATGGTCCACTTCAACGACCCGCTTTCTCTGCGCGAACTGGTCGACGAAGGATTAGACCCGGCACGCACTATGCGCAAAGCGAACCGTGTACTCAGGGTTCACTTTCGTCAACAGCGTACCTCGGTGGTCGGCCCGGATCTCTCCCACCGCCGTACATTGGTCAGCGGCCTGGTAAAGACTCCTGCTGTGCAGCAAGCGATCGAGCAAGAGGTCAAAGAAAGTGGACTTAAGCCCCACCAGATCGAAGGGCGCGCCCGCATGTACGCCAACGAGATCGCTTCCGACTACACCATCTCCGCCATTCGATTTTTGCAAACGGTGTTAAGTTGGTTCTGGAACAAAATTTACCAGGGTATCGATATCCAGAACCTGGATCAGGTCAAAGACTACGCCCGCCGTCAGCACACCCTCATCTATGTCCCCTGCCACCGTAGCCATATGGACTACCTACTGGTGTCCTACCTGCTCTACAACAACGGCCTCACACCACCTCATATAGCGGCAGGCATTAACCTGAACATGCCTGTTATTGGTGGCCTGTTGCGCCGCTGCGGAGCATTCTTTATGCGCCGCAGCTTTCGTGACAATGCACTATACAGCGCTGTATTTAACGAGTACTTGCATACACTCTGCACCCGCGGTTTTCCGGTGGAATATTTCATTGAAGGCGGTCGTAGCCGGACGGGGCGAACCTTGAAACCGCGCACAGGCATGTTAGCCATTACCCTGCGTAGTTTCCTGCGGGATCATCGGCGACCTATCACCTTTATTCCTGTCTATGTGGGTTATGAGCGGGTACTGGAAGGCAACACCTACCTCGGAGAACTACGGGGTAAAACCAAGAAAAAGGAATCACCTCTCGATATTATCCGCACATTGCGTGGGCTGCGCAGCTCTTTCGGCAAGGTACGCGTGACTTTCGGCGCCCCTCTGGAGCTAAAACCCTTTCTCGATAGCCAGCAGGTCGATTGGCGCGATGCTGACCACGACCCGCGCTCAGCGCCACCACCCTGGTTTTCGCCGCTAACCAATAATCTGGCAACACGGCTTGCCAGCCATATCAACGGCGCCGCCGCGATTAACCCGGTTAACCTGATCGCTATGGTTCTGCTTTCCACCCGCAATCAAGCGCTGGGGGAAGAGGTGCTGCAAACTCAACTGGATAGCTACCTAAAGTTACTCGATCAGGTACCCTACGCACCCCATGTTACGCATCCGCAGATGCAAGCCCGGGAACTGATTCAATACGTTGAAAAGCTCGGCCTTATTGCGCGCCGTAGTGATTCACTGGGTGACATTATTTTCCTCGAAGGCAACAACGCCGTACTGATGACCTACTACCGCAATAATATATTGCACCTTTTCGCCATCCCGTCACTACTGGCCAACTATTTCATTAACGCCCACGAGGTGTCCCGGGAGGAGCTGATCGCCTTTAGCCGCCAGATCTATCCCTACCTCAGCTCTGAACTATTCCTCCACTATGATGAGGAGCAGGTGCCACAACTCATTCAACGCTGGCTAGAGGCGATGGTGGAACAGGGGCTTCTGATCGCAGAGGCCGATAGCTACCGGCGACCCGATAGCAGCTCGACGGCCTTTGTGGTTTTGAGCCTGCTAGGAAAAGCTATTGCCCAGACGCTGGAGCGCTTCTATATCGTCGCCAGCTTGTTGAGCAGCAGCCTCCATCATCCGGTGAGCGCTGAAAAACTGGAAAATCGATGTCGCGATCTGGCACAGCGCATTTCGATCATCAATGGCCTCAACGCCCCCGAATTCTTCGATAAGGCGTTGTTTCGAAACTTTATCAATACCCTGCAACAGCGCGGTGTGATCCTGCTCCAAGATGATGGAACCCTTTGCAGTAGCGAACAGCTGCTGGAGATGACTAGAAATGCGAGACGACTGCTAACCGCCGATGTGCGCCACAGTGTTACTCAGGTGACGCAAGGCAATCAGTAGTGGCGGGGAGCGCCGCTCGAACGTAAAGATCAAAACGCCCCGACTTACCTTCCAGGCTGTAGTCAGGCTTTCTATCGCCCAACCAGGGCGCGTGGCGCGGGCGCTTGACCACAACCCGGTAGCGAGCAACCTCCCAGGCAAGCGGCAGTAGCGCGTCGGCATCCAGGTCATCCCCTAACAGATCACGAAATACGCGCATCTCCTTTTTCACCTGGGCCGATTTCGTGCGGTGGGGGAACATGGGGTCCAGGTAAACCACATCCCAAAAACGTTGCTCCCTGCCCGCCCTGTGCAGAAAATCCAGCGCACTCTCCCGATGCAACCGCATGCGTTGGAGTATCTCAGCAGTTTCCGCCTGCCGCTTCCCCCGCTCCAAACCGTCCCACAACAGGGTGAAAACCACCGCCGAACGTTCCAACAACGTCACCTCACACCCCTGGGTCGCGAACACAAAACTATCTCGTCCGAGCCCGGCGGTCGCATCCAACACACTGGGGCGATAACTGCCTTTTAGCCCCAGGGCGCGAACAATGGATTGTCCCTTACCGCCGCCAAAGCGACGTCGATGGTCCACGGCACCGCCGGCGAAATCCACCCGCACGGGCCCTGGAGCGCCTTTTCCGCCCTGCTGTAAACTCCAACCATCAGCGCCCAACATCAACGCCGCAGAGGAGGAGGAGAGGTCTATGGGAGACTTCCCGGAAAAGGGCAGCGCGAGCTCATCGGCACGCGCCCGAGCCTGCGCTTCCAGCTCAGGATTCTGCGCTATAACAACTAGATACAACACTATGGGGTGCCTATCAACAATTGAGCTAAAGGAAAGCTCAATTTTATCCCATCCACGCCGATAAACCTCATTAAGATTAATCATTGGGTCCATGCTCGTGGAAATAGCCCCCGTAAACTCCCCGACAAATGCAGCTGCGCCTGAATCTCTGGCCATGGATGCTCGCGCCTCGCTGCGCTATCAGATACTGGCGCAAACCTTTGGCATACGTATCGACGCCTCCCCTGTTATTGACCAGTCCAGCCAAACCACTACCGATACCTTGAGCGCCGTGCAACAAGCAACGGAGGGTGTTCGCGCTCAAATCGAAACCCACACAACCGCTGTAGTGGCTAGCCAACGTCTGCAACTGCAAGCCAGCAGTCAGGAGGTTGAGGTAAACGATCCCCTGGCGATCGACCTTGGGGGCGACGGTTTTGCGACCACTTCGGTGAGCCAGGGCATCTGGTTTGATATCAATGGCGACGGAAGCAAAGAGCTGACCAGCTTTGTGACAGGAGATGACGCCTTTCTTGCCATGGATAGGAACCAAAATGGGATCATCGATGGGGGGCGGGAGCTGTTTGGTGACCAACATGGGGCCAGCAACGGTTTCGAGCAGGCGGCGAAACTCGATAGCAATGGCGACGGCTATCTCGACGCCATGGACGAGCAGTTCCATCGCCTATCCCTGTTGTCGCTGGGTGCGGATCACCAACTACAGCAGCAATCGCTGGACGAGGCAGGAATAGCCCGCATCAATCTCAGCTACCAAAATACCAACCAGGCGATCAACACTTACGACAGTATTCGCCAGCTGGGAACCGTAGAAACCGTGTCGGGATTAACCCTTGCCAGTGCCGACCTCATGCTGGGTGCTCAGCTGAAGTAGAGTGCAAACAGCACCGCCGCCAGCACGATTCGATAGATAACGAACGGCAACATACCAATTCGATTAATCACGGCAAGAAACCAGCGAATGCACAGCCAGGCGCTGACGCCAGACAACAGTACTCCAACGAACAAGACCGACCACTGCACAGGCTCGGCCTGCATGATCAGGTCGCGAGTTTTCAGCGAACCGGCGGCAATGATGATCGGTATCGACAACAGAAATGAAAATCGTGCCGCAACATCACGGGAAAAACCGAGCAGCATCGCCGCCGTGATGGTGATACCGGAACGAGACGTCCCGGGGATAATAGCCAGCGCCTGTGCTAACCCTATCAACAACGCCTGACGCCAACCGATCGCATCCATCGGTTTGCCGCGAATAAAGCGCTCCGCCACACCCAGCAGTAACCCGAACAGCAAGGTAGTCGTTGCGATCACCGCAATCGAACGCATCGCCTCATCGAAACCGCTGATACTCACTGCCAAACCAAAGAGAACCGCTGGCACTGTCGCCAGCACCAACATCAATCCAAGTCGTAACTCCTGATTAAATTGACGCGCAACAATTGCTTTTTGACAGCCACGAGTCAATCCCCATAGATCCTGGCGGAAATAGATGACAACGGCTGCAAGAGACCCAAGATGTACCGCCACATCGAAAGCAAGCCCTTGATCCGGCCAGGCAAAAATCTGTGAAGGTAGAATCAGATGAGCCGAGCTGGATATGGGAAGAAATTCACTGACCCCCTGGATAAACGCAAGTACGATAACCTGAAAAATGTCCATAATTACGCTCTAATATTGGTTAGTGCATTCGCGCTGCAAATTGCCGTACCGGGGTTACGGCATGAGAAAAAACAGCTGCTAACTTCATCGCTCATGACGCTTTTTTGCCACTTGATTACGCAGGTAAACGGGTAATGCCAAAGAGGCCTCTACCGCCTCTCCCCGACAAAAAGACGGTTGCGCAAGTCGTACAATATCCTCAGCATGAGGGTAAACATCGACCTCAACCCGATCCGGCAGCAGGGCGATGCGATCACTAAACCCCCACCCCGTGCCAACGCCTACCCAACCATCGCGACACGCTGGCAGCTGAACCAATTCGGGGGCACAGACCTGCTCGGTGACAACCTCAACAAGCGCATCGTCAACCACTTCGTATCCAGCCCAGTAGACCTCATCCATACGTGCATCAATAGCAGCGAGAATCTTTTGCGCCCGATGACGACGTACGGCTTGTTGTGCCAGCGCGGCCAATGTAGAAACGGGGACCACCGGTTTATCAGCAGCAAATGCGAGCCCCTGTACAATCGCTGTCGCGATACGAACCCCTGTAAACGCCCCAGGGCCACGGCCAAATGCGATAGCATCCACCTGAGACAGTGTGATCCCGGCACTGGCTAGCAAACGGTCAATCATTGGTAGAATCTGCTCACTGTGCTGACGTGGGATCAACGCCCATTCGGAGGAGATATCACCATTGAGGTCAAGGGCCACAGAGCAGGCTTCCGTGGCTGTATCAAACGCTAGCAAGGTGCTCATAAGGTGGCCGCAACATCAACAAAAGGGCCGCGATTATAGCAACACTCGCGGGCGACAACAAAAAAGGCCCCCTGAAAAGGGGGCCCTTAAACAAAACCAAGATTAACCCCAGAGGGCTAACGGCCTAAGCTTACTCCGATTTAGCGGGAGCCGCAGGCGCACTTGGTGTAGCTTTCTTGGTTACTGTTTTATTTACCGCAGCTTTCTTGGCAACCGCTTTCTTTGCCGGTGCCTTTTTTGCTACCGCTTTCTTTGCCGGAGCTTTCTTTGCAGCAGTTTTTTTGACTACTGCCTTTTTAGCAGCAGGCTTTTTGGCCGCTGGCTTTTTGGCCGCTGGCTTTTTGGCCGCCGCTTTCTTGGCAGCAGGCTTCTTACGAGCGGCTACCTTAGCCTTCGCTGCCAATTTTTTGGCTGCTATCTTAGCCTTCGCAGCAGCTTTCTTTTCTGCCGCCTTAGCCTTCGCTGCAGCTTTCTTTTCTGCCGCCTTAGCCTTCGCTGCAGCTTTCTTTTCTGCCGCTTTCGCTTTCGCCGCTACCTTTTTGGCTGCGACTTTTGCTTTTGCTGCAGCTTTCTTCTCCAGCGCCATCAACCGGCTAGCTTCCGCCTTTTCGATCGCTTTTAACTTGGCAGCAGCCTTCTTAGCAGCCTGCTTCAGTTTCGCTGCCTGCTTCTCTGCATGAGCTTTTATCTTGGCATCATGTAACTTGACTCGAGCCTGCTTCCACTTACTTTCAAACGCTTTGGTAGCTTTAGCCAGATCATTTTCTGCCTTGGCTTCCAGGCTACTCTTAAACGATTCTGCACGAGCTTTTAGAGCATCTTCTGCGGCTAACATAGAAGCCTTTACTGCGGCTGTTGCCAACGCTGTTTTTGCGGCGCGAACCTTGTCCTTTTCAGTCTGGAGCTTTACAACGAGACGCTTCGCGGCCGTTGCAGCAGAACCTGCGGCTCGCTTGTTAGCGGCTGTGGCCGTTTTACTGTATTTGGCCTTGGCCGATGTCGCCTTTTTTTGTGCTGCGTCGAGTTGTTTCTGAACCGCGACTACATTTTTTTCAACTTTTGCGAGAGCGTCTTGAGCCTTGGTTAAAAAGGCAGGCACTACCGGCTTGGCTGATACTTTGCGGGTTGTTTTTTTCGCTACCGTTTTTTTGGCAGCCGTTGTTTTTGCTACGGCGGGTTTTCTACCTCTGGCCATTTCGCGATCTCCTGGAACAACTGAAAAATTTGTGGAACGAACCAGCTAAAACATAGCACAAAAATTGTACGGTCAATAGGCAAAATGTTCTTTTCAATCGCAATGTGAAAAATATCCCTAACGAATCGTCTACTTTTTTATTTTTCTCGCCTTTTTTGTCAAAAAATACTAATAGGGGTCGCGCGTTTTATTTGCACGCCACTACACACAGAGACTCAGCAGTCAAAACTATCCGCTCATCAACGGATCATAATATCGGTCTGACGCTACCTACCAAATTCATCACCGAGTGCTTGTTAGCATAGCCTTCACAGGGCGCTTTGCAGTCACTTTTTTGCACCAATAAAGCCGTATACCCAAAAATCATATCTACCGTTCCATGGTCAATACTGAGCACAACAAAATAGGTGCAAAAAAAAAGCCGGGAATAACTCCCGGCTTTTTTAAACGCTAAAAATCTCTACGTTAGGGCAGAGAATAACGATTTCGTAATATCGTCGACAGAGCCTACGCCTTCAATGCGCACATAGCGGGGTGCATCGGCACTTTTAAGGCCCTGATAAAAATCGATCAGGGGAGCCGTTTGACTGTGATACACCTGCAAACGCTTGCGCACGGTCTCCTCTTTGTCATCTTCACGCTGGATCAGTGCTTCGCCGGTCAGGTCGTCCTTGCCCTCCTCTTTGGGTGGGTTGTAGACAACGTGATACACCCTGCCACTGGACTCGTGCATACGGCGGCCGCTCATACGTTTGATGATCTCGCTGTCCTCTACTGCGATCTCGACCACAAAGTCGATCGCGACGCCGGATTCCCTCAGCGCTTCGGCCTGGGGAATCGTGCGGGGAAAACCATCAAACAGGAATCCTTTTGCGCAATCGGGCTGTTGGATGCGCTCTTTGATCAAGTCAATGATAATGTCATCAGAGACCAGTCCACCCGATGCCATAACCTCTTTAACCTTCAGCCCCAATGGGCTCTCGGCTTTAACGGCAGCGCGCAGCATATCTCCGGTCGAAATTTGCGGCACCTCAAACTTTTCGGTAATAAATTGAGCCTGTGTACCCTTTCCGGCGCCCGGGGCACCCAACAGAATAACTCGCATGCAAAAACTCCTTCACCACTATCTTAAATAAAATTTGCCCCTTTGGCCCTTAATCAGGAGCCGTACACATGCGCCGATGGAGGGGCGTTTGGCGCCCCAAAAGGGGCCCACAAGCATACTCAGGTCCGTCCGGCAGCACAAGCCGCCTGGAGACGCGGATTATCCCAAGTTCGCGGTGAGGAATTAATACGACTTTGGCCTACGCGGCCACCTGCCACGGATAGGCAGTACAATCGGACTATCTTGCGACCATGGCAGAAGAAAGCTGCTCAATGGCCTCTCGGGTTTCGAACAAAAGCTCGAACTCCGCCTGGGCAGATTCCAGTGACAACCCCAGTAGGTCGCAGACCTTGGGGTCTAACTGATCCAAAGTCGCGTACTCAACTTGATTACGAGTCAGCAGATAGTTCACCAACTGCATCAATGCTACATAAGGTTGCTGCTTATAATGAAATCCCTCCTGCGTATGGTACATAGCACAGCCCACTACTTCGCCGGGCATGTCCCATTCGTCGAGTAACCAGCCGCCAATGCGCCCGTACCCCAATCCCAGTATATCCCGGGCCTGACCGAACCCCATTACCCGTTTTTCGAGTTCAAATACGGGCCGCTCGGGTTCGCGCTCAACCAATCGGCAAAGTAGGCTGTACTCGGGGGGAAACAGGTGCGCCATCAGTACCAGACCAAACTGATGCAGCATTCCACCCAGGTACACGGTCGCCGGAACAATTCCCAGCGCGGGATCTGCTTTTAGCGCCAAACGTCTTGCGAGTTCGGCACTATAAAGAGAATGGCGCCAATAACGAGCAAGGGACAAGGGTCCATCGGTGGGCATCTGCAATGACTGGCACGCAGCAAGTCCCAGTGCGATATTGCTGACCAGGTCAAATCCCAGCACCCGCGTAATCGCCTCCTGCACCGTATCGACCTTGCCACGATAACCGAACAATGCTGAACGAGCGTGTCGCATCACCTGAAGAACCAGACTGGGATCGGTCTCGACCAGGGCTGCCAGCTCGGATACCCCACTATCGGGATCGTTTACCAGGCGCAATATTCGCGTCACGCTCGCCGGCATCGGTGGTAGTCGCTGTAAGGATTTTAGCTTGCGGCTTACGGCCGCTTCCAATCCTGCCGATGACGGACATTCGACATCAGTACATCCGGCTTCGCTGATTCGTGCGACCAGGGCACCCGGATTAAGAAAGCGAAATTCATCCAGATCGGAAGAGATCAGAGTTTGCGGGCAGCCACCACGAAAGTGGATGGTTTTCTTCTCAAACAGGGCGGAGTCGATCAACACTTTAAGGCCGTAAGGAGCACCGATGGCGGGTACCGCATCGGGGGAGCAGTCATCGAACAACGCAGCAATAGCGCGTTTATCAAGGCGTTTGGCATCCGCCCCCAACAATGCTGTAATTTCGTTCCGACAAATACGATGAGTCAACGGATAGACAACCAAAACACGACCATTACGATGCTCGAACACCCGGGCAACAGCCACCGAAGACGGCTCGATTCCCCGGTTAGTCACCGCGGCACACATGGAGAGAATCGGAGAGGAGAGACGGTGCACCTTAAAACGAGCACCATTGGCCTGAAGATATCGTTTTACCTTTGTGGCGATCGGCATACTGCTACCTCAGGGCTACGTTAAACATCATTCACCACTATACTCCGTCCAAGTTGGGACGATAGTAACCGTTTCACAATCTAACGTTTAAAAACTGATCAATCAACCGCTTTCTCAGCCTCTTTCACCCTCTGCCATAGAGTTTCCATCTCCTCAAGACTCGCGGCCTGTAAGGAGCCACCCTTGCTAACAAGATGCCTTTCTACTCCCTCAAACCGACGTTGAAACTTATCGTTGGCTTGCGACATTAAGGTTTCAGCATCACTGCCTAGATGCCTGGCCAGGTTTACGCAGGCAAACATCAGGTCTCCCAGCTCTTCGAGCGCCGCCGCGTTGCTTTCGTGGGCAAGAGCGTGATCCAGCTCATCCACCTCTTCGCGGATTTTTCCCAGTACAGGTTGAGGGCAGTCCCAATCGAACCCCGCCAGCGAAGCTCTCTTTTGTATCTTCTGTCCGCGTTTGAGCGCCGGTAGGCTGAGGGGAATATCGTCGAGCCATCGACCTGCCTCCCTCGCGTCATCAGCACCCGCTTTGGCCGCGCGCTCCTGGCGTTTGATACGTTCCCAGGTCGCTTTAATCTCCTTGTCGGAAATAACCTGTTCGAGACCTCGGCGGGAGTTCAGGGTGCCGTCTGGAAATACGTGGGGATGGCGACGAATCAGCTTGGCGACAAGATTGTCGAGGATGTCTGCCATCTCAAAAAGTTGCTGCTCCTTACCCAGCTGAGCGTAAAAAATCACCTGAAACAGAAGGTCACCCAACTCATCCATCAAATGGGGGTAATCGTCACGGCGAATAGCATCGGCGACTTCGTAGGCTTCCTCTAAAGTAAAGGGAACAATGGTTGCGAACGTCTGCTGGAGGTCCCAGGGGCAACCTGTTTGCGGGTCACGCAGGCGCTCCATCAACAGCAAAAGATCCTCCAAACGGTAGCTGGACACCTCTAACTCCGTCGGCTACGTGATGCTTCAATCACGTTGGGTAGTTGATTAATTCGAGCCAACACCATCGACAGCGAATCCAGCCCATCGATCTCGATAGTCAGGGTCATCCGCGCCATGTTATCCCTCGTATCTGACGCCGTATTGAGCGCAATGACATTTACTTTCTCGTTCGCCAGCACCACCGTAATATCGCGAATCAGACCCGGACGATCATAAGCTAGCAACTCAATATTAACCGCGTAGGTATTTTCAGGCTGCGCCCCCCAGTCGACTTCAATAAGACGGTTGGACTCCCTCTCCTGCAACAACAGCGCTTGCTGGCAATCCTGCCGGTGAATAGTCACCCCTCTACCCAGGGTGATATAACCGATGATCGGATCTCCCGGTAACGGATGACAACACCCGGCCATTTGGGTCAACAGGTTGCCCACGCCACGAATACGAATATCCCCATCGGATACCTTTGCCTTGGGCGCGCGTAGTTGCAGCTCAAACTGTTTCTCATCATCGTAACCCACCTGTCGCTGGGCGGCGTGAATCACATGGGCCAGGCGCAAGTCCCCCGCACCGACTGCCGCGAACATATCTGCCTCGGTCTTATAGTTCAACTCAGGAGCCAGTGTATCGAAATCAACACCCACCAGCGCCAGGCGCTTGAGTTCGTGTTCTATCTGGTGGCGGCCAGCCGTCTCATTCTGATCCCGGTCCTGCTCCTTAAACCAGTGCATAATCTTGGAGCGCGCTCGGGCCGTGGTGACATAGCCAAGGTTTGGGTTTAGCCAATCCCGGCTGGGGGTTCCCCCCTTAGCGGTTAGCACCTCCACCTGATCGCCGGTTTTCAGGGTATAGGTAAGCGGAACAATACGCCCTCCCACCTTGGCTCCCCTGCAGGTATGCCCTACTTCGGTATGCACACGGTAGGCAAAATCGATCGGGGTCGACCCTACCGACAGGTCAACCACATGGCCATTTTTGGTAAATACATAGATTCGGTCCGATTCTATGTCGCTACGCAACTGCCCGGCCAAACTGTCGAGATCGCCGATATCCTCGTGCCACTCCATGACCTGCCGTAGCCAGGCAATCTTCTCTTCGTAGCTACCCGTTGTGGTCTTGGTGTCCGTACCCTTGTAGCGCCAATGAGCACATACACCCAGCTCTGCCTCTTCGTGCATCTCATGGGTGCGGATCTGCACCTCAAGGGTTTTTCCCCCTGCACCGACCACGGCTGTGTGCAAGGATCGATAACCGTTCTCCTTGGGAGTCGCTATATAGTCATCGAATTCCCGAGGGATATGGCTCCACAACGAGTGAACGATACCCAGCGCCCCGTAACAATCCCGCAGCTGTGGAACCAGCACCCGCACGGCTCGAATATCGTAGACGTCACGAAAATCGATCCCCTTACGACGCATTTTTCTCCAGATGCTGTAGATGTGTTTGGCCCGACCGCTGATCTCCGCATCGATCCCCACCTCAGCCAAGGACTCTTTCAGCTGTCGCATGACGTCGTCGATATATTGCTGGCGATCAAGGCGGCGCTCATCCAGCAGTTTGGCAATTTTTTTGTAGTCCTGGGGTTTCAGGTAACGAAAGGACAGGTCCTCAAGCTCCCACTTGATGTGACCAATCCCGAGGCGATGGGCTAGCGGGGCATAGATCTCGAATACCTCTCGCGCAAGCCTTAAGCGTTTGTCCTTATCGAGATTCTTTACCGCTCGAATGGCACAGGTTCGCTCGGCGAGTTTAATCAGCGCCACGCGAACATCATCGATGATCGAGACCAGCATCTTGCGCACGTTTTCCAGCTGTCCCTGCTCTTGCCCCAGCACGGAGCCTCGCCCGGGGGTCTGGATAGCACTAATCGCCGCCATACCCAGTACACCGCGAATCAGTTTTTCCACCGTTGTACCGAAGCGCTGCTCAACCTGATCCAGGGTCAGTTTCTCCTCCCGAACTGCGCGATACAATATCGCCGCAATCAGTGACTCCTGATCCAGGTTTAACTCTGCCAATATCTCCGCCATCTCCAATCCGATGCGGTAAGGGTCACTATCCTGCCAGTGATCGTGACGGTCGCCCCCCTGCATTGCGGCATCGCAGGACATTTGGCACGCCGCGGTGATCAGCTCAATATCACGTATATTTTTATCGCGGCCAATACGCGCCAACCAGGCGTCGATATTGACGGAACCATCTTCATGGATAGGATGATCTTCTCTAACTTTAACCATAATGCGTCTTCATTATACGTCCGTGTTTGCAAGTTCCCGCAATGGGGTCGATGAAATGCGAAGCTAACGGTTAGTGTCCGGATCGCACAAAAAGTGCCATTGATTCGATATGTCCGGTTTGGGGAAACATGTCCATTGTGCACAGGCGCTCAAGGCTGTATCCGCGATCCCTGAGCTGAGCTGCATCTCGCGCCAAAGTGGCCGGGTCGCAGGAAACATAGAGTATGCTTCCCGGGCCAAGCTGGCAAATTTCTGCCACCACCTCTGTCGCACCGGCACGGGGTGGATCAAGAATAACCTTATCTACCCCGGGCTCACAGATAGCCTGCAACTGACCGGGCTGGGTCAGGTCCAGGGCGTGGAAAGAGATATCGTCTACCCCCGCAGTCCGTGCATTTTCCAGTGCACGCTGCACCATTGCAGCACTGCCCTCCACGCCAATAACGTTAGCACCACCCTTGGCGGCAGGAAGGGAAAAATTGCCCAAGCCACAGAACAGATCCAGTACGAGCTCGCCTGGCTGGGGAGCCAGCCATGCCATCGCCTGGGTAACCATCGCCTCGTTTACCACAGGATTGACCTGAGTGAAGTCCAGCGGTTGATAAGCCAATGATAGCGAATAACGGGGTAGCGAATAGCGCAACTGGCTATCCTCCCCTCGCTGCCAAAAGCAGTGCACAGAAGCACTGTCACCGGGTTGCAGATAGAGTTGCTGCAGGTGGTTTTCTGCAAACCGTTGCAGACGGTGCAGGTCTTCTCCTGACAGCTCCTGCAGGTGCCGGAACAATACTGCGGGCCCGTCCTCACCCTGCAAAAGTTCGAGATGAGACACTCGGTCTCTTGCATCCATCTCCAATAACAGCTGTTGCAGGGGCTGAATCAAAGACTCCAGCTCGGGAGCCAATACCGGGCATTGGTTCAGGTGAATCACTTGCCGGCTACGAGCTTCACGAAAACCAACCAATAACTGTTTCTGTTTGCGGTGAAAATAGACCGCCAGGCGAGCACGGGTGCGGTAACCAAAAGCAGGTGAGGTGAGCGGAGGTTCGACACGCTGGGGTTTCAAGCGGGCGATTCGTTCCAGCTGATCCAGTACCGCCTGCTGCTTATGCCCAGGTTGTGCCAACTCATCGAGATACTGCAACGAACAACCACCGCAGCGCTCAGAATGCTCGCAGCGGGGTATTCGACGCTCACTGGAAGCTTCATCAATCCGAGCCGCGTACCCCTCGAGATATCGACCATGGGTGCGATCAACCCGGACCATCACTCGCTCCCCGGGAAGGGCGTTATCAATAAAAAGGGGTTTGCCCTCGTGCCGAGCGATACCTCGAAGGTCATGGGTCATGCCCTCAACCGTCACTGCTATCGGCTTTTGCGGCCGCTGCCGGGCTCGCCCCGGTTGCTGGAAAAACTTCACAATCACCCCATCGGTGGTCGCGACCCTAGGATCGCTGGCTAAAACGACCGATTTTACGTGATATCTACCGGTTTAGGGAGCCTGTGAGTAACTCCCTTGGCAAAGAATCAAGATGCTGCGCCCGAAAACACCCCGGTCGATAGATACCGGTCCCCTCGATCGCAGATGATCGCTACGATGGTGGCGTTCTCAACCTCCTTTGATAGCTGCAGGGCAGCAGCTACCGACCCTCCTGAGGAAACCCCACAGAAGATCCCCTCCTGCTGGGCCAGGGCACGCATCGTACGCTCCGCATCGTCCTGCCCCATGTCGATCACGCGATCGACCCGTTCCGAGTTAAAAATAGCGGGCAGGTAGGCTTTGGGCCAACGCCGAATACCCGGGATAGAAGCACCTTCCCGAGGTTGCAAACCAACAATTTCGACCGCCGGATTTTGTTCCTTGAGATACTTAGACACCCCCATGATCGTGCCAGTGGTTCCCATTGAGCTAACAAAATGGGTGATCTCGCCTCCAGTCTGGTGCCAAATCTCCGGCCCTGTAGCCCGATAGTGGGCGCCGGGATTATCGAAGTTGCCAAACTGATCCAATACCCGACCCTCTCCTCGCTGCTGCATCGCCAACGCGAGGTCCCGGGCACCCTCCATCCCCTGCTCTTTGGTGACCGACAGCAGCTCGGCACCATAGGCCGTCATCGCCGAGCGGCGCTCGGCGCTCATGTTGTCGGGCATGATCAGCACCATACGGTACCCTTTAATGGCTGCGGCCATCGCCAGGGCGATGCCGGTATTGCCGCTGGTGGCCTCAATCAGGGTATCTCCCGGCCGAATATCTCCCCGCGCCTCGGCCTGCTGGATCATGCCCAGAGCTGGGCGATCCTTGACGGACCCAGCCGGGTTGTTACCTTCCAGCTTAACTAATACCCTGTTGCTGGTATTCCCGGGTAAGCGCTGCAAGCGCACCAGCGGCGTGTCTCCAATTAACTGCTCAATAGTTGGATACTCCATCTTACTACTCTCCTGCCAGTTATCTGTTCGACATTTTCGGGAATGGACCGGATCGACCGAACGAAGTCACCAATTGACAGTTTCGCTCAAAACGGAGCTCATGATACTGTGATTTCTGGAAGCACCATAAATACTCAAAACCTATATATTTATAAGAATATCAATTGGATCTATTTTATTCTCTAAATAGAATTCTGAACCAACCAGCTTTCTCGTACGAAGGGTAAAAAAACCGATGTTCCTGGCCGGCAAAAATAGTGGCATCAAACAGCGCGTATTAGCGATGGCATTGCTGCCCACGCTTTCGATTACCCTTATGTTGGGCGTTTTTTTTACCCTGACCCGCCTTAAGGACCTGGACAACCTTCTGTTTGAACGCAGCCAGACGATTTCGGAACAGTTCACCGCCACAGTCGGCTTCGGTTACCGTGATGACGAAACCACCCAGCTGCAAGAGATCGCCAACTCCGCGCTGGAAAAAAGTGACGTTCGTGCCGTTAGCCTATATGACGCTGCCGGGAACCGGATTATCCACTCAGGTCCCGGCATGCTAGCGGTCAACACCCAAGCCAGCCCGCTTGGCAGTCAGCAGCAAATCCTGTACGGAGAGAGTTCGCTTCGCATCATCACGCCCATTTACCCGCCTACTGCATCAAACAGCATTAACGGCACCGCTCTATTGGCGCCGGCAGGGTGGCACGAAATTGAGTTCTCAACCGCCAACACAGAGATCAAACAGTACCAGACGCTGCTTGGCAGTGGCGTATTGATCATCGTCGGGGTGCTGCTTAACATTTTCCTGGCCCTGCGCATTGGTGGGCATATTACCCGTCCGCTACAAAAGATCTCCAACGCCGTCACCCATATTCGAAACGGCAACCTCGACACTCGAATCAATACGGACACCGGTGGCGAGTTGCGCACTCTGGAATCAGGGATCAATGCCATGGTCTCCTCCCTGCAACAAGCCCACGAGGAGATGCAACAAAACATCGAGCAATCAACACGGGACCTGCAGGAAACCCTCGAAACCATCGAGATCCAAAACATTGAGCTCGACATGGCTCGCAAGGAGGCACTAGAGGCCAGCCGCATAAAATCGGAGTTTCTTGCGAATATGAGCCACGAAATCCGAACGCCTCTCAACGGCATTATCGGCTTCACCAACCTACTGTTGCGCTCCAGCCTGAACGACCGTCAACGGGAGTACCTGCAGACCATTCAAAGCTCATCGGAAGGGCTACTGGCGATCATCAACGATGTTCTCGATTTCTCCAAGATTGAAGCCGGTAAACTGGAGCTGGAGAGCATCCCCATGAATCTTGGGGACACCGTCGATGAGGTTCTCAATATCCTTGCCCCATCGGCCCACGAAAAGCAGTTAGAGCTGGTCCCCCTGATATACTCCGACACCCCTACCCATCTCGTCGGGGATCCCCTGCGCATCAAACAGATCCTCACGAATCTGGTCAGCAATGCGATCAAGTTCACCAATCAGGGCTCTATAACGGTACGTGCCATGCTTGAGGAGCAGCGCGAACAAACCGCCGTTATAAAGATCAGCGTTACCGACACCGGTATTGGTCTTTCTCGCGATCAGCAAAAGGAGTTATTCAAGGCTTTTACCCAGGCCGATACGTCCACCACACGCCGCATAGGCGGCACGGGGTTGGGGCTGGTGATATCCAAACGCCTGGCGCAGCAGATGGGTGGAGATATTGGACTGGAGAGCGAGCAAGGCGAGGGCTCCACATTTTGGTTTACTATCAACGTACCCTTATCCAGTGAGCGTATCGACAAGACGCCCAGCCTGCGCTATCCACAGCAGAGCGCTTTGCTGCTCGAAACCCAGGAACTAGCCCGCCAGGCCAGTGGTCACCTGCTGAACGCGATGCACCTGCAACTCACGACGGTGGAATCCGAGCAACAGCTCAACGCCCTGCAAACCGATACGGGAATGCCTCCCTACGACCTGGTCGTACTCAGCCACAACGAGCAGCACCTGCCAACCAGCAGCCTGCGGCAACTGTTAGCGCTACCCTGGGCGCCCCAGAGTGCATTTCTTATACTGGTCGACACCAACAAGGAGTATGAGGTCAACCGCATCCTGAACACCACCTCCCGCGCATTAACCATGGTTAAACCCATGGTAAAGTCCCGCCTGCACAAAGCGGTAGAGTGGATTCTCGGAACCGTTGAGGAGCCGGCACAGGCCACTACCAGCGAAACTCGGCGCGCAGAACTGGTCACCCGTGCGCCCCATATTCTTGCGGTGGATGACAATGCCGCCAACCTTAAGCTGGTCAGCGTGCTACTTGAGGGCATGGGGGTCGAGGTAACCGCCGTTGATAGCGGGCAACAGGCGATCGTTAAAGTACGCCAATACCGCTTCGACCTTATTTTTATGGATGTGCAGATGCCTGAAATGGATGGTTTGGATACCACACGACGTATTCGCGATATCGAGCTAGCGGAGCATCGCACCCCTGTCGTTGCTTTGACCGCCCACGCCCTGGCTGCAGAAAAAAAGGCTCTACTGCTGGCCGGAATGGACGACTATATGAGCAAACCCATTAGCGAACCGCAACTACAGCAGATGATACGGAAGTGGACCGGAATCAAACTGCAGCTGCCCAATATGGCGGAATCATCGCGGGGCTCACAACCGGAGCAGCCCCCATCACGGTTAATCGACCTGCAAGAGGGCATTCGGCTGGCAGCAGGCAAAGAGGATCTAGCCGAAGAGATGTTGCAGATGCTACTGGATAACTTGCCCCAGGACCGACAACAGATTGAGCAGCAGTATAGCCAGGGACAATTGCCGGAACTGCTGGAGACGGTACACAAGCTGCACGGCGCGACCCGCTACTGCGGCGTGCCTCTCTTACGCCAGGCCTGCCACGAAATGGAGTCGGGACTGAAGCTCAACAGCCACACAGACAGCATCGAGTTACTACGCCCCCCCTGCGAGGAGTTACTGCGGCAAATCGACGCCTTAATCCAATGGCATCAGCAACGAGTGGACAACACCACAAAGGCTACTACATAGTCCTTCTCATCTGACAGGGTCACCAGATAGTCGGTTGCCCCGCGCCCGGCAGCGATCTCTTTAGCCCGCTCGCATAGCCGCAGCAGCGGAGCGCCAAGAGCATCGTGTTCAACGTATATATGTTGAAATGAGACCCCGTCACCAATACCGGTTCCCAAGGCCTTGGACGCGGCCTCTTTAACCGCAAAACGCTTGGCAAGAAAGGTGGCTGGCTTATTGGCTTTGTTAAACTCCTCCAGTTCTGCAGGCGTGAGCACACGCTCAGCGAACCCTGTACCAAACTTTTGCAGCGAACGTTCGATTCGATCAATGCGTACTATATCGGTGCCAATGCCAACGACCATAACCTTGACCTCCGTTAACGATTCGAAAGCGAGAACCGCTGGGCTTCGAGCATAACCCGCTTCATCTCAACGACAGCCGGACCCAGTCCGGTAAACAGCGCCCGAGCAATAATACTGTGACCAATATTCAATTCATTCAGGCCCGAGATGACGGCGACCGCTTCAACATTATCGTAATTGAGGCCGTGGCCGGCGTTCACGATCAGTCCTTGTTCGAGTGCAAAGCGGGCTCCTTCAATCACTCGCTTTAATTCGACATCCATATCCGCTGCCCTGGCGTCTGCGTAGGCTCCAGTATGAATTTCAATCGCGGGAGCCCCGCAACGTACTGCAGCGGCTATTTGTTCTGGATCCGCGTCAATAAACAATGATACCTGGATTCCCTGCTCGCCCAGTGAATCGCAGGCAGCCCGTATACGCTCCTCCTGGGAGATGACGTCCAATCCACCCTCGGTAGTGAGCTCTTCACGTTTCTCAGGAACAAGGCATACATGGGCAGGAGAGACTTTCCGGGCGATGGCCAGCATTTCGTCCGTTACGGCCATTTCAAGATTCATGCGCGTTTGCAAAATCTCTCCCAACATCTGAAGATCCCGATCCTGTATATGGCGGCGGTCTTCCCGCAGGTGCACTGTGATACCGTCAGCACCGGCCTGCTCGGCCTCGATTGCCGCCTGCACCGGATCGGGATAACCTGTCCCACGCACCTGACGCAGGGTTGCTACGTGGTCGATATTCACACCCAATAGCAGACGATTCTTGGACAGCATGTGGAACTCCTTTATGTAGATAGACCCATCGTTCAAATAAAAGTCGGGGTCGGGCACTGTGTGGTTAACCAAATAGATCCCGACTGCGCAACGGTCGGTCACCCAGCAGCGGCGCCAGGGCAAGACGCATAAGTCGCTTGGCCGCCCTTAACTGGTCGGGGGTGTCGAGCTGCCCCTGAGCCAGCGCCAGAAGCATTTCACCACTGTAGCACTGAAGCACCGACCCAGAGCCCGGTAAAACCGGATAAAATCCAGCCTGAGCATCATATTGATACCACCGATCGGCCTCAAGCGGATCGCCCGTGGCCGCCTCAACGTCCAGTGGTAACCCATAGCCTAACAGTTCGAGCAGCTGCAACTCAAAGCTCCTTAATGTCGGCTCAAGCGCAGCGTTTCCAGCGAGCGACTGTAAAAACAGCTCGTAAAGGTGAAACAGCTCCGGGTGGGGATCATGAGGTTGCAGCAGGCGCAGCAATAACTCGTTGGCGTACAGTGCACTGAACAGGTAATGCCCCTGCAGTATAAAGCGAACCTCGGCGGCCTCGACATCGGTACCCGTCTTTAACTCATGTCGCCCTTGCCAGTTCACCAGCAAGCGCCCGAAGGGTTGTAACACCCCCTTATGGCGCGCCTTACCTCCTCGTACGCCTTTAAAAAGCACACTAACCCTGCCCTGCTCCTGGGTCAGCAGCTCCGCAATCAGGCTGGTTTCACGATAGGGACGACTATGAATCAGGTAGGCATTGGCGAGGCTAATCTGGTGCGCGGCGACCATCTGTAAACCGCCGATCAGGTGTCGTTATAACCCAGGCTACGTAATGCTCGCTCATCGTCAGACCAGCCGCCTTTTACTTTAACCCAGAGGTTTAACATCACTTTTGCATCGAACAGCTGTTCCATATCCAATCGCGCTTCACGGCCGATGACTTTCAGGCGCGAGCCCTTATCGCCGATAACGATCGCTTTCTGCCCAGCTTTTTCCACCAGGATCAGCGCACTAATATGCAAAACCGCTTCATGCTGGCGAAACTCCTCTATCTCCACCGTCATCTGGTAGGGCAACTCATCACCCAGCTGGCGCATGATTTTCTCGCGCACCAGCTCAGCGGCAAGAAAACGCGAGCTGCGGTCGGTGAGCTGATCCTCATCGTAAAAATGGTCACCCGGTGGAAGCAGGCGGCTAACCGCATTTTCCAGCAGATCTACATTGCGGCCCGACTGAGCAGAGATCGGTATAATCTCGGCAAAGGTATGCTGCTCCGATAACTCCTGCAGATGCGGCATCAACTCCTGCTTATTTTCGATTCGGTCCACTTTATTGACGGCCAATATGACCGGGCAACGACTGTGACGAATGCGCTCCAACACCATCTGGTCTTCGTCGGTCCAGCGCATACGATCGACCAAAAATACCACCAGATCGACATCCTTGATGGCGGTACTCGCGGCGCGATTCATATAGCGGTTAATCGCTTTTTGCTCGCCCTTGTGCATCCCGGGGGTGTCGACATAGATCGCCTGTACACCATTTTCGGTTTTTATGCCCTGAATCTGGTGTCTCGTGGTTTGCGGACGGCGAGAGGTTATACTGAGTTTCTGCCCAAGCACTCGGTTTAGCAGCGTCGACTTGCCTACGTTGGGTCTTCCCACCAACGCAATAAAGCCACAACGCAGTTCGCTACTTTCACTCATGGTCAGCCCCCAGTTCTTTCAATACCAGGCGGGCCGCTTGCTGTTCCGCTCCCCGTCGACTGTTACCCGTGCCTTCGCATTTTTTGCTAAGCAGTTCTACTTCGCACTGGACCCTGAAGGTTTGCGCGTGAGCTTCCCCCTCAACATTAAGCACTTCATAAAGAGGCAGCGCTGCTTGCCGTGCCTGCAGCAACTCCTGCAGACGGGTTTTGGGGTCCTTCTGGGTATCCTCGAGCGATAGCGCATCCAACCGTGAACGGTACCAAGCGAGAATTCGCTCACGACAACAATCCATTCCCCGGTCCAGATAGATTGCGCCGATTAGCGCCTCAACGGTATCCGCCAGAATTGATTCCCGGCGATAGCCGCCACTTTTGAGTTCGCCGGAACCCAAGCGCAGATAATCACCTAACTCAAACTCCCGCGCCAACTCGGCCAGAGTCTGCCCCTTAACCAGGCGCGCGCGTAGCCGGCTCAACTGCCCCTCTTTCGCCTGGGGGAACTTGCTGAACAGCGCTTCGGCAATAGTGAAGTTGACGATCGAGTCACCCAAAAACTCCAGGCGTTCATTATTGCTGGATGCGTAGCTGCGATGGGTCAGTGCAAGCAGTGCAAGCTGCTCATCGACAAAGCTGTAACCCAGCTTACGCGATAGCTTATCTAATCGGGTTTTCACTGATTCGCTACTTGCCAGTTGTGTTTGAAACTCATCACCACATCGACATTACCGATGATATTTACCCTTTTCTCATACACTATATCGACCTTCATATACCCGTCGGCTTCGTACACCTCAATCGTGTCGTTATCGAAGTCGCGAATCGAGTTGGTCTGCATACCTTTACTGATGAAACTTTCTATTTCGCGTACGCTCGCTTCCTCGATGTTCTGGCGGTTCGATATATTTTCAAGGAGCTGGCCGATCGCCGCATCGTCCATATAATAAGGCACCATCTTGAACACCAGCAGCAGCACCATGCCACCAATGGCCAGTGTCGCCATCCAGCCCGAACTGCTCATACCCCGCTGTGTTTTGGAAAATTTCATCATCCCTCCTGCAACTACCTGATCGACCCATTATTCCTGAAGCTGGGGAGCTCTCCCCACTGCGGCCAGTGCATCCAGATAGCGACCGCTTCACCTACTATATTCGCTTCAGGAACAAAACCCCAATAACGACTATCGTTACTGTGATCCCGGTTATCACCCATCATAAAATAGTGCCCTTCGGGAACCACCCACTCACGCTGGGTACGCGGATCAGGTGGCGTCACGTCTTCACGAGTACTGTACTGGTGATCCCCGTGGGACTCCTCCATCACGCTGTAGGGTATGCCGCTTTGTTCAAAACGGGCCACAAAGCGCTTGTCGAGGGGCTGACCATTGACCAATACCGTCTTACCCTGATAGCGAATCCGGTCTCCGGGTAGGCCAATCACCCGCTTGATAAAGTTGATACTGGGATTACGCGGCTCGCGAAACACCATCACATCGCCTCGTTGAGGGTCGCCGACACTGATCACCTTGGTATCCAGTACCGGCAATCGAATCCCATAATTGAATTTATTCACTAGAATAAAATCGCCAATTTCCAGGGTTGGCTTCATAGAACCCGAAGGAATCTGGAACGGCTCATAGAGAAAAGAACGCAAAACCAGTACTGCCAACAGTACCGGGAACACCGAGCGACAGGTTTCAACCCAGCCCGGCTCCTTGCTCATTTCAGCCAACACCACCTCGTTCGCCAGCTCTATCTGGCCATTGGCTTCACACTGGGCCAATGCTTTTGTGCGGCGCGCTGGAGCCAGGGTCATGCGGTCAAGCAGCGTCACCAACCCTGTCACCGCAACCAAAATAACCAAGATCAGCGGAAAATTGATATCCATATTTAACTGTCCACCTTAAGTACCGCAAGGAAGGCTTCCTGTGGGATCTCCACACGACCCACCTGCTTCATGCGTTTCTTACCCGCTTTCTGCTTTTCGAGCAGCTTTCGTTTACGACTAACATCGCCGCCGTAACATTTGGCCGTTACGTTTTTACGCAGCGCCTTGACGGTTTGACGTGCAACGATCTGCCCACCGATCGCCGCCTGAATGGCTACATCGAACATCTGACGCGGAATTAGCTCTTTCATCTTCTCGGTCAACACCCGACCTTTGCCATGGGCATTATCCTTGTGCACGATCAAGGCCAGGGCATCGACCTTTTCACTATTGATTAGTACATCGAGGCGAACCAGACGCGCTGCCTGAAAACGATCAAAGCTGTAATCGAGCGAAGCAAAGCCCCGACTGACCGATTTTAGACGATCGAAAAAATCAAGCACCACTTCATTCATCGGCAGCTCGTAAGTCAGGGATACCTGCCCTCCGGTGAACTGAAGGTCTTTCTGGGTACCCCGCTTTTCAATACAAAGGGTGATCACGTTACCCAAATGCTCTTTGGGCACCAGGATATTGGCTACGACGATCGGCTCGCGCATCTCTTCGATCGAGGCGGGATCCGGTAATTTGGAGGGATTATCCACCAACGCCACCGTCCCATCACGCAGCACCACCTCAAACATAACCGTTGGCGCAGTGGTAATCAGGTCGAGGTTGTACTCTCGCTCCAGACGCTCCTGAATGATCTCCATATGCAACATCCCGAGGAAACCGCAACGGAAGCCAAAGCCCAGAGCGTCGGAGCTTTCGGGTTCATAAAACAGCGAAGCATCGTTCAGGGTCAACTTGCCCAAGGCATCACGAAACGACTCGTAGTCGTCCGAGCTGACCGTAAACAAACCGGCATAAACTTGGGGTTTAACCTGCTGAAACCCCGGAAGCATCTCCACATCAGGTGTTTTCTGGTGCGTCAAGGTATCGCCGACCGGAGCCCCTTTAATGTCCTTGATGCCGGCAATCACATACCCCACTTCTCCCGCCCGCAAGACACCGATCTCCTTGCGCTTGGGGGTAAAGATACCAACCCCGTCCACCACATGAGAATTGCCGGTAGACTTGACCAACATCTTTTCGCCCTTGCGCAAAGAACCCTGAACCACCCGCACAAGGGAGACAATGCCCAGGTAGTTGTCAAACCAGGAATCGATAATCAAAGCCTGTAGGGGTGCGTCCACATCACCTTTGGGGGGAGGAACCTCCGCCACCAGGCGCTCCAGCACATCCTCAACCCCCAAGCCGCTTTTCGCACTACAGCGCACGGCGTCTGTCGCGTCCAGGCCGATGATCTCTTCGATCTCCTGGGCGACCCGCTCGGGTTCGGCTTGGGGCAAGTCCATCTTATTGAGAACGGGGACCACCTCCAGACCTTGCTCAATCGCGGTGTAGCAGTTGGCAACTGACTGCGCTTCCACACCCTGCCCGGCGTCTACTACCAACAGGGCACCCTCGCACGCGGCCAACGAGCGGGAAACCTCGTAAGAAAAATCCACATGTCCGGGGGTATCAATAAAATTAAGCTGGTAGGTTTTACCGTCACGGGCCTCATAGTTGAGGGTCACGCTCTGCGCCTTGATGGTGATACCACGCTCTCGCTCAATGTCCATTGAGTCGAGCACCTGCGCGGCCATTTCACGATTGGAAAGTCCACCGCAGAGTTGAATGAATCGGTCGGCAATGGTCGATTTGCCGTGATCAATATGGGCGATGATGGAGAAATTACGGATATGAGAAAGGTCGGTCACAATGTATCACTAGAAAGCAGGAATCGAAGTACGAGTTTTGGCAACGTCAATCAGCGCGCGGGATGAAGGGTTAACGACAGCCTGAAATCGCATTTTGAACCAGCGCCACCGCCTTGGTGGGGTAAGCGCCGGAGACCCGCCATGAGTCCCCTGAAAAACAGGGCGCAAGTGTACCCCATATCCCCCCTGTCCGCTATGGATGGCATACCGATAAGCCGGGGCCGTTGACGGGCGCAAAACGCCCGTCTGCTTATCGCTTATTGCGGCAGCTTAAACGTGATATATCCAGGACGACCACGGCGAATAATGCGCATGGCGATGGAACGGTCCGATGGAAGCTCTGCGATCAAGGCGCTGAACTGCCTGGGTGACTCCACCGCCTGGCTATTCACATCGGAAATTACATCTCCGGGCCTGAGACCAATAGTCCGCGCAGGCCCGCCGATCACTTCGCTCACCACCACCCCATTGCCAACCTCCAGCTCCCGCTTTTGATCGTCGGTCAACGCCACAACCTTGACCCCCAGTCGATTAGCCTTCTTGGCCGACTCAGCCGGCGCCATCGCCTGACGTTGATCGGTAGGCAGCTCACCCACCGTAACATCCAGCGTGATCTGCTTGCTGTCACGAACCAGCTTCACCTTGACGGTATCTCCCGGGGGCGTCGCTCCCACAGCATGGGGAAGGTCGGATGACAGGTTGATCTTCTTGTCGCCAAAGCGAAGAATAACATCTCCATCGCGCAGGCCCGAGCGGTCTCCAGGGCCATCGGGCATCACCTGGGCCACCAAGGCGCCTGCAGCCTTTTCCAACCCGAAAGACTCCGCCAAGTCCTTGTTCACATCCTGGATGACGACACCCAGCCAGCCTCGGGAAACATAACCTTGCTCCTTGAGCTGGTCCGACACCCGCATCGCCACATCCATCGGTATCGCAAAGGAGAGCCCCATAAAGCCACCGGAGCGGGTGAAGATCTGGGAGTTTATGCCGATCACCTCGCCATCCAGATTAAACAGCGGGCCACCGGAATTGCCCGGATTGATCGCAACATCGGTCTGAATAAAAGGCACATAATTTTCGCTGGGCAAGCTTCGCCCCAGCGCACTGATAATGCCTGCGGTGACCGAATAGTCGAAGCCAAAGGGGGATCCGATAGCAACCACCCACTGTCCCGGCTCAAGATCCGCAGAATGGCCAATTTTGACCACGGGAAGTCCCTCTGCATCGATCTTCAGTAACGCCAGATCGGAGCGCTCATCGGCGCCGATGACCGTAGCCTCAAGCTCACGACGATCACTCAGGCGCACGATCACCTGGCTCGCACCGTCTACCACATGATTATTGGTGAGGATGTAACCATCCTTGGAGATAATGAATCCAGATCCCAGCGACTGCGGACGTGGCTGCCCCCCTTCTGCGCGCGGATGGGGGCGCCCAAAAAATTCCTGAAAAATATCCGGCAACGGTTGCCCGTTAGGCCCCATGATCGGCTTTGCTTCTTTTGCACCCTGCACGGTGCTGATATTAACCACTGCCGGAGACGCCTGTTTGACCAGCTGTGTAAATTCCGGCAGCTGCGCGGCCCGGGCCTGTGAAAACCATGCCAACGCGACGATCACAGCGACGCAGCGCCACAACGATGAACGATATCGATTCATTGTCACTCCTGATTACCCTTAGAGATACTTAATTTCCTGAACCCCAACCGCCTGCTATCAGGGCCCGGTCGACATCAAACCTACATGGACTACCCGCGGTTGAACCGCTCCCGAGCCCTGCAGCATGCGGCTACGCAGGGCAACAACCCCAAAACCGCCCAGCAAGCCGGCCAGTGATCCCAACATGACCCAACCTTCGCTTAGTTGCAGCCATTCGCACAAGACCAGTGCAAACAACATCAACAACAGGGGCACCAGATACACCAACAGCGCCCCCTTGATAATCACTTGCTCGGGGATGGCGATGGTCACCGTATCACCGACCCGCACAGGATAGTCATTAAGCGCACGCACGAGGTTGCAGTTCTGTGTACGGCCCAGCTTATTCAGCAGCTCCTGGCCGCACATAGCCTTCGCGCTACATTGACCGCAACTGGACTGACGACGGGTTTCAACCCAGATTGCGCCGGATTCTACCGCTACCGCGACTCCTCGCTCCTCCACCATCGTCCTACCTCTGTGCGGGCGCGATGGATACCGCGATGCGTTCGGCGGTACCCAGCGGGATCTCACCCACCACCGTCACCATGTAAAGATCTTGCTGGTCACGAAAAACCCGGGAGATCGCGGTAGTGGCACCATTGCTATCGGTAGCCTCGCTGAGCAGATTTTCCTCATCGAGCTCAACAAACAACGAAAAACTGGCAAGGCCGTCGGAATACATCTGCGAGTCGACAGGATGCTTCCCCACCGGGCTGCGGCGCTCATCGCGCTTGGTCAGGGAAAAGCCCTCGGGCACCCAACCCACCTGCCAATTCAGCGGACGATCGGTTTCATCAAACTCCAGGCGGGACTCTATACGGTGAGTAGTCACCAGCGCCTCAGGCACCTGTTCCAGCTCAATGGAGAGGCGCAACTCCTCAGGCTTAATGGCAGTAACCACCTGCAGAGAGACAAACTGCATCCGCTCCAACACCGCGCCCTTGTCATCCACCATCAATGACTTTAACAACAATCCGGTCTGCTCATCGAGCCATAGCTGATAGCCATAGCGGTGGCGATCGCCCGGCACTACATTGACCAGAATAGCCGCTCGACCAGCCACCCGATCCCTGCCGACAAATTCACTTCGATAAGAGTCTCCCAGGGCGCTAAAGCGTTCCAGCAACTGCTCGGGAGTGACCGTGGTGTCATCGTGCTCGAAGCGAAGCACCTGATCCGTATTGAGAAAGGTCACCAACTCGCCTTCTCGAACGACCTCCCGATAGGACCCGTCGAGGTAGACCATGCGCGCACGGTGCTGTTCACCGCTAAGATCACGCACGATAGAAAGGGTGTTGAGCCCCTGGGAGTTTTGGAACACGAGGTTGCCGCGAAAACTGAGGGTACGGTAGGCCTCGTTCATCGCACTCAACCAGATTTTGCTCTTGTCGTGGTTATCCGCCAGCAGGGCGCTTGACGCCAAAGAACTCAAGAGTACCCATACGATGGCTATAGATCGAGTAATCACCAGTAGTCTCGCATCAACGACTTTCAGCATTGACCAGACGGGCGAAAGGCAGCATCCCCTGATACTGACCCAGGGCGCTATTTTCAGCATGTTGCAACATATAGGTCTTCAGGCGCTGCTGAGAGATCGCGTCGGCGTACTTGCGGGCCTGCTCAATCTTGGCTGCCGTCGGCACGTTCACCGCCTCGTCAAATCCGGCTGGCAGACTGCTTGCCCCCATACGGTTGGTCAACTGAACCACCCCCGATTGATGAATAACCGCCGGGGCCTGTGCGATGTCTGAATCCAGGCTTGATGCAGAGTTAACGCTGTAATTGTAGGTCTGCATACCGAACAATACGGCCACGGTGACGCTGGCTGCGATTGCTACGCGCCCAACCCCACCGATCCAGCGTGCATAGCGTTTTCCACTCTCGATACCGCCGTGGGGCGTTTCTTCGGCAATCGCATCGCGAATAGATGCCGAAAGATCAATCGACACATGGGATACCGCCTCCTGCTTTAACACGGAGCCCAGCAACTTGTAGCGGTGGGCTGTATCTCGCAGTTCCGAATCCTGGTGCACCTCTGCCAATACCCGATGCAGTTCAAGCTCGTTAGCCTCGCAATCCCACACCGCCGACAGCGATTCCCGCAAACGTTGATCCGAACTCATTAAACACCTCAAACTTCGTTATTAGTACCAGCCCATCCGGTTGATCCCTACTCCGGTGTGCACTTGCTCTTTAACATTGACCCCAAAGGGGCCTGCCAGTTCCCTGAATTGTTATAAGGGTATTCATTTTCACGTAAACCGTACCTCACCGCAGCAGTGGCTTGATCTCCCGGTCGATCGCATCCCGCGCGCGGAAAATCCGTGAGCGCACGGTGCCCACCGGGCACTGCATAACATCCGCGATCTCTTCATAACTTAAGCCCTCAAACTCACGCAGGGTAAGCGCCGTTTTAAGGTCCTCCGGAAGACCGGAAATCGCTCGCTTTATAGTCTCTTCAACTTCATTGGTAAGCAACCGATTCTCGGGATTTTCCAGCTCCCGCAGGGGATTGCGCCCTTCGAAATATTCCGCATCATCCGCATCGACATCGGTATCTGGCGGCCTGCGACTGCGGGATACCAGATAGTTTTTGGCGGTATTGATAGCGATGCGGTAAAGCCAGGTATAGAACGCGCTTTCGCCGCGAAATTTTCCCAGCGCCCGGTAGGCTTTGATAAATGCCTCCTGGGTAACATCCTGCACCTCCTGATGATCGAACACATAGCGGCTCACCAAACCCAGGATTTTGTGCTGATATTTAATAACCAGAAGATCAAACGCGCGCTTGTCGCCCTGCTGTACGCGGGCCACCAATTGCTGATCTTCATCCTGTTGCTGGATCACTCATCTCCCCCACTGACCACCTGGCTGTGCGCCGCTACCCGCAGCATCTTTTGCCAATACCAGCGGATAGACCCCGCCAGCGTTCGTTAGTTCAAAAAACGTTAACCTCAGGTTTTTCACGCAGGTAACGTTATAAAGCTCACCCTCTGACAATGGGGGCAATTCGCTCTAAATCAAGCATGGGCCCAGGCTTGTTGAGTAGCAAGCTTGCCCTCCATGCAGCCACGCTATACCCTTGCCCTCGCCTTGCACACAAACTACGGACCCCTTGAGCGAGCCCCACATGACGATAAAACACCTCCACGACGTGCTCGTGATAGGCAGTGGCGCCGCTGGTATCAGCCTGGCACTGGAACTGGCACCCCACCTAAGGGTAGCCGTACTCAGCAAGGCCAACCTGATGGCAGGCTCCACCTCCCAAGCCCAGGGGGGTATTGCTGCAGTCCTCGACAGCACCGATAGCGTGGAACACCACACCGCCGATACGCTGACAGCGGGTGCCGGGCTCTGCCACGACGACGCCGTAAGCTTTACGGTTTCCAACAGCTCCGCAAATATTCACTGGCTCATCAATCAGGGAGTGCCGTTCACTCGCAGTAGCGACGACCCGGACGCCCCCCAAAACTATCACCTCACCAAAGAGGGTGGCCACAGCCACCGACGCGTCATCCATGCCGCAGATGCCACCGGATATGCTGTCGCCAGCACATTGATTCAAAGAGCCCGCGAAACCGACAACCTGGAGCTCTATGAAAACCGGGTAGCGATCGATCTCGTCACCCACCGCCATACGGGCAGTGATAATCCACGTTGCAAAGGCGCTTACGTCCTCAACATAGAGGCCGATCAGGTCGAACTGTTTCAGGCTCGCTGCGTGATACTGGCAACCGGCGGAGCCAGTAAGGTATACCTCTATACCAGCAATCAGGATAGCGCTAGCGGAGATGGAATCGCGATGGCCTGGCGCGCCGGATGTCGGGTCGCCAATATGGAGTTCAACCAGTTCCACCCAACGTGCCTCTACCACCCACAGGCGAAATCGTTCCTGATTACCGAAGCGGTTCGGGGAGAGGGTGGCAAGTTACTCCTCCCCGACGGAAAAAGTTTTATGGAGCGCTTCGATCCACGCCTCGAACTGGCACCACGGGATATCGTTGCCCGCGCCATCGACCATGAGATGAAGCGCCTGGGAGTGGACTGCCTCTACCTCGATATCAGCCACAAACCTGCCGCTTTCATTCTTGAGCACTTCCCTACCGTGCATGAGTGCTGCCTGGGATTCGGTATCGACATCACCCGCGAACCGATCCCGGTAGTTCCTGCCGCCCACTACACCTGTGGCGGCGTCATTGTTGACCAACACGGACGCACCGACCTCGACGGCCTCTATGCCATTGGTGAGACCAGCTTCACCGGCCTCCACGGTGCCAATCGGCTGGCCAGTAACTCCCTGCTGGAATGCATCGTCTACGCCCGTTCGGCGGCGCAGGATATCCGCCAGCAACTGGCCCACAGCTCTCCCGACCTACCCGACCTACCCGATTGGGATGAAAGTCAGGTAACCGATTCGGATGAGGATGTCATTATCGCCCACAACTGGGAGGAGCTGCGGCGTTTTATGTGGGACTACGTTGGCATCGTGCGTACCAACAAACGCCTGCAGAGGGCCAAACACCGGGTCGATATGTTATTGCAGGAGATTGACGAGTTTTACAGCAACTACAAGGTCAGCAACGACCTGATCGAGTTGCGCAACCTGGCCGTGGTCGCGGACCTGATCATCCGCTCGGCCCAGCAGCGTCAGGAAAGCCGCGGACTCCACTACACCCTGGACTACCCCCACACCAGCAGCGAAGCGGTCGACACCATCCTGGTACCGAAAAATCACCAATAATAGATGGGCACCCCCCAGAGCATCATGGATGCTCAGCAGCTACTCCGGGCAGGCATCGGAGTCCGGCGCCAGCCATCGCAGCCTTAAACGCAAGCGGCGCAGCTGCTCAGCGTCGGCACTATCGGCGAACAACACTACGGGATAGCGGCGTCCGCTGTCAGCGCCCCGGTATTGCAATACGATCAGTAGCGGAGAAACCCAGGCCTCCCCTGTCAAAATTGCGCTCTCACACAGATCGCCTGCTTCCACCCACCAGCCATCATCCTCAAGGCCAAGAGCCCGCACACTTGAGGTAAAATACAGCAGGTAGTGCTTACCCAACCACCAGATCAGCTGGGCCCATAGCAACAGGCCACCTACCAGCTTTATCCAGGGCACCAACGGCGCAATGAGCCAGAGCACGAAGATCAACGAAAAAAGGCCCAGCGCCCAATACAGCATCAAGCTACTGGCTTCGACCCTGAGGTGGGTAAAACGGTTTTCCGAGGGTACTACCGAATCCATGGCGGCACCTTCCATCAAAGAGGAGAAAAGGGATTAGTCGCTAGCCGGGATGAACCCGATTGATAATAATATTAACGATACGCTCAAGATCCGGGTCTTGCGGCACCTCTTTGCGCATAAACCAGGCAAACATATCCTGATCTTCGCTCGTCAGTAGCTTCTCGTAGCGAGCCTGGTCCGCCTCGGACAGATCGTTAAAGGCCTCTTTCAAAAAGGGCACCAGCAGCACATCCAGCTCTAGCATACCCCTGCGGCTATGCCAAAACAGGCGGTTGAGTTCCTCTTGCGACTTCATCTACCGATCTCCGATTGTCCACGCGAATTGGGCGGCTATTATAGCCACTTCTGTGTCACTGTTGCCATTGGCGCTTTTGTTCTATCATCGACCTCCCAATGACATCAGGAGTTCGCGCTCAATGAGCACCCCATGGCAACAGTTCCTGCAACAGCAGCCCGCCCCACGCTCCCCTTCCGGCGACGACAGCTGGTTTTGTGACCTCTCGTCCTGGTCCATCCTGTCGGTCCAGGATGGTAACCCCAAGCAGTTTCTGCAGGGCCAACTTACCTGCGACCTTAACCGTCTCGAGCCACACACCAGCTCACTCGGTGCCTGTTGCAATGCCAAAGGGCGAATGCTGAGCAACTTCCGCATTCTGCCCAACGCCAGCGGTTACTGGCTAGTGATGCAAGAATCGATCGTGGACACGAACATCGCCCACCTGAACAAATTTGCCGTCTTCTTTCGCAGCAAGCTCGCCAATGCCGGCGACAGCTCCGCTGGTATCGGCCTGGTCGGTCCCGAGGCCCAACAGTGGCTGCAACAACAGGGTGCCGCGGTCCCCGCAAACGGCGAATGGGAAGAGTTTCTGAGTGGCCAACTCATCTGCACCGATGAGCAGGAGCTGCGTTACCAACTGTGGCTCCCTCTGGAGGCCGCGTACAAACTCTGGGGTGAGCTGAAAAGCGTCCTGCCACGACTGCCTCAGGAGCAATGGTCACTGGCCGATATTCGCCAGGGTATCGCTTGGGTAAACAGCACCACGTACGAACTTTACACTCCTCATCAGTTTAATATGCAGGCACTGGGGGGGATCAGCTTCCGCAAAGGCTGCTACACCGGGCAGGAGATCGTGGCCCGCATGCAACACTTGGGAAAAGCTAAAAACCGTCTTTATCGAGCTCGCAGCAGCGAACTACCCGAACAGCTTCCAGCCCCGATTAAAGACGACGCAGGTCGCAACGTGGGAGAGGTCATTAGTTGCGCCAAAACCGATAGCGACAGCGAACTGCTCGCCGTCATTCGTAATGACGCCGCCGAAGACAAAACACTGCTTTTCGATGAGAATAAGGTTCTCACGGTGGCGGAACTTCCCTATGCTATAACTAACAGGGAGCATCTGCAGGAAGAGGCCTGAATCGAGCCTTTCATACCTCCAGCGCTACCGAACCGAATATCAGTACGCAATAACGACAACAGGCAACAGTGATTTAATCTATGAGTGATCTTGCAGCCAGTATTCTCGAGCAGCTAACCAGCGCCATCGAGAAGGACCAACTTACCCTCCCCACCCTACCGGAAGTTGCCCTGCGGGTGAGGGAAGCGGCAGAAGACCCCAACGTCGATGTACGCAAAATTTGCGCGGTCATCGGGAACGACGCGGCGATCAGTGCTCGTATCATCAAGGTGGTCAACTCCCCCCTGATGCGTGGCAGTCGCGAAATCGACAATCTGCAAAACGCGGTCAGTCGGCTGGGTATTACCTACTCCTGCAACCTCGCCACCGGGCTTGCCATGGAGCAGATGTTCCAGGCTACCAACGATATGGTCGATCAGTTTATGCGCGACACCTGGCAACAGAGTGTTGAGATCGCGGGCATATCCCATGTGCTTTGCCGCCAATACACTCGTCTGGCACCCGACCAAGCAACCCTTGCCGGCCTGTTGCACCGTATCGGCGTGCTGCCGATACTGACCCATATCGAGGACAGCGGCGAGATACCCGACGAAGCCACGCTGCGCCAGGTCATCGAAGAGATTCACCCGATACTGGGCAGCAAGATCCTGCGCACATGGGATTTCCCTGCCGAAATCGCCGATGTTCCCCAGGAATCGGTTAACTTCAGCCGCGACGGTGGTGCCAAGGCGGACTACGCCGATATCGTAATGGTGGCTATGCTGCAAACGGTAGCGGGCACCGATCACCCCTTCGCCCAACTGGACTGGAGCCAGATTAAAGCCTTTGAAAAACTGGGGCTCGACCCGGAAGTGGATATGAACGAAGGCGAAGATCTCAGCGCAGAGATGGAAGCGGCGATGGCGCTACTGGGGTAATCGTATTAACCGCAATAAAAAAACGGCGCTCAATATGCGCCGTTTTTTTATTGCGGTTAAAAAGGATCAGATATCGCTGAACAGTTTCTGAATACTTGAAAAATCCAGCGCTCCGCTGCCCTTGCTACTGTGCATCGCATACAGGCTGCGCGCCAACGAACCCATCGGGGTAGAGCTGCGGGTTTGCAGCGCGGCCTCCATCGCCAAACCGAGATCTTTGGCCATTAAATCAACTCCAAATCCCCCCTGGTAGCCGTTGCTTGCGGGCACCGATTCCATCACACCCGGATAGGGGTTATAGAGCTCCAGCGCCCAGTTGCGCCCGGAACTCTTTTGCATGATGTCCGATAACACCTTGGGGTCCATTCCATTAGCAACACCCAACTGAATCGCCTCCGCGCTGCCTGCCATCAAAACCGCCAGCAGCATATTGTTGCAGATCTTTGCTACCTGGCCAGCGCCGCTATCGCCAGCATGGAAGATGTTCTTACCCATCTTTTCCAATAGCGGGTGCGCCTGTTCAAACGCTGCGTTGCTGCCCCCAACGATAAAAGTCAGGGTGCCTGCGGCCGCTCCTGCGGTCCCACCCGAAACCGGGGCATCGATCATGGTGATGCCCTTTTCGGCGGCGGCACTGGCCACCTTACGCGCGGACTCCGGAGCAATGGTGCTGCTATCGATCACCAGGGTGTTACGATCGATGGTGCTCAACAGACCTGACTCGCCCAGATACAGCCCTTCAACATGCTGGCTCGCTGGCAGCATAGAGATCAAAACCTGCACTTCTGATGCAGCCTCAGCGGCGCTGGCAACCGAGGCCGCCCCCGCGTCCACCAACGACTGTACCGCGCTGGGCACCAAATCAAACACCTTTAGACTATGCCCGGCCGCGACCAGGTTTTTTGCCATCGGGCCACCCATGTGGCCCAAACCGATGAATCCAATTTCCATTGCTGCACCTCTTGTTTTTATCGTAAGACAGTTTTTATCGTTAAACGGTAATCATCCCGCAGTACGGCCTGGGCTACAGGTCCGCTAATGGGTGCATCGCCTGCCCCCATTGCGGTTGGTAAAAACGATCCAACCAGGGCTGCGACACCGCATCGAGCGATGCCGGTTCCCACTGCGGTTGGTTATCTTTATCGATCAATAGCGCACGTACCCCTTCTCGGAACTGACCCAAAAGCGCGCACTGCACCGACACCACCAACTCTTGCTGAAACACCTCCTTCAGCGATAAATGACGACATCTCGCTATTTGTTCAACCACCAGATACACCGATGTCGGACAACCATGGCTAAAAGTTTTGACGGCACGCTGCAACCAGCGATCCTCGGTTTCCAGCTTCAGGCAATCATCGAGACATTGCTGCAGGGTGCTGTGATCCATAAGTCGGTTGATCAGATCATAGTGCTTGCGCAATAGCGAGGCGGGCAAGTTATGGATAGAACTCTTCTCAAATCGTCGCAACAAGCGGGTCACCCGATCGTGATTATCCTCATTAACTGAACTCCAGCTTTCGGTACAGAGCGCATCACAAAGAGCGCCGTGCTCGGAATTATTGAGGAAGCGGTCTGCCAAACCGGCAAACAGGGCATCGGCGGCGTTCAACGGCGCGGCAGTCAGGCCAAGAAACTTACCCACCTGGCCCGGCATCCTGGCAAGAAACCATGACCCGCCGACATCCGGGTACAGGCCAATACTGATCTCAGGCATCGCCAATCGGGTGGTCTCGGTTACGATACGGTGACTGGCCCCGGACATCAGCCCTACCCCTCCTCCCATAACGATCCCCTGCCCCCAGCAAATCAGGGGTTTTTCATAACAGTGAATCAGGTAATCGAGGCGATACTCGCGGCTGAAAAAATCGACCGCGTAGGGAGGCTCTCCCTTGTCATTAGAATCCGGTTTATCCATGGACTCGTAAAGCAGGCGAATATCCCCCCCTGCGCAAAACGCTTTCTCGCCGGCGCCTTGTAGCACAACGCAAACCACGGTGTCGTCCTGTTGCCAATGCAATAGTTGCTCATAAAGCAGATCGATCATTTCGAGGCTAAGGGCGTTAAGCGCTTTCTCGACATTAAGGGTAGCAAAGGCCACCTGGTAATCGCCCGCCTGACGAGTATTGAACAATACGGGGGCTGCCTTAGGGTGCGTCATGTTGTGGTGCCCTCAACCATTTTTCCATTCGGGTTTACGTTTTTCCAAAAAGGCATTTACGCCCTCTTTTTGATCCTGTGTATCAAACAGGTCGACAAAAAGCTCGCGCTCGACGGGTAACGCCTGTGCCAGCGGGTTGCTGCGGGCAGCCTGAACCAGGGTTTTGCATACTGCAACGCTGCTGGGGCTCTGCCTGGCGGCGCCTTCGGCTAGTTTTAGTGCCGCGTCAAGTGATTCACCTCGGGGCACGACCTGCTCTACCAACCCAATACGTTCAGCCGTTGCAGCGTCGACTTTGTCGCCGCACAGGATCATCCGCTTCGCCCAGCCTTCGCCCACCAACCAAGGCAGATTTTGGGTGCCTCCTGCGCAGGGTAGCAACCCCACGGCCGCTTCCGGCAACGCCATCACCGCCTGCTCTTCGGCAATGCGGATATCGCAGGCCAGTGCGCACTCAAGTCCTCCCCCCATGGCATAACCATTAACCGCCGCGATCGATACGCCGCGAAATGCGCTCAGGGTTTCGAAGGCATGCCCAAACAAGCGCGCCATCTGCCGTGCCCGAGCCTTGTCACCATCGGCAAACAACTTGAGGTCGGCACCGGCGGAGAAAAACTTCTCTCCCTGACCGGTAATGACCAACGCGTAAATATTGGAGTCGGCGTTCAACGCCTCTACCAGCGTCACCAGGCCCGACAGACTCTCAGCATCCCAGGTGTTGGCCGCCGGGTTGTTGATGGTGATCAATGCGGTGTGGTCACGCACCTCAACCAGTAACTTTTTCGTAATCTTGGAATAGGCAATGCCGTTCATGAACTCTCCTCATTAACGAATAATATCGACGGCACCTTCCATCAACAGGCGTCGGCCGATGATGACACGCATAATTTCATTGGTGCCTTCCAGAATCTGGTGCACCCTCGCATCACGCACGAAGCGCTCCAGAGGGTACTCTCGAATATAGCCATAACCGCCATGAATCTGCAGTGCTTCGTTGCAGATATCGAAGCAGCGATCGGTAGCGAAACGCTTGGCCATCGCGCTATAGGTGGTGGCATCGGGGTCACCACTATCGAGCTTGCAGGCGGCCAAACGAACCATCTGCCTTGAAGCCACCAGCTCGGTTGCCATATCCGCCAACTTGAACTGAAGTGCCTGAAAACTGGCCAGTGTTTTACCGAACTGCTTGCGTTCATGCATATACCGCTGCGCTTGCTCAAGCGCGGCCTGCGCTACCCCTAACGAACAGCTGGCAATATTAATACGCCCACCATCGAGCCCCTTCATGGCGATTTTAAAACCATCGCCCTCCGAGCCCAGTAAATAACTTACCGGGACCCGAACCTCTTCGAAAGTGATCATGCGCGTAGGCTGTGAGTTCCAGCCCATCTTCTCCTCTTTGCGTCCGTAGACAATACCGGACGCATCCGCTGGAACCACTATACAGGAGACACCCGCCGCCCCCGCTTCGCCGGTCCGCGCCATCACCACCAACAGATCCGTAGACCCCGCACCGGAGATGAACACCTTGGAGCCATTGAGTACATACTCATCGCCCTCTCGCCGTGCACTGGTGCGTAATGAAGCGGCATCGGAACCCGCATTGGGTTCGGTTAGGCAATAGGATGCCAACAACTCACCACTCACCAGCCCTTCACAGTAGTGCTCGCGGGTCGCATCGTTGGCAAAACTGCACAGCATCCAGGTGGCCATATTGTGGATCGTGAGATACGCCGTTGTGGAGGTACAACCTCGCGCCAGCTCCTCAAAGATCAGGCTCGCATCGAGTCTGCTCATCCCCATGCCACCGCTTTCAGCCGGGGAATAAATACCGCAGAACCCCAGCTCACCGGCACGTTTGATCACATCGAGCGGAAAGAGCTGCTCGGCGTCCCACTGCGCCGCATGGGGGGCCAGTTCGCTATCAGCAAACTGCTTCGCCATGGCACAAAAGGCCTGCTGATCTTCATTCAGGTTAAAATCCATCACAGTCTCCAGATACGACGCGCCCCCCTGCATTGGGCTGTCGCTTAGTATGGCAGCGATCCATCATCAGTCGACGGACCGCCTCAGGTTACATTAACCCAGATTGATGGTCATATTAGGACCACTGTTCATGCCCTGGTCGAACCAGCGCGCGGTGATGGTTTTGGTTTCCGTGTAAAACCGCACCGCCTGTTTACCATAGGCGTGCTGGTCACCATAGAAGGAGTTCTTCCAGCCAGTGAAGGAGAAGAAAGGCAGCGGCACCGGAATCGGTACGTTGATACCCACCTGGCCCACATCGATATGATGCTGGAAGTGGCGAGCCGAAAGCCCCGATGAGGTAAAGATCGAGGTTCCGTTACCGAACGGGCTGTTGTTCACCAACAAGATAGCTTCGTCGAGACTCTCGGCTTCCATGGTGCAGAGTACCGGCCCGAAGATCTCCTCTTTGTAAACCGACATATCAGGTGTCACCTTATTGAACAGGGTAGGTCCCACCCAATTACCATCGGGGTATCCCTCCACCACACAATCGCTACCATCGAGCAGGCACTCGGCACCCTCGGCTTTACCCTGGGCGATCAGGCTCAACACACGCTCACGGGCCTGGGCCGATATCAGCGGGCCGTAACCCGCCTGTCCGTCATCCCACGCACCCGGTTTCACATTCGCCATGGCTTCCTTGAGCTCAGGAATCCAGTTGGCGGCCTCACCAACAAATACTGCAACACTGATCGCCATGCAACGCTGGCCGGCAGCACCCACCGACGCGCCCACAAGATTGTTAATGACCTGATCCTTATCGGCATCGGGCATCACCACCATATGGTTCTTGGCTCCCGTCATCGCCTGTACCCGCTTAAGGTGATCGGTACCGGTGCGATAAACGTGCTGGCCGACATTAACCGAGCCCACGAAAGAGATGGCACGCACTTCCGGGTGGGTCAGCAGAGTATCTACCTGCTCACGTCCGCCGTGCACTACCTGCAGTAACCCCTTGGGGAAACCCGCCTGCTGGAACAGCTCGGCGAGGCGGTTAGGTGTCATGGGATCCTGTTCGGAAGGCTTGAGAATGAAACTGTTCCCGCATGCGATCGCCAGCGGGAACATCCACAGTGGAATCATCGCCGGAAAATTAAAGGGGGTAATACCGGCGCACACACCCAACGGCTGCAGGTAGCTATAGGTATCGATGGCGCGGGCCACATTTTCTGCGGTCTCACCCATCAGCATGCTGGGGATATTGCACGCCTGCTCGGCAACTTCAATGCCACGCCATACATCGCCCTTGGCATCGGCAAAGGTTTTGCCGGTCTCTTTGGCCAGAATCTCGGCAAGCTCGTCGTGGTGCTCCTTAAGCAGGGCCTGATAGGTCATCATAAAGCGTGCGCGCTCGGAGGGCGGAACGTCACGCCACTGTTCGAACGAGGCCTTGGCGCCACTGATCGCGAGTTCCATCTCCTCGGGCGTGGCAAAAGGCACAGTGCAAAGCACCTCCTGGGTCGCCGGGTTAGTAACAGGAAGTGGCTGTGCGCAGAGGCTTTGCTGCCACTCGCCATTGATCAGCTGGGGTATGGTGTTTGCGGTCATCGTAGGTCACCCATCGGTTGTAGCGTTATCGTGAATACTGCTGTTGTTATAGCTGTTGTTATAGGTAGAGATACCGGTATTGCTAAGACTGTGGCGTAGAGACGGCGACCGATCCTGTTTTGTTATAGATCATCGCCTCGCCTTTTTGAATAGCTGCAGACAGCATCATTTGTACCACGATGCCCAGCGGATAAGGATTGACTAAATTGCTCGCGTGATGGACTATTTTGCTATACAAATTTAGCCTAGAAAACTAACATGAAATCAACTATTACTATATTTTTCAAACTGTTATGAATGATATATCGTCTGGCTGGCCGCTCCCAGTCGAAGGAATTCGTTTTATAACCCCTGATTTCCTGGTGCGAAAACTGGCCGCACACCCACTGACCCAGGACTGTTACCCACTGGGCTTTGGTTACTATCCCAACGCCACCAACCACCGTATGGAGCGGCGTCATCACGACGACAACCTGTTGATGTTCTGTACTCACGGCTCGGGCGAAGCCCGGCTGGGCAGCCAGCACTACCGGATTCACGCGGGCGAACTCCTCCTCCTCCCTCGAGGGCAATCCCACATCTATCAATCCGCTCCGAACGACCCCTGGACCCTCTACTGGTTTCATTTTGACGGACTGCACAGTGACTTGATGATGGATCGCCTGCAACAGCTGGCGGAAGGACCGGTACTCCAAACCGGTTTGCAGGCGAAGCTCCTCAGCGACTTTGGTAGCCTGATGAGTCTGCGCGATGGTGGCTACCAGCTGGATAATTTCATCTATGCTTCCAACCATATCGCGCAGATGCTCAGTTACGTGGCGCTAGTGATTCGCCCACGACTGAAATTGAAGTCGGGCAGCTACCTCGACCTCGACCGTATTCACAGTCTGATGCAGGAAAACCTGCACCAGCATCTCGACCTCGATACCATCGCTGCCAGCGCCAGTATCTCCAAGTACCACTTTTCCAAAAAGTATAAAGAGCTCACAGGATACTCCCCCATCCAGCATTTCATTCACCTCAAGATGCAGCACGCCTGCTACCAGCTCGATATCTCCGACAAGAGCATTCAGGAGGTGGCGGCCCAGCTTGGCTACGACGACGCCTACTATTTCTCGCGCCTGTTCAGCAAAATACTGGGGGTATCCCCCACCCAATACCGTGCCCACAAGCACCGCTAGAGCGAATATCGACCCGCATAAAAGGACAAACCGGAGCTATCGCTGGCAACCGCCCCCCCGCTATAATGGGCTTTCACTCTCTGGCCCCGGTAATCGCCCCCGGCAACTATGACGACTTCCTTCTCCTCACCACTGGGTAATGCTGCCGACAGGCAGTTGGCCCGCATCGAACACTATCTGTTCGGGGCCTTGCTGCCGATGTGGCGCGAGCACGGCATAGACCAGCAACACGGCGGCTTCTTCGAGCGACTGAACCAACAACTGCAACCCCAACCGGTCGACACCAAACGACTGCTGGTGCAGTGCCGGCAAATCTTCGTCTACAGCCTCGCCTACGCGACCAAAGGTCTGCAGGAAGACGCCGACGCTGCCCGCCAGGGGTTCGATTTTCTCTGCGCCCACTACCTCGATCGGGACCAAGGCGGCTGGTTTTTCAGCACCCATGACAATGGCCGCGTAAAAGACGCCACCAAAGACGCCTACGGCCACGCCTTCGTCCTCTTCGCCTGCGCCCACTACTACCGGGCATTCAAGGACGAAACTGCCCTCTCGATGGCGGCCAATACCACCGCCATCCTGCTGCAAAAGCTGCGCGACCCGGCCAGCGGGGGTTTCTTTGAGGCCGCCGACGCCCACTGGAACCCTCGCCCGGCTATCCGTCGCCAAAACCCCCACATGCACCTTCTGGAGGCGTTTATCGCGCTTTACCAGACCGAAAAAGGTGGGCAGCAGGGTCGCTATCGACAGCTGGCCAACAGCATTCTGGACCTTTTCGAGCGGTACTTCTTTGATGCTGAAAGCTCCACCCTGGGGGAGTTTTTTGACGACAATTGGCGCCCCCACCAGGAGCGTGGGCACCTGATCGAACCCGGCCACCATTACGAGTGGTACTGGCTCCTGATGGACTACGATATCAGCCGCAACTCTCCAGCGCGCTGCGCTCAGGCCGAAGCACTCTATCGCTGGGCAGAGGTGCACGGTTTGGATACCCAGCTGGGCGGCATCTATAATGAAGTGAGCCGCAGTGGTGAGCCGGTCGATACCAGTAAACGAATCTGGCCCGTCACCGAGTGCATCAAGGCCCGCGCGATCCGTTATCAGTTGCAGGGCGAGCCTCAGGACCTGTGCAATCTCTATAAACAGCTCGATTATCTCTTCGCCCATTACCTGCAGCCCGACGGGCGCTGGCATGAATACCTGCAACGGGATAACCAACCTCACCCCTACGACCTTCCGGGCAGCACCGGTTACCACCTGTTTCTTGGATTAATGGAGGCGCGGCGAGTGCTTGCAGGGGCCTAGCAAACCCGTCGCAAATGCCATCCTATAAGAGCGCGATCACCGATGCCCTTGGAAGAAACCCTCACCGACTACTACCGCCCTGCGTTGATGACCTCGGTCCAACGCATCATCAACGACCCCGAATCCGACACCCATTGCTGGGTGATCACCGGGCAAAGCAACTTCCACCCCCGGGATTACCAGTGGCCCGACCAACCTGGTGACCAGGGTGTTCTTGAGATGGGGAGCTTACGCTGGCCCCTGAGTGACTGCCTTATTGCCGCGACCCGTGACCCTGCCGGACCGTTTTGTATCGGCCAGGCGATTGCTGTCAAACGAGGCGAAACGGGTTGGATTTTCTGCATCGCTCACCGCATCGACTGCGCACCCGGAACACTGTCCCTACGCGAAGGCGATCAGGTCAGCCTTCACCTCGATACCGATTACCGAGCAGGTCTCAGTCAGGCCCACAGCGCCTGCCACCTAATGTCACTGGCACTAAACCGGGCACTTGCCAGCTACTGGCGCAAATCGGTACCCGTGGATGCCTACGGTAGCCCCGACTTCGACCGCCTGGCCATCGAGCACTCGCAGATTGATACCCATAACAGCCGCGACCGGTATCGGCTTGGAAAATCCCTGCGCAAAAAAGGCTTCGACCGTCAGCGCTTGGTCGATACGATCGGACGGGTCGAAAGCACCGTTAATGCCTGCCTCAGGCACTGGGTATCCCAGGGCAGCCCCATCAGCGTTAATCGAGAGCCACTGCCGCTACTGGCCCGAAGAGAGTGGCATACTCACCTCGATGGCAAAGAGATCCGTATCCCCTGCGGCGGTACCCACTGCGATGCGTTATCGCGCCTTGGAAGGGTGAAGGTCACGCTGGGGCTTGATGACAGTGCCGAGCAACTCACCGCCATAACTCGAGTGTCAGGCAACGGCAGCGAGTAGTGATCCCGACGAACTGTGAGAAAGTTCCTTGATCGGCACGCCGACAACGCTTAGGGTTCCAGCCATAAACGGGAACAGGAGATGCTGGAGGTCAGAGGTCAGATCAGAGAGCAGAAACAGCCCACCGACCCAATCATCAGTACAAGTAAATGTCAGACAGCGTAGGAGCCGTCATGAACCATCAAAGCACGCAAAAATCTCTGGGATTACTGCTGGATATAGCCCCAGGCTGCCCGCAAAACTGCTGCACCCTGAGCCAGATGATGGTGAAAAAATTACAACATCGCTTCGGCGAGCACGCCGTTCAGGACAGCTGCGAAGGCGAGCGCGTGGAGGATGGACTGGTCTGTGGCGACCTCTGTCGCATCAAACTGGACCATACCGACGACGGCCATACCCAGGTAATCGATACCATCGTGCACCTGACCCAAAGCATCCAGCAGCAGTTTCAGCTGCAGGAGCAACAGTTCAGGGTTCGCCTAGCAGGCCAGGCCGCACCTATCGCTTGATAGCATCTACGGTAAACAAAAACGGCAGCCATTGGCTGCCGTTTTTGTTTACCGATTACCGAAACGATCTGCGTCAGAGCTTTTTCAGGTACTGAATCAGGTCACCGACCACTTTCTGGCCATCGCCATAGAGCATCTGCGTGTTCTCCTGATAGAACAGTGCGTTCTCAACACCTGAAAAGCCGGTTCCGGCCCCACGCTTAACCACAATGACGTTCTCCGCTTTAGCCGCATCCAGCACCGGCATGCCATAGAGCGGGCTCGACTTGTCATTGCGCGCATCGGGATTGACCACATCATTGGCACCGATCACCAGCGCCACCGTCGCGGACGGGAAGTCGGGATTGATCTCATCCATATCGAATATCTTGTCGTAAGGCACACCGGCCTCTGCCAACAGCACGTTCATATGCCCCGGCATTCGCCCAGCCACCGGGTGGATACCAAACTTGACCGATACGTTGTTCTCTTCCAGCAACTCAGCCAGCTCCCACACCTTATGCTGGGCCTGGGCGACCGCCATACCGTAGCCCGGCACGATGATCACCTGGCTGGCATAGGCCATCATAATCGATGCATCCTGGCTCTGGATCTCCTTCATTGATCCCTCTATCTCGCTCGCCTCTCCGCCCGCACTGGCCTGACCGAAACCTCCAAACAGTACATTCCATACCGAGCGGTTCATCGCCTTGGCCATCAACTGGGTTAACAGGGTGCCCGCCGAACCCACAACCGTACCGGCAATGATCATTGCAGCGTTATCGAGTACGTACCCCTCCAGACCCACCGCAAGACCCGTAAGGGCGTTAAAGAGGGAGATCGCCACCGGCATATCGGCGCCACCCACCGGGGTGGTCACAAACACCCCCAGCACCAGCACCAGCGCGAAGAACAGCAATACAACCAGGGTGCTATCGGTGTCGAACAAACGCACCCCAAGGTAGACCACCACCGCCAGTAGTATCAGATTGACCCAATGCTGTTGCGGAACCAGCGAAGTCCTCTTGAAACGACCATCAAGCTTAGCCCAGGCGACCAGCGACCCACTAAAGGACAGGGTTCCGATAAACGCACCCACGATCGCCACAATCGCCACATCGGTACTGAGAATCGTGCTCACCCCGATGCCGGGGATACCCTGGGTTTGGTCGATAGCACCAAACAGCTCCACCGCCGCGATCGCTCCGGCCGCGCCACCACCCATGCCATTGAACAGCGCAATCATCTGCGGCATATCCACCATGGGAACGGACTTGCCCTTCTGCCAGGCGTAACCGCCACCAACAGCAATCGCAATCACCATCAATACGTAGTTAGAAACCCCATGCAGCGACGGATCAAGGAAGGTGACCAGAGTCGCCAACACCATACCCACGCCTGCCCAGAGGATTCCCCGGCGCGCCGTTACCGGCGAACTCATCTGTTTAAGCCCAAGAATAAAGAGCACCGCTGCCAGGAAGTAACTGGCTTGAATCATAATAACCATCAGCCCTTACCCCCCTTGCTGCTCTTGAACATCTCCAGCATTCGTTCGGTCACCACGTAGCCTCCGACGGCGTTACCTGCCGCCAATAGCACAGCGATAAAACCGACCAGCTGCTGACCCAATGTATTCGCGTGCCCCAGCGCAACCATCGCTCCTACCAGTACGATACCGTGGATAAAATTGGAACCCGACATCAGCGGTGTGTGCAGGATGACCGGCACCCGCGCGATGACCTCGTAGCCGGTAAACCCAGCCAATAGAAATATGTAGATTGCTGCCCAACCTTCAATCATGACTTCTCTCCTTCAATCCGTTCCCGCGCCGGTTCGAAGCGGATCTCACCGTCATGGGTCAGGCAACTGTCGGTCAACACCTGGTCTTCCCAGTCGATCGACAACTCGCCCTCGTTGATCAATAGTTTGCAGAAGTTCAGCAGATTCTTGGCGTACATCTCACTGGCGTGGATCGCCAGCATACTGGGGACATTCAACGGGCCATAGACCGTCACCCCGTTGTGCTCGATCTGCTCATCGACCTGGGTCAATTCACAGTTACCGCCACCTTCAGCCGCCATATCGACGATCACCGAACAGGCATGCATCGATTCGACCATCTCCTTGGTGATAATGCGCGGCGAAGGGCGCCCCGGAATCGCCGCCGTGGTAATCACCACATCGGAGGCCGCTACCCGCTGGGCAAGCACCTCTTGCTGGCGAGTTTTCTCCTCGTCGGTCAGCTCGCGAGCGTACCCACCCAGTCCATCGGCCGACACGCCAGTATCAACAAAGCGTGCCCCCAGGGACTCTACCTGCTCCCGCGCCGCCGAGCGCACATCGTAGGCTTCCACAATCGCGCCGAGGCGCCGCGCCGTAGCGATCGCCTGCAACCCTGCCACTCCGGCTCCGACCACCAACACCTTGGAGGGTCGTATGGTTCCTGCCGCTGTCGTCAACATAGGGAAAAACTTGCCGGAAATAGACGCTGCCATCAACACCGCCTTATACCCCGCCAGCGAGGCTTGCGAGGTCAAAGCGTCCATCGACTGAGCACGGGAGATACGGGGAATCAACTCCATCGCAAAAGAGGTGATACCCTGCTCCTTCATCGCCACAATACCCTCGTCGTTAGCGAAGGGGGCCATAAAACTGACACAGATCGTGCCCTTTTTCATCGCCGCCACCTCAGTGGGGGTTGGAGGCAGCACCTTCAGTAAAACATCTGCTGATTCGATGACCTTCTTACCCGCCTTATAAATTTTTGCGTCGACAAAAAGCTCATCGGCATGGCCTGCCGACATCCCCACTCCGCTTTGCAACACCAGACTAGCGCCGAGTCCCTGCAGGCGCGTTGCCACCTCGGGAATGATCGCTACACGTCGTTCCCCCTTTTTGATCTCCTTGGGTACAGCCACCGATACCGCCATGCAGTTTCCTCCAGCCAAATAGCACCACATTCAAAGAGATCCCCACGCAATACACTTACAATACGCAGGGACAACAATCCACATATCACTATAGCAGCTGAGTATGAGAGCGCCTCTTTTTAGCCCGCTTCACGATAATAAAGCGACATCAAACCACGACCTTCAGCCTATTGGGCAATGGTGGCAAAGGGACTATGCTGAAACGACTCATCCGCAGGCCTGTCACCGGCGGGCGAACTCTAACAACAACAAACAACAGGAAACGGCTATGAGCACTACGCAGAGGATGGAGCATATCTTCACCATGGATACCTCCAGCATCAAATACGGGGTCGGGGCCACCCGTGAGATCGGTGAGGATATGAAAAACCTCGGCGCACGCCGGGTAATGGTGGTCACCGACCCCAACCTGACCAACAACCCCGCGGTGGTCACCGTGATGGAGTCGCTCAAGGCGGCAGGCCTCGACGCAGTGCTGTTCGACCAGACCAGCGTAGAGCCCACCGACCTCTCCTTTAAAGAGGCGATCACCTTCGCCAGCGCCGGCAATTTTGACGGTTACGTTGGCGTGGGCGGAGGCTCCAGCATGGACACCGTCAAAGCCGCTAACCTCTACGCCACCTACCCTGCCGACCTGCTGGAGTATGTTAACCCCCCGATCGGCAAGGGGTCTCCGGTACCGGGGCCATTGAAGCCCATGATCTGCGTACCCACCACCGCGGGTACCGGCAGCGAAACCACCGGGGTCGCGATCTTTGATTTTCTGGAGATGGAAGCCAAGACCGGTATCGCCCACCGTGCCCTGCGCCCTATCATGGGAATTATCGACCCGGACAACACCCGCACCATGCCACCTATGGTCGCCGCCTGTACCGCACTGGACCAGTTTAGCCACGCCATCGAGTCGATCACCGCACTGCCCTACAACCAGCGCCCTGCTGCGGCCTCCCCGGCGCTACGCCCCGCCTATCAGGGCGCCAACCCGATTAGCCATATCTGGGCCTGCAAGACCCTGGAGATGATCGCCAGCAATCTGGTACGTGTCACCAACAACCCCGATGATGAAGAGGCCCGGGGACAAATTATGCTCGCGGCGACCTACGCCGGTATTGGCTTCGGAAACTCCGGCGTGCACCTTCCCCACGGCATGTCCTACCCGGTCGCGGGCATGGTTAAGGACTACAAACCCGAAGGCTACATCACCGACCACCCCACCGTGCCCCATGGTATGGCCGTAGTGCTCAACGCGCCTGCGGTGTTCCGCTTTACCGCCCCGACCAACCCTCACCTGCATCTGCACTGTGCGCAGCTGATGGGCAACGATATCAGCGATGCCGCCCCCGAGGATGCAGGGGAGGTGCTCTCTAGTGCCATCGTCAAGATGATCCGTGATTGCGGCCTGCCCAATGGCCTGTCCGGTGTTGGTTACGGCCCCGAGGATGTAGACAAACTGGTGGCCGGCACGCTGCCCCAGCATCGGGTGACCAAGCTGTCGCCGCGACCGGCGTCTGCCGAGGATCTTAAGCAACTGTTTTTGGATTCCATGACACTGTGGTAGCAATGCCCTAACTCAGGAGGGTTGCACAGCGCCTGGGAGGCCGATTTTTTAGCCCTTGAAGCTCGGTATCGAATGGCTGCCTGCAACCCTCCATGGAAGTGACGACCCGGTCTAAAACACCGCCAGGGTTTCACGGATAAGCATAATCCCCAGTACCACCCAGGAGAGGATAAAGATCCCAAAGCGTAACAACACAATATCGACGGTCGCCTGTACCAGCGAGTGCACAATACGCAGCCCCGCATAGGTCCAGGCACAGCCAACGTAAAATGCATCGACATGCCCAAGCACCGCAATGGATATGGCGACCGCGTAGAATAACGTGGGCTGCTCGAACAGGTGATTATAATTGTTGGATATGCGCATGACCTCTTTGGGGAGCAGCTCCTTGAGGTTACTGGTGTCCTGCGCCTTTTGTGGATGAATACCCATCCTGTTCATTGCAGGCACGCGCGTTACGGCCATCCACAAACCCATCACGGCGGTTAGTAATCCAACCACGAATACAGGTTGTAATATTGCACTGGCTTCCATTGAATATCTCCTTTGGGTACAGGGTTTCAGGGGCCAGTATCCATTTTGTCAGATTCGCTATTAATGTGGCTACCAAAGCTGACTTCTTTGAAAAAATATACAGCCTTGGATTTGATACCCGGGCAATTCATCAGCTGCCCCCGCTGCATAGATCGCCCTCTAAACCGCCGCGCAGCGGAGCCGCTCCTGCAACCATTACCCTACCCCTGTCCCCCAAAAAACGGCACACTACCCCTCCTTTTTTCAAACCAGTCGACCCGCACCATGAAACTGAACCGGATCCAGCACCCCTTAAGCAAAACCCGCGCCCTGACGATCGAACACTGGGAACTCGGTCCCGGCCAGCAGTGGGCGTTACTGGGCGGCAATGGCTCGGGCAAGAGCCTGATCGGACAACTCCTAAGCGGCGACCTCAGTCCCGCCAGCGGTGAAGTGAGCGAGCGACCACAACGAATCGGGTATGTATCATTCGAAAAACAGCAGGAGCTGCTGGAAGCAGAGCGCTACAAGGACGACACCGACTTTCTGGACCGGGTCGACACCGGCACTCCCGTCAGAGAGCTGATTCAGCAGGAGGTGCAAAATGAGAGTCGCCTGCATGAACTCGCGACACTGCTCGGCATGAATGAGATTCTGGATCGTGGCTTTCGCCTGCTCTCCACGGGGGAGACTCGCAAGTTATTACTGGCTCGGGCGCTGATGCGCCAGCCGGACCTGTTGGTACTGGATGAACCCTTCGACGGGTTGGATGTAGAGAGTCACCGGGCATTGGAGCAGCTGATCTCCAACCTGATGAGCAAGGGCGTTACGGTGGTGCTGCTGCTCAACCGTTTCAGTGAACTACTGCCCGAAGTCACCCACATCGCCTACGTGCAGCAATGCAGGTTGCTGGCCAAGGGACCACGGGAACAGATGCTCGATGGTGGCGCACTGGAAACCTTGCACAATCTCCACCAGCTTCCCGACACATTACCCGAACGCGACCCGGCACAGGAGACCAACCCACCGCCAGCCGATCAACCGCTGGTAAACATGAGTAATATTCGGGTTAGTTACGCCGAAAAAACCATCATCGACGGCCTTAACTGGCAGGTGAACCCCGGCCAGCACTGGGCGGTACGCGGACCCAACGGTTGCGGCAAAACCACCCTCCTGAGTTTGGTCAGCGGCGACCACCCCCAGAGTTACGCCAACGACATTCGCCTGTTCGGCATTCAGCGCGGCAGCGGCGAAAGCATCTGGGAGATCAAACAGCACCTGGGGCTGGTCTCCTCCAGCTTGCAACTTAACTATCGGGTACCCATCAGCGCACTTAACATGATCATCTCCGGTTTTTTCGATACCATCGGTGTCTACTCCAAACCCTCCGACCACCAGAAACAACTGGGACGCGAATGGTTGCGCCTGATTCACCTCGAACACCACGCTAATACCCCCATCGCGCAACTCTCCTACGGCGAGCAACGCATGCTGCTGATCGCCCGCGCCATGGTGAAACATCCCCCGCTGTTGATTCTCGACGAGCCCTGCCAGGGCCTCGATGAGATCAATCGCCAGATGGTGCTGAAACTCCTCGACCAGATCGGTCTGCTCGGCGACAGTACACTGCTATTTGTCAGTCACCATGAAGAGGACTACCCGACCTGCATCCGCCATCAGCTGGAGTTTGTTGCCGCAACCGAAGGCCGATTTACCTACCATTTGGCGGCTATATGACCGACAACTATATGGCGGTGGCAAACGCCCACACCCTCAGTAAAGCAGAGCTGTGCCAGTTCACCATCAATGCCATCGACGCCAGTTTTATCACCGCCCAGGAAAAAGAGCGGCTACGTGGCATCGCCCTGTCGTTCCTGGGGCAGTAACTAACGATCGCTACGCAGGACCGGCAGAAGCCAGCAGCAGTTCGGCGCGAGCGCGCGTGTTTTCATCACCCCCACAGGCATCATCACGTACCGCATACCAGAGGCAGGCCAGCAGTTCGTCCAGCCACAGTGCGCTTTGTAAGCCCTCCTCACAACGAGCCACAGACAAACCCCGCCAGGCGGGGAGCTCGGCGATGGGTTGAACACCCACCCCGAACTGGCGCTGCAACGCGGCGCCATCGAACCAGGGATTGCCGCAAGCGGCATATTCCCAGTCCAGCACCACCCACTGCCCCTGTTCGCCGCACAGGTTACCCCGGTGCAGGTCGTGATGGGTCAGGCAGCGGGGCAGTAGAGGTAACGCCTTCAGCACCCGTTCACCGCGCTTGATAAGATCGCTCCATAGAGGGTGCCGCCCCAGTGGTTGCCGATACCGGGATAACAGCCGTGCATCCTCCTCGACTGGCAACCCCTGCAGCGATTGCCACTGTTCAATCGCCGCCAACAGGGAGGTCACCATGAACTCTTCGCCGTTGGTTCCGACTGCGGGCAGGGGCACACCATGATCACGCATCAGGCACCACCCCTGTCGCCAGGGGTTATGAAGCACCTGTGGCGCCCAGCAGTGGCCCTGAATACGCGCCAATACCTGCGCTTCAACCGATCGTGAGACCCCCGGGGTCCATTCCGGGCTGGCATTAAGCCGCAGCATAAGGGCCCGGCCCTCATAATGGGCGCGATAGAGTCGATTGCTACTGCCCTGCGTCAGGGCCTGCCAGCGGGGAACACCGCCCAGATAGTCGTGCACCTCGGAGAAGCGCGGATCATCGAAGCCGCCTTGCTCTGTTGCCGCTGTCATAGCGCCTCTCCAGTGAGTACGATAGAATCATCCGACGTCTTATCGGGGTGCCCGGGGCAAAAGGATCAGGCGATCCAGACCGCCATCAGGCTGAGAGTTTAACCCGTATAACCTGATCCAGTTAATACTGGCGGAGGAAATAAGTCGCGCAGCCCTGACCGCCGCGTGCCGTTCTTTCGCCGCTGCGAGGCATTCATGAAATACCCCCTGCTGCGATTCCTTAGCTTGCTCCTGGCCAGCCTGGCATTACCGGTAACGGCTGCGGACTTGCGAGTCTACACCTACAGCTCCTTCGTCTCGGAATGGGGGCCGGGGCCGCTGCTGCAGAAAACCTTCGAGCAGCGTTGCGATTGCTCTATCGAATTCGTCTCCTCCGAAGATGGCGTCAGCCTGCTAAACCGGCTGCGCATCGAGGGGAGCAATACCCGCGCCGACCTGATTTTGGGTCTGGACGACGCACTGATCGAGGTCGCCCACCGCGAACAACTGGTGCAGCCCCACGGCCTCGCCCTGCCCCCTTTGAAGCCCGAACTGGATTGGCACGACAAGGCCTTCGTCCCCTTCGATTACGGCTATTTCGCCTTTATCTATAATCGCGAGTCGATCGCCAATCCGGCGACCTCTTTGCGCCAACTGATCGCGTCCGATGCACGCATCATCTACCAGGACCCGCGCACCAGCACGCCGGGACAGGGCCTGATGCTCTGGGTCAAGGCGGTCTATGGCGACCAGTCGGAAGCGGCCTGGCAACAGCTGGCGTCGCATACCCTGACCGTGACCAAGGGCTGGTGGGAAGCCTATAGCCTGTTCCTGCAGGGCGATGCCGATTACGTCTTGAGCTACAATAGCTCCCCCGCCTACCATCAGGTTAACGAGAACATCGACCGCTACCAGGCGGCGCTGTTTAGCGAAGGCCATGTCGCCCAGATCGAGGTCGCCGCGATCAGCCGCTACAGCCAGCAGCCCGAGCGCGCGCGGAAGTTTCTCAGCTTTCTCCTCAGCCCCGAGGCGCAGGTCATCATCGCGACCCACAACTGGATGCTGCCGGTAACCGAGGGGATCGAGCTGCCGGAGGCGTTTTCACGCCTGATCACCCCACAGCGCATCGGTTTTTCACCCACCGAGGTGGCGGATAATCGCCAGCAATGGATACGGGAATGGCGCAGCGCGGCCTCCCGTTAGGGCACCAACCTGCTCACCCGCTACAGCTGACGGGCTGGGTCGCGTTGGGGGCCTCCCTGCTGGTCACCGTACTGGCCTTTGCCGGGCTAATCGGCTTCAGCCACAGCGGACCCGACTGGCACCTGTTGCAAGATCCCTACTTTCACCAGATCCTGCGCTTCTCACTGTGGCAGGCGCTGCTCAGCTCTCTGCTGGCGGTGCTGCCGGCCTGGCCCATTGCCCGAGCGCTCTACTATTTGCCCGAGCTGCCGGCGCGAAACGCCTTCCTGGGACTGTGCTTGCTCTACTTCGTGATGCCGACCCTGATCCTGATTACCGGGCTGGTCGCCCTGCTCGGGCATGCCGGTTTGCTCTCGCCCCTGCTTAGCCTGCTGACCGGCAAACCCTGGAACCTCTATGGACTGGCCGGCATCCTGCTGGGACACCTGTTACTCAACCTGCCCTTCGCCGTGCGCATGATCTACCTGCAACTGCAGGCGATTCCCGCCAGCAGCTGGCAACTGGCTCACCAACTCAAACTGTCTCCGGGCCAGCGCCTTCGACATATCGAATGGCCCATGTTGCGCGGCCGTTTATCGATGCTGCTAGGGCTGGTGTTCATTCTCTGCTTCAACAGCTTCGCCATTGTACTGGCACTGGGGGGAGGCCCCCGTTCCACCACTCTCGAAGTAGCGATCTACCAGGCCCTGAAGTACGACTTTAACCTCCCCGAAGCCCTCACCCTGGCCTGGACCCAGCTGTTGATCGCCGGGGGGCTGTTTCTGCTGGTCGCCCGCTTCGGCAACAGCGCCTGGCTATCGCTGGATACCGCGAGCCCACCGCGGATACCCCGCCCCCGAAGGGGCACCCGGCGGCTTATGCAAACCCTCTACTTCGGTACCTGGGTGGTACTGCTGTTGCCCTTGCTGGCATTAGTACCCGCCATACTGCGGGAGGGGTTACCCAACCTTCAATATCTGGCGCTGGTGCAACCCACCCTGCTCACCCTCGGGCTGGGATCTGGTGCCGCCCTGGGAGCGACCGGCCTCGCCTACCTGATACTGCAACCGCTGCGCGCGGCGAGCCGTTCACGGCAACCCAGGCGTCAACTGCTGCTGGAGTGGCTCGCGACCCACCAGCTGGTCACTCCCGCGATGGTGCTGTCCGTGGGCCTGTTCGTATTGCTGCTACCCTATCATGACCTACAACGCTGGGGGTTGGTGTGGGTCGTGTTGCTCAATACCCTGCTGATCCTTCCCTTTGCGGTGCAGCAGCTCAAACCTCGCCTGCTGCAGTTCGATCAGCAATACGACCCCCTTATGCGAAACCTGAAACTGCGCTCGCTGCAACGCTGGCGCGCAGAGTGGCCCTTCCTGCAGCCCGTGGTTGCTGCCAGCTTTGCCTTGGTGTTGGTGCTGGCGATGGGAGATGTCGCGATTTTCGCCATCTTCGGCAACCCTGCGCAACCAACGCTACCCTGGCTGATCTACGGCTACGCCAGCAGCTATCGCATTGCCGAAGCGAGCCTGGCCTCCCTGCTGCTACTGATAATCTGTGGCCTTAGCCTGTGGGGCATTGGGCGCCTACAGCGTACAGCCCCGCAGACCGACAACCGCGGCGCGAGCACCTCTTTACCCGGAGCCTCACCCTATGCTTGAGATCGATCATCTACTACTGCAGCGGGACGGGCGTAACCTGCGCTATGACCTGCAACTGGAGGCGGGCCAAATTCTGGCCATTCAGGGCCGCAGTGGAGCGGGAAAAAGCAGCTTGCTCAGCGCCATAGCGGGCTTCCTCTCGCCACGAAAGGGCAGCATCCGCTGGCAGGGAGCGTCATTGGACTCGCTACCACCAGAGGCACGCCCGGTGAGCCTGCTGTTCCAGGATCACAATCTGTTTGAGCACCTTGGGGTGTGGCAAAACCTCTGCCTGGGCTTTGACGGCGCAGTGCCAGAGCAGGCCCTGCGCCATGCCGCCGCCGAGCTTGAGGTCGATGACCAGCTCAACAAAAAGCCCCCCGAGCTGTCCGGCGGCCAACGCCAGCGCATCGCCCTCATTCGCACCCTGCTGCGCCCGGAAGCTATCGTATTACTCGATGAACCCTTCGCCGAACTCGACTCCCATACCCGCCAGCTCGCCACCCGCTGGACCCGAAATACCGCCAAGTCAGGGGGCAAAACCCTGCTGATGGTGACCCACCAGAACGATGATGTTGAGCAGGTTGCCGACCGCTGCTTACAGCTCTGATTCTGCCTGCGCATCCCGATACCGACGCCCTTGAGAAGGGTTCATAGGCCATCTGAATTTGATCCGTATCCTCGGACGCGGGGGATCCATGGCGGCCCCGTTCGGGTATACTGCGCCGCCATGACCCTTGCCCTCGACATCCTCAAAAAAACCTTCGGCTACGACGCCTTCCGCCCGCCCCAGGATGAGATCATCCAGACGCTCATTGAGGGTGGCGATGCGCTGGTGCTGATGCCCACCGGTGGCGGTAAATCGCTCTGCTACCAGATTCCAGCGCTGGCACGCCCTGGCTGTGGGGTGGTGATCTCCCCCCTGATCGCCCTGATGCAGGACCAGGTCAGCGCCATGCGTGAGCTGGGGGTACGGGCCAGTTTTCTCAACTCCACCCTCGACTTTGCCACCGTGCAATCGGTCGAGCAGGCACTGCTCAACGGCGAGCTCGACCTGCTGTATATCGCCCCCGAGCGACTGGTACAGGAACGCACCCAACAGCTGCTGTCCCAAGCCCGGATCGCGCTGTTCGCCATCGACGAGGCCCATTGCGTTTCCCAGTGGGGGCACGATTTTCGCTCCGACTATCTGCAACTATCGCTGCTGCACCAGCAGTTTCCTCATATTCCCCGTATTGCATTGACAGCGACCGCTGATGAGCGCACCCGCGCCGAGATCGTCACCCGTTTACAGCTCGAGCAGGCGCGTCAGTTTATCGCCGGTTTCGACCGCCCAAACATCCGCTATCGCATCGCCCTCAAACACAACGCCCGCCAGCAACTGCTGCGCTTCCTGAAAGCGGAACACGCCAACGACGCCGGTATCGTTTACTGCCTGTCGCGGCGCAAAACCGAAGAGATAGCAAACTGGCTGGGGCAGCAGGGATTTACCGCCCTGCCCTACCACGCGGGTTTGCCTGCGGAAACCCGCGCCGAAAACCAATCCCGCTTCTTGCGCGAAGAGGGTGTCATTGTTGTCGCCACGATCGCCTTCGGCATGGGAATCGACAAACCCGATGTGCGCTTTGTTGCCCATCTCGACCTACCCAAGACCGTGGAAGCTTACTATCAGGAGACCGGACGTGCCGGACGCGATGGTGAGGCCGCAAACGCGTGGATGGTGTACGGCTTGCAGGATGTGATCAAACTGCGCCAGATGATGGCCAACTCCCAGGGTAACGAAGCGTTCAAGCGGGTTGAGCAACACCGTCTCAACGCAATGCTGGGACTCTGCGAAATCACCAGTTGTCGGCGTCAGGCTCTACTGGCCTATTTTGGCGACGACAGGCCCGAGCCCTGCGGCAACTGCGATACCTGCCTCGAGCCGGTGGATACCTGGGATGGCACCGAAGCCGCACGCATGGCCCTCAGCGCCGCCTATCGCACCGGCCAGCGGTTTGGGGTCAACCACCTGATCGACCTGCTGCTCGGCAGTGAAACCGACAAAATTATCCAGTGCGACCATCACCGCCTGCCCACTTTCGGCATCGGTAAGGCACTGGACAAAAACCAGTGGAGTTCGGTGTTCCGTCAACTGGTAGGCCGAGGCTATTTACGGGTCGACGTGGAGGGCTACGGCGCCTTGCAACTGGAGAGCCATTGCCGCTCACTGCTGCGGGGAGAAGAGAGTATTCAGCTGCGCCGTGACACCCTCAAAAAGGTGACCAAACAGCAGACCAAAACCGCCCTGCCGGACGATATCGATGTGGCGCTGTGGGAAGCATTGCGCGAATGCCGTCGTGAGTTGGCCGACACACAAGGGGTCCCCCCCTATGTGATCTTCAGCAACCGCACCCTGCAGGAGATGTGCTACGAGGTTCCCCAAAGCCTGACCGAGTTTAGCCACATCAGTGGCGTGGGCCAGCGTAAACTGGACAAGTACGGCGCCGACTTCCTGCGGGTCATCAATGACCACATCAACGCCTGACCCCCACCCCAGGAATCAGGCCCCTTGCCCCTTTGCCTACGGGGCCTAAACCTCAATTGGCGCCCTTCGCCCCTTTCCCCACAGAACTTAAATTGGCATAATGCGCGCCTATTTTTTGCTCACTGCTGCCGAGCCTTCGCCACAGCAGGGAGACGACCTCCTCTTTAAATACCTTAACCCGGATTACTACATTGCTCACTACTGCCAATATCACCATGCAGTTTGGCGCCAAGCCACTGTTTGAAAATGTCTCCGTCAAATTTGGCGAGGGCAATCGCTACGGCCTGATCGGCGCTAACGGTTGCGGTAAATCGACCTTTATGAAAATCCTTGGTGGCGATCTCGAGCCCACCGCGGGTAACGTCTCCAAAGACCCCAATGAGCGCCTCGGTAAGCTAAAGCAGGATCAGTTTGCCTTCGAGGAGTTCAGCGTCATCGATACCGTGATCATGGGACACGAGGAGTTGTGGGCGGTAAAGGCCGAGCGTGACGCCATTTACGCCAACCCGGAGATGACCGAAGCCGACGGCATCCGCGCCGGCGAGCTGGAATCCGAATTTGCCGAAATGGATGGCTACACCGCCGAATCTCGCGCCGGTGAACTGCTGCTGGGAGTGGGGATCGAGGAAGAGCTCCACTTCGGCCCCATGAGCAAGGTCGCTCCGGGCTGGAAGCTGCGTGTACTGCTGGCTCAGGTGCTGTTCTCCAACCCCGATGTCATGCTGCTGGACGAACCCACCAACAACCTCGACATCAACACCATTCGCTGGTTGGAAGGGGTGCTCAACGAGCGCAACTGCACCATGATCATCATCTCCCACGACCGTCACTTCCTCAACAGTGTCTGCACCCACATGGCGGACATGGACTACGGTGAGCTACGTCTATACCCGGGTAACTACGACCAATACATGACCGCGTCCACTCAGGCGCGGGAGCGTCTGCTGTCCGAAAATGCGAAGAAAAAGGCGCAGATTTCGGAGCTAAAATCCTTCGTCAGCCGCTTCTCCGCCAACGCCTCCAAGTCCAAGCAGGCAACCTCGCGGGCCAAGCAGATCGACAAGATTCAGCTCGACGAGATCAAGCCCTCCAGTCGCCAGAACCCCTATATCCGTTTCGAGCAGGAGAAAAAGCTGCACCGCCTCGCACTCGAGGTCGAGGGGCTGGCCAAGTCCTACGACGACGAAAAGCTGTTCAGCGACCTTAACCTGATGGTCGAAGTCGGGGAAAAAATTGCCGTGATTGGCCCCAACGGTATCGGCAAATCGACGCTGTTGCGCTGCCTGTTCGGCGACCTTGAACCCAGCGCGGGTAACGTTAAGTGGTCCGAGAATAGCCAGCTGGGTTACTACGCCCAGGACCACGCCGCCGACTTCGAATGCAACAAAACGCTCTTTGACTGGATGAACCAGTGGGGCAAAGAGGGCGACGACGAGCAAGCGATTCGTGGCACCCTCGGGCGCCTGCTGTTCTCCCAGAACGAAATCGGGAAATCGGTCAAGGTGATCTCCGGTGGTGAGCAGGGTCGCATGCTGTTCGGCAAAATGATGCTGCAGCGCCCCAACATCCTGTTGATGGATGAGCCTACTAACCACCTTGATATGGAATCGATCGAATCCCTCAACCAGGCACTGGAAGACTACTCCGGTACATTGGTCTTCGTCAGTCACGACCGGGAATTTGTCTCCTCGCTGGCCACCCGAATCATCGAGCTGACACCAACGGGGGTCGTTGATTTCCACGGCACCTACGAAGACTACCTACGCAGCCAGGGCGTGGTTTAAACCCTCCGCAGCCAGAATTAATGTCTGTTATGGCATTAATTCTGGTATTTGCTGCGATCACCAATATCGAAATACAGCGGCATCTGCCACTTTTTAATCGATAGATAACCCATCAAGACGGCAGCCACCAGCGATACCCCTGGCGCCAAGACTGGGCTGTGCAGATACCGTAGAAGAACCAACACCAACAAAAGCAGGGGCATCCACTGCAAGCCCGGAACACGAAAGCAGTGACTCTCCTTGTACGCCACCCCGGACACCGTCACCAGCAGCAAGCCTTCTGCCACCAGAGGATGTGCCGCTATCCCTAAGGACGCCCCTACCGCAACCCACAGTATTCCCAACAGGGTACTGAGTAGAAGCAGATACCGGATTATCTTGGCGTAGATGTGCAACGATGTCGCCATCATGGTGGCCGACAGCATCAGCAATACCAGGCGCTGGGGCTCTATAGACCAGGCGAACCATACGCCTGCGGCCAATAGGAAATAGAGTGCGGCCAGAGTGATGGCACTGCGATAGATAACCACCAGAGCACGGTCAAAAACATCGAGTTTTTCTACGACATCAGGGTCGGCCATAGGGGTTTACCTCCCTTGCCTGAGTGCAATGAAATAACAAGAGGAGCCAGCATGGTTTTCTTGTTTATTATTTCGAAATCTCTCTCGAACAGTAAACAATGGCGCACCCTATTGAAACCTCAGCTGGGTTCAGGGAACGATTCAAAATAGAGGTCGCCGCCAACCTGGTCAATAGGCTTTAAACCCAGCCCCTCCGTGACCCGCTGTGGGTTGCTGTCCAAAATTTCTATCTGGAAAAAACAGTGGTTTTTCTGCAACACCTTTTTCATTCCCAGTAGTACATTGCGTTCATGGCCTTCAACATCAATCTTAAAAAAGATAGAGCGCCCCTCCACCGCCTGCAACAGGTTATCGATCGTATCGACCTTCACCATATCCAGGTTAAATTTTCTGGCTTTGGTGTCCTTGGGAGCAGTGTCTTTGATCCTCGATGTACCCGTGCTGCTGCCCTTATTAATCAAGAACTCCACCACCCCGGCTTTGTCGCTGGCGCCGACATGGCGCGCATCTACCCTACGATCCAGATCATTGAGACGAATGTTTGCACACAACTGATTGTAGTTTTCTATCTGGGCTTCTATAGCAACTACCTTTTCGAGGCCGGGGCACGCTTTCGCTATGCGGATAGAGTAAACACCGATATTTGCTCCGATATCTACAAAGAGATCGACCTTGCGCTGGTTGATGATTCCGATCACTTTGCTGATCTGCTCCGCTTCATAGCGCCCACCGCCCAACAGCTTCCTATCGACATGGTTAGACGCCCGAAGCATGAAACGCAGCCCCTGATGCCTGGCCAACACGTAGTCGCGACCATAACGCAGTTTCTTGAGCTTTTTTACGATTAATCGAAGTTTGGACATCTCCCTTCCTTGCAGCCTGTTGGTCTACTAAAGATCCTTGATGGGACTACCCCTATCTCCATCAATACCTACTTCCATCAATACCAATCTCCGCTAATAGCAGCCTCGACACTGCGGCGGCTCCGTTACTTCACCGCGGCATTTAACAACTCGATAATCTGCTCCCGATCAGACAGCGCCAGCAACAGGGCAAGGTCGCCGGGTTGCAGTTGCCCGACAATGAGTTGCGCCCCCTCAAGCGGGCTTTGGGCGATACGAATATGGTCTTCGGGGAAACCCTGGTTAACGGCGGCTTGGGCAATCAAACGCGGTACCTCTCCCGGCTCGCGCCCCCGCAGGTAGATCTCCAGTTCAGCAACGACAAACACGTCAGGCTTCATTGCCAGCGCTGTCTCGGTCGATTGCTGTATCTCATGATCGCTGCGATCACCCGCCATACTCAACATCAGAAATTTTCGCGATGCTGGCATATGGGCGATGGTCGAGGCCATCGCCTGCATACTGTGTACGTTATGAGCAAAATCCATCACCACCCGCGCGCCATTAACTTCAAACTGGTTACCCCGGCCCGGATTATCCTCGACACTGCTGGAGAACTGCTGCAACGCCTCGGCAATGACGCTGTTGCTGAGCCCCATACTCTTCGCGACACCAATCGCCCCCAAGGCATTCAAAATGTTATGGCGTGCGGCGCCGTTAAGCGTCATCGGGATATCATCCACCGCAATAATCGCCGACTCGATACCTTCGCCCGGGTCACTGTATACCAGTTGCCCATCGTGCACGAAGCAGGTTGCACCCCCGCGCGCACGGTGGGATTTGAGCATGGGATTGGCGTCATCAAGGGAGAACCAACACAACCGAACACGCAGCGTCGATGCCAGCGCCAGTAACTGTTCATCATCGGCGTTGAGCACCAGCATGCCATCCCCATCAAGGGCCTTGGCCACCACCGCCTTGGCTTGCGCCAACGCCTCAATGGTGTTGATGCCGTATTGGCCCAGGTGGTCTTCTGCAATATTGGTGATCAGCGCCGCATCGACTCGATCAACCGGTAATCCTCGCCGCAGTATACCTCCGCGAGCCACCTCCAAAATCGCAACCTCGGTGTCGGGATGACGTAATAACATACGCGCACCGCCTGGCCCCGAGTAGTCTCCGTAATCGAGAATGCTCTCCCCGACACGAATAAAATCAGTTGAAGTGACACCACAGCAGCGACCCGCCTTTGCCATCATCTGCGACAGGATACGGACACTGGTGGATTTGCCGTTAGTGCCTGTCACCATCGCCAGCGGGATCGGTTTAAAGCTCGACCATTTCAGTTCAACCGGATCGGGTAATGCCTGCACCGGCCATACCCGGACGTGGGCTCCGTAACCCAGGGAAAACTCATCATCATCGCTCAACCAGGGCACACCAAGACGTTGGGCCTCGGCAACCAGTTCCAGTAACGCCGGATTCTGCTCCTCGACAATCGCACCACGCAAACGCTCGATTGCGCACTCCAGACTCTCCTCCCGGGGTAGCCCGCATAACTCGGAATAGGTGATCTCCCATGCGGTTTCGTTGATATCGCAAGCGGCATAAAGCGCATCAAGGGGCGCGCTCACCCCCAGGCTAACCCCATCCTCAAAGATGCGATAACAGGTCGTTTCAGCATGCCATCCAAGGCGGGCGAGAAGGTGACGGACCACCGTCTGCCAATGCTCCACAACACGATCTTTGCTCATGTTGCGAACAAAACCATCAAGCATAGACCCCGGCTTATCCCACAGCAGGCTCTTGCCCGTCAGCCGCCGCACATCATCCAGTATAAGCTCCGGGCTCAATACAGAATCACCATCGCTCATTTAATCGCTCTCTTCGTCGACTTCAGAAACGACGCGTACACCCCGCTCATCACGCACGATCTTCATCCCCGTCTCCAGCACAAAGGGGTCCGGATCATTGCTATCGAGCATCGACACCACGGTCTGTAACGGTTTCATCTCAGGCTCCACCGGCGCGCTCGCCTTCCCATTAAAGTGGATAATCTGCTTCCAGCAACGGGTAATGGCGTCTCCGAAAATGATCACCAGATCATCAAGAGCCGCCCGATTAAGTGCCTCATCGACCGCTTCGACTTCATCGGCTATCACCAATATATTGTCGTCGCTGATTCCCTGGGCGCGCAGCCCCGCCGCCATAATATTGGGTACCTCATCCACCCCTCGACCACGGCGATCGTCATCCGCTTTACATATATAAAGGTCAAAGTGACCCGCTGCCGCTTTGGCAATCCCTTCCAGATCCTCGTCCCGACGGTCACCGGGGCCTGCGATAACCACAATTCGCTTACCCGGCACCTCCAGCTTGCTGGCCAACTCGCTCATATAGCGAACCCCATCGGGGTTGTGGGCGTAGTCAAGAATCACCCGGAATGGATGCTCGTCGTACACATTCATTCGACCCGGCGCCTGGAAGAAGGTCGTGTTAAAGGTACGCAGTCCATGCTGGATATGCTCGTTCGACTTTCCAAGGCTGTAGGCCAGCGCAGCAGCAAACATCGCATTTTGTACGTTGTGGGTAGCCTTGCCCTCGAGAGTGGCCGGAATCAGGTGGGTCCACAGCAACGGTATATGTGCTCCGTTGTCGAAAATGGTGATCATCTCACCGTTAATGCCCCTCTCCAGCACCACCGCGCGGCCACCTGCACGAATATGTTCGCGTACCAGTCCGTGGCCGGTATTCATCGTAACGTAACAGAGGTTTTTGGCCTGGGTATGCTCGGCCATTTTCAAACACTGGGGATCATCGGCATTAAGCACGGCGGTATCTTTGGCGACCTCCACTACAATACGCTTGATCTCTGCGAGCTGGTCCAGGGTATCGATCCCTTTCATGCCCAGGTGATCAGGCTGCACGTTCAAGCAAGCGGCGACGTCGCTTTCACGGTAACCCAGGCCCGAGCGTAAAATTCCTCCTCGGGCCGTCTCCAGTACCGCCACATCGACCGAGGGATCACGCAATACAATCTGCGACGATACGGGACCGGTCATATCCCCCTTCACCGACAGCTGGCCATCCACGTAGACACCATCGGTCGAGGTCATACCGACATTGTGGCCAGCAGTTTTGAGGATATGGGCCAGCATCCTCGACGTCGTGGTTTTGCCGTTGGTGCCGGTGATACCGGCAATAGGAATGCGAGACGGCGAGCCTTGCGGAAACAGCATCTCCATCACCTTACCGGCCACATCCCGGGGTTTACCCTCGCTGGGTGCGACATGCATGCGAAACCCTGGCGCGGCATTAACTTCGACAATTCCGCCGCCAATCTCCTTATAGGATTGGGTGATATCGGCGGTGAGAAAATCTACTCCTCCTACGTCAAGACCGACTGCCCGCACGGCCCGCTCGGCCATGGCGATGTTGTCGGGATGGGTGACGTCGGTCATATCGATAGCGGTGCCTCCAGTGGAGAGGTTTGCTGTCGAGCGCAGATAAAATAGTTCGCCCTCCGCCAGCACCGATGCTTCGGTATAACCGGCCTCGGCCATCAAACGCAACGCCTGTGCATCGAGCTCCAGCTGGGTTAACACTTTCTCGTGCCCCACCCCTCGGCGTGGATCCTGGTTCACCTGTGCCACCAACTCGGAGATGGTGCTGCTGCCATCACCTATTACATGCCCTGGCACACGCTTGGCAACCGCCACCAACTCTCCGTTCACCACCAACATCCGATGGTCGAGTCCGGTCAGGAAAGACTCCACCAACACCGCGCGGCTGGTGCCATGCTCGCGGGCATGGGAGAACGCGGTTTTGACCTCCTCGTCACTGGAGAGGTTGATCGAGACGCCGCGACCATGATTGGCATTGAGGGGTTTCAGAACCACCGGATAACCGACACGCCTGGCGGCGCTGCACGCCTGACTCTCGGAATACACCATTCGCTGCTGCGGTACCGGCAAACCGAGATCGTTCAACAGGTTGTGGGTATCCTCCTTGTCGCAGGAGATCTCCACGGCGATGTGGTTGGTTTGGCTGGTGATGGTCGCCTGAATGCGTTGCTGGTACTTACCGTGTCCAAACTGCACCAGGCTGTATTGGTTCAGGCGCAGCCAGGGAATGTTCCGCTCCTCCGCCGCATTAACCAGCGACTGGGTGCTGGGACCAAACTCCTTGCGCTGCGCAAAGCGGATAAAATCGGACAGCTCTTCGCTGAAATCGAAGGATTCCTCCACTCGGGTGTCAACCTGCGCCCTGATGTCGGCGGGCATCAAGGACACCAACAGTTTCCTCGCCAGCGTAGCGGCCTCCAAACCTACATCACGCTGCTTGTACTGAAAAACCATGTTGTATTGGCCTTCCACCCCGGTGCCCCGGGTCTTGCCAAAAGTCACTTCCGAGCCCGCCATGCACTGGAGCTCAAGGGTCACGTGTTCCCAGATATGGGCGATCCAGGTGCCCTCATCCTCCTTTAGGCGGCGGATAAAACCACCCGGCTCTCCGTAGGAGCACCCGTGCTCCTGCAATCCGGGTAGCGCCGTAATGAGGCCCTGAATAAACGCTGCCCCCAGTTTTACCGATGGATACTGCTCCAAAACACCCAGGTTAACGACATGGCGGATGACCGGGAAATGAGCATATACATTGGGTCCAACGTACACATTTGAGGAGATAATTTTCATCGAAACTTCCTAATTCCTGGCCAGAGCACTCCATTGCTTTCAAGCATCCTGACAGCCACCGATACCATGACCCAAGACGGGGGGTCATTTCCTTGAAACATTTTATGATAACTAAATAGATAACAAACCCGCTTAAATTGCCACCATAACCATGAGCTTTTTTCTTGGATGGTGCCCTATCAAGTCGGCCTGATAGCCCGAAGCGGGAAAAAATTGCGGCCCGATAGTCACTACCGAGCCGCAAGGTCTGAGACAGATGAGTCTGAGACAGATAGGTTTAGGCGGGTGTCGCCTGGCGGGTTGCAAGGCAATACTTGGCGCCACGACTGAGCATGTGCAGCTTTAAACCGATCAGGGTGATCGAATCATTGGAGCTCGCTTCGGCCATCGAGCTGTGCTCCAGCTCGGAGGGGTCCACGACAGTAATGCTGCCACTGCCCACGACCTCCAATACGTCATCCGGGCCAATAAAGGCCGCCGTGTCCTCGCAAATGCCAAGGCCTGATGCGAATGGGTTATAGGAGACCGCCGTCAATAACCTGCCCAACCGGTTACGCTGGCTGAAATGCTGATCCAGTATTACCTTATTGATCAACCCCATCCCCGGCGCAAAGGTAACCCCCTGCTCATTGGGCAGTGCTCCCGAGGGACCTCCGGCGATCATATGCTCGGGCATAATGGCCGCCCCGGCGGAGGTACCCGCGACATGAACGCCAACGGCGTTGAGTCTCCGAATACTTTGGGCAACCGCTGTGCCCCCCAAAATGGTCGAGAGACGCAGCTGATTGCCTCCGGTCATAAAAATACCGGTCGCGCTGGCTAATGCCTCCAGATATTCGGGCAACGCAGCATCTTCACGGGTGCGAATGGGCAGGGACACGGCACTCTCTACTCCCAGCTCCGCGAAGACCGCCTCGTAATTGGGGCCGGTTTCCTCGAGCATGGATGCCGTTGGGATGATGGCGATACGAGCGGCGTCTCCGCCACAGAGCTCGACAAAGCGCTGCAAAACCACCGGGTCATTGATACGCTCTTCCCCTCCGCCGATGGGAATGACAAAGCCCCGTTGCTGGCCCTCATCTACTTTCGCTGGACACATAACTACCTCTATTCAAAAGTTCCGCGTATTACCGTCATTCCATTGCGTTTGTGCCAGTGTCCCTTGGCCATCACATCGGTAATTTCATTGTTGGCATTTAACAACACCAGATCCGCATCGTATCCACAGGCGATGCGTCCCTTGCCCTTAAGTCTTAACAGGTTCGCCACATTAGTGCTTAACATGGGGGCAATAATCTCCATCCCCAACCCCATTTGCAACGCTGCTTGCAGGGTTTCGTGCAGCGTCGCCGCGCGACCGAAATCCATATGCTGCAGCTGGCCATGGGAATCGAAGCAGGGCAAACAGCCGCCGCCATCCGAGCTCAGGGTTATTCGGTCCAGGGGCAGGCCACGATTCACCGCCAATGCGATCGCATCAACCGCTTCGAGTCCCGGCGCCGCCGATCCTTTGGGGAAGGCCGTAATATCTATATAGCCACCCAGGTCGAGTAGCTTGCAGCTATCGTCGAACAACGCTGGGTTGCGATTCACGTGGGTCGGATTAAATACCCGGGCGGGCAGCTCTGTTTCACGAATCGCCCGTTCAATGATTTCCAGGCGCCGCTCGCCATCCCCCAGATGAAAATGAATAACACCGGCTTTTCCGGTCAATAGCCCAGCGACGTGTGCTTCACTGGCCAGGCGAACAACCTCTTCATAGGTCGGCTGGCTCGAACGATGGTCACTGATCGCAAACTCACCGATGCCAAGCACCGGTTCCAGGTAGACGATATCCGTTTTGGCGCTTCCGGTCAGGGTCGTCAAGGGATAATGATAACCACCCGTCCAGCAATACGCTGACATCCCCTCCTCGCGCAAACCGTACACTCTCGCCAACAGGTTTTCGGTGCCACGAGTCGTATCATCGGTGCCCAACAAACCCACCACCGTCGTCACTCCAACGCCGGTAAAATCCGTCAGCGGTACCGGTGGCACCTGGGTAGCAAACCCTGCTTCTCCGCCGCCGCCGGTAATATGGGCGTGACCATCGATAAAACCGGGTAACGCAGTGGCGCCCTCGCAATCCACCACCTCGACATTCCAGCCCGTTGGCAACGCCGGGGCTGTGGTCTCCGATGGATCCAGGATAGCGCTTATTTTGCCACCGGCGACCAACAGGTCCTTAACTCCAAGGGCCTGGGGCGCAAAGAGGTTGGCATTTTTTAGTAAAGAGATCATGGGTATCGTCACATATCGGCTCACTATCACCCCGAAATCCATCTGTGAGCCTGGGGCTCGGGGAGCATAACCCGCCTATTTCTCAACAATCAATCTGCACGGCGCCATTCGGCGTCTATATCGTAAAAAAACTGCTACTCACCCCGATTTTGGTGGCCGGCGCTTTTTGTAGCCTTCTCTGCCCGGGGGGAAATCCTGGGCCATGATAGCTCCCAGGGAGCCGACCACTGCGCGATCTGCTCACGGCACCCGGGCTGCTGAAACTCTGCCCCCAACGCAGGCGGTAGTACAAAGCTCAATGACTCCCCCTGCCATTCAAATCGCAGTGCATAGGCATGAAGGTAACCCCGATCACTACCGTCGGCCTCGGCTCGATCGGCGTAGCGCCCGTCGCCTAACACCGGGGCCCCGAGGCTTTTCATCGCCACCCGGATCTGGTGGGTCTTGCCGGTAGCGGGTTTCAATAAGAACAGGCGACGCTTCTCTCCAACCGAAGCGCTGAAAAACTGGGTGATAGCCGGGTTAGCGCGGGTTTTATCCAGTTTCCAGCTGCCTCGGCGGGCACGGCTCATATCGCCACTAACCAACCCCTGCTTGCGGGTCGGCTTGCGCGCCGACAGGGCGAGGTAGAATTTTTCAATGCGGTGTTCACGAAACAGCGCGGCCAGCCCGGCAGCCGCCTCGTGGTTGCGTGCCAGCAGCAGCAAGCCTGATGTGATGCGATCGAGACGGTGCACCAGATAAAGCTTCTGCTCTCCCTGCTCACGAGCGATACGTGCCACCAACCCCTCGGGACCGTCATCACGGTGCACGCTGATACCGGCACGCTTGTCGATCAACAGAAAATCCGGGTGTTGGTGCAACAGTTGATACATGGGAATCACAAGGCTCAAAAAAGGGGCATTATCCCCCGCCTGCCCCGCCTTGCCCAGCACTGCTGGTTGAGTTTTTTAGTCGCTAGCGCCAGAATAGCCGGTGTTCGCGCAGCGTGCGCAGAATGCACCGAAAACGCACCAAAACCGCACCACATCAGTGCATTTAGCACCATTTGAGTGCAATTTCGCTGAAAAAGACACTGAAGACCATTGGGGGAACCAGCAGATGAAAATGATTACCGCCGTGATCAAGCCGTTCAAGCTTGACGATGTTCGCGCCGCCCTGTCCGATATCGGCATTAAGGGCATGACCATCGAGGAGGTCAAGGGGTTTGGCCGTCAAAAGGGCCACACCGAGCTGTACCGGGGAGCCGAGTACGTTGTCGACTTCCTGCCCAAGGTCAAGCTACAGATCGCTGTCGACGAAGATGTACTGGAGCAAGCGATTGAGGCGATCCAGTCCTCTGCCTGTACCGGAAAGATCGGCGACGGCAAGATCTTTGTCAGCGCGCTGGAGCAGGTAATCCGCATCCGTACCGGCGAATCCGGCCCGGAGGCTCTGTAATAACATAGTCTCAGGGCTACGCCACAGATCACCGGAACCGGACGCGTCGCACCGCGCGATGACGACATAACCATACTCATACTGCCCGTTCCGGCATGGGTCGAACACTGATGGTTCGCCCCCTATAACCTAAAGAGCCATGGAAGCGCCTCAAAAGTGCCTTAGGAGAAAAAGATGTCGATCACACGAACCGGTGGCCTGCTCGCCACCCTTGTCGCGCTCTGTGCGCTCCCTTTACCCGCGATGGCTGACGAGCTGAGTAGTGGCAACACCGCCTGGATCCTCACCGCAACCGCCCTCGTTCTGTTTATGACCCTGCCCGGTCTATCGCTTTTCTACGGTGGGCTGGTGCGCACCCGCAACGTGCTGTCCGTGCTGATGCAGTGCTTTGCCATCGCCTGTATGGCATCACTGCTGTGGATGATCATCGGCTACAGTCTGGCATTTACTGATGGAGGCGGTGCCAACGGTTTTATCGGCGGACTGGATCAGGTGTTCTTCGCCAACATCGCAGAAAATACCCTCTCCGGCGATATTCCCGAGTCCCTGTTCGCCATGTTCCAGATGACCTTTGCCATCATCACCCCGGCCCTGATCGTCGGCGCCTTCGCCGAACGCATACGCTTCTCCGCTATGTTGCTGTTCAGCGGAGCCTGGTTGCTACTGGTCTACGTACCCATTACCCACTGGGTATGGGGTGGCGGCTGGCTGGCTGAAATGGGCCTGCTCGACTTCGCCGGCGGTACCGTAGTGCACGTCACGGCGGGTATCGGTGCACTGGTCTTTGCCCTGGTGGCCGGTAACCGCAAAGGGTTTGGCACCACCGCTATGCCACCCCACAACATGACCATGGTGGTGACCGGTGCCGGTATGCTATGGGTGGGCTGGTTCGGCTTCAACGCCGGCAGCGCCCTGGCCGCCAACGGTGACGCCGCCATGGCGATGCTGGTAACCCATATCTCCGCAGCAGCAGGCTCCCTCACCTGGATGGCGATGGAGTGGATCAAGCACGGTAAACCCTCAGTGCTGGGTATCGTGACCGGCATGGTGGCGGGCCTCGGCACCATCACCCCCGCCTCGGGCTATGTCGGCCCCGGTGGCGCGCTGATTATCGGCATTAGCGCGGGTATCGTCTGCTACTACATGACCCAGGCGATCAAGCAAAAGTGGAAGATCGACGACTCCCTCGATGTCTTCCCGGTGCACGGCGTCGGTGGCATTTTAGGCACGCTAATGGCGGGTATCTTCGCCTCTAGCGAGCTGGGTGTATTCAGCGGCCAAGGACTGAACGAGGGCATGACCATCATCAGCCAGCTGGGTGTACAGGCCGTCGGCGTACTGGCGACCGCCACATACACCGCCGTCGTTACCCTGCTGATCATGAAGCTGGTCAATGCATTCGTTCCCCTGCGTGTCAGCCTCGACGAAGAGACCGAAGGTCTCGACCTGGTGCTGCACGATGAGCGTGGTTACGACCTGTAATCGCAGCGCTCAGGGGTTCAGAACCCGCCCCAAAAACCAACAAACCCCGACCTTTGGGTCGGGGTTTGTTGGTTTTTGGGGGATCGATTTTTTTTCAGCCGGGCTCGCCCCGCGGGACGGCTTAGGGGGCACGCTGTGGGTCGGGATTCAGCCCAACACCGGAAAATTGCTGGCACAGGCAAGCACAGCGCTGCGGGTTGGCTTTGCAGCGAACTGCGAATTAACGCAACGCAAACCCTCCTGTCGCACCCGCGTAGGCTGTTAGATAGAAACCACTCTCTAAAATATCTGTCTGTCGTACCCGCGCAGGCGGGTACCCAATAGCTTCAGGTTCGGAAGCCGCTGCGCCGGTGTGGGGCTTTGCCTTGCAAATGGATTGGCGGGTTTCGCCCCCCGGATGCCGGCTAAGAGGAGGACACCGCCAAAACACCTACTTCAATAGCGCCAGGAAATCCTCTGGTGGCTGGGTTTCAAACACCAATGGTTTGGATGCACCCGGTTTTGTGATACTCAGCCGCAACGCGTGCAGTCCCATGCGCCCGCCTTCCGTTCCGTAGCGTTGGTCACCCACGACCGGGTACCCGAGCCATGCGAGGTGGGCGCGTATTTGATGCTGGCGGCCGGTTTCCAGCTCTACCCGTAACAGGCTTCGCTTACCCTCGCTGCGTTCGGTCGTGAAATGGGTAATGGCGCGTTTCGCTTCCGGATGCTCTCCGACGTGCATCTGATAGATCACCGGATCCAGGCGCAGGGGTTGGTTGATGGTGCCTCCCGCAGGTTTTGGGCACCCTTCGACGATCGCCAGGTAGGTTTTCTCCGCAGACTCCCAACCCTTCATTACTGCCTCGCGCATCTCGCGGGAGGTAGCAAACAGCAACACACCCGAGGTGTCACGATCGATACGGTGTACCGGCCACAGTTTTACCGGTTTGGAGCGGCGCGATAGCTGATCACGCAATATTCCCAACGCGTGCTGCGCCTTGTCCTTGGGGGACGCCACCGACAACAATCCGGCGGGCTTGTTGATGGCGATCAGGTCCCTGTCCTCATAGAGAATATCGAGTTTGGGTCGTGTCGCACTAATGCCCTGGGAGGACGCCGCGACATTCACCCGGTCACCCTCTACCAGCCCATGATCATGGCGGGTCACCTGCTGGTCGTTCACGGTCACGCAGCCCGTTTTCAGGCGCTGTTTGATGGTGCTACGCGACCACCCCTGTAGTTTGGCAATGAGGAACGGCATCAGCTCCGAGCTCGCGTTAGCCGTATATTTATCTGACATGGGGATCGCCTTTTGAGGGGTGTGTTTGCGCGCAAAAGTAGGGGTGCCCTGCAACACTGGGGTCGTCTGATCCTAAGCGTTTGCACAGTACCGGAGGAAATACGCCGTCATCGACAACGGACTTGGGCTGGACGTCGCTAAAGTGCCACTTAACCCGCTTGAATTCCATCGTTTTCGCGCCAATAGGGCGAAAAAATAGAGGCATCAACGCTGGGACGCTATGGGTCCCCACGCAGAGCATCGTTGCGCTGCGCCGCCCCCTGTCGTCATACACCCGTAGGCGGGCATCCAATGGTCAGGTACTGACCGGTGGGTCGGGCTTTAGCCCGACAGCTCTGTGCTTGCTTGGAGGGAGCGGCTACGCCGCGTTGGGCTTTGCGTCGCAAAGAAGGTTGACGGGACTCGCCCCGTCGGGCGACTTCATTGCTTTGCACGCGGCAAAGAAACGGAAGCAAAGAAAGCGCGCCCCCACTTCACCGGCCTTCGGCTGCACTGCGCCGCAGCTTTCGGTATCGGGCGTTCCCAGCGGGCCTCCTGCCCGCACGGAACGGCTCGACATCCCTGTCTCGCCCCTTCGGGCCTTAATCGATACCGAGAACAGCGCCTTGTCGGTTCAGAGGGGGGCCCCTCGAGGCGCCCTGCTCATTGACCCATTGCGCAGTGAACCCACCCCAAGCAACCCTACCCCCGTCCCTCCCTCCAGCGCTTACGCCAACCCTGGGGAGATACCCCCTGCCAGCGTTTGAAACTGCGACTGAACACCGACAGCTCTGCGAACCCAAGGTTGAGGGCAAGGTCGGTGAGGCTGATCGATGAGTTTTGCAAGTGTTGCAGGGCGATCTGCTCGCGTGATTCACGCAACACCTGACCAAAACTCAGGCCCTGCCGCTGCAAACGCTTTTGCAATAGACGCGGATGCAGCCCGAGTGCGGCGGCGCAGCGATCCAGTGAACACTCACCACTGGGTAGCAGATTGCTGATGGAGTAGCGCAGTTGTAACAACAGGTCGTTGGGATAAACCGACTCCAGGTAATCCAGTTGGCGCTGCAGGTGCTGGCTCAGATGCTCCTCGTCGCGCAGGGGCGCGGCCTCCATCCAGGCCGCTGGAAACTCCACCGCATTCACCTCTTTGGAAAACAGAACTGGCGGGTGGCCGAAGGGCTGTTCACCATGGCGCCCATCCATCCCAACGGGCTGGGTGACCCAAACCTCGTAGTCGTCATTTTGGCCCCCACACAGGTCCATCAGGCTACGATGGAGCACTCCCAGGCTCAGCTGCATCAACTGCAAGGTGCCCCGTGGACTTTTGAACTCAAACGCAATCGCTACCTGTTGGCGAGCGCTGCTGCCGGGTGAGCTGCGTTGAAGGGTGCTGATGCCGCTGGCGTGCAGGTGCACGTGGCGCAGCATCACCTCGATGGCCGCTGCCCGGGTGGGTTCCTGGGCGGCACGCAGTACCAACTCTCCCAGCACAGAGTGACGCTGCAGGCGTGACAACTCAAAACCAAACCAGGGGTAGTCACAACTTTCTGCGGCGCGCTCCATGAGCTCGGCAACCCGTGGATAGGCGAGGTAGGCGTCGGGCTGGCGCAACAGTGCACTGCTTAGCCCCTGCTCTGCCAGCAACGCCGCGGGATTGGCTCCGAATCGGGCCACCAGCGCTTCGAACCCCTGCAGGGCACCACTGCGTACCAGATACATACCCTCTCCTCCGCCATATTCGTGATAGGTCAAATCCGCTTCGTGAAAAGTCAAACATAGCAGAGATCGGGCTGCTAGAGTAGATACTCTAATAACAGGTATCCTAATAACAATAATGCGGCCATTGAGCCGTTACGCGGAGCCCCTTGATGACCAACAACCACTTCGACTACATTATCGTCGGTGCCGGATCGGCGGGCTCCGTGCTTGCCAACCGACTCTCTGCCGACCCGGCCAACCGAGTCTGCCTACTAGAGGCCGGCCCTACTGATAAATCCTTCGTCGTTCAGACCCCGATGGGGGTGATCGCGCTGATGCAAAGCAAAACCCGCAACTGGCTCTACAACACGACGGCTCAACCGACCCAGCACAATCGCGAGATCTTCTGCCCCCGGGGCAAGATGCTCGGTGGCAGCAGCTCGGTCAACGCCATGGTCTACATCCGCGGCAATAAGTGGGACTACGACCACTGGGCCTCGCTGGGCAACGAGGGCTGGAGTTACGAGGAGGTGCTGCCCTACTTCCGCGCCACCCAGAACCAGGAGCGCGGTGCGAGCCAATACCACGGCGTCGGCGGCGGACTCAATGTCGCCAACAGCCGCTCCGAACACCCCATCGGCAAGGCCTTTATCGAGGCGGGTAAGCAGGCGGGTTACCCCTACAACGACGATTTCAACGGCGCCGAGCAGGAGGGCATCGGGGCCTATCAGGCCACCCAGATTAATGGCGAACGCTGCAGCGCGGCGCGGGGGTTCCTGCACCCGGTGATGGATCGCCCCAACCTGACCGTTCACACAGCCGCCCGAGCCCAACGCATTTTATTTAAGGATAAACGTGCAACCGGTATCGAAGTACAGATCAAGGACCAAATCCACTGTCTTTACGCCGACAAGGAGTTAATCCTCAGTGGCGGTGCCTTCAATTCACCCCAGCTACTGCTGCTCTCCGGCATCGGTCCTGCCGAAGAGCTCGCCAGGCACGGCATCGAGCCGATTCAAAAACTGCCCGGCGTGGGCCAGAACCTGCAGGAGCACATTGATGTGGTGTCGGTGGTGAAGAGCCGTACCGCCGGCCCCTTCGGCCTGCACCCCTCCAGCTGGTGGTACGCAACCAAGGAGCTGTGGCGTTACATCACCCAGCGCCGCGGATTCTTCAGCACCATCTTCGTGGAGACCGGTGGTTTCATAAAATCCGAGCCCGACAAGAGCGTGCCGGACCTGCAGCTGCAGTTTATCCCCATGGCCATGGACGACCACGGCCGCAACCTGAAATACCTGCTGGTACGCGGTCTGTCGCTGCACAACTGCCTGCTGCGTCCCAAGAGTCGTGGCAGCGTGACCCTGGCCAGTAACGACCCCCAGGCCGACCCAAAGATCGACCTGAATATGCTCAGTGACCCCGAGGACCTGGCGACCATGATCAAGGCGGTGCGCATCAGCCGCGAGTTACTCAGTCAGCCGGCGATAAAACAGTGGAATGCCGAAGAGATCTTTCCCCGCGCCGACCAGCAAAGCGACGAGGAGATTGCCGAATTCCTGCGTGAAAAAGCCAACCATGTCTACCATCCCGTCGGCACCTGCAAGATGGGCAGCGATGAGATGGCGGTGGTGGATCAGCGCCTGCGAGTCCATGGCATCGAGGGGCTGCGCGTGGTGGATGCCTCCATCATGCCGACCCTGATCGGCGGCAACACCAACGCTCCCACTATTATGATCGGCGCCAAAGCCGCTGATATGATTCTCGAGGATAACGCCTAAACCGGCGCAACCCAAGCGAGCCCAACAAGAATAAAAAGCGCAATAACTGCAACAAAAAGGAGTTCAGCATGAGTCAGCAAAACGGTGCGGAGGCGATGCTCGCTTCCCTGATTGAGGCGGGTGTCGAGGTCTGCTTCGCCAACCCCGGCACCTCGGAGATGCAGATGGTGGCCGCCATGGACAAGGTCGAGGGTATGCGCCCGGTATTGGTGTTGTTCGAGGGGGTCGCCAGTGGTGCCGCCGATGGCTATGGCCGTATCGCCGGCAAGCCTGCTGCAACCATGTTGCACTTGGGCCCTGGCCTCTCCAACGCCATGGCCAATCTGCACAACGCCCGCCGCGCCCATACGCCGATGGTGAACCTGATCGGTGACCACACCAGCTCTCACGCCCAATTCGATGCGCCTTTGGCCTCGGACATCGTCGGCCAGGCCTCGACCGTCAATGACTGGGTGCGTGTTGCCGAATCTGCCGACGATCTTTCCAGCAGTGCGATGGCCGCCGTGCAAGCCTCGATGGAGGGGGCCGGCAAGGTCACCTCGCTGGTTGTCCCCGCCGATTGCGCCTGGACCCCGGTGAGCCAGCAGGCCAAGCCGCTGCCCACGCCGACCCGCGCCATTGTGGACAATAGTCGCATCGAGGAGATCGCCGAGCGACTGCGCGGCGGGGGCAATAACGCCCTGCTACTGGGGGGGATCGCGCTACGCAAACGGGGCTTGAACGCCGCCGGGCGTATTGCCAAAAAGCTGGGGATCCGGATTCTGGGTGAAACCTTTCCCGCCCGCTGGCAGCGAGGTGCCGGGCTGTTTAGCCCCGATACCGTCCCCTACCTGGCCGAGATGGCAATGGGGGCACTCAAGGGGCTGGATAATCTGGTATTGGTAGGCGCCAAGGCACCGGTGGCCTTCTTTGGCTACCCCAACCTGCCCAGCCGCCTGAGCGAAGAAACCACCGAACTACCGCAACTGGCCAGTGTCGATGAGGATATCGACGACGCACTAGAGAAGCTGGCCGACCTGCTGGGCGCCGTCGAGGCCCCCGACCTGCCCGAACGCTTTACGCCCCCTCCACCCCGCGCGGAACTGTGTCCGATGGGGGTGGGGTCCGTCATTGCCGAGCTGATGCCGGAAAACTGTATCGTCTCCGAGGAAGCGGTCACCGGCAGTTTTGGCTTCTACCCCATGACCCAGGGTGCCGCACCCCACGAGGTGCTAACCGTCACCGGCGGCTCTATCGGCCAGGGACTGCCCGTTGCGGTGGGAGCCGCACTAGCCGCGCCCGAGCGCAAGGTGCTCTGCCTCCATGGCGACGGCGGCGCCATGTACACCCCGCAGTCGCTGTGGTCCATGGCGCGGGAGAGTCTCGACATCACCGTGGTGATCTACAAGAACAACAGCTACGCCATCCTCAACCTCGAGCTGATGCGCACCGGGGCCAGCGGCCAGGCGGAACAGGCCAGGAGCCTGCTCGACCTGGAAAACCCCATCATCGACTGGGTCAGCCTGGCCCGGAGCATGGGGGTCAAGGCGAGCAGCGCCCGCACCGTGGCCGAATTCCGCGAACAGTTTGGCGAGGCGATGGCCGAGAGGGGCCCACGCCTGATCGAGGCCGAGTTGGTCGAAATGGATCTGTTGGCGGCTGTGGCGGCGATGGCCCAGCAACAAAAGTAGTGACGCGCGCTCCTTGTCATTTACGGAGCCGTGGATCACTCAATCGCCTGCACTCCCCAGGGTGCGCAGGCGATTGAGTGCAGCGATCAGCTCCTGCAAGCGCGGCATCGCCAGTACACCCTGAATGTAGGGAGGCAAGGGGTCGAGCCCCTGCTCGGCAGTGCGCGCCAGTAATTGACGTAACTCCCCCACCAGCTCACGTTCCACAGGCGCGGTCCCGACCCCTTCGCCACGGGCAAAGGCTTGCAGCAGATAACCGATCGCCAGCAGCTGCCCCTCATCCACCAGTTGTTCTACCCGGCTCAGGTCTATCTCCTCGGAACCCAGGCGTAGCAAACGGGTATCGAACGCCCTGACCTTATCGCGGTTGGCGATGGCTTCCGCCCGCAGGCGCCGTTTCCGTGATGCCGCCGCCAGAATCGGGGGCCGCGTGCCACGACAGAGGGTCGTGGAGGGATCAGCCAGCTCCCGAGCCCGCACACTCAGATCCCGTGGCAGATAATGATCCATCATCAGCACGCGGTCGGCGGCGGCGAAAAAGTCACCACTACCGCCCATCACCAACACCACGGAAACCCCCTCCCGGGACAGATCCGCTACTCGCTGAACCAGTGGCGTAATGGGTTCGCAAGCATCGCTCACCAGCGCCTGCATACGCTGATCCCGGATCATGAAATTGGTGGCGCAGGTGTCTTCGTCGAGCAGCAGGCAGCGACTGTCGCTGGCCAACGCCTCAATAATGTTGGCGGCCTGGGAGGTACTGCCACTGGCATTATCGGTATCGAACGCATCGGTTGATCGGCCCCCGGGTAGCTCGCCGATAAAGGGGCTGATATCCACCTGGCGGATGGAGCGACCATCCTCGGCACGAACTTTCATCGCGCCGCTGACGGTCACTACCCGCTCGCGGCCATCACCAGGGAGATGATCGTAGACACCCCGCTCCAGCGCGTGCAGTAGCGTCGACTTGCCGTGAAACCCGCCCCCCACGATCAAGCTGACACCTTCGGCCAGCCCCAACCCACGCACCACACCAGCGTCGGCCAGCTCCAGCTCAACGGCCAGGCTATCGGGAGCATACCAGGGCACAGCGCCCGCCAGCGGCCGATCGTCAATACCGCTGGCCCGAGGCAAAATCGCACCATCGGCCACGAATGCGACCAAACCCCGGGGGGCCAACTGAGCACGAAGGTGCTGCTGGTCCACCACCGACTGCACGTGTTGGAGCAACGCTGGCAAGTAGCGGTCGAGGGGCAATAGTACCGCCGCCACCAACTGCGGCAACTCTTCACACAACAGGCGTTGGGCCTGCCGCGCCGCCACCCGGCGGCCGTTAGCGGGTAAACCCACCTGGATGCGAATCTCAATGCCACCTACGCCAGCGCACTGGCCACGCTGGAGTAGCACGGCGTTGCGGCGCAGCACCTGCTGGCCATAGCGCGCCATGCGAATCACCCCGCTATTGCCCGACCCGCGCACGCGCCCTTGATGATTCTGCATCGCGGCTGACAGGCGCCGTCCGAGAAAATCTTCCACCGCGATCCGCTGAGCGGTCGTTTGTTGCAACGCTGCGGGAAGAGGTAGGGCCTCCTCGTCAATGTGCAGGCTGCAACGACTGGGATCAGCAAAGGGATCCCCCTGAACATGATCAACACTCAACTCGAACCCGCTCATGGTGTAACGGCCTTCAATGCGCTTGTAGGATTTATAACCCGCACCATCGATGGCACTAAGGCGCTGAAGCAACTGATCGGCGCTGGAAAGTTCGGAATGACTCATAATAACAATGGGTTCCGTTGCAAGTTCTGTATTTGTTCAACAAACCTTTGTATAGGCGGCATCGGGGCGCTTATACACTACCAATAACCCCTACCTGTATTATAGTGGCTCGTTGAACAACCCTGACCGGAGCCCTGCCATGAGTAAGTCGATTAGCCAGATTCCCCTGCTCTCCCCCTCGCTGGGAAGCGAGCGGTCACTCAAGGTGATTCGCTGGCAGGGTGGCGCAGGACCCATCACCTACTTGCAGGCGGCGTTACACGCAGACGAGTGGGGAGGCATCCACTGCCTGCATTACCTCGAGCCCCTGATCGACGACGCACTGGCGCGCGGCGAACTGTTGGGCACCATTGTTATGGTGCCCGTGGCCAACCCTATCGGGTTAGGGCAGCACCTGAACGGCTACACCATTGGCCGTTTCGATTTCGATTACAGCGGCAATTTCAATCGTAACTTCCCCCGTCTGGCACCGATGGCGATCCCTCTGCTGGAGGATAAACTGGGCAGCGATGCCGCAGAGAATGGGCGCCTGGTGCGTGCCACCCTGCGGGAGTGCCTCGACGACCTCAGCCCGCAGCTGGAAGCTGAGCTGCTCAAACAACGTCTGTTGGAACTATCGCTGGAGGCAGATATCGTGCTCGACCTGCACTGCGATAGCGAAGCGACCCTTCACCTCTACGCGAACCGGCGACACCAGCAAACCGCTGCAAAACTCGCCGCCTTTATCGCCTCACCGGTGCTGCTACTGGAAGAGTCTACCGAAGGTGCCCCCTTCGACGACGCCAATGCCGCCCCCTGGTGGCAACTGCAGGAGCAGTTTCCCGAGCACCCCATCGCCGACGGATGCTTCGCCTGCACGGTGGAGCTGCGCGGACGCACCGATGTCGATGCCGAGCTGGCCTCGCGCGATGCCGACGGTATTTACCGCTTCCTGCAGCAGCAGGGCGTGCTCGCGGGCGACCCCGGACAACCCGAGCCGCTGACCGCGGGCACCCCACTGGACGGACTGGACGCCGTTAAAGCGCCCCAGGCGGGTCTGGTGGAGTACTGCAAGGCGGTCGGGGATCTTATCGAGGAGGGTGAGCGCGTAGCCTGGATCGTTAACCCCTACGCCGATACCCACCATAGCCAACGAGTACCGGTTTACGCCAAGACCCCGGGCATTCTCTTTGCGCGCCGACGGGACAAAATGACCCGCCCCGGGCACACAGTCGCCAAGATCGCCGGCACCCACTCCCTGGCCTTCCGCAAGGGCGGCAAACTACTGGAGTATTGAGAACGGTTCTTGATAGGGATCATGTTTCCAGCCCCATAGATCGGTCACAATGGAGCTGAATTCATCAGGAGTCTCCCATGCCCGCCATCACCGACCATATGAGCGCCGACCATCGCCGCTGCGACGAACTGTTCAGTAGCGCCGAAAACCACGCCGATGCCGGCCAATGGCCCGAGGCAATTTCTGCCTGGCAACAGTTTGATGAGGCGCTGCAGGCTCACTTTGGAATGGAGGAGCAGGTCCTGTTTCCAGCCTTTGAATCCGCCACCGGGATGACGGCAGGTCCGACGGCGGTCATGCGGATGGAACACCAACAGATGCGCGCCCTGCTGGCCGAGATTTCCGAGGCCGCTGGCAATCAGGAACGCAGTGCGTTTCTCAGCGGCTGTGAAACCCTGATGATCATGATGCAGCAACACAATATGAAGGAGGAGCAGATCCTCTACCCGATGGCGGATCGCTCCCTGCCAGATGCCGGGACAACCCTGCAACTGATGCAATCTGCCTGAGCGGCATCCCCTCCATGGCCGCCATCGAGCTGGACCTCAGTGAGCTTGAACCGCCGCACCCCTGGGAGCGAGTCGTTGAGCAACTGCCCAAACTGCAACAGGGCGATTGGCTGCAACTGTGGCATCACCGCGAACCGATCCCCTTGTGGAGCTTGCTGAAACGGCTGGGACTGAACTACCACTGCATACCCGTCAGCGCACTGAGCGTGGAGCAGCTCCAACAGTTGGGGGCCGTTCCCCCGCGAGCCCAATACTGGTTGCTGGTATGGAACAGCTCCGACACCGAATCTGCCAGTACCTGCCAGTGGCTGTTAGGGTCATGAATACCGCGGGCCTCGATTTCGACCATATCCCTCCGCTTTCGGTCCCCTTTCGTTTCTTTATCAGCGCCAGCCTGTTTGGCATTCTCGCCGGTATTGCCCTGCTACTCCTGCCCACCCAGATACCCGATCAGGGTAGCGGTCAGCTGCTGGGAAATCGCTGGCACCCGGCCCTATTCAGCATTACTCACCTTATCACCCTGGGGGTCATCATAATGGTGATGTTCGGTGCACTGTTCCAGATCCTTCCCGTGGTTGGTGCACCGGCGGTGGCCAACGCGCGCTGGCGAGCATGGCTGATCCACCCCCTACTGTGCTGCGGCACCCTCTCCCTTGGCGGAGGGTTCTGGTGGTTCGGGAGCGACGCTGCTCAAGGGGCATTGCTGGCGGCCATGGTGCTGCTACCAGCGGCTCTGTTACTGGCGCTGTTGAGTTACCTGCCTCCGGTACTCTCCGCCATGGGTCACAACCCCAGCCTGCGCCAAGCCAGCTGGGCACTGCTGGCGTTAGCCGTCACCCTGCTATTGGGAATATGGCAACTACTGGGATGGAACCTCCCCGCCCAGTTTTCCCTTAACCGAACATTGACAGACCTGCATGCACTCTGGGGAGTTCTTGGTTGGTGCCTGCTGCTGATCGGCGCGGTTGCCTATCAGGTGGTGCCTATGTTCCACACCACCCCGGCGGTACCCAAAGTCGTCCAGTGGAGCAGCGCTCCGCTACTGATCGCATTACTAGCCGGGCTCAGCCTGCCCATGGCCATCAGTGCGTCCCCCCTGCTGGAGATTCTGCTCTCGCTCTATGCTCTGGCACTGGCCGGAGCGCTACTTTGGAATCTGGGGCAGCGCCGACGCCGTGTTGCCGATGCAACCCTGCGCGCCTGGCAACTGGCGGCGACCAGCCTGCTAGTGGCGGTACCCTGCTATTGGCTTGAGCGTTACGGATGGCTACCCGCCTCCCTGGCTTTTACGCTGTTACTCTACGGCGGTATTCTAAGCGTAGTGATCGGCATGCTACTGAAGATCAGCGCCTTCCTTCTCTACCTGCACCTGCAACAGCGTTGCGGTCTCTGTTTTGAGGCCTTTGGGAAACTACCCAAAATGCATGAGTTTATCGCCCGCGAACAGGGGAGTCGGCTACTGCTGTTACACCTTGCGGCACTGCTGCTGTTGCTCACGGGCATGGCCGGTTTACTACCGGCCACCCTCAGCGGCCTCGCTCTGTGCGCCGAGTTCTCCTATCTGCTATGGCTACAATGGCGTGCGCTGGTCCGTTATCGACACGCCTGCTCGGAGATCGACGCACTGCTGAGAACGACCCAGGATAGTCCCTTGGCCACTCCCTAGCGACTCATCGCCGCTGCCCCATCGGGTTACAAGTTCAGTGGATTAAAGGTGCGGGCTGCGGTGCAGTACATCTGCTGCTTGCGCTGATACGCGGCATTGTAGGGATATTGAGTGTTTTTCACTTTATCACCATAGCTTCGGCAGCGCTGCTTAAACTGCTGCTTGGCCAATACCCGACAACGCCGATAGTCGATGCTGCCAACACGATAGTTGTAACACACCGAATGCGGCAAAATGCGGTACTCCTTTTGCTGCCAACGGGGGGCTACCCGTGTTGAATCGGTATCCGTTCCGTAGCAAGGCAAGGCGTGGGGTCCAATAAAAAGAGTCGCCACTGCCATCCATCCATGGATTGTCATGTTTTTGTCCTCGTCTCAACAACGACTTCCTCGTCCCTGAAGAAGTGATCGCTGGGATTATAGTCCAACAATGAACACATGACCGGCGCTCGATTTTTATCTTATACTGGTCGCCTGTTAATGACTGCTGTCTGGATACCCATGAGTCAACGATTTGTTCGAGTGAGCGTTAGCGATATCGAAATCGGTAGCCCCCTCACCGAGTCCATTTTTAATTCCGGCGGAGATCTGTTGCTGCGCAAAGGGCGCATGATCACCACCGATCGCCAGCAACGCATCCTGCTCAAGCAAGGATACGTTGATCGCGTGTCGGCGGGATCCAGCTTTAGCAGAAGCAACCAGAACCACGACAGCTACCGTCCCGCCGCAACCAGCAGCAGCCGTAACCGAAAAGAGCAGGATGAGGACATCTTCCTGCTCGTGAGCCAGTGGTTGAATCGCCTGTTCCAGTTATTCAATCTCTCGCAAAAAGAGCAAAACGTCGATTTCAGCTATCAGGTGCTACAGCTGGCACTGGATATTCAGCTGCAGTGCCAGCGACGCTCCGATACCGTATTGGCCGCGCTGCAGATGGACCACGATAACCACTACGGCCTGATCCACGCTCTTCACTGTGCGGTGATCTGCGAGGTGATCGCTAAAGGCGAACACATCACCCAGCTGGAGCGGGTATCGATGATCGCGGGTGCCCTGACCCACGACTTCGGCATTATCTCCATGCAGGATGCCCTGCACCAGCAAGCAGAAAAACCCAGCGATGAGCAGTGGGAGCTGATTCACCAGCACCCGGATAAAGGGGAAGCTCTGCTGCGGGAACAGGGCATCGACGACCCCGTATGGCTGGCGTTGGTACGCTACCACCATGAGCGTCTCGATGGCAGCGGATACCCCGATGGTGTTGGCAGTGCCCAACTCAGTATTCCGGTACGCATCATGTCCATCGCCGACACCTACACCGCCATAACCCGCCCTACCGCTTTTCGCAAAGAGAGCACCGTTAACAGCGCCCTGCGAGTGCTTTACACCGAAGGCGACCAGAAACTGGACCGACATCTGGTGGAGCGCTTTATCAAACGGGTGGGTATCTATCCCTGTGGTTCATTGGTGCGCCTAAGCAACCGCGAGGTCGCGGTGGTTGTCGAACAGAACAAAGAGATGAAGTTACCCAAAGTGACCGCTTTGGTGGCCGCCAACAGTCATCCTCTGGCCAAGCCCCAGCCTCGCGACCTGGAAACAGATGGGCTGCAGATCGTCGGCGTCGAGCCCTACGGCAAATACCGCAGCCTGCAACCGGCGATGGAAACCCTTTGGGGCAACTACCTGTAACTCGATCTCGGCGGAAGCGGCCAGCAGGGCGTCAACTCCCTAGTGCTTCTCCCGCCACAACCGTTCCGCTAACCCCGACACCCGGTGGGTACGGGTGCGCAGGGCCCGCTCCAGTACCGCATCACTGACAAACAGATCCAGCCGTTTGCGCGCTCGGGTAATACCGGTATAAAGCAGCTCGCGACTGATCAACGCAGAGTGCTCCGGCGGTAACACCAGCAGAGGGTGATCAAACTCCGAGCCCTGTGATTTGTGTACCGTCATCGCAAAAACAGTACTGTGCTGGGGCAAACGACCAGGGGTAATCCAGCGCAGCTGCCCCTGGGCACTCTCGAAACAGATCCGAATCTCTCCGCCGCGCTGTGGATCGGGCATGGCGATGCCGATGTCGCCGTTAAACAACCGCATACCGTAATCGTTGCGGGTTACCATCACCGGGCGCCCCACATACCAAAGGCCGTCCCCGACAATGAGCCCGTGCTGGCGCAGCGCCCGCTCGACCCGAAGATTTAACCCCTCTGCGCCATAGTCGCCTTGATGCAGAGCGCACAGGAGCTGAAAACGACCGAAGGCGCCAAGCACCGCCAACGGATCAAATCCATCTTCATGCTGCAGTTGTTGCAGGTAGGGAGCGTAACCCTCCACCGCCCGTTCCAGCATCTGTCGATAGTCCTGCTGGCTCACCTGAAAGCGGTTCAGGTCAGCGGGGCCGGAGTCCAGTAGCTGGCGAGCCTGGAGACCGTCGCCAGCGTTAACCGCTACCGCAAGGCGACCGATACCGCTGTCACCGGCAAAGCGGTAACTGTGGCGTAGCAGGCCGATGCTGTCGTTGATCGACGCGATGGGTGCACGGGGCATCTGCGCTGAAGGCTCTGCCAGGCGAGGGTCGGAACAGAGTGCCGCCAACTGCTGCCACTGGGGCTCTGAATAAGCGGGAACGCCTTGACCGCAGATATCGCCCAGTACGCTGCCCGCTTCTACCGACGCCAACTGGTCACGATCCCCTAACAAAATCAGGCGTGCATCGTCCGGCAACGCTTCCAGCAGGTGTGCCATCATCGGCAGGTCCACCATAGAGGCCTCGTCCAGCACCAGCAGGTCGATCAGCAAGGGGTTGTCCCGATGGTGACGAAAACGGCCACCGCCGCCCTGCCACCCCAACAATCGATGCAGGGTGGACGCCTCTTCGGGAATGGCAGCCAGCAACTGCGGGTCTGCCTGCAGGGAGGATTTGGCCTGTTTGATCGATTCGGTAAGCCGCGCCGCTGCTTTACCGGTGGGAGCCGCCAATCGAATTCGCGGAGCGCCTCGATGAGCCTCGCGATACTGCTCTACGGTCGCCAGTAGCAGCTTGGTGACCGTGGTGGTTTTTCCGGTCCCCGGCCCGCCACTGATGACGCTGAAACGACGGGTTACGCTAATAGCCGCGGCCACCTGCTGCCAATCCAGCTCAATTTTGTCCGAGCCAAAGAGGCGTTTAAGCGATGCCTGCAAGGAGGCGGCATCAACCAGTGAGGGGGCCATGGCGCGCTTGCGAAGATTCAGCGCCAGACCACACTCATATTGCCAGTAACGATTGAGATAAAGACGTGAGCCATCCAGCACCAGCGGTTGGGAAATAGAATCCTGTGCCGCCTGCTGCCAGCTTCCCTTAACCTCATACACCACACCATCGGTGTACGCCGCAACCGCGGCCAGCGCCCCACGCCAGCGACCCACATCGGGCCACTCCCGCAACGGCAGGCCGCAATCCCCTGCGATCGTCCCCAGGTCAATACAGACATTGCCTTTGGCCAATTCGGTATTGAGCAACACCGAGGCCAGCAGCAGTTCGTCACAGGGTTGCCCATTCAGTTCAACCATAAAACGGGCAAAGTGCCAATCGAGGGCGCTGATCCGCCCCTCCCTGCGCAGCGCCTGTAGCGACAAGGCGAGCGAGGAGCTGGAGGCCGGCGTCGTGTTAACGCTAGCCGTTGCACCACTATCCCGAGCCTGCTCGAATCCATTATCACTCATCGCCAGTCTCCAACAGTGCATCGAGGGCCGCAATCAGTTCGCCGTCGGGCTTATCAAAATAGATCCCCTGCTCCCCGCTACCATCGGCCATGCCGCGCAAGAACAGGTAATAACACCCCCCCATGTGCTGCTCGTAGTCGTAATCGACTAACCGCGTTTTCAGGTAGCGGTGCAGCGCCAGCGTGTAGATCACATATTGCAGATCATAACGGTGTTCAAGCATCGCCTGCTGCAAGGCCGGGAGGGAATAATCCTGCAGCTGATCTCCGAGGTGGTTGGATTTATAGTCGAGCACGAAATAGCGCCCCTCGTGCTCAAAAACCAGGTCGATAAAACCCTTGAGCATCCCCTTTAGGCGCTGGAAGCTGAGGGGGGGGACGGCACCGACAGGCAGGTGACCGTAGCGCTTTAGCAACCCATTAAGTTCAAGGGCATCGAGTCCTGCCACCGGTAGCAGAAACTCCATCTCGACCCGTTTTTTATTGTTCGCCACGCGGCTCAGTGAAAACCTATCGGCATGATCGGGCAGCGGGCTGGCTAATACCTTGAGTAGCCAATCACCGAGCGGCTCCACCCACGCCGAATCGTAACCCTCCCGCTGCAGCCTGGACGCCAGCATGCTATGAAGCTCACCCCCATCGGCCGTATCAAATTCCATCTCCTCAAACAGACTATGGAGAAAGGTACCCGCCTGGGCTCCACGGGGAAAGTTGAACGCGCTCATCTCGGTTGGCAGCGCGGGCCCGGAAGCACCCTGCACCTGTTCGTGTTGCAACTCCGGGTCGTAACCTGGCAGGTCGGCTGCCCGGACCGGTGCCGGCGCGCCATAGGTAATCAGCCCCGAATAGCTGCCAATACGCCAGTCACGAGTAATCTTGCCGCTAAAGGTACGGGCGGCCAGCACCGGTGCTGCTGTACGCGGAGGCTGTGGCGGGGGGCAATCCTCTAGCGGTGCCGGTGCAAGCTGCAACCCGTTGTCGCCGAACTCCTGTTGCGCGTACTGCTGCAGGCGTTGCAACTGACGGCCCAACCCATCCTCTGCGAGCGAGCCCTGACCGGCGCTGTTAAGGAGGTACCCGATTGCGCTGTCGGGCAGGTTGCTACTGGATTTGCTGCCCTGGTTGGCCACCCCCATATAACAGGCGTAGATCGAGCGGGTCAGGGCAACATAGAGCAAGCGCAGATCTTCCGAAAGGCGTTCCTTGTCGGCCTTCTCCTGCGCCGACTTACTGTCGCTCAGGTCCCAATAACGGTGTCCCGCTTCATGGTAGTGGGAACTTTTCCGGTCTTTATGGCAGCTGACAAAGGGCAAAAAAGTGACCCCGTACTCCAACCCCTTGCTGCTGTGAATGGTAACGATCTTTACCAACTTGCGGTCGCTTTCCAGGCGCAGCTGCTGATCGTCGGTGCCTTCACCCTCCGCCGCCAGCTGCTGCACAAACCAGCGTAACAAACCGTGCTCGCCCTCCATCTCGAGGCTTGCCTGCTGCAGCAACTCCCCCAGGTGCAGCAGGTCGGTCAGGTTACGCTCGCCCTCATCTTTTGCCACCTGCGACTCGGCAATCCCCAGCTCGCGCATCAACTGGTGCAGCATCGGCAGCACTCCCTGCTTCTGCCATCGGGCTCGGGCATCGATAAAGAGCTGCTGCATCGACTCCCAGCGCGCCTCATCACGGGTTAACTGATCCAGCTCTGCTGCACTGTAGTTCAGCAACGAGGTCGCCAGGGCGGCGTTAAAGAGGCGCTCGTTGGTAGGCTCGCTCACCGCTATCAGCACCCGAAAAAGATCCCGCGCGACCGGGGTCGCAAACACCGTATCACGACTCAGAAACACCGCGTCGATCTGCTGGGCCGCCAGCGCTTCTCGCACGATGCGGGCTTCAAAGCGGGATCGAACCAGTACCGCGAAATCCCCCGGTTGCAGGGCACGATCGCCGATAACGGCTCGGCCAGCATAGGCTTGGGCCAGCAGACGGCTGATCTCCAGCGCCGTGGATCGGGCAAAGGTCTGACGAATATCCCCGGCAGCCACACCCGTATCGCCGGCAGGATGTTGCCAGATACACAGGCCACTAACCACGGCACCCTCAACCAGCAGTGGCGCGGTATCGGATTTTCCGGCGGCCTTCACCCGCTCATAGGCGATCTGCTGGTCGTAGATAAAGGGCGATTGGGAGAAACCGAACAGCGCGTTGACCCCATCCACCATGGCCTGGGTCGAGCGCCAGTTGGTCCCCATACTGTAGGCGCCTGCGGCACTGTCGCGGGCCTGCATATAGGTAAAAATGTCGGCACCGCGAAAGCTGTAGATCGCCTGCTTGGGATCACCGATCATCAACAACCCGGTATCACTCGCGCGTTTGAAGTCATACAGGGCACTGAAGATACGATACTGCAACGGGTCGGTATCCTGAAACTCATCAATGAGCGCCAGCGGATAAAGCGAGCGGATGCGCTGGGCCAACTCCTGGGCACGTTCACCGGACAACGCTTCGGCGAAACGACTCAGCAAATCGTCGGGCATCATTAACGCGTGATGCTCTTTCTGTCGTTGCAGGTGCTCGCGCACAAATTTAATGGCCTGCCCCCGTAGCAGCGCTTTGTAGGGAGGCTGCTCAATGAGCAGTTCATCGACGCTGTCGAACAATTTGTGGCGCGGCGGCTCCCCTCCCTCTTTGGTTTTTTCGATCAACACCTGCTGACTAAATCTATCGAGGCTCTTAGGTAACGTTAGCTCAGCGGAAAGCGCCCAGTCGCTGACGCCCTGCAACCAGGTTGGTAAATATCTACTGGAGTAGGAGCGTTTATCTACTGCCGATGCTCCAATCAAACTCTGGATATCCTCGCAAGCTTGCAGCCATGCAGCTTTAAACGCTTCTATCCGCTCCCGGTGGGCGCTGTGCAACGATAGCAAATCAGCCCCCTCAAGCTTGGGCACCAACTCAGTATCATGAGCACTGATCATATTGTTTATATCAGACAACAACTCCTGTGGTGTTTTCCACAGACCGTGAACAATAGATACCAGCTCATCGTCGAGGGGATAAAAGTTATGGCGCCAGAAGTCGTTCACCGCAAGGGCTTTGAGCGGGCGCTCATCCATCGTGAATTCGCTGCTAAACAGGACGCCACTTTCGAAGGCATTACGGGTCAGCATTCGCCAGCAAAAACCGTGAATAGTGTAAATGGCAGCCTCGTCCATCTGCCGCGCGGCCTGCTCCAGCCGCCCTGTTTTTTCACGGTCATCGAGGGGAGAGGCGGCGAGGATATCCTGTAACGCGGCATCTTCGCACTGGCCGCTCAGTATCACCTGACGCGCTTCCACTATGCGGCGGCGTATACGGTCGCGTAGCTCGCTCGTGGCGGCTTCGGTGAAGGTCACCACCAAAATCTGATCACAGCTTAAAGGTTGGTCGCGGCCCACCGCCAACAGCGCCCGCAGATAAAGCAAGGTGATGGTATAGGTCTTGCCGGTACCGGCACTGGCTTCGATCAACTGGACGCCCTGCAGCGGAAGCTGTCGCGGGTCCAGAGGACGAGTCGGGGTATTGCCCCTCATGAGCGTTTCTCCGCTTTGGATCTCTTAACCTCAAGTTGCTGCAGCATGGGCAGCAACACCTGCTCCGACAACGATGTAAACTCACTGGTACGCAGGGCGCCCAGGCTGGGAAACACCCGCGACCAATAGTCATCGGCAGAGTCTCCGGGATTAAAGTCTCCATCCCAGGCACCGGCTACCCGATTCCAGCGCGCCTCTTCATCTTCCTCTTTGTCGTGGGCCCGCACCCAGGCCATGGCCGACTTCAACGGTAGATCGAGGGGTTGCTGCTGCCCTTGCAGATAGAGTTGCATCAGTTTCTCGAGGTGTTCCAGCGCCCAGAGGGGATCATCGATGGCCCCTAGATGGGCACAGTTGTCGATGGCGACAAAGCAGGATTGGGTGGGTGTTCCGCTGGCATTCAACGCAAGGTGCTGCAACCACAGGCGCAAGCTGTCAGCGTCGCGCAGGTTACCGGCCCGCCACAACACCAGACGGTCGCCGGCAAACAGGTTGCCAATTCGTCCCACCAAGCGCCCCGAAGGCAGCTGCAGGTCCAGGGGCTTTGTGTGCTCGGGTCCGCAGCGCAACTCCCGCAGAGGTTCACTCAGGTTCTGGGCGCGCTGTACCCACCCGTTCATCTGTGCCTGCCCGAAACCGGCATGGGCCAGCGCCCCGGACAAACGTAGTTTCTGCTCCCATCCCGGTGTGCTATCGCCTTGCAGTTGCTGCTCCACCAGTTCAGTACAGGCCTGATAGCGCAACAGGTAGTCTTCGGCGAAGGGTTCATCGTCCTCCTCCATCGCCTCGACATCATCGAAAAATACGCGAAGTCGATGGTTGAAGAAATAGCGCGCGCTATTTTCGAATAACCGATTAAACGCCGGCAGTTCTACTATCACATTACCACTGAGCGCTTCTCCCTCGGGAATAGGAAGAGGCTCGCCACAAAAAGGCGGCTGCGGCTGGCCAACGCCTGCCCGATGGTGTTCATCCAGCGTGCGGGCCACGCTTAACCAACGCTGATCGTAGCTAACATCATGGTTGGTTGCATCCGCATCACTAATAAAGTTTTCCACCCCGAACGGCTGCAGGCTGTGCTGCCTTTGCAGGCTATCTAGCAACGCCTTCGCGCTGTTACTCTGAGGTAATTCAAGCGCGTTGCGGGTAACAAACCCCTGCTGGCAATATTCCAGCAGTTCGGTCACCAGGACCGATGGCACCTGATCGCTGTTATCGCGGATACTGCGTCCAACATAGCTGATATAGAGTTTTTCCCGAGCAGACAATAGTGCTTCCAGAAACAGGTAGCGGTCATCGTCCCGCCGGGAGCGATCGCCGAGGCGAGGCTTGAGTGCCATCAGGTCGAATCCCATCGGGGGCAACGATCGCGGATAGGCACCGTCGTTCATACCCAGTAGGCAGATCACCCGAAACGGAATCGAGCGCATCGGCATCAGGGTGCAGAAGTTGACTTGCCCTGCCAGGAACCGGTGTGAGCCTCCGTCATCTTGCAATATGCCTTCCAAATGCTCCAGAAAAACTTCCGGGGACAGCTCCTCGTCAAAACCAACCGATCTCAACCGGACCACCAGCTGATCAAGGGCACGGCGAATCACCCGAAAGCTGAACTCGGTATCGCTATCATCGCTATAAAATGCCTGTAGCAGATCGTGACAGCGCTGCTGCCACACAGGCGCGGTGGCCGGGGTAGCCAAGGATCGCTGCAGCTGGTCGAGCTGTTCCAGGTAATCGATCAGCTTACCCAGCTTCTGCGCCCCCAGCCCCTCAATACCATCAAAGGGCTGGATGCCTGCGAAGCTGCCTTCGCGCTCTCGGCGGGAGATGCCCAGCAACATCCGCCGCAATCCGAAGCGCCAGCTGTTCTGGTGCTGGGGGTAGAGTCCGGCCCGCTGCAGCTGTTGCGGGTCCAGCCCCCAGCGAATACCACTACCGCGAATCCAGTCGCGCAGCTCATCAAACTCATCCTGCTGCAACTCGAAGCGCTGCATCACTTGCGGCACTTCGAGAATATCCAACAAAGCTGTCACCTCGAAACGACTGCCCGGTACCGCCAGTAGCTGGAAAAAACTGACCAGTAACGGATTCTCCTGCTGCACACCACGATCCGCGATGGAGCAAGGAATATCCTGGGTGCGATTGCCGGTGCCGCTACCAAACACGGACTGAATAGACGCACTGTAGTTGTCGATATTGGGGACCATCACCAGCACATCCCTCGGTTGCAACGAAGGATCGGCATCGAACAGCGCCAGCAGACGATCGTGCAACACCTCCACTTCGCGCATCGGACTGTGGCAGCTGTGTAATTCCAGCGAACGATCATCGGCTTGCAGGGGCGTTTTATGATGGCTGTTATCGGGCAGGGGGGTCGCCGGCGGTAGCTCTCCCCGGTTGTTCAGGTCCAGCAAATCACGCTGCAGCATACCCAGCAGGCTATCCTCGGGCCGTGCGACAAAGCGCTCGTCGTGCTCCACTGGGAGCGAAGGATCGAGACTATGCAACTGGGCCTGGTAGTCCCGCCCCAGTTTTCCCATGGAGGCGAGCAGCGGATTATCCCCCCCTGTGGATTCCACCACCTGCTGCCAACGAAGGTGCGCGGAATCCTGTAGATCCCCCCAATAATGGCGGCAGGGGTTCAGCTGCATAATATGGACATCACAGCGCTGGCCCAGGTGGTGCAGTATCTCCAGATATTGCGGCGCCAATGCCGAGACGCCGAAGACAAACAGTCGCTCGGGAAGATCAAGCTCCGAAGCCGTTGGGAGCGCATCAATAAAGCGCTGTTGCAGGTTGGCCCGGTGTGCACCGTTACTGTTGCGCTCGCGGTTGTATGCGACCAGGGCACGCCACAGGATCGGTTGCCAGGGATGCTCCGCTACCCCATCGGTACCCGGCTCGCCCCGCTCCCAGTCAAGAATCCACTGGGGCCGGTACACCAGGTACTGATCGAAAATATCCGCCACCTTCATCGCCAGCTGGTAGCGTTTGCGTTGCCGATGATCCTCCGCGAGGTAACCCCTCAGAGGAGCAAACTCGGGTGCGGACAGATACCGGGGCAGCAGGTGCATCAACGCCCAGCCCATCGACTCCTTATTGAACGCCGACTCCTCGGGCATACCCTCAATGACGCGGGTAAACAGCTGCCAGATAAAACTGGAGGGGAGCGGAAAGCGGATGTTGGCAGCGATGCCCAGATTTTCAGCCAATCCCAGTTTGAGCCACTGCGCCATACCTGGGCTCTGCACCAGCACCACCTCATCGGCCAATGGATTGGACAACGGGGCTTCGCGAATTTTATCCGCAATCAGGGCCTGGTGAATTTCGGCAAAATTGGAGTGATGAATGTAAAGCATCGCAGGTCCAGACCCTTAAAAGATAGTGCTACAGGCTACCCGAGGCGGTGCAGCTTGACCATAGGGTCTCCCACCTACCTGTCGTCTATTGCGACAGGTTTAGCAGAGCCCGTTTAATCATCGGGGTTCTGGGGCAACTGCCACTCTATGGGTTCGCAGTGGCGTTGCGTCAGCCAACGATTGGCAGCGGAAAAATGGCCACACCCCAGAAACCCGCGATGGGCGGACAGTGGCGAGGGATGAGGAGCGCGGAGCACCAGATGACGGTGTTCATCGATAAAGGCCCCCTTACGCTGGGCGTAGCCACCCCACAACATAAAGACCAATCCGTCACGCCGGGCGTTCAGCTCGGCGATGGCGCGGTCGGTAAAGGTTTCCCAACCCTGTTTTTGATGGGAGGCCGCCTGCGCCTGCTCGACCGTCAGCACCGAGTTCAACAGCAGTACCCCCTGTCGAGCCCAGGAGATCAGGTAGCCATGCCCCACCCGATCGATGCCCAGATCGCGCTCCAGCTCCTTGTAAATATTTATCAACGAAGGAGGGATACGAACCTCAGGGCGCACCGAAAAGCAAAGGCCATGGGCCTGTCCCTCGCCGTGGTAGGGATCTTGCCCCAGAATCACCACTTTAACCTGGTCGAAGGGGGTGGTATTGAACGCGTTGAAGATCTCCCCATCATCTGGATAGATGGTTTTACCCGCCTGCTTCTGTTGCAGTAAATAGTTTTCCAAGTTCACCATATAGGGGTCGTCGAACGCCCCTCCCAACACCGCCTTCCAACCCGGTTCAAGCTGAGTCGATCTCATCATTGTTTGGATTTCCTGAGTGGTCAATTGCGCCGCAGACGCGTCCGATTATAGCCAAAGCCGGTGCAGACTATCACTACGGCACCCTGATCCATCATTCACCAGATAGATAGTTTGCCCCTGAACCTTGCCCTCCTCCCCATCCTTTGCTGCAATGAGAGGAGCGTCGCCCCTGTGCGATCACCATAAAAATAACAGTGAGCATCCTATGGACTACCGACTTCCGTTAGCACAGCTGGCCCACAACGTCGCCAACTGCCCCGACAAGCCCTATCTGCACCAACCCAGCAATCGCCAGTGGACAACGCTCAACTGGCGTGAAGTGGACCATCAGGCACGCTGTATCGCCAATGGCCTAAGAGCTCAGGGATTTGAAACGGGAGACCGCATCGCGATCTTCGCGAAAAACAGCGCCGAGTGGTTTATCAGTGATTTCGCCATCATGATGGCAGGTATGGTCAGTGTGCCGATCTACGCCACCGCAGGGGCCGAAACGATCCGTCATATACTCCAGCATAGTCAGGCCCGGGCGGTCTTCGTGGGTAAGCTCGACGGCATGGATGCTGGCCGTGAGGCGATACCCGAAGAGCTGCTGCGCATCGCCTACCCCTACCCAACACTGGATTGCCAGCAGCAGTGGAGCGACTGGCTAACCCGCTACGAGCCGCTGCAACAGGTACATGAACCCGAGGCCGACGACATCGCAACCCTGGTCTATACCTCCGGCTCCACCGGTTTACCCAAGGGGGTTGTACTCAGTTACCGTAACATCTCCTCCTCCGCCTGCGCCTTTACCAAAATATATACAGCGGAACCCGACGACAGCACCATGTCGTACCTGCCGCTGGCCCATATTACCGAGCGCTGCGTGGTTGAGCTGCCCTCTCTCTATTCGCAGGTCGAGATCTACTTTGTGGAGTCCCTCGACACCTTTATCGATGACGTCAAACACGCCCAGCCGTCGCTGTTTGTTTCCGTACCCCGCCTGTGGACTAAGTTCCAGGGCCAGGTGCTGGCACAGATGCCCCAGAAAAAGCTGCAGCTACTGCTCAAAATCCCTTTTCTCAACACCCTGGTGCGGCGCAAGATTCGCACCGCACTGGGATTAAACCGAGCGCGCCTGTTCGGTTCCGGTTCGGCCCCGATCTCGGCCGAGATCCTGCGCTGGTACGCGGCGCTGGATATCCATATTTCAGAGGGCTGGGGAATGACCGAAACCTCGGGGCTCTCCTGCGGTAACAACCCCTTCTCCATGAGTCGGCTAGGCACCATCGGCGTACCCCAGAGCTGCGTCGAGATGAAGCTCTCCGACGAGGGCGAGGTACTGATTCGCGGCGATGCTGTGTTCCGCGAGTATTACCTCAATCCCGAGGCCACCGCAGAGGCGTTTGTCGATGGTTGGTTCCGCACCGGCGATCGCGCTAACCACCGCGCCGATGGCGCCTGGGAGATCATCGGGCGGGTCAAGGAGCAGTTCAAAACCGGCAAAGGCAAATATGTCGCCCCGGTGCCGATTGAAAGCAAGCTGGCGCGCAACCACGATATCGACCAGGTCTGTGTGATGGGGTCGGGTCGCAAACAGCCGGTGGCGGTTATCGTCCTCAATGAACAGGCGCGAGAACATACTTCCGCCCTGGAGCAGGGGCTAAAAAAGACCCTCCTGGCCGTTAACGCCGAGCTGGAGAGCCACCAAAAGCTCGATCACCTGATCGTATCTGACGAGAGCTGGGACATTGACAACGGACTGCTCACCCCGACCCTGAAAATCAAGCGCGATAAGCTGGAGAGTCGTTACGGACACCTGCTCGATCTCAAACTGGCGGATACCGTAGTCTGGGAAAACGAACTCGGCGACTGATGCACAACCCCGGGTAGAGGGCTACAATTGACCGGAGCCCAGGCAGTAGTCGCGATGGGGGAGCTGATGGCCACGGGAAAAGGGTTTCACCTGACGCTGTACAAACGAATTCTGGATGGCAAAGTGGAGTTACCCTGCCTGCCCGACGTTTCCCTGCGCATTCGCCAAACCATCGCCCATAGCGACTACCACCTGCAAGATCTGGTGCAGCTGCTGTTGGGCGACCCGGCTTTAAGCGGTCACTTGCTGAAGATGGCCGACTCCCCCCTCTACCGCCAGCCCACCCCCGCACGAGACCTGAAAACCGCTATTCAGCGCATGGGGGCCAGCGCGACCAGCAACATCGCAACCACCTACAGCATCAAAAACCTGTTTTTCTCCCGCAGCCCGCAGCTTATGCAATATATGCGCGAGCTTTGGCACCGTAGCCTAAGAACCGCAGCCATCTGCTCGGTGCTGGCCAAACACAGTACAGTGATCGAGCCCGATCAGGCGATGCTGGCAGGGCTCATGCAGGAGATTGGTTGCCTGTTACTACTGGTCCACCTGGAAGACCAGCCCGATCTGTTAAACGAGCCCAGCGAAGTGTATCGAATGTTCGATGAGGTGGGGGGAGATATCGGCGTGGTACTGCTCAAATTCTGGGGGCTGGACGGGCTTTTCGTGGATGCTATCCGACAGCGCAACCACTGGCTACGGGATAGTCGGCTGCCCTACGATCTGGTGGATCTTTCGATCCTTGCGCGCCACCTGGCTTTGGGCCATAGCCCCCAACGTTTTAACCTTCCTGAGCTGGAGTCGATGCCGATCTACAACAAATCGATCTTTGCGCTGATGCGAATGCCCCGTGGGCTGGGGTTATTTGAACACCTGCGCCCGGAGATCGAAGAGGTGCTGCTGTTGCTGGGGGGGAGCCTGACGCCACCGCCACCACCGACCCCGCGCCGCCCGGTTATTCCTACGCTCAGAAATCGCAACGTATAGCACGACGCTGGCTATCCACCAGCAACCCGATTTTGGCCGGCCCCTCGACCGACTCGATCATCAAAAAACCCTGTGCACAGACGGCCCGCTGCTTGGCGGCCCTGGCAGAGACGTATTGATCCATCTCGGGAACATTCAAAATCATGCTAAAGCCCTCGTAGACGATACCGTCCTCTACCGAGGAGTGTTTCAGAAAGCCCTTAAAATGTAGCATGGCTACGGTGACCAGCACCGTGCCAAGAGCGGTCAGAATCAACTGCAAGGGCCGATTATCCTTTATCGAACTGTCCATGGCAGCCTCCTACTTCACCGAGTCACGCACGGCATCGGCGCTGTCTTTGAGTGCATCCCCGATGGTGCGACCGCTTTGCTCCAGACGCCCTTTGAGAGAGTTATCCTGAAAAGGGTTTTCCCAAATATCCTGCCCCTTACCCAGGTTAACCCCCACCCACAAGCCAGCGACCAGACCCAGTACCACACCCAACAACAACGTCTTCATTCCAACTCCCATAAAATAACCTACCCGCTCCTGGGGGTACCCTATTGACTCACGCAGCCCACTCGCACCGTCGCCCGGCGCGATAGCCAAACAACGACGGACTAACTCTCCCCTTTACTGGAACCACCGGCATTAGGCGCATGGGCCAAAATACGATCAGCCAGACGCGAAAACGGCAGGCTCTGAATCCACACCGAGCCGGTGCCACTGAGGGTTGCCATCACCATGCCTTCGCCACCAAAGAGCATGCTCTTGAGGCCGCCACTGAGGGCTATGTCGTATTCGATTCCCTGAGAGAACGCCACCAGGCAACCGGTATCGAGGCGCAGGATTTCGTTGTTTAACTCCTTGCGCATCACCGTACCCCCGGCGTGCACAAACACCATGCCGTCGCCCTCCAGCTTTTGCAGGATAAAGCCTTCGCCGCCAAAAAAACCGGAACCGATACGCTTATTCAGTGCAATTCCCACCTTGGTGCCACGGGCCGCACAGAGAAAGGAGTCTTTCTGGCAGGTCAACTGGCCACCGATTTCGGCGAGGTTGACGGGAATGACCGAGCCCGGATAGGGTGCCGCGAACGCGACCTTCTGCTTACCCTCTCCCTCGTTAGTAAAATGGGTCAAGAAAAGAGATTCCCCTGTGATCATGCGCTTGCCGGCGCTAAACAGCTTGCCCATCATCCCCTGATCCGCGTCGGCACCATCACCCATGCGGGTCTCGAAGGCGATCCCCTGCTCCATATAGGTCATGACCCCGGCCTCGGCGATCACTGCCTCTGCCGGGTCCAGCTCCACTTCGACCATCTGCATATCGTGGCCAATAATATTGTAATCCACTTCGTGACTCTGCATATCTCTCTCCCTGTTACCCTGCACTCTTGGGTAAAACGCCCCCTGAGGAGCAGATCAACCCGTTGAACACTCGTACTCTATTTCTAGCAGACAGCGCCCGATTCAGCAGGCCACTTGCGCGCAATCCAGCCGATGGCTACTCGGCCAAACCCAGCGTCTGCAAAAAGTGGCGGTGTAAAATCGCCCGCACCGGCACCCGGTCCTGCTCCGCCTCGCCATGAAGAAGACACTGGTATTCGCAATCCATGATCACCGCGTTGGTCAGGTTCGCATCCAGTTCCGGTTCGCTGGTGCCGAGGCGCTGGTAAAAGCGCACCAGCTCAACCAGCAGATCCTGACGATACCCCAGCACCATCTCGCGCAAGCTGCTGGAGCGCAGGGCTTCCTGATGCAGGGCGTGCTCGGCCAGCAGGCGCTCCCGCTGGGTGCTGAGTTGCATGCGAATAAATGCCTGCCCGATATCGGTGATATTGGCCACGAAGATACGATGGCTGGCGACGGAATCATCGAGCTGGTTATAAAGCTGTTCAAGCTGGGCGCTATGTTCAACCCAGAAACGGTTGACCTCAGCCATCGTCTGCTCGACGAAGAGCGCAAAGGTATCGCTGATCAGGTCATTGATATCTTTAAAGTAATAGGTAGTCGCCGACAGTGGCACGTCGGCTTCTTTCGCCACCGCACGGTGACGGATGCCCCGCACACCCTCACGAATAGCAACCCGCAGGGCTGCTTCGAGAATGGTCTTACGACGCTGTTCGCTGCCCCTGCGGCTGGTCTTGCGACCACGGTATTTAACCAGATCTCTCACGCCAGCCTGGTTTTCGCCAGCCTTGCCCTCTTCACCAACCAAAGTGCGCTCCCCCTTTACACTGTTCATCCACTGATTTTTAGCGGGCCTCGCGATGAGTCATCCTGATCTATGCGCGACCGCACCCTCCCTGGCACGGCGGTATTCGTAGGATTTCTATTATGCCTGAGGACGCATGTGGGGGAATAGCAGCACATCGCGAATAGAGGCCGAGTCGGTAAACAGCATCACCAAACGGTCGATACCGATACCCTCACCGGCCGTTGGTGGCAAACCGTACTCGAGGGCACGCACGTAGTCGTCGTCGTAGTGCATCGCTTCATCATCACCCGCTTCCATCTCCTCTACCTGACGGCGGAAACGTTCGGCCTGATCCTCGGCATCGTTCAACTCGGAGAAACCGTTTGCTATTTCGCGACCACCGACGAAAAACTCAAAGCGGTCGGTGATCTCTGGGTTGTCGTCGTTACGGCGGGCCAGGGGCGATACTTCGGCCGGATACTCGGTGATAAAGGTCGGCTGAATCAGCTTCTCTTCGGCCGTCTCCTCGAAGATCTCGGTCTGTAGCTTGCCCAACCCCCAGATCGGCTTCACCTTGATGTGCAGCGCCTCGGCCACCTGTTTGGCAGCATCGTAGTCGAGCAGTTGCTCGCGTTTGAGTTCGGGGTTGTAGCGGAGAATTGCATCGACCATGCTCAGGCGCTCGAACGGCTTGCCAAAGTCGTACACCCGCTCTTCAACCACATTACCTTCATTATCCTTGATGGTGCAGGGGAGCTCGGCTTTACCCAGTACCCGCTGTGCTACGTAGCGCAGCATCTCTTCGGTCATATCCATCAGGTCGCGATAATCGGCATAGGCCTGATAGAACTCGATCATAGTGAACTCAGGGTTGTGGCGGGTGGAAAGCCCTTCGTTACGGAAGTTACGGTTAATCTCGAACACCCGCTCAAACCCGCCGACCACCAGGCGCTTGAGATAAAGCTCCGGCGCGATACGCAGGTACATATCCAGATCCAGCGCGTTGTGGTGGGTCACGAAGGGACGGGCCGCCGCGCCACCGGGGATCACCTGCAGCATGGGTGTCTCGACCTCCATAAACTGCTTGTCGGCCATAAAGGTTCGAATCGCTTCCACCACCTTGGAGCGCACCACAAAGGTAGCCCGTGACTCGTCATTCATGATCAGGTCGACGTAGCGCTGACGGTAACGCATTTCGGTATCCTCAAGCCCTTTGAACTTATCGGGCAGGGGACGCAGGGATTTGGTGAGCAGTTGCACAGAGTCCATATCCACGTACAGGTCACCCTTACCGGAGCGAGCCAGGGTACCTTCGGCGCCAATAATATCTCCCAGGTCCCAATGCTTGATCTCAGCCAGCAACTCCTTATCGAGCACCTTACGGTTAACGTACACCTGGATGCGCCCCGAAACATCCTGAAGCTCCATAAACGCGCCACGATTGAGCATGATTCGGCCCGCAACCTTGACTCGAATGCCCGCGTCGGCCAACGCCTCTTTAGTCTGTTCGAGGTAAGTTTGCTGGAGATCAGCCGCCAGCGCATCGCGGCGAAAATTATTGGGAAAAGCCACCCGTTTCTGACGAATATCCGCCAGCTTTTCACGCCGCAGCGCGATCAGCTTGTTCTCCTCGAGAGCCTGGGATTGAGCGGTTTGAGTATCATCGGTCATGGTCATTTTCCTGTTAAACAAACTACCGGACAAACGGCCCGGCCACGTTATTCGTTATTGAGTTAGCGCTGGGTTGGGGAGGCTGTAAGCTAGAGTCCCATTTTCAGGCTGGCTTCGATAAATTCATCAATATCGCCATCCAGCACCGCGCCGCAATTACTGGTTTGGACGCCGGTACGCAGGTCCTTGATGCGCTGATCATCCAGCACGTAGGAGCGAATCTGGCTGCCCCAACCGATGTCGGACTTGGTCTCCTCCAACGCCTGGGCTTCGGTGTTACGCTTTTGCATCTCCATTTCGTACAGCTTGGCTTTGAGCTGCTGCATCGCCTTATCCTTGTTCTGGTGCTGGGAACGCTGATTCTGGCACTGCACCACGATGCCGGAGGGTTCGTGGGTAATACGGATTGCGGAATCGGTCGTGTTAACGTGCTGGCCACCGGCACCGCTGGAGCGGTAAGTGTCGATACGCAGATCCGATGGATTAATTTCAATTTCGATGTTGTCGTCGATCTCCGGGGAGACAAACACCGCCGCGAAGGAGGTGTGACGACGGTTGCCCGAATCGAAGGGGGACTTACGCACCAGTCGGTGCACGCCGATTTCCGTGCGCAACCAACCAAAGGCGTATTCACCGCTAAACTGCACGGTCGCACTCTTGATACCCGCCACATCGCCAGCGGAGACTTCGATCAGCTCAACCTTAAAGCCCTTGCTCTCCCCCCAACGCAGGTACATACGCAGCAAGATATTGGCCCAGTCCTGGGCTTCGGTGCCACCGGAACCGGACTGGATATCGAGAAACGCGTTGTTGGGGTCCATCTCGCCGGAGAACATCCGCCGAAACTCCATCAGTTCAAGTTGCTTGGTTAAATCGCCCAGATCGTTTTCAACGTCGGCAACGGTGTCGGCGTCATCCTCCTCCACCGCCATGTCCAGCAGATCGCGGGCGTCAACCAGCCCCTCATCGAGGTTGTCGATGGTAGCAACCACCGCTTCCAGCGCCGCTCGTTCGCGCCCCAGCGCCTGCGCCGTGTCGGGGTCATCCCAAACCGAAGGCTGTTCCAGCTCCCGGTCTACCTCTACCAGACGCTCCTTTCTGGCAGCGTAGTCAAAGATACCCCCTAAGCACGTCGGTGCGCGCCTGCAGATCCTTAATAGCCTGTACAATCGGGTTTACTTCGAGCATGGATATCCCTTAGCTGAATTCTGTCGTCAAAAAGCGCGCCATTTTAACCGATCAGTTCGGCGCTTTCACTGTGTTTTGTACCTATGTGCGTGGTAGTTGCAGTACTTAACCGGCGGGCGCCAGATGCTCCACCATCAACTGCACGCTCTGGCGGCCCCGGAAATGGTTAATATCCAATTTAAAGAGCAGTTGCACCCGCGTTACCTGTGGATCGGGCCAACACTCAAGATCAACGTTAAACGCAATGGCATCGACACAGACACCGCTATCGGGCAAGGCTAATACCAATTTCAGGTGCTTGTCGGCCACCAGCTTCTGACCCAGGATCTCAAACTCACCATCAAAACGGGGTTCGGGAAAACCCTGCCCCCAAGGACCTGCATCGCGCAGCTCCGTGGCCACCTCGAGACTGAACTCAGCGGAACCCAGCTCACCGTCACTGAGCAAACGCGCTTGCAACTGCTCGGCGCCCAGCCAGTCGTTGGCCAGCGCCTGAAATGAAGCTACAAACCCATCGTAATGTTCAGCAGGAAGAGTCAGTCCCGCCGCCATGGCGTGGCCACCGAATTTTGGAATCATACCTGGATTGAGGGTGGCGACCCGCTCCAACGCATCGCGCATATGGAAGCCCGCGATCGAGCGGGCCGAGCCTTTGAGAAATCCATCACCACCATCAGCAAACGCGACTACCGGGCGGTGCACCCGCTCCTTGATACGGGAGGCCAGAATGCCGATCACGCCTTGATGCCACTCGGGATCAAACAGGCACAGGGCATTGGGCAGAGCACCGCTGGCATCGAGTTCGGTGGCGGAGAGAATCTGCAGCGCCTGCTCCTGCATCCCCGCTTCGATATCGCGCCGCTCCCGATTCAGGGCGTCGAGCTGTTGGGCCAGCTGTTGGGCCTGCAGCGGATCATCACACAGCAAACACTCGATGCCCAGGGACATATCATCCAGGCGCCCGGCGGCGTTTAAACGCGGTGCCGCCGCAAACCCCAGATCACTGGCACAGACATTGGATAACTCACGCCGCGCAATCTCCAGCAGGGCACGAATACCGGGACGGCAAACACCCGCACGGATCCGCTGAACCCCCTGGTGCACAAGAATACGGTTATTGTGGTCCAGGGCTACCACATCGGCAACGGTGCCCAGCGCCACAATATCGAGGTACTCCGCCAAATTCGGCTGCAAGCGCTGTCCATCAAACCAACCCCGACGGGCGAGCTCGGCACGCAGCGCGCAGAGCACGTAAAACACCACCCCGACTCCGGCGCTGTTCTTGGTGATCGACTCGCACCCTGGCTGATTGGGGTTAACGATAGCAGCGGCGGCCGGCAGCTGATCGCCCGCCAAATGGTGGTCGGTCACCACCACGCGAATACCCCGCCGATTGGCTTCGGCGACCCCCTCAACACTGGAGATGCCGTTGTCGACGGTGAGGATCAGACTAGGATTTAGCTTCTGCGCTTCGACCACAAGCTCGGGACTAAGGCCGTAGCCATACTCAAAACGATTGGGTACCAGATAGTCCACCGCTTGGGCCCCCAGTCCGCGCAGCGCCAACACCGCCAGCGCAGTACTGGTCGCTCCGTCTGCATCGAAATCCCCCACCACCAGCACGGATTCGCCAGCTTGCACTACGTCGGCCAGCACCTGAGCGGCGACATCAATCCCCTTCAGCCCCTCAAAACCCTGCAACTGTTGCAGGGTTCGCTGCAACTGATCAACGCTATCGACACCGCGCGCGCCGTAGAGCCGCTGCAGCAGAGGTGAAAAACCGGAAAGGTCGACCTCCCCGGGCAACGCCCTGCGCTGAATATCTACTGCCATTGCTACCTACCCCTCACTGCGTTGCAACCACTCAGGGGACAGCTGTTCACTGGCATCCCCCAGGGTCACCATCCATTCACCATCACTGATCATTACCGAGCACTCGCAATTTCGCGACAACCCCTTTAGGAGAGCCTGCAAGGGCTCGTAAGGAACCACACACAACTCCAGATTGCGCAGCGACCCCAGCTTGGCAGCCTGTTTCTGCTGCCACACCCGGCAGGAGGAACCATAAGCATAGACAACCACCCGCTTCGCCTTACGAGCGGCGCTGATCACACGGTCTCCATCCGGCTGCCCCACCTCGATCCACTGCTGCAAGACGCCATCCAGCGAGTGCTGCCAAACATCCGGTTCATCCGTTTGAGAGATCCCTCGGGTAAACTCGATCCCCTCCCCGTAACGATCAGCGAAGGCCAGCAAGCGCACCAATAAACGCTCCTCGGTCTCCGACGGATGCAGTGCCAAGGTTAATCGTTGCTGCTGATAGCGATGCCGATCCATATCGCTGAGGGAAAGATCGACTTTATAGATGGTGGGTTTGAGGGCCATGGGGCTGCTCTTGTTGGCTTAAAGGGTGGTTCCAAATAGAGGCGCAGTGTAGCGGGTTCAACTGCAAAGCGCTGCCATTGAAGCTGAATTTGCGGCACTGAAAAATACAGGTCAGCTCAAAAGCCGGTTCAGGTGCCGGCTCATAAACCGATGCAACCGATCGCCAAACCCATGCCGGCGAGCAAGGGTGGCCAGACTCAATAACAGCCTGCCTCCCGGCCTCAACAACGCCAAACAGCACCACATGCGTACTCCGAAGACAAACCTTATGAAGCCTCACAAAAAAGCCAGCATTTACGCTGGCTTTGTTGCTGCTTGCTCGCGGGACGGTTTTAGAGCGCGCGGCTGTGCTCACGTATAAACTCGTGCAGCGCAGCGATATCTTTCTTCAGCACACTCATACGTTCTTCACGCTCATACAGGTCACGCAGGTGATAAGGCAGCTCGGGGGCTTGCAAACCCGCCTTGACCACAGGCTCCGGGAATTTAACCGGATGGGCGGTGGCCAGAGTCACCATCGGCACTGATGGATCGCGGCGACACTGGCGCGCGGCCCGCACGCCGATTGCGGTATGGGGATCGAGAAGATACTCGCTCTGGGCAAACACCTGCTTGATGGTTTCGCAGGTTTGCTCATCGTCGACCCGGGCGCTATCGAACAGTTCGCGGGCAAAGTTCCAGCGATGCTCCTCAATCGACAACTCACCCGTCGTTTTGAAGTTATCCATCAGCTCGGCTATCGCGGCACCGTTGCGGCCGTACAGATCGAACAGCAAGCGCTCGAAATTACTCGACACCATGATATCCATACTCGGCGACAGGGTGTGTTCCAGGGTAGATTTATCGTAGTGATTCTTGCTGATAAACCGGTGCAGGATGTCGTTGCTATTGGTGGCCACGATCAACTGGCTGATCGGTAACCCCATATTACGAGCGATGTAACCTGCGAATATATCTCCGAAATTTCCGGTCGGTACAGAAAAAGCGACGCTACGGTGGGGTGCGCCCAGGGTGATACCCGCAGCAAAGTAGTAAACCACCTGAGCCATGATCCGTGCCCAGTTGATGGAGTTGACCGCAACCAGTCGCGCTTTCCCCTCAAGGAAAGACTGGTCGGCAAAACTCTCCTTCACCATCGCCTGACAATCATCAAAGTTGCCCTCGATGGCCAGGTTATGGATGTTGTCACCGGCGATGGTGGTCATCTGCTTGCGCTGCACCTCGGAAACCCGGTTGTGAGGATGCATAATAAAGATATCGACGTTGTCGCAGCGTTTACAGCCTTCGATCGCCGCCGAGCCAGTATCTCCAGAGGTGGCCCCCACAATCACGGCGCGCTCGTTGCGACGCTCTAGAATATAGTCAAGCAGGCGTCCCAGTAGCTGCAAGGCAAAATCCTTAAACGCCAGGGTGGGGCCATGAAACAGCTCCATAACCCACTCGTTGCTGGCGATCTGGTTCAGGGGTGCGACGGCGCTGTGGCTAAACTCGGCGTAAGTCTCATCGATAATTCGGCTAAGATCATCCGCCGGAATACTCTCTGCAACGAAGGGTGCGATGATCTTCTTGGCGAGTTCAGCGTAGGAGAGACCCGCCCAACTGGCGATCTGCTCAGGAGTGTAGCGAGGCAGGCATTCGGGAACATAAAGGCCACCATCGGGTGCCAGGCCAGTTAGCAATACGTCTTCAAAATTGAGGGCGGGGGACTGACCCCGAGTGCTGATGTATTTCACGATATGTTCGCTCGTTCTATGGAGGCTGGCGCCCACTTGTAAATGCGGGCTACCAGCGAGAGTATGGGGTTAGTCCAGGTGATCCATGCGGATGCGGGTGACCTGTCCGCTAACGACATCCAGTGCTTCCAGGTCGGTGATCGCACTGTTCATCTGGGACTCCTGCACGCTATGGGTCAGCATAATAATATGGGCCAGCTGCTCATCGGCCCTCACCTCTTTTTGCAGAATTGCCTCGATGTTGATACCCGCTTGGCTAAGCACACCGGTTATGGTGGTCATAACGCCGGGCTTATCGCTGGCATCAAGGCGCAAGTAGTAGGCGCTTTCGATCTGATCCACCGGTAATATTGGTAGGTCCTGCAACTCATTGCTGCCGAAACCCAACCCGGTGACGGCACATTCAGGGTGTTCGAAGCTACGAGCCACATCGACAATGTCGGCCACCACCGCTGAGGCAGTAGGTTCGGCACCGGCACCCGCACCGTAATACATGGTGGGGCCCACAGCGTCCCCGTCAACCATAACGGCGTTCATCACCCCGTCCACATTGGCGATCAAGCGGCTACTGGGAATCAGGGTTGGATGCACTCGAAGCTCGATGCCCTCTGCGCGACGACGCGCGATGCCCAGGTGTTTGATCCGATACCCCAACGCTTCGGCGTACCTGACATCTTCAGGGCTTACCTTGCTAATGCCCTCGGTATAGGCCTTCTCAAACTGCAGGGGAATACCGAAGGCGATCGCAGCCAGAATCGTCAGCTTGTGCGCCGCATCGATCCCCTCCACATCAAAGGTGGGGTCGGCTTCGGCATAACCGAGCGCCTGCGCCTCGGCGAGCACATCGGCGAAATCGCGTCCCTTGTCGCGCATCTCGCTAAGAATAAAGTTGCCGGTACCGTTGATAATACCCGCGATGGTACTGATTTTATTCGCGGACAAGCCTTCGCGGACAGCCTTGATCACCGGGATTCCCCCAGCCACACCCGCTTCGTAGGCCACGCTGACACCTTTGGCTGCCGCGGCGTCGAAAATTTCATTACCGTGCTCAGCAATGAGCGCCTTGTTGGCGGTGACCACATGCTTGCCGTTTTTGATCGCGGTTAACACCAGTTCGCGGGCAGTATCGTAACCACCGATCAATTCAACGACCACATCCACATCGGGATCCCGCGCCACATCGAAGATGTCGGCACTGGTGCGGACACTGGCCGTATCACAGTCGGGGTTAGGTCGGCGAGCGCCGATCATCTCCACCCGAATTTCACGACCCAGGCGACGACGAATCTCTTCGGCGTTGCGGGTTAAAACATTGAAGGTGCCACCACCAACGGTGCCCAATCCACAGATACCCACTTTGATAGGTTTCAAACCAGTTTCCCCGATTCAGCTAACGGTCTTGGCCCAAGGCCATAAATGAGGCGAATATTATACAGAGATTCAACGTCTCAGCGACCCCCGACAACCGCATTAAGAGACCATTAACAGGGAATAGGGCGCGATGATGATAGGAAATCGTGAGTCCAGGCAAAACAATCCTGGGCGCAGGTTTCAACACGCTTATCCCAGCCGGCCAGTCGGGATATACTGACCACCACCCTTTTGCTGGCAACGCGACCCTCCATGGAGCAAAAAACACTTCTGCGCACCCTCTGCCCGGCTCTGGTCGCCCCCTGGGTAACACCGAGTGAGGAGGAGATAACGTCGCTGGTAGCCTTTGCCGATACACAGATAGGCAACCTCCCCTGGACGCTGCGACTGTCGATTCAAACAGGCTTGCAACTACTCCCCCTACTGGTTCTGGGCAGGCACCAGCGGTCGATCCTACGTCTTGGGGATACGCAGCTGCAAAGGTTACTCAACCACCAGCTGGAGCAGGGTGTAATGCCCCTGCGGGGGGGGCTCCGCTACCTGAAGCGCCTGTGCTTACTGCATGATTACAGCCCCGACAATAGCTGTGAGACCGACAAGCGCTGGCCATCCCTGTCGGTGAATGGGGCGCAAAGCACAATTTTCGACGCGATTGTGGTGGGCAGCGGCCCCGGGGGCTGCCTGTCGGCCACTCGCCTGGCCGAAGCGGGCTATCGGGTACTCCTAATCGAAGAGGGTGCGACTGAGGCGGTTCGTGGTGAGCTGTTCAGTTTCGCCGAAATGTCCCCACACCTGCGCCATAAGGGGATCAACCTGAGCATCGGGTCTCCCCCTATTGCATTGGCCGAGGGCCGCACACTGGGAGGCGGCAGCGAAATCAACAGCGCCCTTTACCTGCGCCCGACCTCCTCGCTCTTGGCCCATTGGCAGCAGCAGTACGGGCTCATCCTCGGCCGCGAAGGCCTGACCCCCTGGTTAGAGAAAAACGAGCAGGAGCTTGGCGTCAGCGCCCCCCCTATCGCGGTCGCCCCCGCATCACTGCGCTTGCAGCAAGGGGCCGAGTCTCTGGGCTGGGAGTGGCAGCGGGTATCCCGCCTGACACTGCCCCAGGGAGATAAGTGGCAGGACAGCCAACGCAAACACTATCGCACCATGCGCAGCACCCTGATACCCCGTTTCACAACGTCCGGGGGCGCCCTGTTAAGCGACTGCAGGGCAGAAAAAATGAGCTACGCTGAGGGGCGCTGGAGTATCAGGCTGAGTACCCGGGATGAGGCGTTTACGCTTTCGAGCCCCAGGCTGGTAATCGCATGCGGATCGTTGCAGACACCCGCCCTACTGCGGCGCAGCGGCTTGCGACGCAACATCGGCAACCAACTGCGCATGCAACCGATCCTCAAGGTGGCGGCGCTATTCAACGAGGCGGTGACCGATAGCAGCAGCGGAATGGGTGATCACCAGGTGAAGGAGTTCTGCCCCGACTACAGTTTCGGCTGCGCCATCGCATCACCACAACAACTTGCGCAGCTGCTCGAACCCTACCCGGAGGGCCCTCGCCTGGTCACAGAGCAGGCGAGCAATCTGGCGATCTACTCCCTTATGCTGCACAGCCCAAGCGACGGGCAGATACGCAACACCCCGGGCAGTGACGCTCCCCTCGTACGATATTCCCTTAGCCCGCAAGATTGGCGTTTACTGCAGCGCGGGTTCACCCAACTGGGTAGACTGCTGTTTGCCGCTGGCGCTCAGGCGCTCTTCCCCGGGTTTGAAGTCCCCCTGAAGCTATCGGATACAGAGGAACTGGAGCAGATGCCCCCGCTCATCCAATGTCGACCCCAGCTAACCGCGCTGCATTTCTCCTCCAGCTGTCCTGGCGGTGAAAACCACCGTCGCTGTGGGTGCGACTCCTTCGGCCGGGTAACGGGTCACCCCGGACTCTATCTCAGTGACGCCAGCCTGCTACCCTCGATGCCCACCGCCAACCCCCAGGGCACCCTGATGGGACTGGCACGACGCAACGTCGAGCACTGGATTGATACGGGAGAGTTTGGCGTGTCGGCGGGGGACAGAGAGCCAGGCTGAACGCTGGCTCTCCTGGTCGTGCTAGAGAATACCCAGGTCCTGGGCCAGGGCCTCGGCAGGACGATAGCCGGGAATCATGGTGCCATCATCGAGAAACAGCGCCGGCGTACCCCGAATGCCGAGCTGAATACCCAGCTCATACTCCTCCTGTACCGGATTGTCGCAGCTCTTATCCGCCACATCCTTACCGCTCTTGGCGTCGGTCATTGCCTGAAGAGGGTCATCGGCGCACCAAACGCTTTGCATGACGGCATAGGCCGGACTGTTTTTACCGCCACGGGGGAACGCCATATAGCGCACTTCTATTCCCATGGCATTCAGCTGGGGCACCTCGGAGTGCAGCTTGCGACAGTAGGTGCAGTCGACATCGGTGAACACAGTAATTGAGGCTTTTTGCTCACCTTCCGCCGCGAACACGATCTGCTTGTCACGGGCAAATCCATCCAGCAGCTCCGCGTTAATCTGGCTCCGCACGGCGTCGGTCAGATTCACCACCTGATTGCCACCCACACTCAGCAGATCACCCTGAAGCACATAGTTGCCGTCGGCGCTAACATACAGCAGGTCCGACTTGCCGATGGTCACCAGGTAAATTCCTGCGAGAGGCGTGGGGGTCACATCGCTTATCTGGATGCTGTGATCCAGTTGCTGCATTTGTGCGCGAATCGCCGCTTCTGCCTTGGCATCGGCCGCCGCATCGGCAAACCCCTGGACGCTGAACAGACAGAAAAACAGCCCGCCCAGCAGTGAAATTGTTTTGTTCATTTAGGACCTCTATGTCGGTAATCGCTGCGATGTAGGTGCCGATCTTACACAGCCTCAGAGCATTAGACCGCAGATCAGGGGAAACTATTCTAACAGATTCGATTTTTTTACCCAGAAAAACGATGCCGCCGCTATCCCCTGGGGTGATGGCTGGCATGGAGCTGTTGCAGGCGGTGCTGGGCGACATGAGTGTAGATTTGGGTAGTCGAAAGATCGCTGTGCCCAAGCAACAACTGCACCACCCGCAGGTCGGCGCCGTGATTGAGCAGATGAGTGGCAAAGGCATGACGCAGGGTATGGGGCGAGAGGGGCTTGGTGATGCCACTGTCGATCGCATAGCGTTTGAGGCGATGCCAGAAGGTCTGGCGGGTCATAAAACTGCCCCGCAAGCTCGGGAACAATACGGGTCCCTGACCATCGCCAATCAATTGTGGGCGCCCCTCCTTGAGATAGGTGCTGAGCCACTCCAACGCCTCCTCCCCCATCGGTATCAGGCGCTCCTTTCCCCCCTTGCCCAGAATGCGCACGACCCCGGCACGCAGGTTGAGCATCGACAGCTCCAACCCCACCAGCTCGGAAACCCGCAAACCGCAGGCATAGATCAGCTCCAGCATCGCGCGATCCCTCAGCCCCAGCACGGTGGACGTATCGGGCGCTTCCAGCAACGCGTCTACATCCTCTTCGGTCAGGGTTTTTGGCAACGGTCGTCCCAGCTTCGGCAACTCAATATTGAGGGTTGGATCGAGGCTCAGGTGCTTTTCCCGCAACAGGTACTGATAAAAGCCACGCAGACAGGAGAGCAAGCGCGCGGTCGAGCGCGCCTTGTACCCTTGCGAGAGACGGTAGCCGAGGTATTCCAACAGCTGCCCACGTTGAACCTTGAGCAGATCACTCTCTCCCTGACGGGCGCACCAAAGTGCAAACCCGTGCAGATCCCGCCGATAGGAGGAGAGGGAGTTCTCGCTGAGGCCTCGCTCCATCCAGGCGCTATCGAGATAGAGATCAATCCAGGTACGGGTGCCGTCGGATAGCTGTGATGCGGTTGTCATGCTGGGAAAATTTCACTTTCGAATCGCCAAATGCTGCTTTAGAGTACACCGCCAGCACCACTACTTGCACCCGGATCTTTGCGCCCGCCCCGTATAAAGGGTACCCGCTAACCGGTCATCCACGAGGTTTATTATTATGTCATCACGTTACTTCGCCCTGATCACTGCCCTATCTGCCCTGATCCTCAGCGGTTGTGCAGGCCATGGCAACCAGCAACTGTCGAGTCAATGCGCGAGCGGCCTGGATACCGCCTATGCGGAGCTGGATTTCGCCCAGAGTAAGGGCTTTGACGGCACGGTAGCCTGGGGAAAGGCGGCGGGCTTGTTAACCGCTGCCAAGGTGCAGCAGCAGTTCGAGAAGTACCCTAACTGCATCGATAAGGTAGAGCGCGCCCGCTACTACGTCCAGCAATCACTCAAGGGTTGAGCCCACAATCGCCACCCGACTCAGGCTGCGCCATAACCCCAGTGGCGCAAACCCTCGGCCCAACAGCTTCATCGAGACCATAAAGGTAATCAGAGCGATATCCAGTATTGGCCGGAAATGGCTGGGACGGGCGTCGATCGCATAGTGACTGCGAATCGGTAAAGCGATCACATCGAACCCCGCCCGCACCGACTCGATCAGGATAGCGCTCTCAAACACAAACCCTCCCCCCAGCCCATGCCCATGATGGAAATGTTCCAGCAAGGAGCGCGGGTAGAGGCGTAACCCACATTGCGTATCAAGCAACGGGGCACCGGCGGCCCAGGAGATCCAGAAATCCGCAATGCGATTGGCGCGGCGTCGTGCCCGGGGCGCCAGCTCGTTACTTTGCAGACGAGCGCCAACCAGCAGCTTGCCGGGATAGTAACGTGACAATCGCAGTAAACGGGGAATTTCGTCGGGGTTATGTTGGCCGTCGCCATCGAGGGTGATCACACCGGCGGCACCCAGGCCCAGGGCGTAGCCAAATCCGCTCCTTAACGCGGCCGCCTTACCCTGTCGATGGTCGTGCAATAGCACCTTGGCACCAGCCTCACGCGCCAACTCGGTCGTGTTGTCGGTACTGCCATCGTCAACCACGATCACCAGCCCTGCATAGCCCCCTGCCTTGGTCACGATAGAGGCGATGGTGCGCGCTTCGTTGTATGCAGGAATCACCACCGCGATCTCATCCGCCTGAGAGCGCAGCTGCCTGCCTGATTGTGGATCGACGCTATTCACCCTGGAAAGCCATTCCTTGATCGTGCCGTTGAGCGGGGTTCAGAATTACAGTAGCACGTCCGCTGGCCAATAATCGACCCGCGGCCTTAACCTCAAAGCCGTACAGGTGACCGTTGGTGTCGGACAACAGCTGGCGGCAGCAGATCTCCAGATCCTCCCCTACCCTTGAAAGATCCTCACAATAAACCTCGCACTGGTTAACCCCTGCCAGATACCCTGCGGACGGAACAAAGGCCCCACCTTCGCTATTGAGTCTATCCCGCTGCAACAGTGAGCCGTGAATAGCCATCGCTTGTCCGGCGTATTCAATGGCCACATGCCCATCCAGGCGCCCGGCGTGGCGCAAAGGATTGTCCCCTGCCCGGTGGGATCGCGCGGTGCACTGAATCTGCCCAGTGTCCCAGTCATCGACCGAATGCAACAGGCACATTGCTCCCCCATGGGGGAGTAGCCGTGATAGCTCACTCGCTTCGATCGGCACCGACGCATTCAAGGGCATGGTGCCACCTCAAGCTTTAGGCCCAGCTCCGGGTTCAGCGCGAGAACAACGTCCTCCGCCTTGCCCTGGGCCAGGGCGATCAATAACGGTAATAGCTCAGCGGCAGGATTATCTTCGCGCAACTGCTGCAGCGGTGCGTCGGCGATCGGGGATGCGCTATCTGCCGCGACGGTACTGAGGTCAATTCGAGCTTTGGATGCAGCTGTGGCCTGCCCACAGAGCACCAGCCCGGCGCCAAAAAAATATTCGATCGGCATCCCACTATGAAGCGGTTCAGGGGCTGGTACGTCGTAGGCGCACAATAATACCCTGGGCTCGCCAGCAGAGAGCTGCATGGCAGCGTCGAGCAGTCCGCTGGCAACGGTAAAGCGCCCTGATGAGAGGCAGTTCAACGGTTTACGACACCCCCTGCCGATGCTCCAGTAGCCACCGGCGGCGTTGTGCACCGAGTTATGAAAGCGGGTTGGCGACACCGCCTCGGGAGCGCGGGCCAGGGTTTGGCACATGTAGTTGAGAATATCGCTGTCGCCGTGAGCGGTAGCAAATACGGACGCCATTGATGCCGACCCGAGTCCTGCGCCGGTCACCGCCTGCAACGCGACCTCCAGCGCGAGGCGAACGGTATTGCCGCTGCGCCGCTGCTCCCGCGAGGAGAGTAGTTCCGGACGCGGAGCCTCGACCGGCTGCAGCAGGCTACCCGGCAGCGAGCACAAACGTTCGGAACCCTGTTCCCAGCCCTGCATGCCCGGCGCCCACAAACCCACCCCCTCAACGTAGAGCCGCATCAGGGCCTCCCCAGTATCAGACTGCAGTTATTGCCACCGAAGCCAAAGGAGTTACTCAACGCTCGCCGCGGATTCCCCTTGCGCGTAGCATCCACCACCGCTATCGGCAGCTCGGGGTCGAGCGTGCCTCGATTCAGGCTGCCCGGTACCAGCTCTTTTTCAATCGCCAGCGCACAGATAACCGCCTCGGTAATCCCCGCTGCGCCGAGGGTGTGTCCGGTCCAGCCCTTGGTCGAGCTGCACAGGGGGGCCGGAGCAAAGACGCGGCTAACCGCCAACGCCTCTACCGCGTCATTGACCGGCGTGGCCGTGCCATGAAGGTTGATGTAGTCGATATCTGTTGCCTGCAATCCGGCACTGTCCAGTGCCTGGGTCATAGAGCTCACCGCCCCATCCCCGGCAGGGTGAGGGCTGGAGATATGATACGCATCACTGCTCTCTCCAACTCCCAACAGGCACAGCGGCCCCTGCTCTGGTGATTCGCAGCGCTGCAGTAACATGAACCCTCCCCCTTCGCCGATATTAATGCCATCGCGCCCCAGGCCTCCGGGACGACAGGGATGGGAGGAGATCAGCGAGAGAGAATTAAACCCGTACAGTGTACTGTTGCAGAGGCTATCCACTCCGCCGACAACAGCTCCGTCGATCCACCCCGCCTCCAGCATCCGCTGGGCCATCGCAAACACCTTGGCGCTGGAGGAGCAGGCGGTTGAGACACAAAACTGGGGGCCGGTGATAGCCAGGCGACGGGACACGAAATCAACCAGCGAGTAATTGCTCACGGTTCCCATATAGGGCACTCCGGGGTTCAGGGGCGCCCGGGTCCCCTCTTCGCCGCTGCCCTGATTCACATAAGCCTGCTCGAAGTCATAGATTCCCGAGGTGCTGGTACCGAGAAAAAGTCCTAAACGAGTAGCACCCACCGCCTGGCGTAGCTCGGATACCTGCTCCTCGAAACCATCCTGACGCAGACACAGATCGGCCAGATGATTATTGCGACAATCGAGGTCGCGATATTGCGCCCCCAGCGAATAGTTATCCAGCTCTCGAACTCGTCCGATGTAGGTAGGCAGCTCATTGAAATCATTGACCGCCAAGCCACTGGCGTCGGCCTGCAGCGCCTTCAATAGTCGACGATTACCGATTCCAGCGCTGTTGCTGGCGGTATAAGCGGTGATCTGTATTGGCTGCATAGGGTCGTAAGTATCTGGACGGACGCCCAGTATAATCACCCCCCCTCACCAGCGGAAGTACCTTAGTGCCATTAACGTCTATTCCCACCCGTTAAGGCCAGGGAGCATAATGGCTGTAAAGATAGAAACCGATGGGATGGAGCAGCACCGCAGAGACTCGCCACGACGGCTGAATCCCTCCGGCACGAGTACCCCCCTTATTCACCGGCGCGGCTTATCCCCATTACCCCCACCACGAAGGGTTCGCCATCGATAGTGCCCCTAAACTTCAGTTTTCCTGCGGATTCCCGGTAGGTGACCTGAAACGCCACCTCGGCCAACAGGGGGCGCAGGAATTTAACCCGGGGCAGCTGCTGCAACCGCAGCGGTGCAGAGATCGCACGGGAGTATCCTTCGAGTAGACAGGAGAGTATCACCACGCCCGGCACCACTGGATTCGCGGGAAAATGCCCGGGCAGACTGGGGTGGTCGGAGGGTACTTTCATCTCAATACTGGTTTCGTTGTCCGTCACCGGTCACTCCTCCTTGTGGCCGCGACGGAGCACCTTTCGTGCGTCTGCCAAGGCTGCCAACAACGCGCTCCGGGGGAGCTTTCCCACTTTATTGCGAGGTAACCGCTCTACCCGAAGCAGGGGCCTGGGCAAAAACACCGGATCTACCTTGCGGCGCAAGCCGGCACGCACCTGCTCCACGCTGACACTCGACACCACCAGTGCGCACAAACGGGAGTAGTCGTCATTTTCTGTAAACACAACCGCATCCTCTACCCCCTCTATGGACTGAACAAGCCGGGTGAGCGCGGAAAAGGAGTGGCGCTTACCCGATATTTTGACCAGATCCTGATCGCGCCCCTGCAGCAAAAAACGGCCATCATTGAGGCACTCTATACGGTCGGATAAAAGCTGCTTCTGCCCTCCACCGACTAACCAGCACCGCTCTCCCTCGCGCTGCAAGCCGAGCCCTTGCAACAGCGTCCAGGCTGCTTCAGATGCGGTTTTACGAGTCGCCATGACACCATTTTCAGTGCTGCCGTAGATCTCTATCAGCGAGCACGAGCAACTCGCCTCCAGGGCAGCCGCCAACTCTTGGGAGAGCGGCGCCGTAGCGCTCAATACGCGGCCCGCGACAAATTCCTGGTTGCTCTGCACACAATAGCGCAGATGATCCGGCGTACTCACCAGCAAGGTACGGGAGGTCACGACCGCTGCGATATCAGCCGGATAAAACGGGCGGTAATCGACCGCGCATAAACCCGCGACCAGCGGCAGTAACAGGCCATTTTCCAGGCCGTACATATGCTGCAGCGGCACTGTCGCAACAACCCGCTCCAGATCGGCATTCAACACCGCTGTAGCGGTTTGTTGTGCCCGCAAAAAAAGCTGCTGCAGTGATTTGGGCTGCGGCCTGGGGGCACCCGTGGAGCCGGAGGTAAACAACACCACGGCATCGGGCCGCGTCCAGTAGCCCTCATCCAACACCAACGGCGCACCGACAACATCTTCCCCTACACCCAGCTCATCGCTGTCAAAAACCAGGTGAGGCAGATTACCGGACACCGCAAGATCGGCGCCGTCACTTACCAGGCACAGCGTACGACCGGGCTGCACCAACGCTTCCAATACCTCGGGGCTTTCATCGCAGGGCAAGATCATCTGCTGGCCACGCAACATAGCAGCCATCCATGTCACCAAAAAGCTGTGATGATGACGACAGAGATTAACGACCCCGTGGGTGGCGGGAAGCCTATGGGAAAACCGTTGAGCCTGGGCGACTAAGGCTGCACTACTAACCCTGGAACCCAGCCCGGCCCCTGTAAGCAGTACTGCGTCCGTGGCCTCGAACGCTGCAAACAAGCGCCTCACATCAACCCCGTTAGTACCCACAAACGGATGCGTCGCCAAGGTGCGCCGGGCAACGTCGCTCTAAGCTCCCCGAGCCGCTCCACATCAGGCGCGGTGCAGCTCAATATGGGCGCACAGAGTGCGCAGACTGGCGAAGATACGCGAATTATCAGGATCATCAGACTTTAACTGAATACCATAATTTTGTGATACCGCCAGCGCGATCTCCAACGCATCGATGGAATCGAGTGCGAGCCCCTCATCACCAAACAACGGCTCCTCAGGATCAATTTCATCAAGCTGGATATCCTCCAGGTTGAGTACCTCGACCATCAACTCGGCCATCTCTTTTTCTATACCTTGAAACTGCGCCATGAACTCTACTGCTCCTGATTCAATACACAACGAATTGCCGGCAATTATACCGGATCCTATCACTGGGCCATAAGCCATAATATGCTTATTCATCATGCTCAGACGTGGTGGTCGTTCCAGAGCCCGATGACATCACTCAGGCGTTGACTGCAGAGTTCCCTAAGCATCACAGCTACATTTAGTGGATAATGTAGACTGACGCCCATTGATGACCCTGGACATTAGAACTGTGCAATCCGGACGCCCCCTCCACCTGACATTGACGGCAGTTGGCATTGCCACGCTGTTTCAGGCGCTCTACCTTTATCTGGGGGTTTCTCCAGTCAATGACACTGAAAACTGGGATCTGTTATGGGACCCTGATAGCTACACCCATCTACTCAGGGTTCTGGAACTCCATCAAACCGGCGCGTGGTTCGATTCTACAATCGACCGATTTAACCCACCAGTGGGCACCGAGCTACACTGGTCTCGCGCACAGGACCTGCTGTTAATTTCCGGAGCCTGGATCGGCACCGCGTTATGGCCGTTTGATCAAGCCCTGCACGGCTGGGGCATTTTTCTAGCACCTGCTTTGCAACTGCTTTCCGCTGCCATTTTATGCTGGGGATTCAGGCCACTACTAGGTAAGTGGGGCTCGTTATTACTGATCGTTTTATTTTGTTTACAACGAGGCACCGCGCTCAATTTCGTTGCCGGATTTCCAGACCATCACGCGACGCAACTGATGCTAATGGCCGCAGTAATGGCCACGATGGCTCGCTCACTGGCAGTCCAAAGTAACCCTCGGCTTCTATTTGTTGCCGGCATACTATCGGCGATCCAACTATGGGTCAGTGTTGAAGGGCTTGTTTTGGTTCTCGCCTCGATGGTGACGCTGGGGGGCCTATGGGTTTTCCAACACAGCCCTACGGTTGCAGGTCTGCGCCGGTTTGCGACTGGCCTGGCGATAGGTGTCACGCTGGCACTGATCATTGAGCGCCCTCCATCACAGTGGGTATTGATTGACTACGACCGCCTATCCCTGCTTCACCTGGTAATATCCCTGGCATCCCTGTTGACTATTTTACTGCTTTCGCCGGAGTCCGTTCAGAAGCGGCTCAATAGTCTGTTGAAGCGCTTTGGCGCCGGAATTCTAGCCGCAACGTTACTATCGGCGATGCTAATCGGACTGTTTCCTTACCTTATTTCACCCTACGGTGCCCAACAGTCGGCTGAGGTGAAGAGCCTTATTGCCAGCATCTACGCGGAGTCCTCGTTTCTCCCCAACACTCCTGCTACCTGGTTTAATTTTATCCTTGAAACTGGGCCGCTCCTGTTTACCGGCCCCTTCGTTATTTACCAACTCATACGCGCCTATTCCCGGAAGCAAACCGGTGCACGCTGGATTTATTACCTATGTTGGATGGGTGTTACTAGCGCATACTGCCTGCACTCTTCTCGTGGCGTGCCCTTTATGGTACTTGCCTACTTGCCCGCCTGGGTTGAGCTGTTATCGACTCTTGGGCACAAGTGCATTAATTTGCTACGACGCCAGCAACGCAGGGCTGGCAGTTTCTACCTCCTGCTAGCGGGACTCGTACTGTGCAGTCACTGGGTAGTCGGCTGGAATATAGCAGGGCATTACTTCCCCGGTGCGAGTTATCGTAACCCCCTGCCTTACCACTACAGCGAACTACTACAATATCTACCGCGCACCCCGAATCCAGGCAGCGATACCATTCTGAGCGATACCTTCAGCGGACCGGAATTGGCGTACAAGAGTAATTATCAGGTGTTGGCCGCACCCTACCATATTGATACCAGAGGGATTCGCCTCAGCCGGTCCCTGCTCGCCAACTCAGCCTTATCACCTGAAAGCTATGTTGAGCTAAAAAAACACCGAGTTCGCTACATTCTATTGCCACGCTCAGCGCTATGGCGGTATGACCGAATCATTCGCTCTCCCTCGACGCTGCTGGGCAGACTCGTGCGTAACCGCCCACCCAAAGGGATTGAACGTATATCCCTACCACGTCATCTGCAACGACAGTTTTTATTGTATCGAGTGCAGCATTAAAGTGCCTAATGAGTGCGACGGAATACCCATAACAGGTTAAGTAGGTAGGTTACCACTGAGGCACCCAGCGCCCCTACGATAAAGGCCAACGTATCGGCGAAATGGGCCAGAGGTCCAACATCAAGCAGTAGTGCTCGTACACCAACAGAGAGCATCGAAGTAACACTGCCACCAATCAGTGCCACCACTATATAACTGACAAATACTCGCCGATGGCTATCGATCACCTCATAGTTAAAGGTAAACAAACGCTGCAACAGGTAGCTTGCCACAATCGCCACCGCATAGGTTACAACCACGGTAAACAGATAATAGCCCGTGTGTTGCGCGGGCATTAGCAGCGCCAGCAGCTCCCGAAACAGGACAGCACTAATACCAACGACACTACCTACAATTAGGTACCGGGCAAAACGAGGTAGCGCCATACTAGACTTTGGCTACCTTAGGGGAGAGATCGGCCTCCAACCTGCAAACGAAATGCAAGTTGCGTTCAAAGATCCAATTTAACGGCCAGCGATACAACCCGAGCCTCGTATTCCAGCCAACCGCTTCCAGGTCTAGCTGATCGAACGCTTGTCGCCAACGTGACGGCTCCCAGTAATTACAGGGTAGCGCGACTCCCTGGTGCGAGTTACCGACCCAATCCATTAACCATAACAACTGCCACGCAAAAGCCCCACTAACAAGATGATCTTTAATCACAACCCCTTTTCGAGCTACCCGGTTAGCTTCGGCAAGTAGAGCCTGTGGGTTATCGGTATGATGTAAAACATCCACAAACATCACGACATCGACCGAGTTATCATCAAGGGGAAAGCGATCTCCGTCATAGAGGGTTACGGGGATATGGGTTTGCTTTCGCAGCAGAACATCAATGCCTTGCAGGGACAAATCACCACGCTTGTCCATCAACTGCCTGGCCAATAAACCATCGCCACACCCCACATCCAGCACTGAAGCATTCTCAGGAAGCAAAGGCGAAAGTCCCTCTACCAACGCTGCAACACGGCCACCAAAGATTAGTTTCTTATGGATCGATTCCAACCAGCTCATTTGTGCGCCAACCCTAAAATACCAAGAAAGAAACTGGTAAGTATCAACTGAGCTCCCACTGCTAAAGCGGTTAGTGAAGGAATGGTAAGTCGCATCATCTGTGCAGGATTAAGATCCTCCCCCCCCCAGACCCACACCGCCGACAGGGAACCGATAATGCCCCCCAGCAAAAGCAACAGTCCCAACACCAGACCTTTTTCGAGTGTGAAGCGGCGCATAAAATTAACCACCCGATCATCGGGCGGCAACAGTCCTGCCCCTACCGCAAACACCTTGGAAAAAAGTGCAAAACTCACCGCTTGCAACCCCAGCAGCGTAGCGGCCGATGCGTAAAGGAGTGAGTGAATATCCAGCGTCAACCCCAGCAGCTGACGGGGCTGAGGGATCAACCATAACATCAGCAGTATCCCCACCAGAGCCAATAGCATACCCGGATAGAGAAAGGTCCAGCGCGGACTGTAGATCATCAGGAAGCGTAGGTGGCGCCAGCCGTCGCGCCAGCTGCGCAGATGGGGGGCGCGGCTGCGACCGTCGGGAGAAAGCGTGGTGGGAACCTCCACCACATTTAGACCATGCAGTGTCGCCTTAACCACCATCTCGCTAGCGAACTCCATACCACTGGTTTCAAGCCCAAGCGCAAGAATCGCTTCACGACGGAATCCACGCAACCCACAATGGAAATCACTCGCTTTACTGCCAAAAAACAGTTTACCGATACCGGTCAGAACCGGGTTCCCCAAATAGCGATGAAGCGGTGGCATGGCGCCCGGTTTAATACCGCCAAGAAACCGGTTTCCCATCACAAGATCAAAACCGTCGCGTAGCTTATCGACAAACAGGTCCAGAGCAGAAAAATCATAGCTGTCATCGGCATCCGCCATGATCACAAACCGACCCTCAGCGGATTGAATTCCGCCCATCAGCGCCGCACCATACCCCTTGGTTTCCACATTAACCACGCGAGCACCATGCTCTGTCGCTATCTGCTGGGAGCCATCTGTACTGCCGTTATCGGCGATAACTACCTCACCATCAACACCGTAACGCTGCAGAAACCCTTTAGCTTTATCGATGCAGATGGCCAGTGTTTCAGCTTCATTGAGGCAGGGCATGACAATGGATAGCTCTAGTTCGTCCGCCTGCCTAGAATAGGGTTCGCTCGCCATCTACTTTATCTCTCCATTGGCTAAATCAAATTGCCGAATACGTCGCCTCGCATCGCGGGCGTAACGTCCTTGGTCAACATTACGAAGGTACTCCTGCAAAAAACCAATCGCCTCTGCGTCATTACCTTCGTCCATCATTATCACGCCAGCCCGATAATAACCGTAAGCCAGCGTATCGTCCTTACGAGCGGCTTTCAAAAAATGTCTCGCTGCACTACCTAAGCGCTGATCCTGAACATCCACTAACGCCAGATTAAAGTTCGCCTGGGCATTATCGGGCTGAAGCACTAATACCTCATGAAACGACTTTCGAGCAGCGTCGAGATCACCGCGTGTATAGGCCATTGCACCAAGATCCAGAATACTGGCGATCTGCTGCATTTTCTGAAACTGTTGCGCCCAGCGTCCATACTCCGGATCTTTACCTGCGGCACCGCTCGCCCTGAAAATCGACAGTTTAGTCTCTATCGCCTTGATGTTATCCGGGTATTTCTCAAGCAGTTGGTCGACGTAAAGATGCGCTTGCCTGTAATTACCTTGGGCGACGCTGATGCCTGCCAGCTCCAGAAGCGCCCCCTTAAGGTGAGCAACACTATCTAACGTCGACAAATACAGGGTTTGCGCAGCCCCGAACTCACCCTGTAGTCGATAAATTGACGCCATCATATAGGACGCCACGACTCTGGCTCGGCCATTTGCATTAGACAATAAAGGAAACAGCAGCGACTGCGCTTCCTGAAAACGCTGAACGCTAATCAAGTATACAGCCTGGGCGACCTGCGCATCGACATTGTTGGACTGACGGGCATTTCTCATAACCTCATCCAGAAGCCGCCTGCCCTTCTCGCCCCGAAAGTACCGCGTCGTCAAGTGCTGTAACAAGGCAGGCGAAAACAGCTCGTATTCATAGCGCGCAAGCGATGCTTGCATTCGCCCTCTCCGGGCCAGCACCACGGACTGATCATCCCAGTAGACAAGCGCCCAATCCTTATTGGGAAACCCATTCACTTCGGGGTCAAGATAATCAAATCCCATAGTGGCGCGACTCAATAGCGCGTAGTTGAAGTCGAAACGATCAGATAATTGCGTTAGCACGGAAAAATCGGTATGGGCAGCGCGATTGGACTCCATCAACTGAACAGGTATTTTTCCCCGAGGATCGATAAACACCCTGCGCTGGGGGTAATCTCGCCAAACGATATAACCACCGTACCTGAACGTGTTGAAGAGATCCCCCTTAATACCACGCTCCTGCATCCACTGAAGTGCATTCTCCGGTGTATGTTCCAGACTTTGATCCAGCCGGGTGCTCGGCACCCCCGCTACTGCGATGGCCAGGGCAATACCCGCTATAGCCCAACCCACTGCGGCCGGAATTGTAAATTTCTGTGAGAACCTCTGCATCGAGGAGAGTTGCGCCACCAGTATCGGAAGAGATACCAGCAGCAGAGGATACTGAAAACGGCGACTGTAAAAAAAAAGGGCCACTAAAAGCATCACCACCAACGCATCGGCTAACCGGGCAGGCGACAAGCGTTTTTTTAGCAAGCCGATCAGTACGATTCCCAGCTGAAGACACAACACCCCCAAAGCGTAAAGGATGACACTAGCCTCCCGCTCCCACGTCGGTGGCCGCAGTTCTCCGATCTCCTCTTTGAAAAACTCCAACGTCACCACGTTAGCACCATAAAGGAACTGCTCTGCACCATTGGGATTGAGCAGCGGGGCACCAAGGGTCACGAGCAGCACCAAAGCCAGCAGCAGTTCATGCCTCCCCCAACGCTTTAAGCTCCAGGACTGTTGCGGCTTGGTAAAAAAGTGATAAAGAACCGCGTATCCAACCGGAACCACGCCCAATATGACACTCGAGTGAGTATTGGCCCACAAGATAAAAATTGGCGGCAAACCCAGTAGCCACCAGGGTCGGTCGCGGGAGAGTTCGACACACAGCAATGAACTCAGAAGAAAGAAAAAAAACAGTAAATCAGGGCGTAGCACAAAGCGGGGAGCCACCCATACTAAAGATAACATCAACACGACAAAAGCTAGCCACGCCCCCCCGGATCGGGCCAGAGCATAGCGGTACAGAAGTGCATACAGCCCGCCTGACAACACTGCCTTGGCAATAACCAACCCAGCCATACCCGCCACTAGATAAACCCAGTAAGTAGAGACGCCGAAAAGCCATGAACTATAGAAAAAGGACTCCTCGGGAGCTGTAAACACAAAGGGCTCAACGGCGGGGATTCCATTGTCGAGCAGATAACGCCCGAGTGATAGATGCATCCATGCATCGGTATCGACAATATCGGCTGCACCATAAGCTGCAGCCACCAGTGCAAGCAACACCATCAGCGCCTGACGACATCGGTTCTCAGTCAAGATCAGCACTAACCTCTCCATTTTATCCATTACTGCCTCTATCCATATCAAGACTCTCACCCAACGCAAACCCTAATCGATAGCAGTTTTCATTCCAACTTACTCCCTCATAACAAAAAAAGGCAGCCAATAGGCTGCCTTTTTTGCACATCACGGGAAGCGATGGGTTAACCCAACTTTTCCTTGATCCGAGCCTTCTTACCAGTACGGTCACGCATGTAGTAAAGCTTGGCCTGACGAACGTCACCACGACGCTTGACAGTGATGCTATCTACCAGCGGGCTGTAGGTCTGGAAAGTACGCTCAACGCCGACGCCGTTGGATATTTTACGAACGGTAAACGCAGAGTTCAGGCCGCGGTTACGCTTGCCAAGAACAAAGCCTTCAAACGCCTGCAGACGCTCGCGAGTACCCTCTTTTACCTTAACCTGTACGACAACGGTATCACCGGGGCCAAATACAGGGATCTCTTTTGACATCTGCTCCGCTTCAATCGCAGCGATGATCTTGTTCTTGCTCATGGTCTACTCCACTTTAAAAAGCAATTAAATCCACCCTGATCAATGCACGCTAGCAAGGGCTAGGCCTCTTTACCGTGATGATCGCGAATAACCTCATCCAACAACTTTTGCTGCTCTGGATTCAAATCCAGCTCTTGCAGCAGATCCGGGCGCCGTAACCAGGTACGTTTCAGCGATTGCGTTAATCGCCACTGCCGGATCATCTGATGATTGCCACTAAGCAACACATCAGGAACCTTTTTTCCTGCAATCTCAGGGGGACGAGTATAGTGTGGGCAGTCGAGCAGACCCGTTGAAAACGAATCTTCCTGGGCAGAGTCCTCATGACCGAGGGTTCCCGGAACAAAGCGTGAGACCGCATCGATTAAGGTCATGGCTGCCAATTCTCCACCGCTGAGGACAAAGTCACCTATGGACCACTCCTCATCGATCTCGGTTTCGACAACCCGCTCATCAATGCCTTCATATCGCCCTGCGACCAATACCAGCCGTTTGTAGCTGGACAGTTCCATCACACCTGCCTGGTCGAGTTTTCGACCCTGCGGCGAAAGATAGATTACCTTGGCCTCAGTTCCTGCAGCCGCTTTGGCCGCATGGATAGCGTCACGCAGAGGTTGAACTTTCATCAACATGCCGGGACCACCGCCATAAGGGCGATCATCCACCGTTTGGTGCTTATCCTGAGTAAAATCCCTGGGGTTCCAGAGATCCACCTCGATCAAGCCCTGCTTCACTGCTCGCCCTGTTATGCCCTGCTCCGTTACGGCTTTGAACATCTCCGGGAAGAGTGAAACAACTCCAAACCACACAACTAAAACTCCGGATCCCAATCGACCCGGACAAATCCCTCATCGAGATTTACTTCTTTGATCACCTGATCCGGCAAATAGGGCACCAAGCGTTCCCGCTCATCGATACTCTCTTTGCTAGCCCGCACCACCAGTACATCGTTGGCGCCGGTTTCCATCAGCTGAGCAACTTTCCCCAACAGCAACACTTCGACTCTACCGTCTTCGGTCTCACTGTCGACTATAACCTTCAGCCCCTGCAACTGATTCCAGTAGTATTCACCACTGTCCAGTTCCGGTAGCTGCGATCGTTCGACCAATATCTCGCTCGCCGTATAGGCTCGCGCGACCTCCCGATCATCACACCCCTTGAGGCGTACGACCAACCCCTTGCCATGCTGGCGGGCCTGATCAATTTCGACCGTCTGCAAGCGGCCCTGCTGCCTGAGAGTCCACTGGGGATAGTTAAGGATATTATCCATTGGCTCGGTATAGGAGTGCACCTTAACCCAACCCTTAACCCCGTAAACCGTGGTTATGCGCCCGAGAACGACCTGCTCTTTCTTCTGGACGGACGCCACAATTTAGACCCGTTTTAGCAACACGTTAGGCAGCAACAGCGTCTTTCAACAGCTTGGCTACGCGCTCGGAAGGAGTCGCACCCTGGGAAACCCAGAAGTCAAAACGCTCTTGATCAACACGCAGACGCTCTTCCTGGCCACGAGCAACAGGATTAAAGAAGCCAACACGCTCGATAAAACGACCATCGCGAGCGTTACGAGAATCGGCCACGGTCAAGTGGTAGAACGGGCGCTTTTTGGAGCCGCCACGCGACAAACGAATAGTTACCATGAATCAGTATTTCCTAAAGTTAAACAGGAGGCACGACGCCTCTTCGACCAACAACGAACGGACCGGAGCCCTTAAAGGGCGCACATTTTACGGCATAGGCCCGCCAATGCAAACTCTTTTTAAACCCATAACAGGGATATAACGGACAAAATAATCCGATAACACCCCTACATACCGGGGAATCGACCCCCTGGCGGCATCATTCCGCCGGGACCACCCATTCCACCCATGCCTCCGGGACCACCTTTCATGCCCCCCATACCGCGCATCAAATTGGCCATTCCGCCTTTGCGCGATACCTTTTTCATCATCTTTTGCATCTGCTTGTGCTGCTTGATCAGGCGATTGATATCCTGAATCTGGGTTCCGGAACCGGCAGCTATTCGCTTTTTGCGCGAACCATTGATCACATCAGGAAAGCGACGCTCTTTGGGCGTCATCGAGTTGATGATCGCCTCCATCTGAATAAACGGCTTCTCATCCGCCATTTTTTGCTGTGCGACCGCCGCCATATTGCCCATGCCCGGCAACTTATCCAGCATCGAGGCCATTCCACCCATCTTCTTCATCTGCTGCAGCTGATCGCGAAAATCTTCGAGATCGAACCCCTTGCCCTTCTGAATTTTGCGAGCAAGGCCTTCCGCTTTCTGCTTATCAAGCTTCTGCTCGGCCTCCTCGATCAGCGACAGCACATCGCCCATACCCAGAATACGCGACGCGATACGATCCGGATGGAAGGGTTCGAGGGCATCGGTCTTCTCTCCCATACCCAGGAATTTGATCGGCTTACCGGTAATATGACGTACCGACAGCGCCGCACCGCCCCGCGCATCGCCATCGGCCTTGGTCAGAATAACACCGGTTAACGGCAGCGTGTCATTGAACGCCTTGGCCGTATTGGCCGCATCCTGACCGGTCATGGCATCCACCACAAACAGCGTTTCGACCGGATCGATAGCGCTGTGCAGGTCGCGGATTTCGGTCATCATTTCGGTATCGACATGCAACCGACCCGCGGTATCGACAATCACCACATCGTAATGCTTGTTGCGCGCCTCGGTGATCGCTCCCTGCGCGATATCGACCGGCTTCTGGTCCGCACTACTGGGGAAAAAGTTAACCCCAACCTCGGACGCCAGAGTTTCAAGCTGCTTGATAGCCGCCGGGCGATAGATGTCGGCACTCACCACCAATACTGATTTTTTCTTGCGTTCACTCAGCCACTTGGAGAGTTTGGCGACCGAGGTGGTTTTACCCGCCCCTTGCAGGCCCGCCATCATAATGACCGCTGGCGGACGCGTTGCCAGGTCCAGCTCTTCGTTGGCGTCGCCCATGACCTTAACCAACTCGCCCTGGACGATCTTAACAAACATCTGCCCCGGACTGAGGCTCTTTTGCACCTCCTGACCCACCGCCCGCTGACGGATTCGCTCTACAAAATCCTTGACCACGGGCAGTGCAACATCTGCTTCCAGCAACGCCATGCGAACTTCGCGCAACGTATCCTTGATATTGTCTTCGGTCAGCTTCGCCTTGCCGGTTACATTTTTCAGCGTATGGGAAAGGCGGTCTGTTAGATTCTCAAACATCGATCTACCTTATTGCGGCCATTGGAGCTGACCTGGGTGTGAACAGATAAAAATAACGGGGCATTATACCCGAAGCCAACGACAAGACCAAAACCAACACCCGCTACTCCCCGCCACTCCGACATCCACCCCGGATAAACGCCAACAACGCCTCACTACAGAGGAGATCCGGGGGTTTTTTCGTTTCTCCAGCTTCACCACCCGCCGCGGTTGTGCCACACTTGCGACCTGAAAAAGACAATGGCCAACCATGAACATCATCATCCCCAGCACCATCGCTATCGCTCTTTACATATTCGCCGCCGGCTACCAGATACCCGCCCTGCTGCACTCGCGCCCGGTTAAGAAGCCTCTCCTGCAGCTGCTCGCCTTCGGCGGAGCGCTCGCCCAGACCTTCAGCATCTACTTCACGCTGCACACCCCCCAGGGGATCAACCTGAGCTTCTTCAACGTTGGCTCCCTGATCTCCTGGTCCATCATTCTGGTGGTATTGGTCAGCAGCCTCAAAAAGCCGGTAGAAAGCCTGTTCGCCGGACTGATACCCGTCGCCGCACTGTGCGTGCTACTAGCAACCATCAGCACCACCCCCGAAGCGATCCTGAAAAATACCCAGGCACCCACCATTATTCACATCCTGCTGTCGATCACCGCCTACAGCCTACTCACTATCGCTACCGTGCAAGCACTACTCCTGTCCTATCAGGAGCATCGAATAAAAAGCAAACACCCCAAGGGTCTTGGGCGTATTTTCCCTCCCCTGCAAACGATGGATCTGCTGCTGTTCGAGTTTATCTGGGCCGGCATGCTCCTGCTCACCCTCTCCCTCGCCACCGGACTCATCTACATACAGGACTTTTTTGCCCAGCACCTGGTACATAAAACCGTACTCTCTATCTTCGCCTGGCTGGTCTATGCGGTACTATTGTGGGGCCGCCACCAGTGGGGATGGCGCGGATATACCGCAGCACGCTGGACTCTCACAGGCTTCTTGCTACTGATGCTTTCCTACTTTGGCAGCAAATTTGTTCTCGACCTGCTACTTCAATAAAGCCCCCATTTTCACTACACTGCCCACCCGAAACATGAAAAGGGAACTTCCCGCTTGAACGACATCCCCCTGGGCTACCTGTTTGCCACCCTGGGCTTGCTAATTCTCTGCTCCGCATTCTTCTCCAGCTCGGAGACCGGAATGATGGCGCTAAACCGCTATCGACTCAAACACCTTAGCCAAAAGGGACACCCGGGTGCCGTGCGCGCAAGCCGCCTGCTGGAGCGACCTGACCGCCTGATCGGCATCATTCTTATTGGCAATAACTTCGTCAATATTTTTGCCTCCGCCATCGCCACTGTCATTGCGGTCCGGCTATGGGGAGACGCGGGCATCGCCATCGCCACCGGCGCCCTCACACTGATCATTCTTATCTTTGCCGAAGTTACCCCCAAAACCCTGGCCGCGCTGCACCCGGAACGGATCGCCTTCCCCGCCAGCATCCTGTTAATTCCGCTACTGTGGGTCCTGTACCCTGCGGTATGGCTGGTAAATGGTATTGCCAACGCTCTTCTGCGCCTACTCGGCATCAACCCCCACACCAACACCGAACACCACCTGAATGCCGATGAGTTGCGCACGGTGGTGCACGAATCGAAGCAAAAACTACCCCGAAAACGCCAGGGCATGCTGATCAATATTCTCGACCTGGAAAAGGTGTCGGTGGAACATATCATGATCCCGCGCAATGAGATCAACGGTGTCGACATCGAGGACGAACTGAAACCCATCATTGAGCAACTGCGCGCCTGCCAACACACACGAATGCCGATCTTCAAGGGCGACATCAACAACCTGATCGGCGTGTTGCACATGCGCAACTTTTCCCGCTTTTTAATGCGCGAGGAACAAACCAAAGCCGCCCTGCTACAAGAGGCAAACGACCCCTACTTCGTGCCCGAAAACACCCCGCTACACACCCAGATGTTCAACTTCCAGAAAGAGAAGCACCGCATGGGGTTCGTGGTCGACGAGTACGGAGATGTGCAGGGCATGATAACCCTGGACGATATACTTGAGGAGATTGTGGGTGAGTTCACCACCGATGTAGCCGATATTAACCAGGATATCACCCCCCGCAGCGACGGAAGCTTCTACATTGACGGCACAGCGACCATCCGTGAAATCAACAAGACCCTGGACTGGGACCTACCCAGCGACGGACCCAAGACCCTCAACGGCCTTATCGTGGAGCAGCTGGAGTCGATTCCTGAAAACAATATCTGCCTGAGCGTTAACGAGTACCGCATCGAAACCGTCCTCATAAAGGACAACATGATCAAAACCGCCAACGTCAACCGCAAGGTCTCGAACTAAGAGCAAGCCCCTTACAACGACAGCAAACGTTCCACCTTCACCAGTCGCGCCGACAACGCCTCTCGCTCCTCGGGTGTCATCTCCCCGATTCGATCCAGCAATGGCACCAACTCGCGCAACTCGGTCGCCACCGCGCGCTCGGCGTCAAGCCAACGCGCCAACATAGCGACACTCTCATGCAGATCCGAATCAAGATCACTATGAAGACGGAAATCGAGCTCCGCCATGCGCTCCAGCTGGGCGCGAAACTGCAGCAGTACCCGCTCGACATAGTTTTGCCAAATCAGGTGGGCCACCAGCAAAGCGATGGCATTTACAACGGTCATCGCGACGACGGTCACCGCCAACTCGTAAAACATCTGTGACGCCAACGTACCGGCGGGTGCCCGATGAATGCTGTACAGCTGGGTCTCCAACAGCGCGTCAAAACGACCATAAAGGTAGATGACCGCAACCAACACCATCAGCACTTCGAGCAGCACCAGCGCGCCCAGCAAGCGACCCTGCACGTGGTAACTGACATAATGACGCCGACGCAGGTTTTGCCCTTCAGCTCTCATTATACTCCCTCGCCACCCGCATGCTTTTCAACCCTAGATATCATGACACATAAAACAGAGCTTGGAACCCTGATTCGAGCTCACCAAATTACCATGTTGATCACTATATACCTCGTGACACGAGATACAACTCACCACCCCGCCGGGCAGCGGAACGATTGAGGGCAAGCGTGAAGCCGGCCGGTACCCCCCATAGGATGCCGCCGCCTCATAGGAGCGCCCCACCGGATGACTGAAACGACTGGAATCGTGCTTCACAACCCCCCCTCCTCCAAGCGTCACGGGCTCCGCGCCCAACTGGTCGGATTGCTTACGGTGGCATTCGATACAGGCCCTGGAGTAGGGGTCGAGATCTCCTGCCTGCATCTCTTCCAGACGGGTATCGAGGTGCCCGGAGTTAACCAGCGACTGCCCTCGATCTCTCATATTCAGGAAAAATTCCGGATTATGACAAGCCTCACAGAATTTTTTACCCGCCTCCGCCACGCGCAGCAGGCCGCGAGCCTGACCATGAACATCATGACAGGTGCTACAGGTCATCTCCCCTTTCCAATCGAGGGGGAACACCTCACCCAGCTGGGCCGACGGAATAAACCCGCTGGGATGGCTGGCAAGTGTGGCGCCGGCGTGACAACTTTCGCAGATCTTCTCCTGCGCGCTCATCAACAATTTTGCCATTTCAGGATCGACCGCACCGCTGTCCTGCGTCAGATGACAACTGCTACAGGCAACTCCGGCGAGATGCCCCTCAACCGCAGAGGTCCCCCGCCAGACCAATAGAGCGACCAGCAGCAGCGCAGCCAAAACAAACTGAGCCAACACCCACCGCTTTATACCCTGTCCGGTCATTCTTTTTGCACCCTGAACCCCACTAACCAAAGAACCCACCCCAAACCTATCCAAATACTGCACTGCCCGGTTATTTTCTTTATAGTAGAAAATAATTAACAAACCACTCGGTCACTACAACGGCATATTTTTTGCGTAACGTTAAGACAAAACGTCCCACAGACCGGGATCACCTCAAAAAATGAGCAGGGCGCTTCCAAACCAACCATGCGAACGCAAGCAATAACCACACCATACGTGACAGTTATCACAACTTTTTTTCTGCTGCTCCTTGGTGCTACAACAGTTACCGCCGCAGAGCCGGACCTATGGAAAACCCTGCAAGACGATGGACTACACGACCCCTCCAACGACACACTGCAAGAGCTACAGCAGCCTGGTGAAGCCCTATCACAGCTTCCCTTTGATAACCCAGGCAATCAGGTAAACTGGGTGGAGGCGTTGCGAGGAGGCTTTATCGAGCCCCGCACCAACCTTTTCCCGGATACCACGATTCGAGTGATCGACCTCGATATCATCATGAATCGAACCGGGGAGATGCCATTAGTGCTATTTCCCCATCGACAACACACCGAATGGCTCGATTGCAACAACTGCCACAACAAGATTTTTATCGATGAAGTTGATGCCACACCGGTCAACATGTTCGCTATTTTACAGGGCGAGTATTGCGGCAGATGCCACGGCGCAGTCGCTTTTCCCCTTACAGAGTGCAATCGCTGCCACAGTGTTTTACGCAGCACGTTTAAAGGCTCTTACGGCGGCCAATACAAAGAGGGTGAAAGCCGGGAAAACTACAAAGTGGAGAACCCACTATGACGCGTTCCCTGTTTACGCTGCTCTGCGCGGTTATCATGTCGAGTACCCTGTTACTGGTCAGCACGCCGCTGCAGGCGGAATACGCCGACGTGGTGCTTAACAAGCGAGCAGAAGCCGAGGGGATGCGCCCGGTCATCTACCCCCACTGGTTTCATCGCATCCGCTTTCGCTGCAAAGTTTGTCACAACGAACTGGGGTTTGAGATGCGCGCCGGCGCCAACGATGTCACCATGGCCGAAATCATCGACGGTAAGTTCTGCGGCATGTGCCATAACGGCCAGATCGCCTGGTCAACCGAACATTGCGACCGCTGTCACACAGGGCTTCCGGGGCTAAAAAGTGGTATCCGTGGTGATAGTGAAACTTCGGGGCCAGGCCGATGGTAACCCGTTCGATGGCGCTGCACTCTCTTCGCACTATTGCGCTGATCGTCAGCTGCCTGCTGGTGGGGGCTTGTGCAACCGAACCCCGGGTAATGACGTTCGACATGCCGGACAACACTGCCAGCAGGGATAACATGTGGCCCGCGCCACCGGCCAAAGCTCGCTACGCGTATATCGGAGATCTCACCGGCGAACGAAATTTCCACAATACAACGGATCAGGCCAGCAGCAGCGCACAGTCGATCTGGGAATTTATCGCCGGTATTGTCGGCAACGAATACCAACCAATGATTCTGAAACGCCCTCAGAGTGTCGTGACCGACGCAGAGGGTAATATTTTTGTAACCGATGTTGGACAACAGGCTGTGGTGAGTTTTCAACCCGCTACCGGCGTCATGGATATCTGGTTCAATGCTGACCGCGCCGTTCCCTTTGTGACTCCAGTAGGTATTACCCTATCCAACCGAGGCTCCCTGTTCATCACTGACGCTGAGCACAAAGAGGTTTTTGAACTCACCATCAAGGGCGAACCGGTTTCACGCTTTGGCAAAGGGGTGCTGCAGCGACCCACAGGCATAGCCCAAGACCCTGTCACCGGTACCATCTACGTCGCCGATACGCAGGCTGACAATATCGTTTTATTTGATAGTGACGGTCGCTTGATCGATACCATCGGTTCCGCGGGGGAGGCTCCAGGGCTGTTCAACGCGCCAACGCATTTGGCTTTCCAGCATAATTCACTCTATGTGTCCGACACACTAAACGCCCGCATTCAACTCTTTGATACTCAAGGCGACCTGATATCAAGCATCGGCGAGCGAGGGATAAACCGGGGGCAGTTTTCTCGCCCCAAAGGTATTGCCAGCGACAGTGAAGGCAACATCTACGCAATTGAATCCTATTACGACCACCTATTAGTTTTTGACAGTCAAGGCCGATTTCTGTTGCCTATCGGAGGGACAGGAGCAGAGGCGGGACATTTCTACCTGCCCGCGGGAATCTGGATAGACCAACAGGACAGACTCTACATTGCAGACATGATGAATGGCCGGATTGCCATCTTTCAGTATTTAGGAAGCGGGAATGATTAACCGATACAGCACCCAACTCAGTTCCTGGTCAGCAGCCATTTCAGCGCTAGTGTTTAGCGCTGCTTTGCTGGCAGCCCCCTCGACCACCATCCCTCGCAGCGCCGACATCAGCAGCACCAAGCATAATCTGTCGAGCAACTTTCCGGGAACTGACCCGCGAACGGTCAAGGCCACTAGCGAAAGTCAAATCTGTGCCTTTTGCCACACGCCCCACGGTGCAAACTTGAGCGCCGAGGGGCCGCTTTGGAACCGCAACATCTCCAACGAGACCTATATAAAGTACGATTCCAGCTCAATGCAGGCCAATGTCGATGCTAACCCCGGCGGGGCCTCCAAGCTCTGCCTCTCCTGCCATGACGGCACTCTGGCAATCGGTAACGTCAACGTTCTCGAAGGCAACACCGACGTTTCTATTACCATGAGCGGCACTGGAGCAGGCGGGACCGTACCCGACGGTGAAGGGGCCCAATCTGGATTCACCCGCAACCTCGGCACAGATCTAACCAACGATCACCCTATTTCATTTGATTTCGATACCAGCCGCACAGGCGGCAGGCTAGCTGCCGCTGACGGCGAGCTGCGCGACCCCATCAACAGCGATGGCAGTCATATTCAAATTCCAAGCCCCGGAAACCGCCCACTGGTTCCGTTGGACAAGGATGGAAAAGTCCAGTGCACGAGCTGCCACGACCCCCACATATCCGGGCAGGATCTGCCCAGCGGTACCAGCCTGACCGCCAGCGCCGATCCCAACAACGCAAAATTTTTGCGAACCCGACGTTTCCAGATGAGCGCTCCGGTAGGCGGCGACTTCGATGAAGACTCTGATATTGTCTGCCTCGCCTGTCACGATAAAAAGGGGCAGACCTGGTCCAACTCGGTTCACGCAGCCAACACCGCCGCAGATCAGTATCGCAACTGGTCCGCCGACCTTCGGGAGTTCCCGCGCAACATCAGCGTGTGGCAGGCCGCCTGCCTTAACTGCCACGACACCCATACCGTGGAGGGTTCCCGCCGCTTGCTGCGCGAGGGAACCGATAATATACCGGCAGCCCAACAACCCAAACAGGGTGGTAATCCGGCGATCGAGGAGACCTGCTACCAGTGCCACACCGAGGATGCCAACACCAATGCCCTCAAGGCCGGTACCAGTGCCCCCAACATCAAGGACGAATTCACCACTAAATTACGTCGAATGCCGATCACCAATAGTGATCAGGGCGTCGGTAGTGAGGTCCACGACATAACCAATGCCGACTTCTTCGAGGGCGATGTCGAGCTGCCCGACGATAGCAATGGCAATGTGAAACTGGGCTACAACAACCTGGGTAACCGCCACGTCGAATGCACCGATTGCCACAACCCCCACCGTATGATCAGCAATAGTCAGGGCGATGGCGGCGGCACCGCGGGCCAGGGCACCCACGACCACACCGACAGCACCAGCCACACCAACGAGGTTTCGGGGGTACTGTACGGCACCTGGGGAGTAGAGCCGGTCTATAACTCCGGTAGCAACGGACGCAAGTTCGGCACCGTTGACGCCATGCCGATCCGTTTCACGATCAAATACGGTACCGGTAACGACCGAGTTACCGCCGAGTACCAGATCTGCCTCAAGTGCCACTCCAACTATGGCTACAACGACGACGGCCTGCCCGAAAGCCCCACCCGCCCGGCACTGGGAGCTCCAGGCACCCCCAGTGCCGGGGGCACTCGCCGCGCCACGACTCCGGCGAGCATGGCGTACTACACCAACCAGGCGATGGAGTTTCAGGCGCCTGGCAACCATCAGGGCCAGGTCAGCCAGGGAACCGATGGCGGCGCCGATCTCAATAACAACAACCATCGCAGCTGGCACCCGGTGATGGGTCCCACCGGCCGCACTACCTCCGAGCGTGGCGGTGCCAGCGCCAGCAACTGGCTCCCCCCCTGGGATAACAACGTCGGCAACCAGACCATGTACTGCACCGACTGCCACGGAGCCAACAACCCCGCGGCGGATTCCAAGCCGCCCGCCGGCACCCCCTGGGGCCCCCACGGCTCGGACAACGACTTTATCCTACGGGGTACCTGGCCCCGAGGGAGCGTGAGGGCCGATGGCGACAATGCTATCTGCTCAAAATGCCACGATACCGGCACCTACAACTCGACGGGTGGCGGTCGCACCGGATTTTATGGTGGAGGTAGGGGTGACCTTCACAGCTACCATCGTAACAAAGTAGGGAGCCTCGACTGCATGTGGTGCCATGTGGCGGTGGTGCACGGCTGGAAGAACAAGGCTTTTCTGGTTAACCTGCGCGATGTGGGCCCCGAAGCCCTCTGCCGCGCCGACGATACCGGCCATTATAATCTCAACTGTACCCAGGGCCAGCCGGTGCCGGTGGGCACACTCGTGGGCCGGCGGATCGGCGGTGACGAGGGCCAAAACGACAACGAGGGGTACAACAACCCTCCCTACTACGTGAATGCGCGCTTGAAGATCACCTCCTTTGGCAGCAGCGGCAGCTGGAGTGCAAGCAACTGCGGCGGGAAGGATTTTATGATCAACTCCATGTGCAACAGCGCCAGCTACTGAGCCGGGATACCGGCCGGGTGATTCCGGCCGGTATCGGCTGAGCCTCTCTCTTCGCTACCCCAACCATCCGGCGTCTTCCGATCATGCACGACTCCCCATCGCCACCTCGCCACTACTCGCCCGCTACAATGCTACTGGCCGGCACCCTGCTTGTGGTGCTGTTCCACCTGATAGCCGCGCTGCTGGGCTGGGCTCCGGGACCCGGTGATAGCGACTGGTATCGCAACTGGGACACCGACTCCTACAGCCGCCTGCTGCAGGTGGAGGCGCTCTATCTGAGCGGTGACTGGTACGATCGTAGCGCCCCTTGGTTCAACGCCCCCTATGGACTGGAGATGCACTGGAGCCGGGCGCTCGACCTACTACTGCTTCCCGGCGCCTGGCTGGGGGAGTGGAGCGGGGATCTGCGCCGCGGGCTGGAGGGGTGGTCGGCAGTAGTGATCGGTCCCGGCATCCAACTGCTATTTGTGCCTCTGCTCTACTGGATTGTCGCCCCCAACACCCGAGTCGCTAGCTTCCTGCTGCTGGTGGCGATGCTATTGAGCCTCAACGAGATCAGCGTGATCCACCTGACCGGCTTTATCGACTACCACGGCCTACTGGTGTTACTGGTGCTCGCCAACCTGGGACTGATGCTGCGCCTGCCGGATGATGACACCCCCTCCGCCTACCCCGGCCTGCTGGGGATCGTCTGCGCCCTGGGAATTTGGTTGAGTGTCGAGTTTATTCTGTTAATGCTGCCGGTGGCCCTGCTCTTCGCGCTATTTTGGGTTATCAGGCGTCGCCAGGCGCTGGCACAGGCGGAGGCCTTCGGGTTTGCCCTGGTGATCAGCCTAGCCCTCTGCCTGGTGCTGGAACGCCCCCCGGCTCACTGGCTCAGGGTCGAGTATGACCGCCTCTCCTTCCTCCACCTGCTGCTAGGGGGCAGTGGCTACCTGATCCTGATGCTGCTTAAAGGGTTCGAGTCCTACGTTGCACCAAGCCGTGTTCTGCCCCGCCTGCTGATCCTGACCGCCTGCACCCTGCCAGTGGCGGGTTCCCTGCTGCTGCTGTTCCCGGCGCTGCTGGGCCACCCTCAGCAGGAGCTGGGCCCTTTTCTTGAGCTGCTGCAGGAGAACCAGAAGGCGGAACTGCCCTATTTCAGCAGTGCCCCCTGGTTGATCGCCCTGCTAGAGCTGGGCCCGCTGCTGTGGGTACTTCCCTTTCTCGCCTGGAGCCTGACCCGGGGGGATTCACGGAGCCGACAACGGGCCATGATCTACCTCGCGTGCCTGCTGGTGTACCTGCCCTTTCTGATGCTGAAGGGACGCGCCATCGTGTTTGTACAGATCGCACTGCTGCTGCCCTGGTGGGAAGCGGTACTGGTTACCCTGAACGCCATGCGCACCTCTACGGCTCGCACTGGAGTTTTGGCTATGGCTTTCGTTCACTGCCTCAGCTGGATTGGGTTGCTCATCCCCAGCGGTAACGCGCACACCTACGCTTCCGGCACCTGCAGTATCGATGCGCTGGCACAGTGGTATAAACAGCAACCGCCCCACAGTGGCACCCTGCTGGCTTCCAGCTTTCAGGGCCCACAGCTGGTTTACAAAACCGGCACCCCGGTGATCGCCAGCCCCTACCACCGCAACCGGCAGGGGATCGAGGAGAGCTTCATCCTGCGCTGGATGAGTCCTGATGAACCGGGGCTGGACGAGCTGCGCCGTCAGCGCCGGGTAGAATACGTGGTGGTGTGTCGCAGTCTGTTCAAGTTCCGGCAAGCCGCCCTGGCCCAGAGCCAGGATTCGCTGCTCGCCCGGCTCGGCCGCCACGAGCCCCCAAACTGGCTAGAGGAGGCTCCACTGCCTCCTGAGCTGGCTGAGCAGTTTCTGGTCTACCGCCGGGCGCGTTGATCCGGTACCCTTGCCTCTGCACACCCACACCATTTTCTAGCGGAACCCCACGCAATGCCCCCCACTCCCCAACTGATCTCTGTCGAGCAGTGCGAAAACCTGGCAATAAGCGAGGTGTGGAAACACTACCGTCGCACGATCAACCCCGGGCAGGTGGAGCTGATTAGTAGCTTCGGCTTTGGTCAGGAGCTGATTCGCTCGGCCAAAGGCTGCACTCTGACCACACACCAGGGCAAGCAGATTCTCGACGTTACTGGTGGGATCGGCGTACTCAACCATGGCCACAATCACCCGCGAATTCTCGCGGCAAGAGAGCGCTTCGCAGCAAAAGATGCGATGGAAGTTCATAAAAACTACTTCTCTCCCTATCTGGCCGCACTGAGCCACAATATTGCGGCCTTGCTACCGGGGGACCTGGAGATCAGCTACCTGGCGAATTCGGGTGCCGAAGCGGTCGAGGGGGCGATAAAAATGGCCTACAAGGCGCATCAAGGAAGGCGCTCCGTGCTGCTGCACTCGGACATCTCCTACCACGGCAAGCTTCTGGGCGCCGCTTCGGCATCGGCATCGGCCGAGTTACATTTTCGTTATCCCGAGATTCCAGGCTGTCACAGCTTTCACTATAACGATCTGGACTCAGTCACCTCAATGGTTGAATCCCACCAGAAAAGCGATGGTAGCTCGGATATCTACGGCATTATTATCGAGCCAATGAGCGCCAGCACCCTGCAACAGTGCGATGAGAATTTTTTAATCCGGTTGCGGAGTCTATGTGATCAACAGGGTATCGTTCTAATCTACGATGAGGTGTTCACCGGATGGGGGAAAACCGGCGAGCTATTTCACTTTATGCGCTATGCACAGGCGGAACGCTTGCTGCCCGATGTACTGGTGACCTCCAAGTCACTGGGTGGAGGAAAAGCCTCCCTCTCTGCTTTCGTTACGCGCACCCCCGTTTTCAAAACGGCCTACGGTAACCTGCGCGATGCCCTGCTCCATAGCAGCACCTATAATGGCTTTGGTGAGGAGTGCGTGACCGCACTGGAGGCGATCAACACTCTGGTAGATGAGGGATTAGTCGAACGAGCACAGACGATCGGGGGGCAATTAGAACAGGGACTGGAGCAACTGCTACAGCGTTACCCCGAAAAAATTTCTGCACGACGCGGCTGCGGTGCATTGCAAGGGCTAGCATTACAAGGCGGGCCCGGCCTATTGGCTTCGCTGATTCGACTACTGCCGCTGAGTGTCGCCAATGATGAGCGTTTTTTGCAAAAATTGATCACCGCTGCGGTTATTCAGGAGCTGTACCAACAACACGACATTCTTACCTATTACGCGGATAATCGGGAGATACTACTGATGGCGGCACCCTCCCTGGTGATTAGCGAAGAGCAACTGGAACGCTACCTGAGCGCATTGGATACCACACTGGCGCAGAGCCTGTCACTCCTTTGCCTTCGTTTTGTGCAGTCAAAACTGTTTTCACGTTTCATCGCCCCCTACCGTAAACCGGCCGTTGGTGAACAGCTACCCGATGCGTAAGAGTCAGAAACAAGCACTGATTATTGGCGCAGGGCCTGCAGGCTTAACCGCAGCCTGGGAGCTTCTGCAACACACGGATATCCATCCCATTGTGGTAGAACAACAGGACTACGTCGGTGGGCTGTCTGCCACCATAGAGCATCGCGGCAACGCTATGGATATCGGTGGCCACCGGTTTTTCTCCAAATCCCCATGGGTGATGCAGTGGTGGCAAAACATGATGCCATTGCAGACAGCAGCTGCCCCGGCAAGTCCCGAAGCGCTGCTGAAGCGCCAGCGCCGCTCGCGCATCCTCTATCTGGGCCAGCTCTTTAACTACCCCCTGAGCCTGAGCCTAAACACCCTTAGACAGCTGGGCATTCAGCGCCTTTTGCGAGTGGCTGTGAGCTATCTGGGAGCCCAACTGCACCCGATAAAACCCGAGCGATCGCTGGAGGATTTTTTCATCAATCGCTTTGGCCGGGAACTCTATCGCACCTTTTTTAAAAGCTATACCGAAAAGGTGTGGGGCGTTCCCTGCCAAGAGATCGATCCATCCTGGGGTCCACAACGGGTCAAGGGCGTATCCGTCCGCTCCCTGCTTGCCAATGCATTGGTGTCTCCGTTTCGCTCTCGCGCCATCGAACAGAACAGTACCGAAACCAGCCTGATTGAACAATTTATCTACCCCGCTCGCGGGCCCGGTCAAATGTGGCAGCGAGTTGCTGACCGCGCGGTAGAGGGTGGTGCGCAGTTGCGATTACAACACCGGGTGGTCGCAATAGAAACCGATGGCAACAAAGTCTGTGCGGCAACCCTGGCCCATGGGCCTGATGGCCAATCCCAGCGCATTGAGATCGACTTTGTGATCTCAACCATGCCGGTGAAAACCCTGATCGCCTCCCTGTCACCGCCGCCGCCTTCGGCGGTGACTGCCGTTGCCGAAGGACTGCGCTACCGGGACATGCTTGTGGTCGGAGTACTGATCGACCCCACTAGCTTACCCACTCAAGGTAAGCAATCGCGACTACAGGGGATGGAGGACAACTGGCTCTATATTCAAGAACCTCATGTTCAGGTTGGCCGCATCCAGTTATTCCATAATTGGAGCCCCTATCTGGTCGCACAATCCGGCATGCTATGGCTCGGGATGGAGTATTTCTGCCAGCAGGGGGACGCGCTGTGGGCGCTGGAGGATAGCCAGTTGGCCCTGCTCGCCACTGCAGAGCTGGAAAAACTGGGGCTAGCAACCGAGAGCGCTATCACCGACCACCACGTATTGCGGGTTCCCTACGCGTATCCCGCCTATTTCGGCAGCTATGGGTCGTTCGATCGTATCCGCAGCTATACCGACCGTATTGATAATCTCTATCTTATTGGCCGCAACGGGACCCACCGATACAACAATCAGGATCACTCCATGATTACGGCAAGAGAAGCCGTTCGCCTGATTCGTCGGGGTCTTGGGGATCGATCCTCAATCTGGGCGGTCAATAGCGAAGAGGATTACCATGAAGAGCACTAGGTTGATCAGGGAAGTACACTCATGAACCGCCTGCTAAACTGGCTGGGGTCTATGCGCCTGACGCTGTTGTCACTGATCGCTTTCGGTGCTGGCGTGGGCGCCATTTTGCAGTTCGATTCCCCCCCGACCCCGGCTCTGGCACTGGGCTTCTGCCTGCTGTTGCTCAATCTGGTGTTCGCCATTTTGGTCAAGGAAAAGATACGCTCCAGCATCGCCTTGCTACTGTTCCATATCGCTCTGTTGGTACTGATGCTTCTGGTAATCGCCAGTCGCGCCACCTATATGAAGGGCTGGGTAACCCTGGCCGAAGGGGAGCAGTTTACCGGCTTCGCCGGCATCAAATCCCAGGGCTGGTTTCACCCTGAGGACCACAGCTCGCTGGGTTTCTATCAGGGACCTTTCTCCATCTACTTCGGGCCTGACGGTGGACGCACTGATGCCACCAGCGAGGTGTACCTGCCGGATCAGCAACAGCGCCTGATGGTGGGCTCGCAGAAGCCCCTCAAAGTCTCTGGCTACCGCTTTACACTGTCACGCAATATCGGCTTCTCGGCATTGGTACGGTGGCGGGACCCTTCCGGTGAACAATTGGTGGCCTTACGTTTTCCCTCCCAGATTACGCAACCCGATGGTCAGGCGGTCGATTGGCCACGCCCCGATGGAAAGGGTCAAATCTGGATGGGGTTAGAGGTACTGGATGAACGGCGCCACTTTTTCGAACCCGAGTTCAGGGTACCGGATAACTACCAATTGATCCTCCGGCTCGATGATCAGAGGCTGATCCTGAAGCCCGGTGAAAACCTCAACCTGAAGGGGGCACAGCTGCAACTTCTTGGGCTTGAGCGCTGGATCGGCTACGAGGTCTTTTACGACTGGACCATGAACTGGTTATTGGCCACCTGCCTGTTCGGTATTCTCTGCCTGGGCTGGTACCTGTGGCAAAAAACCACCAGTAGTCGCTGGAACCTGGACACCAAAGAGGGAGAAAGATAAACATGTTGTTGGAAACCTGGATCCTGTGGGGCTGCGTGCTGATCTACGTGGCGGCGGGCTGTCTTGCCATCATCTCCACCGTGTTTCGCAAACGCCCCGACCGCACCCTGCTGCTGTTGATACTCGGTGGCCTGGCGATGCACAGTGTCGCCATCGGATTGCGCTGGGAGCGACTGGGACACGGCCCCTTCAACACCATGTTCGAAATTCTCTCCAGCAACATCTGGAGCCTGACCCTGTTCTTTTCGATCGTCTACTGGCGCATCGCGGCCATCCGTCCCATCGCCGCCTTCGTCCTACCGGTGATCTTTATGATGATGGGTTGGATGATGTCGGTCCCCGACCACGACAGTATTCTACCCGCCAGCTATCTGACCCCCTGGCTCTATGTCCACGTCGGCTTCGGCAAGGTATTCATGGGTGCCCTACTGGTCAGTTTTGCGCTCTCGCTGGTAGTACTGCTGCGCGAAGGTGCCTTTATCGCGCCGGATTTCGCCCGCCTTCCGGGCAACGCCTCGCTGGATGAACTGAGCTATCGCTTTATCCTGCTGGCACTGGTGTTCGACAGCCTGATGCTGGTCGCCGGGGCGATCTGGGCGCAGGATGCCTGGGGCCGTTTCTGGTCCTGGGATCCGCTGGAAACCTGGGCCTTTGTCAGTTGGCTGCTACTGGCCTTCACCCTGCATTTTCGCGTCACCTACCGCCCGCAACCGATGTACTCGGCGATGCTGGCGATTCTGGTGTTTGCGATCTCCTTTATGACCTTCTTTGGTATTCCCTTTATCAACCAGGTCCCCCACCAGGGGGCGGTATAGTGTGAGTTGTGACCTAATATCCCATCCAGATAGATGGTGCCGTCTAAGGACTATCGTAACGACCCGAAAGCCGCCGTACTCTCTCGCCATTAATATAGTCCAGAATACGCAGCGCCTGAGGTGGGGCGCTACCTTCAAACCCGGTGTCGTCACCGTTAAGAATCACCACCTGTTCCGGCTCTCCATGACACAATACCGAGACTCGATCGCGCACCACACCCGAGCTATGGAACACACAATCGGCATTACTGGAAGGGTCAAACAGATCACTTTGGAAGCGCCCCTGGCAAGATACCCCAGCGACCTGCGACTGTAGAGACCCTACCAGATCAGTTTGCTGACCAAGGGCATCATCCTCTCCGGTGAAGTTCTGCAAAGGATCAACTATTATCATCGGCACAAGCGACTCGGCGCGCTCGCCAAAACGCTCCAGTTCGGCAGATTTAATCGGTGTCATGCTGCGGTGATCCGATACGATCAATAGCATCCCTCCACGCTTGAAGAAACCACTTTTGACGATACGGTCGTAAAACTCCCCTAACGCCTTATCGGCATAGGATACCGCCGCAGCTTCGGTTTTTATTCCCGTTTCGGGGTTAATAAACGGAAGGTGCGTGCTCACCGTCTCTACGGTGAGAAAGAAAGGGCGCGGGCGTGTCTCTAATTTCTCAATTGCCTGTAAAGAGCGTAAATATAGCGCCCGGTCCGGTGCTGCTTGAAAATGAAAGCGGGGCCAGGGCCGATAGAATGGATGTTGATGACCTTCAACATGGTCGAAGCCGATGCTTTTCAACCACTTCCCTTTGTCAAGAAAACCTAGATCGCCGCTGGTCAGAAATGCGCTGAAGTAACCCTCATTGCTCAGCATCTTGGGAAGGGTATGATCCAGATTAAAGCCCCCCTTAAAACTCACACCCGCGCCAAGGCTGTTCTCCTCCACCACAGGAAGGGAGATTCGGCCGGTCAACAGGGCAAGCAACCCCGCTTCGGTGGTAAATCCGTTAGCATGAAAATTGGTTAGCGCCCGGTTCTCTCTGGCAATACGGTCCATCTGAGGGGTGAGGTCATTTAACCCCGAAAAGAAACGGCTATGGTAAGCTGAAAACGACTCCAGAATCACCAATACAACGTTTCTTCCGGCCCCTGTCCCATCTGTTTTATTACACTGAAGGAGAGGGCGGTCACGGTTTCTCTGCTCAAGAGCTTCAATAAAGGGTGCGCTATAGGGCTCGGTAACGCCACTTGATAAATTAACCCTAAGAACATTCTCATATCCCCAGGAGTGAACATACCCCACATTCGACGGTAGCCACGCAGCCAAGGCAAGCGCCGGAAGCATTAACAGCAATGTGTTCGTACGCCAACGTTCAAGAGAGACTGGAGCGATCAAAAACACAGATACCAGAACCACCCCTGACACAGTAGACAATAGCAACCAGGGATTGCTTTCGCTGATATAGGCCTTCGCAATATCGTATATCGGGCCAACCGCGAAAGCGTATTTTATCGCCTCCGAAAAATTCAGCCGAATTGCCATCAAGTCGAGCAGCACCAGATCCACTACATACAACAGCAACAGCGATAACATCGCCAGTTTTAGAAGCAGTCGCAAAGCCAACACAGGCGTCAGCAGAACCGCCCCGTAAAACAGCAACAGCAAAACAAAGAGACTGATATCGCTCTGCAAGGCAGCCCAAAAAAAACAGGAATAGCAATCGGTCAGGCCACCAAAGTTGCTATCAACCTGCAGCGCCCGGGTTAGCATCAGCAAAGGGAAAGCGATGATCACCGAGTCACCCAAAAAGCCTCGACGTATCAACCCTAGGACCCGGGTTTTTATTGCCCTTTTCCGCATCGTTTACTCCCCATAGCCCTGGATCCGATTAGGCGTTTGAATCTGATGCGTGCAGCTCCTGTTCGACCACAGTTGGAGCCCTTTTAGCCTGCGCATCTTTCCATTTAAAAGCATCAGCAAAATAACGCAGACTGGAATGAACGAGCCCTGATAGCATAAGAACTATCGATCAGGTTTGCGCTGATGCGCTGTAATCATCCGGATCGCACTCTACGTAGCCAGAGAGAGAAAGGTTACCCGATTACGGCCACTGTGTTTGGCCTCGTACAACAGGTCATCCACTTTCTCCAGCAGGCTTTGAATGCTATTGCCCGGGTCACTCAGGGTCACACCGATGCTGGTGGTGAAACTAATCATCTCTCCCGACACCGCCTTAACCCGGTGCTCCTCGCAGGCCAGGCGCAGGCGCTCGGCCATCTGCCGGGCCGTCGCTTCATCGACGTTACGCAGCAGGGCGACAAACTCCTCCCCGCCGTAGCGCCCTAGCACATCGCTAGCGCGCAGGTGGGTTTTCATCAGCCGAGCGAACTGGCGCAGCACCTCGTCGCCGGTCATATGACCATGGGTGTCATTGATGCGTTTGAAGTAATCGAGATCAAACATAACAATGGCAAAATGCTCGTCGGGTTGCGCTTCCGAGATCGCCAGCTCCATATTGCTCATCAACATCGCACGGTTAAAAAGCCCGGTCAGCGGGTCGGTGGTCGCTTGACGGTAGAGCCTTAACAATAGATTCAAATAACTGGCCTGCGCCCACAAGGCGATCATCATCAGCAGGGAGATAAGCCAGAAATCCAGCAGGGATTCATTACTCGTCAGCTCTCCGTGCACCAGATGATGGGCGATCAGCCAACCCACCACCAGCGCGCCGGCGACAAAGCCTTCCCGCAAGCTGAGGGGAAAGATGGTGAGCGTCGCGATATAGACGAAAGGTAAAAAGGAGTAGCCGACGGCCAGCCCTTCACGGCCGGCATCACCGAGCACCCATTGCGCATAAAAATAGAAACCACCCAGTGCCAGCAACAACGTGCCTAACAGAGCGCGATTATGGTTGAGGGAACGCAGCTTGAAGGAGACACCCCCAACCATCAGCAGCAGCAGCGCCAGCGCCACCCTTGCAACGATAATCGGTAGTGCGTGCTCTCTTTCCAGGGTTGCCAGATCAACGGGGATCCACATCAGTCCGAGCAGCGCGAAAGAGAAGGTCAATACCCTAACCCGACGGGCGATATAACCGGCGCGAGTATAGTTGAAATCGTCGGAGTGATTTTTCGCGGCGATCAGGTCGGCGAGGTGAAAATGGGTGTTCAGTGAATTGACGAGGCGCGACAACACCGGGGGCTCTCCTGATCTCTTTCCATAAGTGGAGTTGCATTAAAAAACAGGGAGCCGTACGAGGTCAATCCTGACCCGCCCCCTGCCAGAGTGTTTTTGACAGAGGGCAACAGATTTTCGCGCTGGGTGCCTGGGAGCGACGATTATCCGGGAATATAGACCCCACCACGGCGAATCGCTTTCACCAGCTCTTTGGTGGAGAGGTCAAGCTGTTCGATCGCTTCCGCGTAATCGCCATCGGAGGCCAAGGATTCAGCCTGTTTCCGAAACCCCATTGCAATTTCCATAGCGGCATCTACGGCCTGGGCCACTCGAGGAGATTTTTCGCGCTTCTCCTTCAGCAAAACGTTGACCAGCATCTGGTGAGTATCATTGCGATCAACCTCGTAATGATACTCCTCCTCTTTGGTCGCGAAATTCAGGCTACGCACCAAAGTATCGCCGCCGCGCAGGCCTTCGATATTGGTTTTGATGGTGTTGAGAGCGCCCTCGAGCACACCTTTGCCCTGGGTAAAGAGGCCCCGATCAAATAACTGCTGGGCGCTAACGATTAGTTTGTCGACTTCATTGTGGGTCTGGACGGCGATCTCTTTAGCCCCTTTTTCGGTGGCCACGGTATCGAACGCCTTCAACAACGCCTGCACACTTTCACGCTTTTTTTCATAATCGGCTTTGGCCTTGGCGTCACGAACTTCAGCCGGCTCTGCAGACTTTACCGCCTGAAACATCACCCGCAAGGCTTCATCCAGCGCCTTCTTGGAGTCGTCACCTTGAAGCTCTTTCGCCTTTTCGTAGAGGCTCTTCGCCTGCTGGTGTAATTCGGACGCCTCAGGGTCATTGCTGGCTTCGATCTGCTGCGCCGCTGTAGAACGATAGATCAGGTTACTGGCAAAGCCCATGCGGGGATCACTACCGGCCTGCGCCACCATCAATGACTGGGCCGCCACATTAGAGCCCATGGTGACGAAAAACAGCGTCGCCATCAGGGTCAACGATTGAATCAACGATCTACATGTTGTTTGCTTGTTCATCAGTTATCTCGAATATTCAAAGGTCGAATGTTTAAGGCACCATAACGCCAGCCGTACGCAGCGCTCGCGACATCTCTTTCGCGGCCCCTTCCAGACTGTTGATGGCCTGTTCCATTTGGCCCTTGTTTGCAAAGTTCTGAGCCTGCTCTCTTTGCTGCTCTGCCAGTTTCAGGTACTCAGAAATTTTCCCGTCGCTAGAGGTGCTTTTTCCGCTAGAGCGCGTCATCTGTAACAGCGCCTGGTAACTTTTCAAACGGCGAAGCTCATACTCGTATTCATCTTTCGGCGTATCGAAATTTAGACTGTGTACCACGGTCTGCTTGTCTTTAATCTCGGAGATGAAGTTAACCAACGACGTATAGGCGCCCTGCAGGGTTTCCTGAGCCTGAACACTTTCACCCGCGGCCCGCTGCTGCTGGGCTAAATCGAGCCGATCCTGAACCTGCTGCAGATGCTGCTGCACCATCGGCGTCAGGGGCTGGTTTTCCAACGAGCCCAAAAACGCCAGGATGCTTTCACGTAGCGAGAGGTACTCGCCACTGCTTACCTGCTGGGGCTTTGCAGTGATACGTCCGGTTGCGCCGGACAGCAGCCTCAGGGTTTCATCGGCCAATTGCGCCGCAGGCTTGTAGGCGCCCAGCTCCAACTGGATCTGGGCGGCGTGCATCGTCTGCCGAGCCATCGACAACAATGATTTAGCCCCGCCATTCTCACTCTCTTCAATCGCCTGAATCTTTTCACTGCCCTGCATCATATTCTGCACCAATTGCAGCTTCTGTCGGGCAGCGGCTTCATCATTATCTGTGGCCGCAATATGAACAGCACTGACCATCAGCGCTCCCGCTAATAGCGGGAGTAACAACCAACGTAGAGTGATAGGGCCGGCAAACATTTTCAATTACTTCTTCTTCTGGGAGTGACAGCGACGGCACTCGGACACCGGGAAGGCGACCTTACCGTGGCAAACACCGCACTTTTCGCCCAACAAGATAGACGCCATGCTGATCTGGTTGGCGCCCTTCTTGGGAATAAAGATAGCGGGGTGACAGTTGGAGCAGTCTAGCCACTCTGTGTGCTGCTTGTGAGGATAAACCACATTAGGCATGGAGCCCTTTACCTCTCGGACAATATTGAGGTCCATTACGAAAGGCTTTTTATCAGGGTCCATACGATCAAAACGTGGATTGATATCGCCCTGTTCGAGCGCCTTCACCCAGTCAATATGATTACCGAAGGCGTTGGAAGGCAGCCCTTCAAAAGCCTCTTTAGGCGGCTGCAGGGCATAGCTGTCCTCGTTTTCCGGATCGTGAATGCCATCTTCGGCCGGTGGTGGGTTCCAATCGGCGCGAGATTTCATCAGACGGTTAAAACTGTTCGACTTCAGTGTTTTCTTCTTGGCAGGAGCCGTTTTCCCAGCAGCGGCTACTTTAGGATCGGCCTTAGGTGCCGCTTTTACCTCTTTTTTAGGCTTGGCCTCGGCAGCCTTGGCAACCGTTGGTTTGGTGGCCTGCTTTCCGCTCACCTTCACCTTGGCGGCTTCCAGAAAATAGGCAACCGCGTCTTCGATGTCACCTGCGCTCAGCGCCGGGTTACCACCCTTGGCCGGCATATTGCCTTTACCGTTAACCGCGTGGTCGACCAAAATGCCATAGCCCTGCTGTAAGCGTTTATTCCAATCGGCGTTATCGCCAATTTTGGGAGCACCCATCACACCCACGCTGTGACAACCGGCACAGTTGGCGTCAACGATCTTTTTACCTTTGGCGGTGTCCGCCGCTTGCACCGTACCCATCAAAGCAAAAGCCAGGGCAGGGACCATAAGCAGGGATTTACCCAGCTGAATATTAAATTTTTTCACGTCTACTACCCCTGTTACTCGGCCGCTTTTTTCTTGGGCGCAACCAACTGCTGCACGGTACTCTGGTGAACCTGGGTCGGAGTCCCCGGCTTTCCGGAGTGACACAGATTGCAGTTTTCTACGGACCATGCGATCTCGCCGTTATGGCAAGCGCCGCAGAACTGGCCATCAATGATTTTCAGCATATTGATGTCGTTGCCACCGGCCTGAAACTTAAAGCCAAGGTCTGCGTGGCATACCTTGCAGCGAAAACGAATGCGGTGAAACCAATGGGGAAAGATAGCCGGGCGCATACCCGCATCATCGGAATAGTTGTTGATTACAATATCGGCGTACTCAGCGTTGGCGGGAGCTACCCAGCCGCCCATCACTGTTGCTGTCATTAGCACCAGTAACAAACGTCGGAAAAAACCCAAGGCGTTCTTACGTGTCATCGTCATGGTCAAAATTCTCTGGGCCTATAAGGCCGGCTCCTGTTCTTTACACCGTCACAACTCCTGTGATGGCGTATACCTCGTATAGAAAAGAAAAACGCTTCCCTTCGACCCCAAACCGCGGGCGTACTCCTGCGAAAGACTCACAAAGCAATATGAGTGCCAGTTCACACTACTGACCAGGGTATCGACGACCACCCCGTCACAAAATAGAGGGGTGACAATGGGTTGCAGCCGGTTGGGTACTTTAGTCGAAGGGTTCAGATGGGGTGAGGGAGATTATCGCGGCTCCCAAAATCGGGAAACATCCCCAGAGAACGGAATCGGGGAATTAGAAATCGCCGAAGTAGCGGCGGGCGCTTACCCCAAAAGAGTAATTGGTTCCGCCACTAACACGCCGAACCTCCGTTTCAGCCTCCAGCTCCAGACGCCCAACCCGCCATAGCAATAGATTTTCCCAGAGCGCCTCGTAATCTAAATCATCTTCGAATCGGGTATTGCTATTCGAGCTGAGGGTATCACTTCGATTCAAGCGCAGCGTGGAGGTAAAACGCAGGCCCCGAATATTGAACGCCCGGTTATCGCTATAGCCGGCGGACCCTGTTGCAAAGTAGTCGGTGCGCTCCAACCCTCCATGCTCCTCCTCATCACGCACCTCAAGGGTAAGGTCTGCATACCAGTTGCGGTAACGGGTCAGGGTGCGAGTTCGATTAATCTGCGCATAGAAACTCTGCGAATACTTGAGGTCAGTATCCCCCCCTTTAAGGCCGCGATCATCCTCGAGAGTCAGCCGCAAGAAACTCGACACCCCAGGCTCAACCTGGCGAAATGTAAGGGACATCCGGTGCAAAATACTGGAACGACTGTCGGTAGAAGAGTCGTTTGTGTAATCATTCAGATACTGCTGCCACACCTGCATCTTGGTGTCGCGGGCATAGCTAAAATCAAACTCTCGACTCAGCGAGTGCCCGATCCCTCCATTCGCCTGCTGGTAGGTTTCGCTAACATCTTTATTGTTACTCACCGAGCCTCGTGCATAGTAATCATACTGATAAGTTCGCCACAAAACTGTTGCCGGCCGATAGGATAACCCCGCCCTTTCGGCGTGAGTACTGCTGGTATCTCCCTCTTGCCGCTCCCCCCCAAATACCACGCCTCCATCAGCCCGAAGCGCGGGAGTGATGTCGTAATTCAGGGTACTACCAACATCCAGGGTATCGCGATCGAAACCGCCATCGCCCGTACGCTCCTGACTGCGGGTGGAGGCCCGCCCAAACCCGGTCACCCGCAAACGCCTATAGCGGATCGGTTGCCACACCAGGTTTGAATTCAACTGCCAATTTTGATCCTCGATCTTACGATTACGGTAGGTTTCATCGGTGTCAAACAGCGAGACAAAACTATCAGCGGAGAATTCGGCATCAGGACTGAAGCGGTGCCGGCTATAGAAGCGACTGGTATCTTCGGTTTCGGGAACGTTATTGTTATCGATGCCGATATCATCGCTATTCTCCTGCCGCTCAAAATAGTATTCCGACTGCAGGCTGTGGCTGCGCCAATCGTTATTCGCCCCCAGCTCCATACGATATAGGTCCTGACTTCCACTCAGGTCGGTATCGAGGCGCTGAACGAATAAGCCGCCATTATAATCATCGGGTGAATTTAGAGGGCGGTAGCGTTGGATCAACTCCAGGCTGATCGACCGCAACTGATCGTTTTCACTATTACTGCGCTGAAGTTCAGAGCCGCCTACTTTCAAGTCAGCGCTAAAAGGGAATCGGCTACTCGGGTAGAGCGTAAAAAGACTCTGCCCCTGACCCGTGAAGCTGGTATTTGTAGAGTCATAATCTCCAGTGTACTGGCGAAAATTCAGGGTTAGATCGCCGTTCAGCACCAAACTGGAGTACCAGGGTTTCCAGATATAGCCGGTACTCTGCCCCCTTCCCCGCAACTGCAGATCGGTAGACCCCCGCTTGATGCTAGAGCTATCACCATCGTCCGGGAGATTATGAGTCTCGTCATAACTTAGCCCGATCGAGCCTCCAAGGCCGAATCTGGGCTGGGTCATAATAATCGCTGCGGCATGCACCTGAGTAGCGAGCAACAGCAGCGCCCCCAATACAAGGAGGCGTTGACAGGCGTTTATCAACATCAGCACCCTTATCAACACCATTAATCCACAAGCCCGAAGACGGACACACACCCAACCAAGACCATCCCTGACTCTCCAGCAACATCGCAAAAGACTCCCCGCGCGGAGCCCCTACAGATCATCCTTGCGAAGCGTCAATATCCGCTTCCACGGGCAACGGCAACATCCGCTGTTCCTCTATCTCAATCTTAACCCCGGCACGAAGCGTCTCGGCCAGCTGCTCCCAGGCGACCTCCAGCGCATCTCGACTGGCTAACGCCGATGCACGTTCAAACACCTTATCCAGCGGGTTCAACTCTGCCTCAAGGCGGTCGTCCAGACGTATAATCATCCACCCCTCCAGAACCCGCATCGGCTTTGCCATCTCGCCAACCGCGAGCTCCGCCAGCAGAGCCTCTACCTCCGAACCGAGCATCCCCTGATGGATGTAGCCCATCTCACCACCACTGGACGCAGAGGCGTCGGTAGAAAACTCGGAGGCCAGCTCCGCGAAGTCCGCACCATCCGATAGAGCAATATAAAGCGTTTGCGCCTGCTCCTCCGCTTCTTTCCAGGTGGCACTCGGCATTGAGGGATTCACCCCGATAACGATAACCTGAACCTTAAACTGGGGTGGCGAGGTAAATTTGTCAGGGTGGGATAGGTAGTAGTTTTCTACTTGATCCCGGGACAGCTCAATTGACCCTTCAACATCGGCCTTCAACTGCTCCAGTAACTGCTGACGCTCAGCTCGACAAAGATGAAACGCCAGCACCTGGTCACGCTGCTCTGCCCAGGAGGGGTTTTCACTATTGGCCGCATCCATCTGCTCCAACTGAGCATCCACTGACGCCAGGTCTGCCGCCATACCGCGCCGCTGCGCCTCTTTGGCGAGAAGCCGAGCATCGATCAGGGTCTGAATCACCTCCCGCTGAAACTGAGCCGCCTCACCTTCGGGCATATTGAAGTGATAGAACCGCTCCCGCGCCATAATTTGAACCGAAGCCTGAAACTCGGTATCACCGATACGCATACCGTCAACCACGGCCATGCTGGAGACCTCAGGGGATACACTGTCCGCATCCACCGACACACACTCCTGTGCGTGCAGCGAACCGGCACTCAGCGCCAACGCAGCAGCAACCCACCTACCCAACGAACGCAACATCCCCATTCGACGCACTCTCAACCTCCCACATCAGGATCACGGTTTGCACTCAAAGCCGAACTCTACTGCAATTCGGCTTTTCGGTGAAGCTAAAGACAAAAACCGGCCGAGGCCGGTTTTTGTTAACTCACAACTACTTACTTGTCATGACATGCCAGGCATACAGCACTGTCGGTATTCACTACCCGCAAGAAAGTGGTGTTATCGGTGTGCGGATCGTGGCAGCTGGCACACTCTACGAAGGGCTCGTTTTCGTTGGCAGCAGCCGCATCGCTACGAGTATAAAGCTGGATATCGGTCTTTTCACGCGTCGCGTTGTTGCCGTCGGTGCTTACCCACCAGATAGGCTGGGTGTTGATTACACGCATACGGGGCTGGAAAAAGTCCGCATCACCCAGAGTTGCAGTACAGTTAGCGCCGTCGTTGGTACACGTGCTTTGTACTACACCACCACCGCCGTACTGGATACCGATCGGATGGTCATCCCGCAGATCGGTTCCGATGTTAGCGATGCCCTGTGGACGGTCGTTACCGGTCCAGGTACCAGCCTGCCAAGTATTATCACCCGCCAAACCGGAGCCGGGTGCGTTGATGATGGAGTCCATAGCCTGACCACCATCGTGACAGGAGAGACAGGCCAAAGAGACAGAACCTACGGAGATAATGGTACCGTCCAGAGAGCTGGTTCCCAGTGAATCGTAGGTAGTGTAGGTAGTACCTGTGGGCAGGTTACGGTTCCACAGTGGAACCGGAGCGCCAGTGTCAGCACCGTGAGGTGTGTGACAGAACACGCAGATCTCTCCAGTACCAGAGTACGAGTTGTCTCCGGTACCGTTGCTACCCAGGTTGTGCTTGGTGGTTGAAATACCAGCAAAACTTGCGGCGCTGGCAACCAACAGGGCACCGCCCAGAGCGGCCAGCCCGACATTTTTTGTAATTGACTTGAACATGGCTTGTATCCTCATTCCTAATTCTTTCACGGCGTATCGATTCTGATAACTGCGCGAGATTTCTCTCGACTTCGCTAACTATAAAGCGAATGCTGTGCCAACTTTACAAACCATACTTTCAAATATTTAAATAATCAAAAGCGTGCTAATTTTCTCTTGTGTTTTCAACAAGTTAATATAGCGTCGCTCGTCAAGCCCATTGTTACAGATCCCTTCAACCCAGAACATCCCTGCCAATATTGGGCACGTTAACCACCCAATATGACAAAATGAGACGTCAATTTCTGGTTTTCGAGAATATGGATTCCTGTTTCGGGAGACCCGGTTCCAGCGATTGGGAAAATAGTCGCTCCATCTACTGCCTTCAGTCAGCGAGCCCAAAGGGCAAACGCCCCACGGCAGCATTCAGCCCGCAAGCAGGACTATTAGCAGGGAGATTGATACGACAGGTATCAGACCCGTAGCGGGTCAATCTGCTGGCGCAGATCTGCCGCGAGTGGCTTGATATCAGCAGGCGCGCCCTCGGAAACCTCGAGCTGCCCGTTGAGCCTGTTGATATCCCGGGCTACCCCCTCCCGGTAGCGCTGGAGAACCTCTATAGTGGCCATCAGGGCATCACTCTCCGCTTGCAATGCGTCTCCCTGACGAATGCTGAGTACCGGCTCGCCGCTATGGCGGTACTGGATCTCCAGGTTACGGGCAAACCGATACAGGGGGCCTGCAATGCGGAAGCTGGCGTAAAGGCTAATAACCCAGGTGGTCGCAGCGGCTCCCACAATTAGTAACAGCGCGGTGAGGGACATTAACCAGGGCAGGTGTCGCTGGGTTTCCATCAGCTCCACACCAAGCTCTTCATAACCCCGGGGCAGACTGTAGAGCACCCAACCCAGCAGCAAGGCGATCCCCATCACCGCAAACAGCCCCGTCAACAGGCTGATTTTCCCGACCTGTTTGAGGGGAGAGAGAATATGGGACTCTCCTGATGCATGACGATCTGATTGCTGGGGCATGAATGCACCTTCTATCGATTAGCGGGTTGCTACTGCGGTCGGGCCACCTCTACAGTAATAGCACGATTTATTAGCGGACGCCGCCTGACGACACTATTCAGGGGTTACTCCAACCCCTTAATTCTGGAGATTCCACCAAAGCTGCCCACCCAGTAGACTCCATCCGCCTCTTCACTCATGGAGAATACGGCATCGGAGTACAATCCATCCGCGCGCGTGAACACTTTGAAGCTGCCATCGGCCTCTTTGCGGGCAAGGCCTTTGCTGGTACCCACCCACAGGCGCTTTCGGCTATCTATATAGAGAGCAAAGATATGATTATTGGGAAGGCCATCATCCATGGTGAGCGTTGTCCAGTTTTCTCCATCAAACCGGCTTAAGCCCGCACCCCAGGTACCCGCCCAAACGACCCCTTCGCTATCGACCACAAGGGAGATAATATAATTGGGGTTATAGGCCGTACTAACCCCCTGCAAGCCCATCTCGATCTTCTGCCGGGCATGGTGCTCGGAAAACTGCGCCGGATCCCGCTTAAAGGGGTTTTGCGCCTCCACCTGTTCGTAAGGCGCGCCTAGCCCGGTCTGGTGATTCCAGTTTTTCCATTTACCGTTGCGGTATAGTGCCAGACCACCCTCAGTGGCCATCCACAGATCCCCGTTAAGCCCCTCCGCCAACCCATAAACCCAGTCGTTGGGGACACCACCGTCGGTGTTTTTGACGGTAAACACCTCCCATGCAGCGGGATCATCAATATTGCCGCCTTTTATTCGGTTGGCACCGGTCCAGGTTGCAATCCAGATATCGCCATTGCTCATCTGCAAAGTGCCGTAGACAAAGGCGTCCCCCAACCCCTCCGGCACGTTATAGATTTTCCAGCGCCCTTCTGCTTCATCCTCGAGGATGGCGAGCCCCCCTCCATAGGTGCCTACGGCAATTTTGCCGTTCACCCTGGCGATATTAAACACGCCGTTGGCCAGCAGACCATTTTGGGTATTGTAATGCTGGTAGTCATCTTTTTTCAGGTCGTACCGCAGCGCACCGCCTGAGGAGCCGACCCAAACCGAGTCACCCACCGGGAGGATCGATTTCACATTCCGGTTCCCCATCTCAAACTGGGTAAACTTACCCTGGGGAATCGTCGGGTGATCCACCGGTGTCGTCGTCGCCGGAGTCTGGATAGCATCAATGGACCTATGCCCCGGGGGCAGGGCCGCCCCCTGGGGAAGATTTGCTGCACTCATACCTGTAGATGGCACCGGCACCGTAGCAGTGCGGTTATTATTAACCAGCACCATCGCCACCAATCCGGCCATGCCAAGCGCTACCCCTGCCTTTATTTTCCAACTCACCTCATCAACTCCTACTTCTAGCCCGTGAGCGGCCTTGGCTGTTCACGGAGATACCGCTCAAAAGCGACCTATTGCGCCTCAGCCGGCTTACGACCTATACGAACCACCGAACCGCGAGTTCCCGCCCAAATATCACCGTTGGGAGATTCCGCCAATGCGTATACGTTGATATTGCTTAAACCTTGGTGGCGACCAAAATTCTGCCAGTTCTCACCATCAAAGCGAGAGATCCCATAATTGGTACCAAACCAGAAAGCTCCATCACTGGCCTGTATCAAGCTGTAGACAATATTGCCCATCAAGCCATCATCCGTCGTGTAGTTCTTCCAGCGGCCATCAATAAACTGGCTAACCCCTCCCCCCCAGGTACCCACCCAGACACTCTGGTCATCGGCTACCTGCAGAGTAAACACGTAGTTAGGATTGTAGGTCTCTTTTCCCGCAGCCAGCACCCCCAGGTCATGCCGCTCACGGGTGCCCAGGCCAGTATTGGTGCTAAAAGGCAACGCATCTTCGTTTTCTGCACCCAAGCCATCCTGATGGGTCCAGGACACCCACTCGCCGGAGACCTGATCATAGCGTGAAACGCCCCCCTCGGTACCAAACCAGAGACGACCCTGAGCATCAACATCGAGACCATAGACCCACTCGTTGATTAGCTCCTTGACGTAGGTTTGCATCTTTAGGGTGGTACGATCAAGACGATTGACTCCCGCCCAAGTGCCGACCCAAAGCGCCCCATCGGGATGATTCGCGAAGGAGTAAACCCAGTAGTCGGCCAACCCATGCATGGGAAAGAAGGTGCGCCAGGGTTCACCCTCTTTATAGCGGCTCATCCCTCCGGCATTGGTGCCAAACCATTTATAACCGTCATCGTCGATACCGATAGCAAACACATACTCATTAGCCAAGCCATCAGCACGGGTGAAGCTATTAGTCATACTGAAATCATCCAGCGATATCTGGTTAACGCCAACGGAGGTTCCCACCCAGAGACTGTTGGCGGCATTTTCCACGGCCAAAGAGCGAACAAATACATTCTCCCCCACACCAAAGTTATCCAGTATCTGAAAGGGTGCATCCGATACAGCCTTCGCATCATTGTCGATCTTTGATTCCGGGTCAGAGCAACCCACCAGTCCGGCAAGTAGCAACAACAAAAACGTTTTGCGCATCAATACAGTGTCCTTAAATATGCAACCACATCCAGAATCTCTTCGGACTCAAGGATCCCGAAGAATGACGGGCACCCCCCCTTCCCGCGGTCTATGTGATCGTGCAATCTTTTGTTGCTTACCCTCAGACCATCTCCCAAGCTAAAGTCCACACCACCCGCCATCACCCCACTGCCATCGGAACCATGGCAACGTTCACACTCCTGCGCGTACAAACGCTGCCCTTTAAAGACATCGGCAGCCTGAACCGGCATTGCCAAAACTAGCATGATCGAAGCTGCTCGTAACACGATCAATCTAACTTTCATAGTACCACTCCTCTACTGCTGTTTAGGTTTCGGGCTCCACTGCTCGGCCATCCCCGGATCAACAACCTGCTCCAGCAGTCCTTCGGTATACACCCGATATAGATATTGGATCGAAGGCCGGTCACCTGCTGCCGCCGCCTGCTTATAATTGTCCAGCGCCCTGGACACATCCACATCCAAACCCAGCGCCCCATTCTCGTATGCCTGCGCAAGCAGCCGACGATGGGTTGCGCTTCCCGCGTCGGACGCCGCCGTCAACCAACGTAGCGCCTGAGCCTCATTGAGCTCGTACCCCAAAGAGCCATGTTTATACGCCTCATATATCGCATTGTAAGCGTAGAAATTACCCGCACGGGCAGCCTGTTCGATGAGGGTACGAGCTTTCTCCATATCCACTTCAACCCCTTCACCAGAAAAATACTGTAACCCCAGCCGCATCATCGCCTCACTGTTACCCTGATCGGCAGATTTCTGGTACATCGCAAAAGATTGCTCAAAAAAACCCGACTTATGCATCATGTAACCATAGCTATTTTGGGCACCTGGGTGCCCCATTTTGGCGGCTTTTTCCAGCAGACCCATCGCTTCAATAAAGCGCCCTTCGCGTTCTACCTTTTGAGCTTGTTGAAACAGGGCTTCGAGCTCATCCGCGCTCAGTGCTTCCTCGGCCAGAACAGGCGTCACCAGCATCGAAAACAACAACACCATCATTAATCGAAAACCATTCATCAACTATTCAACCTCTTAACTTCACATAAAGACGACCGGTACCCACATCTACAAGAGAGTGTCACTGCTCCTCAGCCCCTTCCAACTTACGGTAAAGACTGGATAGCCCCAAGCCCAATTTGTTGGCCGCGGCCCGACGATCGCCACCGGCTTCATCAATCGCCTGCTTGATCACCCTGATCTCAAACTGTCGCACCTGGTCGCGCAGCAGCATCTCTCCGTTGATAGGTGCCGCGCCACCACTCTTGATCACCTGGGTCGGCAGGTCGGTGACCCGAATCAGGTTGTCCTCGGAAAGGATAAGAGAGCGGGCGATAATGTTTTCCAGCTCTCGCACATTACCCTGGTAACCGTAGCTTTTGAGTAGTTCCAGCGCTTCGGGTTCAATTTCAATCTGCTCCCCAAGTCCCAGTTTTTTAGATTCACGTTTAATAAAAAATTCGGTCAATAGGGGAATATCGGCCAGTCGCTCGCGCAGTGGCGGGATCTCGATATTAAAAATATTGAGACGGAAGTAGAGATCTTCACGGAAGGTCCCCTCAGCTACCATGGTTTCAAGGTCTCGGTTGGTGGCGGCAATGATGCGCACATCGACCTTTTTCGCCTGCTCGCTGCCCACGGCCCGTACACTGCCATCCTCGATCACATGCAGCAATTTAACCTGTAGATTTAACGGTAGCTCACCGATCTCGTCGAGAAAGATGGTACCCTGGTCCGCTTCGACAAAAAGCCCCTTCTTGACCTTATGGGCGCCGGTAAACGCCCCTTTTGCGTGACCGAAGAACTCACTCTCCAGCAGGTTTTCAGGGATAGCCCCGCAGTTCACAGGGATAAAGGGGGCATTGGCGCGCAAGCTGTTTTCGTGAATACTACGCGCCGTAACACCTTTACCTGTTCCACTTTCACCGGTGATGATCACCGTACTGTCTGTCACCGCCACTTTCTTGACCAAACGGTCTGTGCGCGCCATCGCATCGGATACCATGCGGCACTGGTTTTCGTTGGTCGCCATCACCAGGTTACGCAGCACCTTGTTTTCGCTGCGCAACTCCAGAATATCTGATATCTGCGAAAGCCGGTTGATGACATCGTCGTTGCGTACCGGCTTGACCATATAATCGTAAGCGCCCGCACGCATCGCCTCGATTGCCGTGTTAACCGAGGCAAACGCCGTCATCATCAAGAAGCAGGTCTCAATTCCTTTTTCCCTCGCGCGGGTGATCACTTCAATTCCGGTAATATCCGGCATGCGGATATCGGACACGGCGACATCAAACTCGCCAGAGGTGAGTTTTTCCAACGCTTCGGTGCCACTGCCAGCCGTATCGACAACGTGTCCGGATTTTTCGATCGCCTTGGCCAAAATATGGCGCAACGCCAACTCGTCATCGATCACCAGCACATTCAGTGTTTTCATTTAATCGGCTCCTTGGCCAGATTCAATCGAGCGATGCCAATGGCAGATACACTCGCACCTGGGTACCCTCTCCCAGGCTGGACTCTACTTCCAGACTGCCACCATGATCATTGATAATACCCTCACACAAAGGCATTCCCAAGCCGGTGCCCTGACCATCTGCTTTGGTTGTGTAAAAAGGCTCAAAAATCTGTTGCAGCGTATCAGCTGACATACCACTGCCATTATCAATAATTTCAAACAGCGCCATATCACCAACACTACAACTCTTGATACACACTTGGGATTTACGTTCAGGTGCGCCCCCGCAGGCATCGGCAGCATTCACCAGCAGGTTCATAATCACCTGAACCAACTGGTCCGCGATGGCATTGACCGGCGGCAAGGATGGGTCAAGTTGCTCCTGCAGCTCGATATCGCGCCACCGTTTATCAAACCGGATCAAGCGTGTAGTGGTCTGCACAATACCATTAAGATCCGATAACTCGAAACTGTAACTGGCAGGCCTGAGGAAACTCGACACCTCGCGGCTGATCCCCTTGACGCGATCGACATGATCGATAATCAACTGGATACGGGCGCGACCATCTTCGTCCAGCAGCGGATTCTCCTTCTCATCATCGGAAATCAGCTCCAGCAACAAACCCTGAATCGCCGCCATGGGGTTGGCCACCTCATGCAAAATCCCTCCGACCAGCAACCCAACCTCGGCCATTTTTTCACGATGGCAATACTTAAGGTGGAGACTTTCGACCTCTTTTTCCGCCTTCTTACGCTCGGTAATATCGCGAAAAACCAGCAGGAAAAACTCCTGATCGCCCTGGGAAAAGGGTCGAACACTAACCTCCATCGAAATCTCGTCGGAGTAGCGGTTACGGCAGATTAACTCTCTGCCGTCGGGATGCCGCTCCAGCAATCGCTCCATCCATTGCAGCGCGCTATCCGCTTCCTGTTCGACCACCCTGCCGAGCAGCTTGGTGGCGGGATGCCCCACCAACTCATCAGGTGCGTAGCAGAACATCTCCTCGAGTGAGTCATTACTCACCTGCATGTTCCCATGGGTATCGACTGCGACCACTCCGTCGCCCATTGAATCCATCATGGTTTGGAGGAAGATGCGCTGCGCCTCCATCTCCGCCATCATCAGGCTGCGCTGCAACCGGGAACGCTTAATCTGGTAAAGCATCGGTAACAAAATCAGCAGTACCAAAGGTACGATGATCGCCATCTTAAGAATGTACTGCTCAACTCCAAACTGAAGCTGCTGGTCGGGCACAAAAGAGAGCAGCTTCCATTCGATTCGGGAGCTGTACTCATTGTCACTCGCCAAATCTTCCGGGTAATCGGGAAGATAGCTATCCACCTGTTGCAAGGGTCGATAGGTAATAAAATTTAACAGCCCCTGGGTCACCGGAATGCTTCCAGACTCGGATAGCTCAATTTGCTCCCAGAGCTGTGGAAATAGTGTGGCCAGATTGTAGCCGCCGTCCGCAGCGCGGGGGTAACCACTGGGCAGGCTGTTATAGGTCACCCCGGAGCTGTTGACCAGATAGAGATAGCCACCCTGGGGGGAGCGCTTAAGATTGGAGCTCACATCGTTGCGAGCAGACGTGAGCAGCTCATCGGCGAGATAGTTGATCACCAGGATACCCGTGCGAGCACCATCTGGAGCCGTCAGGGGAGTCGAGAGGCGCAACACCGGCCTGCCGGAAGCAGAGTTAGTGGTGGCCTCCTGCTGTACCGAAAGCGGAGAAATAAACACCTCACCCTGCCCCAAAACCAGGGCGCTGCTAAAGTAATCACGGCGAGACTGGTTTTGTAACTGATCGTCGGCCACGGACTGGGGGAAACCGTTCAGGCAGTCAACGCGGATACGCTCCTGCCCTTTGTTGTCCAAAATACGCAACTGGTCAAATTGGCGGCGAATCCTGCACAGGGTCTCCATTTCGAACGACATCATGGTTCGATAGCGGGGATCGAGCCAGTCCCGAAACCCATAGAGCGACTGATGCTCCTGCAGACCCGCCATGTCCTGGGTAATCGCTGTGATGGTACGCACAATAGAGTGGCGCTGCACCGCAAGTGAGGTTAACTCCACCTGACTAAAATGTTCACGCCGCATCTGCACATCGAAATGAAAGAAGGTCACCGCAAACAGCATGAGCAGCACCAGCGACACCAGCAAGGACCCCGTCATGCTGCGCAACACATCAACGAAAGAGACGTCTGTCACCTTCATGCCGCGGGTTCCTCGACGGTCGATTCGTCCTCTTCACGTTGCAGCGGCAGGGTAATCAGGATACGACTCCCCTGCCCGGCTCCGGTCTCAATATTGATCTCTCCGTGATGCGAGCCCACCAGGGCTTTGCACAGGGGCAGGCCAAGACCTCGCCCCTCGCCCTTGGTGCTGTAGCCGGTATCGAACACGTTTCCTACCTGATCGAGTGAAATACCGCAGCCGTTGTCTTCCACCTCAAGGCACGCCCACTGCCCATCACGCTGATAGGTGCGGATATCGACTCGAGAATCGGGTATTCCCTCCAGAGCATCAAACGCATTGGTCAGCAAGTTAATGACCACTTGCTCCAGCTGCTCACTGCGTCCCGGCATAGGGGGAATAGTGGTATCAAGCTCATACTGCACATCGATACCCTGCCACCGCTCGTCATAACGCAACAGACCCGCACTGTGTTGAACGACCTCGTTGAGATCGACCATATGGTAGCTGCTGTGCATCGGCTGGCCGATACGCGTCAAATCTTCCACCAGCCGCACCATTCGCCCGGCATACTGGTTGATCTGGTCGAGATACAGTCGTCGCTCCTCTTCACTGTCCTCCTCAACCAGCGCCTGGGCCAAGCCTGATACCGCAGCCACCGGGTTCCCCAGCTCGTGCACCAACCCCGCGACCAACTGCTGCATATCGCCGCGTTTTTCGCGGTTAAATCGATTCCGGCGCTCCAGCTCCAACTCCTGTTCACGCTGCTGCAACTGGCTCGCCATCTGGTTGACGCCTCGAATCAAGGCGCCCAACTCATCCCGGCGTTTGATCTCCAGCGCCGCCCCCCGATAACCTCGTGTGATCTGTTGCACCCTGCGCTTCAACTGGCCAATATCCCGTGCCATGCGACCAAAAAAGAGTGAAATAACCAACCCGGCCCCGAGCAACCCCAGCAGGCCCAGCCCTAGCGCCTCCCAGGCGACCTGATTACTGTGCTGCTGGAACTCTCGCACCACCTCCACCCGCATCTGCCGGTTAGCTTGCAGCAAGGCCTCCAGCTCCTGCTTGTTGGATGACAGGCGCTCCTTCAAAACCATCAAGCGTTCGGCGTCGGGCGACACCACGGCATCGGCCAGTAACTGCACGACGCCCTTAAAGCTCTCTGCCCGGTCGGGAAAGAACATCTCCAGTTGCTGATATTTCTCTCTTAGCGCAATAAAGTGCTGATGGACATTGTTGAGCACCTCCTGACGGCCAGGGTTACCCACCATAAGAAAGAGGTCTGTATAGGCTTCAAAAACCACCAAATCGGCCTCGATCAGGATGGTTTCGGTCTGCTGGAGCTCGGAGTAGTGGGCAAACTGGTTAAACAGGACCTCTTTTTGCTGCAGCACGTACTGGGCAACGATTCCGACAAAAACCATCAGAAAGCAGACAAAAAGCCAGCCTTTGCCCTTGAGGGTTCTTAGCGAACCGGGAAGTCCCAGATACACCGGGCTATCAGTTTCTTGGGTCATTGCCACGTCCCGTCGTAGAGTTCATTGATGTAGTCTACCATCTCATCCGAGTCCCATTCCCTGTCGCCCACCATCAGGTCCAGCCATACGCCCTCTGCGCTGACCATCAACGTACTGGGATACAGGGTAACCCCCAAACGCTCAGCCAAACGACCATCGGGATCCCAGTAGGGGGCAAAATCGAGGCCGTAACGACGATTAAACTCCTGAATCAGGTTCGTATCCTGATCGACCGAGATGCCGATAACCTGCACCCGATCCCCCATCTTGTCTTTGAGGCGTTGCAGCGCAGGCATCTCCTCCCTGCAGGGTTCACACCAAGTCGCCCAAATATTAATAATCAGCGGCTTCCCGTAAAGCTCGTCAACCATCAATGTGGATCCATCGAGGCGATTCAATTCCAGCATCGGCAAGGGTGCGTTGTAGCCCTCGAACATGCGCTGGGAATGCCAGTAGGAGAGCAATACAACCCCCACCACTGCCCCAAAAAATATCGCCATCACCCGGCGAGCCTGCTCTGCAGGCAGCCGTTTTCTCATTTTGTCCCTCCCGCGGCTAACGGGTGGAACGCCCGGCCTATATAGTGAACAAGGGCCTCAATCTGCTCCGGCGTGAGCACCGAACGCCAGGCCGGCATGGAGGTGTTGGGGACCCCCTCTGCAATAACTTGCGCTAACCGGTCGACATCCATTGTCTGCATAAACTGCGAATCCGTCAGGTCACGGGGCGCCGACTCCAAAAACGCCCCAATCCAGTTTTTGCCACTGCCGTCGGCAGCATGACAGAACGCGCAGTTATCCTGAAACAGTTGCTCCCCTAACGCCTCCTGCGGAGTTGGATTGTCAAGGGGGGCGTACTGATCATGTTGCGCATAAACACTGGCCGACGTCATTGCATCAGGCTTAGCCGGCTGGGTGAACGAAAAGTTGTTACGGGGGTAGGAGATGCTCCTTGGCCTCCAGATTTCGCCCTCATCGCGCACAACGGCTCGATCATGGCAGCTGATACAGCTAGTCATAAACAACTGATACCCGGCTAACTGCTGATTGTTCATCTTCTGCTGCGACATATCCAGAGGCAGCTCGCCGCGGGCAAAGGGAAACGCTAAGGCATAACGGTTATGATCCGGCCATCCATTGGCTTCGGTATGATAACGGGTATTCTCACGCTTAAACTCAATAAACTCACTGCGAATAAAATCGACTACCCACTCAACTTCATCACTATCGAGGTATTGGGTAAAGCCCACCATACCCGTTCCGGGCACGCCGCGGGTCACGACCTCAATCATTCGCTCGCGACTCATATCCCCTGGCGATAGCGCTGTAAAATCCCTTGGGGGTGGATTCATGTAGGTTGCCGCAAGGGTGTTGGCATCTCCCGAGTAACCGTGGCAGTAATAGCAGCGGTAGTTATACAGCTCTCGTCCTTGCTCATGAAAATCAAGCGAATTCGGGACGCTTGAACCTTGCACTATCGAAGTGCCTAACATGAAGATACATACGCCACTCAACACGAGCGCTATTACTCTTCGAACCGAAGCTACAACGCCTATAGCGTAATCCAAACTACAGATACCTCTCACTGCAAAACACTCCTTACCGAGGCTCCGGAGGATACACCCAAGTTGTGACCCCAGTCATGAGCAAACTCCAACTATCTTTGTTAGCATACGGTTCAAATTAAACCTTCTCTCGTTTGGGCTGCGGCGACTCGGCAACAGAGGCTGAAAACAGCCCCCACAATGACCGGCACAGCCGGTACAATTATTGCAAATTTTCACTCCTATATGGAACCGGCCTAATCGCCAGTCCTCGCCATGGAATTGGCCTGTTAGTATCCTGAAACAAGTTACAATATGTGCCAAACGCGAAAGATTAAAAGGATTCCTACTTTATGCATCACCAGACCACAGCGAACCCACTCCTTTTTCTTATTTTAAGTGCTCTGTTGGCGGGCTGTAGTATCGGCCCTACGCAACAACAGGTTGAGTTCGAAAAGCCGGTTTACCCGAAGGCCCCCGATGAACCGCGTTTTTATTGGCAAGAGATGCTAACGAACAACACTAACGTAGAACAGGAAGACGAAGACAAAGCTATGGAGCGCTGGTTGACCGGTAAGCGACGCTCAGGCTCCGGTTTAGGTAAACCCTTTGATGTCAGCGTCCACAAGGGGCAAGTTTACGTTTCCGACACCGTTCTCAGAGAGGTTCTGGTGTTCGACCGCCCCGGATACAGCTACCGAAAAATTGGCAGCCAAGGCAAAGGGAAGCTACGCAAGCCCTTTGGTATTGATCTGGACGATGCGGGCAATCTCTACGTAATTGATGGCGCCAACAAACAAGCCTTTATGTATGACCCTGACGGGGCCTTTATCAAGACCATCGGCACAGAGGATATGTTTGACCGCCCTACCGGCATCGCCGTTACCGATGATGGCAGCCGCCTCTTTATCGTCGATACCGCCGGCGTATCATCAACTAACCACCGAGTCAGAGTTTTCGACGTCGCCAGTGGCGACCACCTGTTCGATATAGGCTCTCGAGGGCAAAAGGATGGCGAATTCAACTTACCTAAAAATGCTGAAATAGGCTCTGACGGGCTGCTGTACGTCAATGATAGCGCCAACTTCCGGGTCCAGATCTTTAACCCGGATGACGGAAGCTTTATCCGTAGCGTAGGCTCTATTGGCCGCCAGACAGGTAATTTTGCCCGCCCCAAAGGAATTGCCGTTGGTAAAGATGGCAATCTCTACGTTGCGGACTCCGCGTTCGGTAATTTCCAAATATTCAACCCTGAAGGACAGCTACTCCTATTCGTCGGAGGACGTGGAGGCTCGGGAGGTCCGGGACAGTTCATGCTTCCCGCAGGCCTTGATGTTGACGAAGATGGCAGGGTGTACATGGTCGATCAGTTTTTTAGCAAAATCGCAGTATTCCGCCCCGCTGCCGTGGGGGAAGATGATGGCTATTTCAAGGTTCTTAGGGAAAGCATCAAACGCGAAGAGTGATCTGCTTTGGCGCCATGACCAGCGATAGGCTCATGGTGCCAAAAACAACGCGACTACCACCATTTTTGCACCCCCGGATACAACTCGCTATGGCAGCGCTCACAACTGTTAGGGCTGAAAGCAACCTTGCCATGGCAGGCACCGCAGTGCTGACCGGTATAAATACTCTGCATACTGATATCAACACTGCCGGTTTTTGTTTGGAAAAACTGATCATGACAGTTTTCACAGGCTAACCACATGCTGTGTAATTTGTGAGGGAAGCGTACCCAGGGCATACCCTGGGTATCCTTGAAGATAATGGTGTGATCCCACACCTCCATCGACACCTGATCGCCATCGCGAGTCGTACGCGGCTCAATCACCCCATCGAGCAACAGCTTCGCCCAATCCACCTGGTCACGGGAATCCAGCGGAAACTCATTGGTCGCCCGGTCATAGCGTTGCAACAACGTGATATCCGGGTTCTCTATGTCATGGATACCATCATTCCATACCGCCAGCTCCTGCTCTTCGGGCGTTGCCAGATCAGCCGCCGTGCGCCCATCCAGCTTGGGGGTCTCCCCCTTCACCAGTCGCACATAATAGGTGTAATTGGACTTCAGTTCCGTCCCCAGTTTGCCGGTATTAAAATCGATCCTCCACACGAAATCCCGATTGGTCGAAAGCTCGCTCGCACTCCAGAATGTCCATGCGGGCGCGTTGGGAAACAGCTCCAGGTTTATTGAAGGCTTTTGGCAACGCGCCTCGATCAATGTTTTAAGCTCCGCGATCGTGGGCATACGCCACTGCTGCTCTTGTGTTGGGTCTTCAAGGCGAGCAATCATATCGTTGGCATCGTGCCAGGAGAACCAACCCTTTACCTGCTTGCGCGGCGCCTCAATGCAGGTCACTCCATCCCAATTCTGACCGACGGCGCAGCGCTGCCACAACAGGCCGGTAACGCGATCGCGCAGGGTGCCATCATCAAAAATAACAAAACGCTCGACCGGCGTGCTGGCACGCCCGCTATCCATACACTCCTGCGCGCTTAACCCTGTCGATACGCCGATTAAGATGCTGCAAAGCCCCCCAGCCAGTACCCGCACCAACCTCATCCCCGGCCCCCTTCGCTGTCGACCGGGTTAGCACTCTGGTCCTCCTCCTTATCCTGCGCCAGCTTTATAGCCTCATCCACCGCCTTATTAAGGGTTGGATCAATAACCTCCTGAATAAAGCGCTCATCTGCCGTGCGCCAATCGGCGGCATCACGCCAGCGGGTGATGAGCTGTCGGGCATTGAGCAGATACTTATCCCCATCTTCGGCTCGGTGCTCATAGGTCACCATTGAACCGATCGCCTGCGGGTAAAGCTCAAGGCCCGCGTACGCCAGCGCCATGCCGTAATACGCATTCAGTTGCAACTCATCCAGCTCGGTCGCCACGATAAAGAAATCCTTGGCCGCACCGTACCGCTCCAGCCCGAGCAGGGCGAACCCCATATTGGTGTGCGCCTCCGGCATCGTCGGTTCCATCTCGATCACTTTGTGCAACGCCACGATGGCGTGTTCATACTCTCTGGCATGGAGCATCGCCACCGCCTGCTGAAACGCCAGCTGCAGCTGCTTCAGGTGAACATGAGTCTCCAGATCCATCGGCTCCTCTGCGAGGCTCTTCTCAATAGCAGGGTCGCTATAGGTCGCAGGGGTAGCCGACCTCTCCGGTACAAGCTCTATCGCCAAGGCAACCAATGCAATCATCCCGATCACCGCGAGCAGCAATAGTGGCCGGTGACGCTGCCACCCCAAAGTGCCTGAATTAGTTTTTTTATTCACTCTTGCCTCTCCCACTCAACCCTTCACACGTCGATCCAACGACTTCAAAAGTGACGTTTTATTTCTTAAAAGCAGAAACAAAATTCCCACAAACAGGAAAACAGCCCCGATCGCCGTCAATCCGCCCACCCCCATCAGGGTCATCGCCATCTGTTCCGACCACCCATCCAAAAGATGCCCCTTGGCCGTTACTTTGCGGCTAACCCCCATATATCCCGATAGCGCCAAACCCATCACCATCATCATAACTCCCACCGCGTAGAGCCGGAGCTGGTGCATCGACCAGAGAGTGATCACCCCGGCTCGCTGGACCCAGGCATAACTGAGCCCCATCAACGCCAGGTTAATCGCTCCGGTGGTCGCATGGTAATGAGCGGGGACCATTAAATTGTCCCCCCGTATCATAGAACCCACCAACAGCCCCAACACAAAGAGCGTGAGGGAGCCTGCAAACACCACCTTAAGAATCGAGTTAAAGCGCGCTCTTTGCCGCCACAGGTGCCATGCAACATAGGGCACCGCCAACCAACTCCCCCAGCGCATCAGCTGGGTAAAATAGTCCCGGTAACCCGCGTCACGGGGGTCGACTGTAAACGCTGGCCACAGCGACAGCAGCACCGCAGCGACGGGTACCAGCAAAACGATAAACATCACCGAACCGGCAGGCGCAGAGTCGCCCAGCAGACGCAACCAAATAGCGATCAACAGCTGCGCATAGAGCACCTGTGCAACGTGCCCTCCCCCCCAAAAAAGCAACTCATAAAACAGCTCCGGAGGCAGTTCCCCAGGCAGTCTCCAGGCGGCAGCGGCAACCGTTATCAGCGATAACAGCAGCAGCAGATAGATCGAAAGCAGGCAGATGTCGAGCGCCGAGAACCGGCGATGGCAACAGTGAAGATTCGCTAAGCACCACAACCCACCTTGCAGCACGAGGGACGCAACAAAGAGCTTAAGACCCAGCAAAAAAAGCGGGTGATCTATAACCGGAACATAGTTACTCAAAATCGGCTCGGCGGGCAGTGTCGCCGCCACCAGCAGCAGCAAGGCCCCGCCACTACCCAGTCCAACAGGCACTAGAGACCAGCGCCCCCAAGAGTCGCGCGATTCACTCCATAGATAGCCGACAAAGGCGCCAAACCAGATCAGCACCGCCATATTGACATGCAATACCAGGGTGGTACGAAATAGCTGCTCATTGGCAAGCAACTCCCCTGGAAACGGCATACGGCTAACCACCAACACCACCGCGAGCAGAGTCGCCATTAAAAACGCCAGGGTACCCAGCACTAACCAGGAGGGAGCGGCCGGGAAAGGGAAACGATGACTCAAAAAAAACACTCCAATACCGTTTTGTATCTGCTGAGCGACCACACACTCAAATAGCGTGCCATAGGCATGCAAGGGTATGTTAATTGCATACTGTGCTGCTCGCTTCCTTCATCAGGCTCACCACTTAAATGACCCCCTGACGAAGCCCCCGAGGCCGTGTTTAAAGACCAGCCTATGGTACACTAGACACTGCCAATGCGCTCCGGGAGTTGGCCCATGGAGCTACCCAGCCATCAGGAATTATTATGATTAAGACACGCTATATTTTCATTGCCGCCGCCGCTGCGTGGTTTGCCGTTACTGCTGTTATCGATACCACCCCTGCACCCTCGGCGGAGAACGGTGGCCAGGCAGCAACAGACACCCCCGCCGCCCACCCCTCCATCCCAGCCGGATTCAATCAGGGCAGCGTCATTAGCTCGATGAATGCCGGCGGTTATACCTACGCCCAGGTTAGCAACGCGCAGGGTCAGGAGCTCTGGCTCGCAGGGCCCCAGACAGCCGTCAAAGCGGGCGAGAACCTCTATTGGGGCCAGGGCGCAATGATGACCAACTTCACCTCCAAATCTCTGGGCAAAACCTTCGATCAGATACTGTTCGTGTCCAACTATATGACCGACGAACAACTAGCGGCTCGCCAGGCATCTGCCACTCGCGGCAAGGTCCTTTCGGTACAGGAAGCCGGTGGTTACAGCTATCTTGAGGTTAATACCGGGGCAAAAACCGTATGGGTCGCGGCTCCCGCCGTCAAAGTTAATGTCAACGATACCGTGCAATGGGGCTCGGCGTCCGAGATGCATAACTTTACCAGCAAAAGCCTGCAACGCACCTTTGAGAGCATCCTCTTTGCGGCATCTATTAGCGTCGCAAACTAGCCCGGTCTCGACCATCGTCCAATATTGATTGTCATCAAACGATGGTGAACTAGGCTAGCTTAAAAGGGCAGCATGGCACGTTTGCTGCTATAGTGAACCGCCACCCAAATAGTGTGGCTAACTACAACGAAAAGGTAGATCTGATGAAAAAAGTAATTGCTAGCGCTGCAGCTCTGCTGCTGTCAACCTCCGTATTCGCAGCTGACGGAAAAGCTGTTTATGAAAAGGCGTGCCAGGTATGCCACGCTGCCGGAGTAGCCGGCGCCCCGGTTGCACATGATGCTGCAGCCTGGAGTGCTCGTACAGCGCAAGGCATGGATGCTATGTTGGCCAGCGTTAAAGCGGGTAAAGGCGCTATGCCTGCCGGCGGAATGTGCGGCGACTGCTCTGACGATGACTATAAAGCAGCCATCGACTTCATGAGCAAGTAAAGCTGCTTATGGCGGGCGACTCAACGGGTCGCCCAACAAAAAAGGCCACCTCACCGAGGTGGCCTTTTTTGTTGCCGGGGCCAGCCCCATAACTAGGGAAGGCTGTACGCCTCTATGTATTGGCTCGCACGCAACTGCGCTGCTTGCAAAGCCTCCCCTACCAGCTGCTTATCCAGCTCTTCGAGCAACGGCTCCGCCTCATCCACCCCCTGGGCTAACGCCGTTTTCAGCCACGCATAAGCCTCTACATGATCCCTGGCTATCTCCTCCCCCTGCATATAGAGCTCACCCATCGTAAGCTGGGCATAAGGGGAGCCCTGCTCAGCCATCGGCAGATAATACCCCAGCGCCAGATTCTCTTCAGCGACCACAAAAGAGGCCATCATAGCGACACACGCCACCCCAAGCCCTACCACAAAACGCCTAAACACAGTTCTCATTAACTCCATCCTTTTACTTGCCATAACTTTTCGTCCATATTTTGTGCACTTGTCACACTCAAGGCAACTGTTTTAACACTCTAGGCTGAATCACTACAAACACCGTGCCAGCTACTCCCGACAAACGAGATAGAGCGCTCAACTCTTCGCCTCAAGGTGGTATTTGAGAAGTCAGGCAGTATACTCAAGCAAGATCAAACAACTACCGAGATGGATTTTATGAAGCAGATACTCATTGCCATAGGAATCGGCGCTATCGCCTTGCTAACCGGATGCGCCAGCTCCCAAATGACCTCCGAATGGAAAGACCCCAGCTTCTCCGCCCCACTGAAGCACGTCCTGGTGATCTCAACGGCCAAAGAGACGCGCAATCGCAGAATGATAGAAGACCGCTTTACCAAGATGTTTATTGACCGCGGAATCAAGGCAACAGCCTGGTACCAAGCCAGCGGAAAGCCGGAGGTAAGCAGCATCAACAAGGAAGCCGTCGTCAGTACCGCCGCGCGTATTGGAGCAGACAGCGTGATGGTATCGCGCCTGGTGGGCACCGAAGAGGGACAGGATTATATCCCCCCCCGCACCGAAATTAGCGGCTCCAGACCTTACAATTATTACGATCGAGGCAACCGTGGATTCGATCGCGACTACCCGACACTTTACACCCAAACCGGTGGCTACTATGTAGATTACACGGTCTTCAAGCTCGAATTTAACCTCTACGAAACCACCAACAAGGAACTGGTATGGTCGATCCTTTCCGAGGCTTTTGATCCACAAAACCAGATGGCGCTACTGGAAGAGCTGGTTGAACAGGTCTCTGCCAGCATGGAACGTGGAGCCCTTCTGCCCGCTAAAAAGTAGCCTCAATAAACAACCCACCACAAAAAAGCCCGGACTCTCCGGGCTTTTTGCTTTCTATTGCTCGGACCTAAAACTAGCGCCACAGCCCTCCGAGGCGACGCACGCGGCTAAGCATGCTGTCAAACATTCCCGGACTCACCTTCGGCACAGCCACTTTCTCGGATCCTGCGCTCATATCGGCTCCGCTTGCAGCCGCCTCAGGCGCACTCCGCACCTCAACCACTTTATGACGTTTTTGCAGCTCAGGATTGCGGTTGAGCATACGATGCTTGCGCAGTGCAGACTCAACATTGATCCGGCACTGGGCCGCCTTTATCGGCTTACTCATAAAGCGGTAGATCTGCCCCTGATTAATCAGCTCGATGATAATATTGGCGTCCTCCTGGGAGGTCATCACAACCGATACGATCTCCGGGTAATGGCGCTTGAGCAGTTTAATAAGCGTGGTAACATCTCCACCCCCGATAGTCACCTCGGAGATCACGACTCCAACCGGATTGTTTTCCAGCAGATCCATCGCCTCGTCCAGCGAGCGGGCAAAAAGAAGATTATGAGTGGCCCCCAACACATCCTGCAGCTCACTGCAGGGCTGCTCGTCGTCATCAATGACCAGAATACTGCCCCGCTCGGCCGCAGAGACACCTTGGGCAGGCGCGACCTCTTCGCCTTCGGGCGTCTCAACCAGCTCGGGGCAATTGAGCGCGGTATTGGCCGCCTCTTCCACCACACTGCGAATCTGGCTATTGACCCAGGGCTTGTGAACAAAGCGGTAGATCTCACCCTCATTCACGGAGTTAACCACCGCCTTGTAATCTGAATACCCCGTCAGCAGCAAGCGCATGGTGCCAGGTGAGATCATCTTGACCTGATTCAACAACTGAGTGCCGGTCATCCCGGGCATACGCTGATCGCTTACCACGACATCAGGCTTGAAGCTTTTGACCTGCTCCAGCGCTTCCTGTCCACCTTCGGCGACCGCAACATCGTACCCTTTGCGAAACAGCCACTTCAGGGCGTGTAGAATCTTGGGCTCATCATCAACAAACAAAATCCTTGCACGTCGAGTTACCATATTCTCACTCCTGTCATCATAGATGCTCTGCTAGTTGGGCAGGTCCGCTACGGGCAAGCGAATCGTAAAGCATGTGCCTTCACCCACCGCGGTCTCCACTGTAAGAGAACCACCATGCTCGGTGATAATATCCTTACAAATAGACAACCCTAATCCGGTACCCTCACCCTCACCTTTAGTGGTGTAGAAGGCATCAAAGATATGCTCCCGATCTTCGGGCTTGATACCCGGCCCGTTGTCGGCCACATCAATCACTACGTCATTACCATCCATACGTGAGCGCAGGGTCATCTTGCCCTCATCGCCCAGTGCCTGGCCGGCATTGATCATCAAATTCATCAATACCTGATTGATCTGGGACGGCATGCAGGATACGGGGTAGATCTCACCCAAATCCTGTTCAAATTCGATCGTCGTAGCGATGGAGCTGCGGGCGATGTAAAACACGTTCTTAATCGCATCGTTCAGGTTGTACTCACTCACCTTGGCGCGATCAAGACGAGTGAAGTTTTTCAAGTTAACCACCAGCTCCTGCATTTGTACGACACCGCTGAGGGTAGAATCCAGTAGTTCCTGGACTTCGCCCATATCCATAGGCTCGTAGGCTTCGATCTCAGAGCTAAAGCGCTGCTTATTAAGCTTAACCACAACCTCGGGCTTATCGCTTTGCTGGGTCAGCTCAATTAAACGGGCCCCCCAACGATTAGGAAGCTCAATATCCTCCAATACCTCTTTCATCATGGACACGTTACTGCCAACAAACGCCAGTGGTGTGTTCAGCTCGTGTGCAACCCCGGCAACCATACGACCCAGAGAAGCCATTTTGTCCGAGTTGGCAAGCTGACCCTGAACTTTGGTATTAGCAGCGTCCTGATCCTTAATGATGTTATTTGCGCGCAGTACGATCAAGAACAGCGCGATGTAAAGCAAGATAGAGAGGCCAACAACGGCACCCAGTACCAAGTATTTCGTTTCGTCGATTTTGTCGATCAGGGGTGTCATGTCCGAATAGATCTCAAACACCCCTACCAACTTGCCACCCGCATACAGGGGAACATAACTGGAGATAACATCCAGATCCTCAACGACCTGCTCGAAAGCACTAAAAGTGTCACGGTGAGTCAGCTCACTGGCCGCCCTTTCACCCACGGCGGACAGGTAGCCACCGTTTTTACTCTTATCATCACCTATCTGCGAGGCTTCAGTGGAAAAGACCGTCAGACCTTCAAGATTAAATACTTTTACTTTCAGGGCGTTAGTGCCGGCCATCATGCCTTGCACAAGGCCATACAGGTGAGGCTGCTCAGGGGCGCCCTGCAGCTGCTCACGAGAAAGGGTCGAGGCACGGGTCACAAGGGGCTCAAACTCGGCCCATAGAGAGTTGGCAAAAGTTCGCGCCAGGTTGACGTTACTACTTTCTGCCTGTGTGATCAGGTTGTCCAGAGCGGTTTTGTTCTGCAGGTAGGCCAAGCTACCAGCAACGATGGAAAATGCCACCAGACTCGTCAACAGAAAGTAACGGACTAGATGAAAACGCATAATAGTGTGCCTCGTGTTACGCCGAACATTATCCCTAATGGCTGCAGTAATTCTGCTGGCGTTCCCGACACAAACTATCGCATTGGTAACTTAATACCTTATGACGAGAACCGTATGCGACTTCGGCTAACGTCGCATACGAATCTAACTAAGCAAAAATTGAACCATGAACCAGTTCACATAATAAATCAGGGTACAACCGCATTAATATTGACCTGGATCACCTTTTTGCCCATCTCGGATAGGGTCATGGGGGGCGTTACCCCGCGCAAATCTCCGGATTTAGCACCGGCGGTTCCCGATTTCGAGAGTGTTACCGCCAAAACCAGCGGCTTATCTGCAGCGATCGGAGCACCGCCACCCAAAAGATTGCTGTCATCAATGGACACCAGCGTGGGCAGTTGATCGGCACGCAACCGCACCGCAGCGATCGGCATAGGGGGTCCCTCTGCATGCTTAAGCGCCACGAACACCGTATTGGAGCCGTCTACTTGCCCCATAAGGCCCGAGTCTATTTCAACCAGTACCTTTAAGGGCTTATCACCCAATACTCCCTGGGATTCAGCAGGCGTTGCCGCAGGCTGCCCTTGAGGCGCTACTGCTGGCATCTCCCCCCCGCTACTCGCCAGTTGTTGGCGCGCCATCTCGATCGCCTGACGAACGCCCTCCTCGCTCATTCCCGGGCGAATATTGGCCAGCATTTTCTCCCAGCTAATAATCGCCTCGGCAAAATCCCCACCATCGTAGGCGATCATGCCCAGTAGCCCGTTAAGTCCCGGATCAGAGGCATCGTCAGCGATAGCCTTATCGATAATCGCCTGAATTTCCGGGGTCATCTGGTTATCGGTGCCAAAGTAAAGCGCCTGCGCCTTCTGCGCGAGGATCTCTGCATGCTCGACGCCAAGTATTTGACTCACACGATCGAAAGCGTCAGCGGCCTGCTCATAACGACCGATCGAGATATAGGTCCGCCCCAGGGTAAACCACCCCTGAGAGTTATTCGGATTCTCTTCCAGCTCTTTCAACAACGTGATCGCCATCCCCTCCATACTGCCTTCGCCGTGGGGATTGCTCTGTACCTCGGCTGCAGGTTGCATGGTCAGTAGATCACTGGCGCCCAATTTCAAATAGAGGCCGTAGCTGCTTAGGGGTAACAGCAGCAACACCAACACCGGCAACATCCAACGCGCACCCTCAACGCCAGCCTTGGTATCGGATACCATGGAGGCATCCTCCAGCAGGGCTCGCTGCTGCTCTAACTGGAGCCTTGAGAACTCTTTATCGTCGATTTTTCCCTCTGCGCGATCCGCTTCCAGCTCAGCCAAGCGCTCACGGTAAACGGCGAGATTGACGGCCGACTCATCCAATGCGTCAGCATCAACTTTTGTTGGCCGCATCAGCGGTATTAAGATAAACCCCAGCGCTGCTGCAACCATCAGCACCGTAACTAACCAAAACAGAAACATATCTATCCTGCCCGTTCTATTGAGTTGAAAGCCTAAAATTCAGTGGAGGATTCTATATGATAAAGCTGAGCGATGCGCGCTTATCATCCCACTCTCTCATAAGCTGCTCGAAATCTGAGACGCCTACCGGCTTACTAAACAAATAGCCCTGCAGATAATCTACATTCATTCCACTTAACAACTGATACTGCTCGGGGGTTTCCACCCCCTCCACAACGGTTTGCAGATCCAGCGCATCCGACAGAGCCGCCACCGCTTTCACGATCTGGCGGTCGTCTTCACTGGTGCTCAAGTGGGTGATGAAGGCCCGGTCAATTTTCAGATAATCTACCGGGAATCGCTTCAGGTAGCCCAGGGACGAGTATCCAGTACCAAAGTCATCAATCGAGAATTTGACCCCAAGTTTGCGAATATTATCCATCAGTTCGAGCACTCGATGGTCATCTTCCAGAATCATCCCTTCGGTGATCTCAAGGGTAATATAATCCCTGGCGACATCCGCTTTTTTCAAGATCGACAGGATCTCCTTGGCCGTGTCCGGATCATGGAACTGGCGCGGGGAGACATTAACCGAGATCCGCAGTGGCTGCCACCCATCCTGCAGCCATTGCTGGATGCGCTGACAAACCTCACGCAACACCCAGTTCCCGATACGCAGGATCTGGCCACTCTCTTCGGCAAAAGGAATAAACCCATCGGGGTAGAGCATTCCTCGCTCCGGATGCTGCCAGCGCACCAGCGCTTCTGCACTGGAGAGTTTTCCTGTCTTTGTGGAGACAATCGGCTGGTAGTGCACGCAGAACTCGTTGCGCTCGATCGCCTGGAACAACTCCGCTTGCAATTGGCGGTGCTGGACCACCAGCGCATTCATCTCTGGCGTAAAGAAACGATACCCGTTGCCGCCATCGGCCTTGGCTCGATACATCGCACTCTCGGCGTGCTTCAATAGCTCACGTACGGTTTCGGCGGGATCGTTGGATGGCTTGGTATCCGACGGGAATAGGGCGATGCCGATACTCGCCGTCATATGGCATACTTCACCCTTTATGGTATAGGGCTCGACAACCTGTTCGAGCAGTTTGCGCGACAGCTTGGCTATCTTGTCAGGATTGCCCATTTTAGGAAGAATCACCGCGAACTCATCCCCACCCAGTCGGGACAGTTTACTCTCCCCAAGGCATAGCTTCAGTCGCCGACTTACCTCCAGCAACAACTCGTCCCCCCGGTTATGCCCCAGGGTATCGTTGATCCATTTAAAGCGATCCAGATCGATCATCAGCACCGCAACCTGGGTGCTGTTCCGATATGCTTTAAGCAGGGCATCGGAGAGCAGGGTGAAAAACAGGTGTCGATTGGGCAGGTCGGTCAATGCATCGTAGTTGGCCTGATGAAAGATCAGGGATTCGTTTTCCTTACGACGGGTAATATCGCTAAAGACCGCGACGTGGTATTTAACGCTCCGGTCCTTCTCCCGCAACACCACAATCGATAACCACTCGGGATACACCTCACCGTTCTTGCGCCGGTTCCAGATCTCACCCTCCCAATGCCCGAAACGCTCTAACCCCTCCTGCATCTGGGTATAAAAGTCAGGACTTTGACGACCCGAGCTGAGTAGGCCAGGGTCCCTTCCCACCACCTCCTCCGCCGTATAGCCGGTAATGCGGGTAAAGGCCGGGTTAACGGTGACGATACGATTCTCTGCATCGGTCAGGATGATCGCCTCACTGGTTACATCAAAGACGGTTTCTGCCAGTTTTAAACGTGACTCCTGCTGTTTGCGCAGGGTCAAGTCCTCTTTCAACGCTACGTAGTTTGTCGGGGTTCCACGCTCATCCACCAGCGGGAAGATGGATACATGCTCCCAATACTCTCGACCATCCTTGGCACGGTTGACCATATCACCATGCCATTCGCGGCCGGCAGCGATATCCGCCCACATATCCCGGTAAAAAGCCTCATCCTGCTTACCCGATTTAATAATGCTCGGGTTTTGACCGATGACCTCGCTGTGACTGTAGCCGCTGATCTCGCAAAATACCGGGTTAACGTATTCGATGAGGCCACTGGTATTGGTAATAACCACCGATACAGGACTCTGCTCCACCGCCTGCAGCACCTTACTGTAACTCTCCTGCTGCCGCTGGCGCTCCATCTCTGCAGAGGCCCTGACGGCAAAGATTTTTAGCAGGGATTCGATCTCTTTGGGCTTTTTGATGATGCTTCGACCGAGCAAAACCAGCAACCCACAGTTTTTTCCCTCACTGTCGGTCAGCGGTGCCCCGACGTAGCTTTCGAGCCCCATATCCTCAAGTAGTTTATCCTCCGGGTACCGTGCAACCACGTCGGACTCGACATAGCAGACCTCATTGCTCAGCACATCATGGCAAGGGGTGCCCGAAAGCGAGTAAACGAAATTATCCACCGGACGGCCATCCTCGTAACACACCAGGGTCTTGGCCTCGCTCTCATTCTCATTAACCGTCGCGATAAACGCGATATCCATACCACTTAGACTCGAAAGATAACTCAGCAGCGAATGAAAAAAGTCTTCTCCAATTTTGCCGGAGACGCCTTCGGCAATCTGTCGCATACGATGCTCTTGCTGCTTGCTTTCGGTAACATCCTCGCAGATCCCATCAATACCCAGCAGGTCACCTTTTTCGTCATATCGAACTCGATCGAAGTGGTGCAAGTAACGAATATCACCGCTCTGAGCATGCAGAATCCGAAGCTCGCCCTCCTGGCTCTGTTTTCCCTCGAACGCCCAGGTAAATGCCTTCATGCTCTGGCCTGGTTCCAAGCCATTGACCGAGAATCGCTGCCTGTCCATCACATCAAAAATATTAAGGAACTCGTCAGCGGGTACACCAAAAACCCGGCCAACCGATGGACTGATATATTCCACATCTCCGTCGGGAAGGTTGATTCGATAGACCACCGCGTTTAGCCCTTCGATCATCTCCCGGTAACGTTGCTCGCTGGAACGCAGGGTAAGTTCGCTATTTTTATGCTCGGTACTATCCCGGGAAACCCCTATATAACCGAGAACCCCGCCTCGCTCATCGCGATAGGGAAGCTTCAGGGTATCCAGTAAACGCTGGTGCCGCCCGATCCGAACCCACTCCTCGTCACGGCGCGCCTCCTGATCCCGGCGCAGCTCGTAGTCAATTTCATGAAAATAGTTACCGGGCTGACCTTGAAACAGTTCCCCGTCGGTATGTCCGATAATCGCAGCAATCGGTTGGCCGACATAGTCGGCAAAGGCCTGGTTGCAACCCTGATAAACCCCTTTAATATCCTTAAAGTAGATCATGTCAGGAATCGAATTGATCAGGGAGCTGAGACGCGCCTCTCCCCGAGCAAGCTTCTCGGTCGTGTCGACCAATTCCGCGGTTCGTCGTTGCACCTCCCTGCGCAGTAGCCTCGGAGCCTCCAGCAACGCAAAAACGATCAACGCGAGCAGTGTCGCAACCAGCACACCGAGAGGAAGCAGGTGACGCATAAAGGGGTCTTCAACGAGCCAACCACCTTTGGGGTAGGCCGCCAGCTGCCAACTTCCCCAAGGTAGGTCAACGGTTTGAATCAGGGCCTCTTTCTGAAAAACGGACAAAGGACCAAAAAAGACCTCGCCCTCAGCGCCGGTGGCGTCTCGACCACGAAGAGAGTAGTGAATGGTTTCGTCGTCCAATAACCCGGCCTCCTGCAGCAGAGGCTCCACATCCAGCACCATGGTTGCAAACCCCCAGAAGGCCTCTTCTCCATGCCGGTTATGGTAAATCGGCAAGCGGGCAACTATTCCCTCTCCCCCCTGCAGCAAAGGAAAGGGGCCGGCCAGGACAAAGGCCCGCTCTTTAATAGTCTTCAGCACCGCGTCTTTGCGAACCACGTCACCGAGCAAGTTATGCCCAATAACATTTTCGTTACCCATGACCGGGTAGACGTAGGTCACGACGGCATCCGGCGCCAGCTGGAGGCTACGCACCCCCTCCACACGCCCGTACAACTCAGTAGCAAAGGTTCTGAACTTAGGGTCTGTGAGGGTATAAAGCTGGGTTTTGGCGAAGGCAGCCAAGCCCTGCACCAAGGCTACCCGGCGATTAATCGCCGCTTCTAACATTGCATGCTTTCTACTGAGTCTTTCGACGATCTGACTGCGGTAGTCTTGACGATGAGCCTGCTGATCAACGTCGTTGAGCCACAAAACCCCCACCATCACAGCGGTAAAGCTTGCAATCGCGATCAGCACCGATAGTAATCTGTATCTCATACTGCGTTCCAGATTCCTTTTAAGAGAGCCACATAGACCCTTGCCGAACGATATAATTCATGACTTCAGGCATCGCAAAGCTGTGGACAACGGTGACAATGCCAACCAAAGGCACCAATGGTGATGGTTTCATCGCGCTGATCATTGAACTGAGAGTGCATGCAAAACTCTCGCTTCATTCGCAAACGATCCACTATTTTCCGTTTGGCCTTAAAGCTGAGCCCCCTCAGCATCGCTTCCACCGACGCGGGCATCAGTACTTCGTATGTCGGGCCGTGCAGATCCAGTAACAGTACCTCCAGCCCCATCGCCCGACAGATGGTACGAGCAAACGAAAACTTGCAATCACTGACTCCCATCACCTGCTCCGGCAGCCACTCCAGGTGAAGCATCAACGATCCCTTTTCCAAAGAAGCCAGCTTGTATTTACGGTACAGAGGGTCTCTGGGAGAGCGCCCAATACCATCAATCATTTCGGGGAAGAGATCGCGATACCGAAGCGATGCGGTCCTATCCACCTGAAAGCTGCCGTCCACCAGATAGGTTCCGACACGGGGTGCGCTTTTCAAGGCTGAGATCGCCTCATCGATATCCCAATACCCCTCGTCCGGTCGCTGCGACTGGGCCGCGACCAAAAATGGCTCACCTACGAGTTCAGGTTCAATCATTCAGCCTACTCCTGAAAAGCTGTTGCCAACGGATACCCTGCTATCTCCACGCTACCTTGCCATACCGGCCTGCATTGCCGCAGGCCCCCTATAAGCCAGTCAATATCCCAAGCCTTTTGTATAACACACCCAAAGTAAAAGAGGCCCACGTTGCCCGGGGAGCCTCAACCCAAGAGAAAAGCAAAAGGGATGCCAACACATCAAGCGCTGGCCTCACTCCCCTCTCCATCCCCTGCCGCCTCTGATACGGTACATACACGGTTACGCCCCGACTCTTTCGCTTGGTAGAGGGCCTGGTCGGCACTTTTTATGATGCCATCTTCGGTAGTACCTTCCATAAAATGGGAAACTCCGAAGCTACAGGTGACGCCAGGCTCACCGGTATCCTGTTCTATGGCAACCCGCAATCGCTCGCAGATAATACCCGCATCGGATTCGTTCGATTTTGGTAACAACAATACAAACTCTTCACCACCCCAGCGCCCGATACTGTCCACCGCCCGCAACATACCCGACGCCGTGTTGGCGACCCGCTGGATCACCTCGTCCCCCACATCGTGACCATAACGATCATTCACCTGTTTAAAGTGGTCGATATCAAAAATGACGAAGGTAAAACCTCCACCATAACGCTGGGTGTAATGCAGCTCTTTGCGCAACTCCTGCTCGAATCGACGCCGATTCCAAAGACCGGTCAGGCTATCGGTGGTTGCTAACCGCTCCAGCTCGGCCTCCAGCTCCTTACGCCGGGTAATATCCTCAAAGGTTGAGACAAAGTAGATGATCTCCTCATCTTCGTCCCGCACCGAGGTAATCGTGATCCATTCCGGGAAAATATCGCCGCTTTTACGCCGATTCCACACCTCCCCCCGCCAGTAACCGTTCTCCCGTATCGCTTGCCACATCAGCTGGTAAAACTCGGCATCGTGATAGCCGGACTGTAGAATTCTTGGATTTTGACCAATAACCTCTTTGGCGGTATAGCCGGTGATGCGGGAAAACGCACTATTGACGCGCTGAATATCGCCTTCAGGGTCGGTTACAACGACGCCGACATTGGTCTCAAAGGCCGCGGCAGCAAGCTTTAGCTCACGCTCCTGCTTCTTTTGTTCGGTAATATCAACATAATGGGAGACGTATTTAACGATATCGCCTTTAACTCCCCGCACAGCACTAATCAACAGCAGCTCCGGAAACACCTCTCCACTCTTGTGGCGATTCATCACCTCACCTTTCCAGAAACCCTGCTCCTTCAGCGAGCTCCACATGGCCGCAAAAAAATCGGCGTCGTGATACCCCGAATTGAGGATACTGATCTTGCGCCCTAACACCTCATCGGTGAGGTAGCCGGTGGTGCGGCTAAAGGCACCATTCACCGCCTCTATTCGCCCCTCACCATCGGTAATACAGATCGCTTCATTGCTTTCAAAAACACCCGAAACCACATCGAGCATACGTCGGCGCATGGTACGGTGCAGCAACCCACCGCTGATGTACCAGAACCAGCCCATCGCCAACAGGCTAAATACCACCGCGCCACCCAGTACTACCTGACGCTGATAGCTGGTCGCTGACGCTACTGTTTCATCCGCTATATAAGAAAGCAGGTAGCGTTTGCGGGAGTTCTCGGCAAAGCCGAAGTTCCCCGCCTGAAACACCACCATTCCACTTGGTATCTTTACGCTTCCGCTGTCGAGCACCTGCATGGAGCGCCACACAACGGGATGATCCACACTCAGGTTATCAGACAAGCCCCCCTCGGCCGGAATAGCCTGACTGCCGATGACATACTCGCCGCGATCATCGACCATCGCGTTGCTGTAAAAACTACTCCCCAAGCCCTGGTAGAAGCCCCCCAGCATCTGCTCCGCTCGCAGCGATAACACCAGCAACCCGTCCCTATGCCCGGAAAGGTCAACCACCGGGGTAATTGCTCGTAGCACGATCTGCGGAATCATATCCCCTTGCGCCAGATCTATTCGCGAAAAATAGACCTCTCCGACCTCCAGGGTCGCAGCATCCTCGATAAAGTAGCTATCCCCCTGATAGTCGAGCTGGGTGCCAGCAAAGGCTCGGTTATCAATAGCGTCATATTCAACCCGAACCATCTCCAGGCCGTAAGGGTCAAGCAGGCTAATTTGACTATAACGCCCCTCAAACCAGGCGACACCAACCCAGTGGGTTTCCAGCGCTCGCCGAGACTGATCATCCCCCTGGGTAACGTAGGTCAGCAAAGAGTTGTCGCGGGACAACGCCACCACCTCTTTGGCCAGATTGCCCAGCCGCTCCCCCTCGAAAGCGGTGTAGGCTTGCAACTCAACCTGCGAGGAGCGTACAAGCCGCTCGGTTTCGATTTTTTGTACCTGCTTCAGTGCGATATTAGCCAGTACCACCACCACCACAACCAGCACCGCACTCCAGTAAAGGAAATCACGCAGTTGTTGCCGCTTTAGGTGGCGGCGCTCCTCCAGAGTTAGCAGGTGATCAAAACTATTCATAAAGCAGGGAAAATACCCCCGTAATTACGCTATGAAACATCCCCAAACAATACAGGCTGATACGCCTCTAGACAACTCAACGGCGTCGCTGATGCCATAAAACAGCGGGCTTTGGAGTATAGTCCTGTGACAGGCACCCCACGCAAATTAAGTTACTGTAAAAAATACCGTCCCGCTCTCCCCATCGAGAGACGCAGGGTGTAATCTAGAGTGCCGGGAAGCCCACCTCGAAATGACACATCGAAAAGAGACAACATGAAGTATCCTCTCCCCTTTCTGTTAACGACCATTTTTGGTTGCCTTGGCGTCAGCCAACCGCTGCTCGCTGCCAATAGCCATACCACCGACTCGATGGATGGCCATGACATCTACCAAAATTATTGTTCTGTTTGCCATGGCGAAAAAGGCAACGGTCAGTCACGAGCCACGGGAGGGCTTGCGGTACCACCGCGCGACTTTACCTCACTAGCCTCTGCCCAGGAGCTGAGTCGCGAACGGATGATCTTTTCCGTCTCCTACGGACGCCCCAACACCCCGATGACCAGCTGGATCAATCGCCTGGGTCAGGAGCGAATCGAGGTCGTAGTGGATCATATTCGCAGCACCTTTATGCCCCTTGACCAGCTCCCCCAAGCGGCCACTAACGCCGCCCCCGTCACAGAAACCCCGGACGAGAAAGATTCCAAAGTTGCGGACATGAGTCTGGAGATGCCCATGGGGCTGGAGGGCAAAACAGCATGGGGAGAGACGTTCTACAACAGCACCTGCGCCAACTGCCACGGCACAGAGGGAGACGGGAATGGACCTCGCTCTACCTTTATTTTCCCCAAGCCTCGTGACTTTCACCACCCTGCGGCCCAGCAAACACTCAACCGCCCAGAGCTGTTCAAGTTGATATCCCAGGGCAGCCACGGCTCAGAGATGCCCGCCTGGGACAAGGTGCTAACCTATCAGGAGGTGGCGCACGTGACTGAGTATGTGTTCAGCACGTTTATTCGCCCGGAAAAACAGGCAAGCGACTGAGCAGAAACAAAGAAAACGCAAAGCAAAAAAAACGCCGTAACCACGGCGTTTTTTTTGTCTCTATTGCCCAAAGGGTATGTAGCGTGTCTGCAGCCAGGCGGCTATATCTTCGGCCTCTTGTTGGCTCAGGATGATATACGGCATGAGGGCTGTTGGCGGCTCGTCCTCCCACTTCTTGAGTTCATGAACAACGTTTTCCTGTCGATGGGGACGCAAAATTGACGCTGCATTCAGAATCGCCTGAGCCGACGTGCGTTGATTACGCGGATAATCCCAGGTCTCACCATTGAAGGAGCCCTCCCCTTCATCGCCATGGCAGGCGGCGCAGGCCTTCTCCCTGAACAACCGTTTTCCACGTTCGATATCGCCCCGCACAATGAGGGTGTCCGCGGGCGCAGGCGCATCAACCCCAGCCGTAAACTGGCGATCATGGGTTGCATCCTCGGTGATCAGCTTGCGCTTCAACTCCAGGGTCCAACGTCCCGACGATGTATCGAAGGTAGCCGCACTGAAAACATCGTTTCGACTGCCCGTCCCCGGCGTACCGATATAGTAGGGAAGCGAAACCCCTTCGGCGAAGGTCATCTCATCGGTAATCGCAACCAGCTCGTCCTCACGCAGGGATTCTGTTCTAAATCCGGGGGTACTATAGGAACCCGCCTCCAGATCGCCCCGGTGTACATACTGAGGCCGGAACGGTTTGGTCAACGCGTTGTCGATAAAGGGCTCGTTACCCGCATCGCCCTTGCGGCCGTTATAGCTCTCTAGCCCGTACTCCACGCGACCATCCCACAGCGTATTCATGGGCAGATGGCGCGTAGTGGTCCAATGCCACAAGTCAGCCAGATCACCATCCAGTGTCGTATGCATGGCAGCAGAACCGTCACCGACCGCCGCCTTAGCCGGGTCACCACTCACGGCCAGGTTTGCGTGGCAATACCCCCCGCAGCCCTGCCCACCGCTTTTGAAGTTACCCTGCTGATCAACAATAGGAAACATAAAGAAGGCACGGTCTTCACTTTCAACACCCTGCATCAGATCATCGCGATTAACCGCCGTGGCGGCCGCAGTTCCGGGCCGCGCAGCAGTATGCGCCATGGAACTCCACTGTCCGTCCTTGAAGATCCAGCGATTACGATTAATGGAGGCGTCCCGGTTAGCATCTTCCCACTGCGCGACAAAATAGAGGTACTCACCATCCCAGGCAGAGGCTAGAAAAATATCCGTCGGGGTTGCGTCACGATGATTGCTCAGGGGGTAGTTGTTCATCACTCGCGGCTTAATCTGAGTGAATGCAGAGGATTCCCACTCATCGGCCACGCCATCTGCCACGATCTGCCCCGGCTCGACACGAACTGACTTTACCGTCCGCGGATGCAGTTGCGCATCCTCGGCCGTGGCTGAAAAATCCAGGTAGAGCAGGTTTTCACCGTAGTGATTATGGGAGTTTTCGGTGACCGCCATTGAAAAATAGGTATTGGCCGGCCGCTCTGCCGCCCAGGCCACCGTGGAAGCTATCAGTAATGGCGCAAATAGCCCTCGTCCTGCATTGTTTTTCATTCAAAGACCCTTCAGTTCTAACCAACACACCTAATACAGGCTCCTACGCTCCGGCCACAAAGCCACCGCGATGCTGCTGTGCCGTAGTTTGATAGACTGCCCCTACAGGTGCAAGTTGAAATGGCTCTGCGCGTTCTCAATTTGAGCCCAACAACCCTGCATCCCTTTTCGTCGGTGATGAAACCCGGTCTGGCGATCGCATTTCAGTGACGATATGCTCGGCCAGCCGCTCCCCCCACTGACGATACCCCCGTGCGGATGGGTGAAACCCATCACGGGCCAGCATCTCCGGCCTCAGGCTCGGTTGTGAGTCGAGGTGGCTGACTCGTATTCCGCTATTGGGTTGTACACCGCAAACTACACGCTTCAGCGCATGATCCAGCATCAACGCCCGCCACCCAAGCCACCACCGCAGGGGAGCCGCCAACGCGGTAAAATGCCCCACAGGGGGGACCGCGGAAAAAACCAGCAACGCGGCTTGTCCCCGAAGCTGGTCTATCAAATGCTCGATGTCGCGGCGCCACCGCCCAAGTGGCACCAACCCGGTGGTGTCGTTTACCCCCAACACCACAACGATGACATCGGCGTTGGCGACAGGCTCCCTCGATAGGGCTCCAAACTGCTTGACCCAGTATTGGGCGTTGCTTCCACTAAGACCCTCTGCCGACCATTCGACCTGCCCGCCTATAAAGCCCGCCAAGTGCTGCGCCGCCTGGCAGGCCAAACCTTCGGTGTGATTGGCCACCCCAACACCAGCAACCGGCGACTCACCAACGACATTCAAACGCAACACCGCTGTGGTGGGGTCACCAACGCGCCCCACTGCATCACCCTGGGCATCGGGTAGGCGCTCGATTCGCCGCCGCAACCACAGGCCCTGCAACAGCAGTAATGGAGCGAAAACGAGACCTGCGTACCAAGCCAGGTGATAGCGCCTAATGGGCACGATCCAACCCTCGCCCCATCGCCAATGCACGCTGATTCGCGTTTGCAATGACCTCTCTGCGCTCGGGATCACTCATCTCGCGCCAGCGAACAATCTCCCGGTCCGTACGGTAACAGCCCACACAGACATCCTCTTCGTTCAGGGCACAGATACTGACGCAGGGGGACATAACAGGCCGTACACTCATACAGAATCCTCTTGCCGAAAACGGGAGTCCGGGCGCAACTCCCTGCGATAACGACGGGCATTTTCCACATAGTGCCGAGCACCCAGTGCCAACATCTGCTGCTGGCTGTCACTGAGTTGTTTAACCACCTTACCGGGGGAGCCCATAACAACAGAACCGTCGGGTATCTCTTTGCCTTCCGGCACCAGGGCATTGGCGCCGATAATACAGTTACGCCCAATTCTGGCACCATTGAGTACCACCGCATTAATTCCAACCAGCGACCCCTCACCGATCTCGCAGCCGTGTAGCATTACCTTATGACCGATGGTCACATTAGCCCCTATCATCAGCGGAAAACCCGGGTCTGTATGGAGGACCGAACCATCTTGCACATTGCTGTTTTCACCGATGGTGATGAGTTCGTTGTCACCCCGAATTACGGCGTTGAACCAGACACTGGCGTTTGCCTCAAGCCTCACCGAACCAATCAGGGTGGCGGTATCAGCAATAAAATAGTCGTCAGTAGCGGTTTCCAATTGCCGCTCTCCCAACTGATAAATCATAAAGCTTCCTTATAAATTATTGGGTGGGGTATCAGACACCGTATTAACGACGCCGGTTGTCGGTACTAAATTGGGGAACATTCAGCGGTATATCCGCATCGAGAGCCACATTCAACAACTCCACCAGCATGACGGCAGTCAAACCCCATATCTGGTATCCCTGATACTCATAGGCAGGAACGTAGTAAGTCTCTTGCCGAAAGCAAATAGCGTCGGTGCGCAACCGTTTGTCATCGAGAAAGAAGGCCAGTGGCACCGAAAAAATACTGTCGAGCTCATCGGGGTTGGCTTCCAGCTCAGCGTCCGAGGGGATCATTCCCACAAAGGGAGTCACCTTGATGCCAAAACGCGAGACCAATGAACCCAGCTCTCCGAGGCGCGCCACACTGGACGGGTCAAGGCCAATCTCTTCGTGGCTTTCACGTAGCGCCGTATGCCACAGATTCCGATCCCCCGGATCCCGCTTACCGCCGGGGAAAGCCACCTCACCGCTATGGGTGGAAAGCTTGGCGGAGCGCAGGGTCAAAACCAGTTCGAGCTCGCCACCACGCTCCCACAACGGGATTAACACTCCAGCCTCTGGCAACGGATCGCCTACAGTACCGCCAATCAGGGCGCGGGGCTGATGCTGCTGCATGCGAGTTTTGAGTTTATCGATCATGACCTTGCACAGGTATTCTCCCGGCCGATACAACAGCGTTCAGCCAAGTTTAGTAGTCAACCATTATTGCGATAAGCGCCGAGGAGTTCAATCACTGCCCCAATTTCGCGCCCAGGATAGAAAAAAGTCTCTCCCACCCAGGGTGCGCTTATAACCAAACGATCAATTGCGCGCCTATACAAGCAGATCAATGCTTCCTAGTATCAATAGGTAGAGTCATTCAGGGTGTTAGGGGCGATTATGACCGAGATACCACCATTTGATGAACTGTTGCAGCTGGCAGAGACCGACCCAAGCCGCTTCGAAGTACTCAAGGCACAGCTGATCGATGAGCAGATCCGCCATGCGCCGAGCCACCTCCAACCCCGCCTGCGCAGCGTTCAATTTCAAGCCGAGATAAAAACCCGCCACAGCACCAACCCGATTAGCCGCTGCGTTATCCTTTCCGGCCTGATGCACGACGCCCTGGCGTCTCTCGGGGACATTATTCGATCCCCCTCCAGCAGCCTTGGTAACGGCAGCAACATCTACCCACTCGGCCCCGTTCGCTAGGTGCCAACCTTGCCGGGTAGCGCGCAAAGGGGCTATTGATCCGTTTCATTTCCCGCACCACCCCTTATACTTGAACAGCACAGTCATTTAGGGGGGGAGCGATGAAATTTTGCAGTGATTGCGGGGCAGCCGTAAGTCTAACCATTCCACAGGGCGATAATCGCCCCCGTTACGTTTGTTCCAGCTGCAACGTTATCCACTACCAGAACCCGAGGATTGTTGCCGGTTGCCTCCCGGTGTATGGAGATAAAGTCCTGCTGTGCAAGCGCGCCATCGAACCCCGCTACGGTTACTGGACCCTGCCAGCGGGCTTTATGGAGAACGGTGAAAGCTGCGAAGAGGGTGCCGCGAGGGAAACCGAAGAGGAGGCCTGTGCTGAGGTCACCAACCTTCGGCTCTATACGATGTTCAGTTTGCCCCACATTGACCAGGTGCACCTATTCTATCTGGCGGATATGCCTAACGAGCACTACGCACCGGGAAGCGAAAGCCTGCTAACCCAGCTCTTGCTGGAGGAGGAGATCCCCTGGGATGAGCTGGCATTCCCCACCATCGGCCGAACGCTGCGCTACTTCTTCGCCGACCGCAAGGAGGGTCACTTCGCTATGCGCTCGGAAGCCCTGCTGCGGCCAGTGCGCGCCAACTAGCGACCAGGGCCTGCCCTCCCCTCCTAGTAATCAGCTAGCAGCCAAACCTCGTAAGCAGGGGTTTCATAAGGGTGCGATCGCTTCAGCGCGTCAATGGCAGCCACCACTTGGGAGTCGGCGCACACCATTTCAACCTTGAATTCGCGGACTCGCTCCAGTTCGCCCACCTTGCCCAGAAACGGATCGGCTCCATCCAGCGCCATAAACTGCCCCTCGCCCGATGTTTGCCAGGCACAATGACCATAGTTTCCAATGGTGCCGGCACCCGCTGCAAACAGGGCCCCTTTGACCACCTCAAGGTGGCTTTGCGGGACAAAGAACGCAATCTTATGCATCGCTCCCCCTCAGAAACTGCTGAACAGTTTAATGACCTCGCCTTCGCGGTACACCATCATCTCGATTCGATCGCCCTTGCTAAGCTGTGACATGCGCTTGCGAATAGGCGAGTCCAACGAATCCAACAGGTCTTCCGTAAGCTGAACCCCCATTACACTCAGGATAACATCACCACCGAGCAGGATATCTTCCTTGCCGATTCTCACTGGCAGCGTGCCATGCTTTAGACCCAGAAAGTAGGCGGGAGAGTTTCGCGCCACGCGCTGTACCAGCAACCCAAAATTCTGGGGCACGTTAAGCGCCTTGGCTTCGGTTTCACCCAGCACCATCACCTCAACCCCGGCCCAGAAGCTGGGCTCGTCGAGAAGCAGGCTGCGTGCCAGATTTATGGTCGCCGCAAAGCCCAGCCCCTCGTTGCCGCCAGAGCGGGTGCGGATATGGCTTACGATACCCACCACTTCGCCGCGCAGGTTAAACATCGGACCACCTGAGTTGCCCTGGTTGATTACCGCATCGGTTTGCAAATACTCCACCGGGGTCAGCTGCCCTCGTACCCGACCGATCTCCCGACGGCCGGTCACATAGCCCACCGACAAGGTATGCTCAACGCCGTAGGGGGAGCCGATAACAAAGATCTGCTCTCCCACACGAATTTTGTCCGAATCACCTAGTTTGGCAACCGACAATGACTTGGGCAACGAGTCCAGCTGCAGCAGCGCCACATCGCTTGACGCATTGGCGGAGATAACCTTGGCACTGATCAGCTCCCCACTGGCAAACTCCACCACTACGGCGTCGGCCAGCTCAACCACATGATTGGCGGTCATCACCTGCCCATCGCTGGATATCACCACACCAGTACCCAGGCCACTGCTGCTGCGCATAAGGCCATTTTTTCCGGGGTCTATCACCTGTTCGCTGATGCGGATAGTGACCACACTGGGATCCACCCTGGCATAGAGATCGGCAATCGCCTGCGCCCGCGCGCCGGACGCGCCCAATACGAGCATCAACCCCAAACTCGATACCACAATTTTTAACAACAAAGTATTCACCCTGTACTACTCCCGATTACCCCACTCATGGGGGCACGATGACAGCTCCGCAGAACCGGTGCAAGCGCTCCCTGACCTCTGCATAACAAAGGGCGATCTCCTACATACGAAACAACAAAATACTGACGCTACTAGACAAAGGTGAACTTGATCACAAAACTGAACCACCTATAATCGATCCATGGATGCAGTCAAAAGGAGTACACCATGGACGACCAGTTAAGCAGAAGGGAGATTCTACTACTCGGCACCGCTTTTATTACCCTGTGCAGCAGCCTTTACCTGATCCTTAACCAACTGAGCTAGATCGCACTAGGATCGAGGCTGGATTTGCGATAACAGATCAATCTGCAGCCTTCAGCGCCCGCTTAAAAGCCCAAACAACACACCCCGCTGCAAGCGGGGTGTGTTGTTTGCGGGATCGCATTTGCATGACGGATAGCCCCCAAGGTAGGGCCGACTCCATCAGTCGACCCAAACCCTGGCGTTACGGAACATCCGCAACCAGGCACCATCCTCTTCCCAACTGTCCGGTGCCCAGGAGTTTTGCAGGGTCCGATACACCCGCTCCGGATGCGGCATCATGATCGTGACGCGACCATCAATACTGCTCAGACCCGCAATACCTTCGGGGGATCCATTGGGGTTTGCGGGATAACGCTCGGTGGGATTTCCGTAATTATCCACATAACGCAGGGCAGTCACCGACTGCTGGTTCAGGCTGGCTAGCTGCTCAGGGCTGGAAAACTCCGCATAGCCCTCACCATGGGCCACCGCGATCGGCATTCTGGATCCCTCCATACCCTTGAGCAGAATAGACGGGCTGGATTGAACCTCAACCATCGCCACTCGCGCCTCGAACTGCTCGGAGCGGTTGCGAACAAAGTGAGGCCAGTGTTCGGTCCCCGGAATCAACTCGTGCAGGTTAGATAACATCTGGCAACCGTTACAAACGCCTAACGCGAAGCTATCCGGGCGCTGGAAGAGATCCCCAAACTGCTGTCGGCCGCGTTCATTAAACAGGATTGATTTGGCCCAACCTTCACCCGCGCCCAGAACATCACCATAGGAGAAGCCACCGCAGGCCACCAGACCCTTGAAGCGTGACAGGTCCACTTGCCCACTCAAAATCTGGCTCATGTGCAGATCCACACTGGCGAATCCGGCCCGATCAAACGCGGCCGCCATCTCAATATGACCGTTAACGCCCTGCTCCCGCAGCACCGCGATCTCGGGGCGCGCTCCCGCATTAACATAGGGTGCGGTCACATCCTCATTAAGATCGAAGCTCAACTCGGCGTGCAGCCCCGGATCATCCCGGTCGGCAATGGCATCGAACTCCTGCTGAGCACAGGCACTGTTGTCACGCATCGACTGGATACGATAACTGGTTTCTGCCCACCAGCGCTGATACTGCTGCAATGAGTTTTCCAGTATTGTTTCACCGGCAAACAAAAAGCTGAGGCTGTCGCTGGCTTCAACAGAACCAATCACACTACTGTGCTCGCCCAACCCCGCTGCGGTGAGCTGCTGCAGTACGGCTTCGGTATCCTGTTGGCGCACCTGAATCACGGCACCCAGCTCCTCGCTAAACAACACCGCGGCCAACTCTTCCTGACTATCACTGATACGTTCGAGGTGGATCTCGACGCCGGCGCGACCGGCAAACGCCATCTCAGCCAAAGTAACAAACAAGCCCCCATCGGAGCGGTCGTGGTAGGCAAGCAACTTGCCGTCACCATTGAGGCCCTGAATAACCGCGAAAAACGCTTTTAGGTCTTCACTGTCGTCCAGATCGGCGGGGGTGGCGCCCACGCTTTTGTAAACTTGCGCCAGCGCACTGCCACCCAAGCGGTTCTGGCCATTACCCAGATCCAGCAGAATCAGATCGGTATCACCCTGATCCGTTCGCAGCTGAGGGGTGAGTGTGCGCCGAACATCCTGCACCGGAGCAAAAGCAGAGATCACCAGGGATAGGGGCGCAGTAACGGATTTATCCTCGTCGCCATCCTGCCACTGGGTGCGCATGGACATCGAATCCTTGCCCACCGGTACGCAGATACCCAGCTCGGGACAGGTTTCCATGCCCACTGCTCGCACGGCGTCATAGAGATTCTCATCCTCTCCCGGGTGTCCGGCAGCGGCCATCCAGTTGGCCGATAGTTTGATATCACCCAGCGCCGCGATGGGGGCGGCCGCAATATTGGTGATCGCCTCGGCAATCGCCATGCGCCCGGAAGCCGGCGCATCCAGCAACGCCACGGGGGTGCGCTCGCCCATCGCCATCGCCTCGCCAGTCACTCCGCAGTAGTCGGTGGCGGTCACGGCGCAATCGGCTACGGGAACCTGCCAGGGGCCGACCATCTGGTCTCGGGCAACGGTACCGGTAATAGAGCGGTCGCCAATGGTGATCAGGAAGCTCTTGCTGGCAACGCCGGGGAGCTTGAGAACCCGCTCGGCAGCGTCGGCCAGATCCACCGCCCCGGCATCAAACTCCTGGGGGACAAAGCTCTTGCGCTCTACGCTGCGATGCATACGTGGCGGCTTGCCCAGCAATACCGACAGGGGCATATCCACCGGGTTATTTCCAAAATAACGGTCACCTACTCGCAGATGCTGCTCTTCGGTGGCCTCGCCAATAACGGCATAGGGACAACGCTCGCGCTCGCAGATCTCGACGAAGCGTGCCAGGTCGTCAGGCGCTACCGCCATAACATAACGCTCCTGGGACTCGTTACACCAGACCGCCAATGGGCTCATGCCGGGCTCGTCGTTGGGCACGTTACGCAGTTCAAAGTTAGCCCCGCGCCCACCATCATTTACCAGCTCCGGGAAGGCGTTGGATAAACCGCCCGCTCCCACATCATGAATAAAGGCGATGGGGTTAGCGTCACCCAGCTGCCAGCAGCCGTCGATCACCTCCTGGCAGCGGCGTTCCATTTCCGGATTACCCCGCTGCACCGAGGCGAAATCCAGGTCAGCGTTGCTGGTCCCGGTTGCCATGGAGGAGGCAGCACCTCCACCGAGGCCGATCTGCATCGCAGGTCCACCGAGTACGATCAACTGGGCGCCGACGGGGATCTCTCCCTTCTCGACATGGTCTGCACGAATATTCCCGAGGCCACCCGCAATCATGATGGGTTTGTGATAACCGCGCATCTCGACCCCGTTTACACCGGGAGCCAGCTCTTCGAAGGTGCGGAAGTAGCCGCACAGGTTGGGGCGACCAAACTCATTATTGAAGCTGGCGCCTCCAATGGGGCCCTCGACCATGATATCCAGCGCCGAGACAATACGCTCCGGCTTGCCATAGTTGCCCTCCCAGGGCTGTCGAAATCCGGGAATATTAAGATTGGAGACGGTGAACCCGGTTAGTCCGGCCTTAGGCTTGGAGCCGCGACCGGTGGCTCCCTCGTCGCGAATCTCACCACCGGAACCGGTTGCCGCGCCGGAAAAGGGGGCAATAGCAGTGGGATGGTTGTGGGTTTCCACTTTCATCAGAATATGAACCGCTTCCTCCGACGCTTCGTAGGTGCGGGTGTCTGGATTTGGGAAGAAGCGTGTGGCACCGAAGCCCTCGATAACCGACGCGTTATCCTTGTAAGCAGAAAGCACCCCCTCACCGTGCAGCTGATGGGTGTTACGAATCATCGCAAACAGGGATTTCTCCTGCGCCTGACCGTCAATATCCCAGCTCGCATTAAAAATCTTGTGGCGGCAATGCTCGGAGTTGGCCTGGGCAAACATCATCAGCTCAACATCGGATGGGTTGCGCCCCATGCGCTGGAAATTTTCTACCAGGTAATCGATCTCATCTTCGGCCAGTGCCAGTCCCAGGGAACGATTCGCCGCGGCCAACGCCTCACGCCCCCCCTCGAGCACATCTACCCGTGCCATCGGCGCAGGCTCTGCCTTACTGAACAGCGCCGCGACCTCCTGGGTATCACCAAAAACCGCTTCGGTCATGCGGTCGTGCAGGGCAGGCAACAATCTTTGCTGCTGCTGCGGGTTCAGCGGAGTATCGGCATCAATAAAGTAGGCGATACCGCGCTCAATACGACGCACGACCTCAAGCCCGCAGTTATGGGCAATATCACTCGCCTTGCTGGACCAGGGTGAAATGGTTCCCGGGCGCGGCACCACCAGCAATAGCTGGCCGCTAGGTTCATGGGCCGGGATTGCCGGCCCGTAGCGTAGCAATCTCTCCAGCACCTCGCGCTGCTGCGCCGAGATAGGCGCATCCAGATCCGCAAAATGAAGATACTCGGCATAGACAGCGGAGACTTCAGGCACCAGCGCCTGTAGTAGCGTTAGCAGTTTATTGGCACGAAATTCTGAAAGGGCAGGTGCGCCACGCAACTCAAGCATCGGTAAACTATCCTCTGGCAGGCATCTCAAACGGCTGGTTAAGGGCGGCGATTAGCGACCCACAGCCCCCGTAACTCGGAGGATCACCAGCACAATCAGGGGGGTTAAAAATTGCGCGTATCATACTCCATTCCCCTGCCGACAACCAGCCACGGTTCCTCCCGCCGCACGAACACAGTATGATGTTGCCAGTATCCAATTAAGCCGCAGGTGAGTATGGGAAGAGGTCGTAGTTCTAGCTCCCTACCAGTATGGACACTAGCGGCGGCTGCCGTGGTGGGCCTACTGCTAGGAGGCTGTGATAAACCCTCCCAACTGGCGCAGCTCAAGCAGCAGAATACGCTGCTGATGCTAACCCGCAACACTCCCACGACCTATTTCAACGATCGCGACGAACCCAGCGGGTTCGAGTATGAGTTGGCGCGACGCTTTGCCGATGAACTGGGTGTCGAGCTCGAGGTACGGGTCATCAACTCGATCGATATCCTGCTGCAAACACTGATCAGGCCCGCATTCGAGCAACCCGTCACCTTTGCCGCCGCAGGGCTCAGTATCACCCCCGATCGGCAGAGCAGGGTCGCCTTCTCCTCCCCCTATAAGAACATCAACCTGCATCTGGTTTACAACCGGTCGCTAACCAAGCCGACCGACTTTTCTCAACTGACCGAAGGCGAGCTGGTGGTCGAACAGGGCAGCCACCATGAAGAGCGAGTGCGCTCTTTGATCGGTGAGTTTGAACCCCAATGGCGCAGCAGTGACGAACTGGAGAGCATGGACCTGTTACAGATGGTCAATGACGGTGAGATCGCCTACACCCTGGTCGACTCAAACCTCTGGGCCACCAACTACATCTACTTCCCCAACGCCCGCATCGCCTTTGATTTCCAGCCCGGAGAGCAGCTAGCCTGGGCCTTCGCCAAGGGGGAGGACCGAAGCTTACTGGAGAAAGCCGAACAGTTTTTCGCCCGCATGGAGCAAGAGGGTATCCTGGCGCAGCTCAACGAACGCTTCTACGGTCACGTCAATCAGCTCGATTACGTAGGCGCAGGTATTTTCATGCGCCAACTCGATAGGCGCCTGCCCAAATACCGCGAAGATTTCATCAAGGCCGCGTTGGAGCAGGAGCTGGACTGGAAGCTGCTCGCTGCGATGGGCTATCAGGAATCACACTGGCGCGCCAAGGCTCGCTCCCCCACCGGGGTGCGTGGATTGATGATGCTCACGCTGCCAACAGCAAAGGAGATGGGGGTCGATAACCGCCTCGATCCCCAGCAAAGCATCAGCGGAGGGGCGCGCTATTTTGCCAAGATCAAGCGCCGCATACCGGAGCGCATTCCCGAGCCGGACCGCACATGGATGTCGCTCGCCGCTTACAATGTAGGACGCGGGCATCTGGAGGACGCCCGGGTTATTACCCAACAAAGAGGCGGTGATCCGGATCGCTGGATCGACGTCAAGGAGAGTTTGCCCCTATTGGCGCAGAAGAAGTGGTACAAAAGCACTCGCTATGGCTATGCGCGGGGTAACGAGCCGGTTATCTACGTACAAAACATTCGCCGTTACTACGATATCTTGCAGTGGCTCGAAGCCCCCCAGAGCGAAGCTACCCAGCTCGCGCAAACCTCCCACCAACCCGGTATCGCTGAGGAACCCGAACTCACACAGTGAGCAAAGGGCGTTCAGTTTTTGCCGCGTGCAGCGCGCTTTTCTGCGCGCCGGCGCTGGAAAAATCCGGAAATCAAGTCCGCACACTCCTGCCCTCGTACGCCTCCAGCCACCTCAATACGATGATTCATCGTATCCAGCTCCAGCACCCGTGCAGCGCTGACAATCGCTCCGGCTTTGGGTTCGGTCGCACCATAGACTAAACGATCGATACGACTGTGCACGAGGGCTCCCGCGCACATGGTACAGGGTTCCAGGGTAACGTAGAGGGTGCAACCCGGCAGGCGATAGTTGCCAACACAACGGGCAGCCTCCTGCAGCGCCAGCATCTCGGCATGAGCGATCGGATTACAGCCGCTGATAGGCTGGTTGAATCCCTCCCCCACGACACGCCCCTCGCGCACGACGACCGCGCCCACCGGCACCTCATTTGCAGCATCAGCCTTGCGCGCCAGCTCCAGCGCCCGCGCCATCCACCGCTCATCATCAGAGTCGCTGGTTACGGGGTCAGTTGGAAGGGCGGTCATAGCAAAGAACGACAGGTGGGGCTACAGCGGCTGTAGCCCCGTCACCCCTAGGGTAACTGGTCCACTTCATTCTCCTCCTTCTGCGGCGGCAGAAGGTCTTCACGGGTAAGCCCCATGAACAGCAGAATATTGGCGGCAACATAGATCGACGAGTAGGTACCTACTCCGACACCGATAATCAGCGCCAGCGCGAAGGCATGAATCATCTCACCACCGAAGTAGAACAAGGCGACTAGCACCAACATCGTGGTCAAGGAGGTAACGATGGTACGACCAAAGGTCTGGGTCAGCGAAGAGTTAATAATCTCCGTTTCGCTTCCCTTACGCATCTTACGGAAGTTTTCACGAATCCGGTCGGATACCACGATGGTGTCGTTAAGCGAGTAACCGATCACCGATAGCACCGCTGCCAGCACCGTCAGGTCGAAACCAATACCCAGCAAGGAGAATACACCCAGGGTGATGATCACGTCGTGGGCCAACGCTACCACGGCACCAACGGCAAACTTGTACTGAAAACGCACCGCGATATAGACCATCACCAGCGCCAGCGCCAGCAACATTCCCAGACCGCCCTGCTCACGCAGCTCCTCGCCCACCTGAGGACCGACAAACTCGGCCCGACGCAGGTCAATCTTGCCCTCGTAAACCGCCTGCAGGGAGTCGACAACGGCGTCCCCCAGTTTGGGGTCGTCCCCCGGAAGGCGAATCAACACATCGCTGGCACTGCCGTAGTCCTGCACCACGCCATTCTGGAAACCGGCACTATCCAGATCATTACGGATTTTTTGCAGATCGGCGGCACGGTCATACCCCAACTCAACCAGGGTACCTCCGGTAAAATCGAGGCCAAACTGCAAACCATTGATGGCCAGTGAGGCCAGTGATCCCAGCACCAGTACAGAGGAGAGGGCCACGGCTATCATCCGTGCCCCCATAAAATTAACTACTTTATTGGCTGACATAAGTGTCTTTCCCTATTCCGCGACCACTAGATCCACAACCGCTTCAGTTGGCGACCGCCGAAGCTCAGGTTTACCATGGCCCGCGTTACTATGATCGAGGTAAACATGGAGATAATGATGCCCAATGAGAGGGTAACCGCAAAACCTTTCACCGGCCCGGTTCCTACCGCGTACAAAATCACCGCGACCAGCAAGGTGGTGATGTTGGCATCGAATATGGTTACGAAGGCACGATCGTAGCCCTCATGGATCGCCCGCTGTGGCGACAAACCATTTTTAATCTCCTCCTTTATACGGGAGAAAATCAACACGTTGGCGTCCACGGCCATACCCACGGTCAGCACGATACCGGCAATGCCCGGTAGCGTCAGCGTTGCCGACAGCATCGACATCAGGGCGACCAACAGAGCGAGGTTCAACGTCAGGGCGATATTGGCAAACAGACCGAACACCCTGTAGTAGGCCAGCATAAAGATCAGAACCAGGGTGAAACCAATCACCACCGAGTTAACCCCCATGCGAATATTGTCTTTACCCAGGCTGGGCCCGACCGTACGCTCCTCGACAAAATACATCGGGGCCGCCAAGGCTCCTGCTCGTAACAACAGCGCCAATTCAGAGGCTTCACCAACACCATCAAGGCCAGTAATACGGAAGCTGGTCCCCAAGGCGCTTTGGATGGTCGCCAGGCTGATAATCTCGCGCTCCTCGCGGAACCCGGGCACTCGAACCTGTACCGACTTGCCGTCAATCTGCTGGGTCTCGATGCGGGTGGTCGGCTTCTGCTCGATAAAGAGCACCGCCATACGACGACCCACGTTGTCACGGGTAGCCCGGTTCATTAACTGACCACCGCTACTATCGAGACGAATATTCACCTGCGAGCGGCCATTCTCATCGAAGTTGGACTGGGCATTGGAAACCCGGTCACCACTGATAATAATATTCCGCTCGAGGCGCGCCGGAGACTGCCGGTTCTCCTTGAAAGGGAAGCTTTCGGTCGAACTGGAACTCGCATCAGCTGTCGCTTCGAGGCGAAACTCCAGGTTAGCGGTCTTGCCCAGTATACGTTTGGCCTCAGCGGTATCCTGCACACCCGGTAATTGCACCACGATACGGTTGCGACCCTGGCGCTGTACCAGCGGCTCGGACACTCCCAGCTCGTTAACCCGGTTGCGCACGGTCGTAAGGTTCTGCTTGATCGCATAATCCTCGATCTCCCGCACCTGCGTCGCCTTCAGGGTAAAGCTGAGAAGATAAACGCCCTCTTCATCGTTGCTATCCACCTCCAGCTCCTGAAACTCATCACGAATACGGCTTACCGCATCATCACGAATTTGGGCAGTGGCAAACGACAACTGGCGCGCGCCATTGTCACGTTCCGGGGCGGAACGGTAACGCAGGCGCTCCTTGCGCAGTAACGTGCGAATCTCGCTGTTATAGACTTTCAGCCGCGTTTCAACGGCGCGCTGCATATCCACTTCCAGCAGGAAGTGAACCCCCCCACTGAGGTCCAGGCCAAGCTTCATCGGTCCCGCCCCCAGGGATTCGAGCCACTCGGGCGTCGTCGGGGCAAGGTTGAGGGCGACAACGTAATCATCTCCCATCGCATCCTGAATGACGTCTTTGGCGACCAACTGGTCTTCGATATCGGTCAGGCGCAATAGTGCAGATTTATCCAGCAGCTCACTACTCTTGAGAGTAATATTGGCCGCCGATAATGACTCCTCAGCCCTCTTTAGCGTGCGTTGATCAACCTTCAAAGAGGTACGCAGTCCAGAGATCTGAATCGAGGGATCGTCCGGATAGAGGTTAGGTAGCGCGTATATAGCACCGGTAATCAGCGCCACGGCGATCAGCAGATATTTCCAAAACGGGTATTTATTGAGCATCATGGTGCCCTAGCGGTTATCCATGGAAAAGCCGCAGCCTGCTTGACGCAAAGACTGCGGCCCACAACACAGCGCGAAGCTGCGGTTAAATTGCTTTGATGGTGCCCTTGGGCAGAGCGGCACCGATAGCAACCTTTTGAAAATTCAACTCGACGTTATCGGCTACTTGCAGGGTGACGAACTCATCGCTCACCTTGGTTACTTTACCGAGGATACCGCCGCTGGTAACCACCTCATCACCCTTGGTGATACCACCGACCAGCTCTTTATGAGCCTTGGCGCGTTGGCTCTGGGGGCGCCAAATGATGAAATAGAAGATCAGGACAAAACCACCCAGCATCAGTAACTGGCCCATCATGCTAGGTCCTGCAGCAGCGCCAGCAACGGCAGTTTCAGCAACAGCTTCACTGATAAAAAAACTCATGACTCACTTCTCCAAAAAAAATAGTGTTATTAGAAATCCGGTTCAAACAGACCCGCAACCCAACCTGAGCCGGGTGCAGAGCTGAAAATCAGGGGGGTTAATCCAGCGGCGGCGTTTCCAGCCCCCGCTTGCGATAGAACTCGTCCACAAAGTCGCCCAATTTACCCTGTTCAATGGCATCTCGCAAACCCGCCATCAGTCGCTGGTAAAAGCGCAGGTTATGGATTGTATTCAGCTGCGACCCCAGAATCTCGTTGCACTTGTCCAAATGGTGCAAATAAGCACGACTGAAATTCTTGCAGGTATAACAATCACACTCGGCGTCCAGGGTTGAGCTATCGCGCTTGTGGGGCGAATTCCTGATCCTCACCACCCCTGTCGAGGTAAAGAGGTGGCCATTGCGGGCATTTCGCGTGGGCATTACGCAGTCGAACATATCTACCCCGCGGCGCACCGACTCGACAATATCCTCGGGAGTGCCAACGCCCATCAGGTAGCGGGGGTGATCGTCGGGCATCAGCGGAGTAACCCCGTCAAGCACCTTCATCATCTCATCTTTCGGCTCACCCACCGAGAGGCCACCAATGGCGTAGCCGTCGAAACCGATCTCGTTGAGGCCTTCCAGAGAGCGTTCGCGCAGGTTTTGGTGCATTCCACCCTGAATAATGCCAAACAGCGCCGCTGGATTGTCGCCATGAGCCTCTTTGCTGCGCTTGGCCCAGCGCAGGGACAACTCCATCGAAGTTTGTGCCGTCTTTTCATCGGCAGGGTAAGGGGTGCATTCGTCGAAGATCATGACGATGTCGGATCCCAGCTCTTGCTGCACCTTCATCGATACCTCAGGACTCAGAAACACTTTAGCCCCATCTACCGGGGAGCGAAACGAGACACCCTCCTCGGTGATCTTGCGCAAATCTCCCAGGCTGAACACCTGAAAACCACCCGAATCGGTGAGAATAGGCCCCGACCAACCATTGAAATCGTGCAGATCTCCGTGGGACTGAATAATCTCGGTGCCCGGGCGCAGCATCAGGTGGAAGGTATTGCCCAAAATGATCTCAGCACCAATCTCTTCAATATCCCGCGGCAGCATTCCCTTCACCGTGCCGTAGGTGCCAACGGGCATAAACGCGGGTGTTTCCACGGTGCCACGAGGAAAGGTCAGGCGGCCACGGCGCGCGCGCCCATCGCTACCGAGCTGCTCAAACTTCATAAAACACTCTCTGCTCATCACTTGGGCTCCTGTATCGAGCGGGGAGATGCCGGGCTAAGCAACATGGCATCTCCGTAACTGAAAAATCGGTACTGCTGTTCCACCGCTGTGCGGTAGGCATTCATCATCTGCTCATACCCCGAAAAGGCCGATACCAGCATTAACAGGGTAGACTCTGGCAGGTGAAAGTTGGTGATCAGCAGATCCACGGACCGAAACGGGTACCCGGGATAGATAAAAATGTCGGTCTCACCGCGGTAGGGTTGAATCTCTCCCCCGCGACTTGCGGTTTCAAGGCAGCGCACACTGGTTGTTCCTACCGCAACGATGCGCCCCCCTCGGGCCCGACAAGCATTAACGGCATCGCACACCGACTGATCTACTTCCAGATATTCCGAGTGCATCTGATGGTCTTCGATCTTATCCACCCGCACGGGCTGGAAGGTTCCCGCCCCTACGTGCAGGGTAACAAATGCCGTCTCAACCCCCTTGTTCGCCAAACCTTGCAGCAGAGTTTCATCAAAATGCAGGCCCGCAGTAGGTGCGGCTACAGCGCCTTGATGCCGGGCATACACCGTTTGGTAACGCTCGCGGTCCGACGCCTGATCATCCCGTTCAATATAGGGCGGTAGCGGCATATGACCATACTGTTCAAGCAGCTCCAGCACCGAGGATTCCCCCTCAAAGCGCAACCGAAACAGGCTGTTCTGGCGCTCGACCATGGTAGCTTCGATATGGCCTTCGAGGAGCAAACGGGTACCGGGTTTGGGTGATTTGCTGGCACGAACATGGGCCAACACTTCATGGGCATCGAGTACTCGCTCCACCAGCACTTCGAGTCTGCCACCCGAGGCTTTTTGCCCGAACAGACGCGCGGGGATGACCCGGGTGTTGTTCATTACCAATAGATCTCCCGGTCGCAACAGCTGCTCGAGGTCTGAAAAAATGCGATGTTCCAACGCACCCGAGGCACCGTCAACGCACAACAAACGACTGCTGCTGCGATCGGTTTTCGGGTAACGGGCGATCAACTCATCAGGCAGATCAAAACGAAAATCACTTACTTGCATGGGAGGGCAGGACAACGGGAATCAAAAGGGCGGCGATTTTACCCAAATTCACCGCTCGACGCCATGCCAACAACCCTTTCGAGTCGAGCGATGCATCAAAGCACCCTCTTGCTGACGCTGAGCAAAAATCTCCTTGGAAAGGGAATTGACCTGTAACTCCACTTTGTTATACTGCGCGCCTTCGAGTAGTGAGGCGATATTTCTCACTGCCGCCCTGACGGGGCATCTCTGTGCCAGTGTGATGGAATTGGTAGACATAGGGGATTCAAAATCCCCCGCCTTCACGGGCGTGGCGGTTCGAGTCCGCCCACTGGTACCATACTTAAAAGCCTGCATTTTTTGCGGGCTTTTTTGTTTTTCAGGCCACGCTTCAGCGTACTGACCAGATCGATCTCCTGTAATCGCCAGACCTACTGGTTATTCAACGCTACAGGAATTTTCGTCCATTCGGAAATATATTGATTGGAGGCAGTGCGCCGATAGGGACCCCGCCGGGTCAATTGATACAGATGGCGTTCCAGCGGAGTTTCTGCAGTCTGATCAAAGACGATCAGGCTATACTCACCCCCTAGAATTTTTTCGAAAAGAGGCTCGAGCTTGATTCGCCCCGAGCGCTGAAGAATATCCAGCAAAAACCAATCAAAGGCGACCACGCGCTGACTCTGGATAGAGAGCCGTTCATCCACCAGAAGAATAGGTCCTGCAGACTCTCTATAGTGATCTGCGTATTGTCGAACCGGCATTCCACGATCCTCGTACTGGGCAACCACAGTAGCACCCTGCTCTATCCACACTTTCCCCGACTGCCAAGCTTGCACCGATAACACGCACAAAATAACCAACTTAACGCCCCGTGGAGCACTCCCCATGGCAAACCCTAAAGCAAACAACAATAACACCAGCAGTTCGCCAAAATAGCTGTCGCTAGCTCCGGCTTTACCGGCAATAATGAACGTCCACACCAAAGAAAGTGGCAATGATATTCGCAATAACGTGGGCGCGCTGCGCGCCCCTACAGCCCAAAACGCAGCAACAATAGCCGCCAGCCAGAAACCAGGGTAGCGCTGAAACAACATCGGCGCGTAATAACCAAAGTGATCGACGGGTGTCAGCTCATTGGAGCCCATCGCGAGCAGCGTGTGCTGGAACGACGCCCCCCCCCATATTCCCCACATCGCCAAATAAAGCACACTCAGACCCGCTGCCATATACAGGGAAAAGCGCAGGGCATCGCTCCACCTGCGTTGCGCGCACAATCCACAGAAAATAACAGCAGGAAGCAGAACATAGGACTGCTTAACCGCAAAGGCCGCTACGCAACACAGAGCCACCACGCTCAGTGAAATTCGCTTTTCCACAGCAACAAGGCACCAGCCGAAAAAACCTATCAGCATCGCCAGAGACTCGGGACGCAAGCGGAAAAAATCTGGTGCAACCAACCCGAACACTGTAAAAAAAAGGCCGAAAACTACTCCAGCGGTTACCGCGCCACTGACCCTGTAAGTCCACCAAGCGATTAGACCTGCAAGCGCTATCGCAGCCCCCCAACTGATTAAGCGACCAATCAAAAGCGCTTCATCGGGGGAATTTGCCAGCCAAGCTGACGGCAGATAGGTGAGCGGGTTATAGACGTGATAACGATAAAGCTGTTCGTGCCAGGCAGGATAAAGATCCTCCCCACGCAGCAGTCCTATAATTCCGTCGTACACGAACCCTTCATATCGCGTCACTACATGGGGAATATTCGCCGCATGGTAACCGGCAATAAGGTTGGTCACAGCTACAGTCAAAAATATAGCCGCCAACGCCGCCACCCAGAGTGTAAACCAGTGACGCCCCACCCACTGCCCAGCAAATATACCGCTCATGATGCATCCACCCTGGCGGAGTCATGCCCCGCCAGCGCCAACAAAGAAACACCTAGCGGCAACTTCAATTGTCGACGTATCAGGTAACGTTCCGAAGAAAAAATAGTGTACAGCAGGCGATTCACCCAGGGACCGGGCATTTTATCATCCCCCCCCGAACGCAACCCTATGCGAGAGCAGAGTCGAGCCAAGGCAACTGCAGGAAGCAAAAGAGAGTTCATGTACTGCTGTTGATAAACAGTGAAGCCACTTTTTTCAAGCACACGAGTTAACTCGGACGAACTGTAACGCCTGAAATGATGATGGAGCAGATCATGCTCGCTCCATAATGATTGCAGCGCCGGCACGGTAAGCAATAGACGCCCCTCAGGCGCAAGCAAGCCTTTTAGTGACTCGAGTGACCGACCATCCTCCTTAATATGCTCAAGCACATCCGTCAGCAGGATCAGATCATACAGATAACCACTCGGAGGCAATGCGTCCGGTAACGCCCCGGGCATCAGTTGGGCTCCATGCACGTCTGCTGCCAGTTCGCGCGCACGGGCATCGGGCTCAATCGAATCCACCCTCCCGAAACTTTCCAGCATCGCGGTATTGCCGCCGGTGCCGGCGCCTATTTCAAGAATCTTCGCCTGCTCGGGCAACCCCAGGGATTCGATAACAGATGCCACAATTGTGCGCCGCCCCCTGAACCACCAATGCGTGGACTCCAGCCGAACCATCTGCTCATATACATCTGCTTCCATAGTCCAGTCCGTAATTCCTTATTCCTTACAGGGGTTTACAGTGGATTATCCAGCGCATAAAGTCTCACATCAAGCTCATAAGGATTTCCGCTATGTCCGGCCCTGCCGCCCTGATCAGCCTGATCGTTCCCTGCTTCAACGAAGAGCGCAACATTCCCTCGCTCTACGAGCGACTGCTGGAGGTAATGGAACCCATAAACCTGGCGTTTGAGATCATCCTGATCAATGACGGTTCCACCGATCAGACACTGACAATCGTTCAAAACCTGCACCAAAAAGACAAACGTGTACGCTATGCCAGCTTCAGCCGTAATTTTGGTCATGAAGCCGCGTCAAGTTGCGGCTTCGAGTTGGCGAAGGGGGATGCGGCAATTCTGCTCGATGCTGACCTACAAGACCCCCCCGAGCTGATTCCGGAGATGATTCGGCGCTGGCACAACGGCGCACAGATGGTTTATGGAAGAAGACTAAGCCGCGAAGGAGAGGGTATACGCAAACGGGCATCATCCTACCTTTTCTATCGACTACTAAACCGGCTTTCAGATACACAGATACCCGCCGATGTTGGAGATTTTCGCTTGGTAGACCGCGTTGTCATCGACCACTTTAACGCACTACCCGAGCGCAACCGATTCGTACGAGGAATGTTTTCCTGGGTCGGGTTTCGCCAGGAGGAGATCCCCTTTACCCGTGAGCAGCGGCACCAGGGCGATAGCAAGTACAACTGGTTCAAACTTTTTCTACTGGCATTCGATGCAATCACCTCTTTTAGCGTATCCCCTCTACGCATTTGCTCACTGGTAGGACTGATGGTAACGATGGCCAGCTTTGCCGCTGCCATAACTGTCAGTCTGCAAAAGCTTTTATGGGGCATGGCAATACCGGGCTATGCTTTCGCCACCGCGGGGATGTTCCTGCTGGGAGGTGTGCAGCTGCTCTTTCTCGGGATGATTGGCGAGTATATCGGCAAGATCTACACCCAGGTTCAGGGACGTCCACTATTTATCGTTGACGAAACAGAGAGTACGACATCCGCTAGAATGAGCAAGACTCAGGATTCACTACCCCATGAGTAACACTCCAGCTTGGCACAACAGCCAAAAGGTGTGGTCCTTTTTGCTGGTAGTTGCGTCAGGAGTCGCTTACTACACTGCACTGACATCGGGTTTTGTCCTCGATGACTGGCCCGTTATCGTAGAAAACCCGGCGATTCGATCCCTCGTCAATTCATCGGATTTCTTCACTCAGAGCGTGTGGAGTAACACCGAAGAAAAATCCAATAACTTTATCTATCGCCCTCTATTTCTGCTTACCGTCGCTTTCAACTACCAGCTTTGGGGGCTGGAGCCCTTCGGTTATCACCTGACCAACCTTCTCCTGCACTGTGCAAACGCCCTACTTCTGCTGCAGGTACTGCGCCTGCTTCTCCCCTCCGCTGCCCTGCCCTGCCTGGGTTTTGGTACGTTGCTGTTTGCCCTGCACCCAAGCCATGTGGAGTCCGTCAACTGGATCTCCGGGGTCACCGATCCCCAGCTCAGCTTCGCCATCTTGCTCTGCTTCTACGGATACCTGCGCAGCGACAACCGCGGCTGGCTACTGCTCTCCTGGACCGCCTTCGCCTGTGCCCTACTGGCCAAAGAGGTTGCCGTCACCTTCCCTCTGGTGCTGCTGGTGATTCCTCTTCTGCGGCGCCAGCCGATCAACTGGTTGCGCTGGCTACCCTATGCCGGACTGGTTGGCATCTACTTTGTGCTGCGCTCACAGGCCCTAGGCGACAGCGGCACCTTTGCCCGCTTCAGTATTGAACAGTTGCCAACACTGCTTGGCTTTGCCGGGCACTATCTGCAACTGCTGGTCATCCCATGGCCGTCCGGTTACTACTACAGTCCGCCAAGCACCCCTCTGTCGATCACCACCGGCTGGGTCATCATTGCCATCCTGTGCCTGCTCTGTTGGCGAGCCTGGCGTCAGGCCAACTGGCAGTTTCTGCTCGGTGGTATCTGGTTCGCGGCCACCCTGGCACCGGCCTTGGCACTCTCCCTGCTCGATACGCCCACTTTTGCCCTGCGCTTTCTCTACCTGCCCTCGATCGGTGCCACCATTGCACTGGTCGCCTGGCTACAATCTTTCGAGCCCAAACGTTTTGCCTACCCCGTCATGGGAGTGGTGTCGATTGTATTCGGCGCACTCTGCATCCAGGACGGCAAAAACTGGGCAAACGACAAGGCTTTCTACAGTTACGCGCTGGAAAATAGCGGCGATCACCCAGGCCCCTTCATCGGGTTGGCACGAACCGTCGCTCGCGACCCGGAAGCTATCGACCTCGATCAGCTGCTGCTACTGATTGAACAGCAACTGCTCACTGCACAACAGCAGCGAAATCTACTGGAGATGATCGCAACAGACTACGGCAAAAGAGGCCAGCTCGAATTGAGTCGATCCGTTTTCGGTCAGCTAACTGGCCGCTTTCCCGACTATGCCATGGGCTGGCTGGGGCTTGGCAACCTGGCTTGGCTACAGGGTGATCTACCCGGTGCGATGAAACACTATCTGGCAGCAGCGCAATTGCAGCCGAACGATCCCCAGATCTGCCAAAACCTGCGATCGGCGATGCAGGTCGCTCGAAACCAGAGCCACCGAACCGCTTACCTAACGCTCTGCCGCCCCTGAGCACCCAACGTACTAATTGCCCCCCCTCCCGGCTCCGGACTATCCCCTCGGGGGTATAGCGATATCAACTCACGGCGGGTAGGTTATTCTCCACACCGCTTCAATCGAGCCTCGTGCCGATACTCAAGAGGCGACCCTACAATAAAAATTACCACCTCAGCGGCACTGCCCGAGGTGCTGGAGAGCTTTCGATGAATCCCGTATCCCACACTACCTCCTACTACGCCGCTTCGGCTAACGATACCCGCCAGCGTCCCCCCCTGGACGGGCAGGTCAGCGCCGACATTTGCGTAATCGGCGCTGGCTATACCGGCCTGTCCACTGCTCTCCATTTGGCCGAAAGCGGCTTCAAGGTGGTGGTCGTCGAGGCCAGCCGCATCGGTTTCGGCGCATCGGGTCGTAACGGCGGCCAGATCGTCAACAGCTACAGTCGGGATATCGACTTTATCGAGCGCCACTATGGTGCCGAAACGGGTGCCGAACTGGGCCAGATGGCCTTCGAAGGCGCGCGCATCATGCGTCGCCTGATCGAGCAATACGACATCCAGTGCGATCTCAAGCCCGGTGGCATCTTCGCTGCCTGCAACCCCAAACAGTTGCGTGAGCTGGAGGCGAAAAAATCCCTGTGGGAGCGCCACGGCCACACCGGTCTGGAGCTACTCAGCGCCGATAGTATTCAACAGCACGTAGGTACCGAACGCTACAGCGGGGGCCTGCTCGACCATAACGGTGGTCATATTCACCCGCTCAATCTGGCGCTGGGCGAAGCCGCCGCACTGGAGTCACTGGGCGGCGTCATCTTCGAAGGCTCGCCGGTCATCCGGGTGGAGGAGGGAAACAAGCCCCGAGTGCATACCGCCACAGGAAGCGTCAGTGCCGACTTTGTGATGGTGGCAGGTAACGCCTATCTGGGCGGGTTAATTCCCAAACTGCAGCACAAGGCGATGCCCTGCGGCACTCAGGTGATCACCACCGAGCCACTGGGCAAGAGGCTCCAGCAGCGCCTCCTGCCCAGTGACCACTGCGTCGAGGACTGCAACTACCTGCTCGATTATTATCGCCTGTCCGGTGATGGGCGCCTGATCTATGGCGGCGGCACCACCTACGGTGCTCGGGAACCCCATAAGGTAGAATCCCTGATCCGCCCAAAGATGCTCAAGACCTTCCCCGAACTTGAGGGCGTCAAGATCGACCACGCCTGGACCGGCAACTTTCTCCTCACCCTGATGCGCCTGCCACAGTTTGGTCGCATCGGCAGCAACATCTATTACGCCCAGGGGTACAGCGGCCACGGTCTCACCTGCACCCACCTGGCGGGTCGACTCATCGCCAACGCCATTCAAGGGCAGGCTGAGCAGTTCGACGTCTTCGCCCGACTGCCCCAGCCTCCCTTCCCCGGTGGACGGATGTTCCGTATTCCTTTCACTGCTATGGGCGCATGGTACTACAACCTGCGAGACCAACTGGGGGTTTAAACCCTCCCTACCTGGACAGATAACGCCGCGAACTACCAAGCCATAACCGGCCCGTGGCGGCGTTGATCTATTTCCCCTTTTCATTCCACCGGTCCAGGGTCAAAATGCGAGACACAAAAATATTCCGGCAAGGCCACCTACTATGGTCCAGCCTGCCGTTGCACGCATCGAGATCCCATGGCCGACAAACCGAGCTCTATCTCCGTCAACAACAGCTGGCAAAAAAATCTGGCAACCCTGATTGACCATCACCGCATGCGCAGCTTCCCCGCCACCCTGGAAGCCTACATGGGGACCCTCTGTCGGTTCGATACCTTTTTGATGATCGCGTTCAAGGAATCATTTCAGCCGATCACCATCCACCCCACCGACCCCGACCAGCAAAGCCAAACCCTGCGCCATTATCTCGATCGCGCCTACGTGCTGGACCCGCTGTTTAACGCCATACAGGGCGGCCTTGGACCCGGCGTTACGCGCTTGACCGAAATCATGCCGGATTCGTTCGAGTCCACCGAGTACTATCAAAGCTGCTATCAGGATTTCGACCTCAACGATGAGATCGACCTTACGATCCGCCTCGATGGGCAGATCACCTGCGCTATTGCCCTCGGACGCAAAACAGAACTCGGCTCCATATCCCGTGCCGAGATGAAAGCCCTCAACCAGCACTATCCGCTGATCGACTCGCTGGTGCGCCAATTCTGGCTCAGCCAATCGTCGGAGTATGTGCAGTACGAACGCTCCGCCGGACCGATGGAACAGGCGCTGAGCAGCTTTGCCAGCGGGGTGCTTACCCAACGGGAGCGCGAGGTGACGGGGCTGATTTTACGGGGCTTTTCATCGAAAGCGATTGCCGAGCTACTGGGCATCAGCGCCGGCACCGTCAAGGTGCATCGAAAGAATATCCACGCACGACTCAACACCTCCACCCAGTCGGAGTTATTTACCCTCTTTATCGATCACTTGAACGGACTGGAATCCGACCCCGGCTAGCCAAGCAAGCGCTTGCTTAACCATCAAAACAACGACTACTATGGATCGCACCTCTAGCGGAGAACGAACCATGGCCATTCCCAACACCCTGACACCCCACCTCAGTCTGCCCCTGGTTTGCGCCCCCATGTTTCTTGTTTCGGGGAGCGAACTGGTCAAGGCAACCTGCCTGCAGGGCGTTGTCGGCACCTTTCCAGCGCTAAACCTGCGCACCAGCGAGGCGTTCGAACAGCAGCTGATCGAGATCAACAGTGCACTGGAGCAGGCTCGGAAGGATCACCCCGACCGCCCCATCGCACCCTACGGGGTCAATCTGATCGTCCACGGCACCAACCCGCGACTGCAGGCCGACCTGGAACTCTGCGTCAAACACCGGGTGCCTCTGGTGATCACTTCGCTGGGAGCAGTGTCCGGGGTGGTGGATGCGGTGCACAGCTACGGCGGTTTGGTGTTCCACGACGTCACCAACCGACGCCACGCGCAAAAGGCCGCCCAGGCCGGGGTTGACGGCATTATTGCCGTAGCGGGGGGGGCCGGGGGCCATGCGGGCACCCAAAACCCGTTCTCTCTGATCGCCGAAATCCGTCAGTTCTTCGACGGCACCCTGCTACTGGCTGGGGCTCTCTCGAAAGGTGATGACATACTGGCGGCCCAAGCCATGGGGGCAGACATGGCCTATATGGGTACCCGTTTTATCAATACGCGAGAATCCCAGGCCTCGAACGACTATAAAGCGATGGTGGTTGAAGCCGATGCCGGAGATATCATCCATACCCCCGCAGTATCGGGCGTTCCCGCAAGTTTTATGCGCCAAAGCCTGGAGCAGGCCGGGTACGATCTGGCGCAACTGAGCAACCCGGGCGAGGTCAACTACGGGGAAAAACTGAAACCGGTCGATGACGAGGCCAAAGCCTGGAAGAGCGTCTGGTCGGCGGGTCATGGCGTGGCGGTCATTAACGACGTGCCCACCACCGAAACTCTGTGCAAACGACTGCAACAGGAGTACCACAGCGCCAGCCAGCGACTCCTCGAACGCAGCTCTCCCTTTACCCAATAGGCGTCCCACGGCGTCAGGCCACCATAGCTCCCGCTTCATTATTGCCGTCCCGGCCCACCCGGATATCCATTTGAGATCAACCCTACCCCCTTGGCAGGGTTGATTTTTGGTGCGCGCAGGAACAAAATCTGTAAATTAGACATAATAAAGCATAAGCACATACCCAAATGCAGGATTTCAGCGACGCCTTTCAGCTAGCCTTTTCCCTTGCCCTCTCCGGGGATCCCGACCTGTTGGAGATTATCTGGCTCTCCCTGCAGGTCAGCCTGAGCGCCGTAGTGATATCCTGCCTATTGGGATTACCCCTGGGCGCCCTGATCGCCATCAGTCGCTTTCGCGGTCGCACGGCCCTGCTGGTGCTGGTCAACGCGCTAATGGGGTTACCTCCTGTAGTCGTGGGACTGCTGGTCTACCTGATGCTCTCCAACGCGGGTCCCTTTGGCGCTTTCCAACTGCTGTATACACCGACGGCGATGATCATTGCCCAGACCCTGCTAATCACCCCCATCGTTACCGCTCTCTCACGGGAGGTGATCGAGCAACTGCATAACGACTACGCCGAACAGTTCCGCTCTCTCGGGGTGCCTCGTAGCACGGAGGCTCTGGCGCTGCTGTGGGACGCGCGCTACAACCTGCTAACCGTCGCCCTGGCCGGCTTCGGTCGTGCCATTGCCGAGGTCGGGGCCGTCATCATGGTGGGGGGTAATATAAACCACCTTACCCGGGTGATGACCACAGCCATTGCACTGGAGACCTCCAAGGGCGACCTGGCGCTGGCGCTGGCGCTGGGCATGGTGCTGATACTGATTGCATTGACCGTCAACGCCCTGGTGATGACCCTCAGGCTGAGCGCCGCGAGGCAAGCTTATGCTTGATATCGCAGGAGACTATTCACCCTTCGCGACGGACAGCGGACTATTGCCGGGAGTGGTCTCCGATCTCGGCTACCAGGTTCGGGGGAAACACCTGCTGCAGCAGGTCAACCTGAGGATCGAAGGCAGCGGCACTAGCATCATCATGGGGCCCAACGGCTCCGGCAAAAGCCTCTTGCTCAGGCTACTTCACGGCATGATTGAACCAACCAGTGGTCAGGTACACTGGGGCGAGCTGAGGCTCGATCGCACTAACCGGCGCCGTCAGGCGATGGTGTTTCAAAAACCGGTGCTTCTGCGCCGCTCGGTGGCGGCCAATATCCGTTTCGTACTCAAGCTCGAAGGGAAACAAAGCAAAGCCCCATTGAATCAACGTATCGATCAGCTGCTCGACAGCGTGGGGCTCCTCGGGCAGGCCGAACAACCCGCCCGCCTGCTCTCGGGGGGCGAACAGCAACGTCTGGCGCTGGCTCGAGCCCTGGCGCTCAACCCCGAGGTCCTGTTTCTCGACGAACCGACCGCCAGCCTTGACCCTGCCTCTACCGCTGCGATTGAGGCCATTGTGCAGCGCTGCTCCAATACCGGTATGCGCATCGTTTTTGTTACCCACGACGTTGGCCAGGCTCGCCGCCTTGCCGACGAAGTCATTTTTGTCGATCAGGGTCGAATCGCGGAACAGACACCGGCCAGCCTTTTTTTTGATCAACCCCAGTCCCAGGCGGCGCGCGACTATCTCGCCGGTCGTTTGCGATTCTAGCCCCCCAGGAGCGTCACCAATGCCTGTACTCACCCGCACCCTGAACCTGACCTGGTTTCTGTTAGCTTCGATCTTCAGTGGCAGTGTCATCGCAGACACATCAATCGTGGTTCAGTCCACCACCTCCACGGCCAACTCGGGCCTCTATGACGCGCTATTGCCGCTATTCAAGGAGCGCACCGGCATCACCGTTAATGTGGTCGCCGTTGGTACCGGACAAGCCATCAAAAACGCCATGAATGGCGATGCCGATGTACTGCTGGTACACGCAAAATCCGCCGAGGAGAAATTCGTCGCCGAAGGCTATGGCGTGGAGCGATTTGACCTGATGTATAACGATTTTGTCATCGTAGGGCCCACCCATGACCCCGCTGGATTGGCCGGAGGAAGAAGTGCGAGCGCAGCCTTTGAGAAAATTGCCAGTCATCAAGCGCTCTTTGTCTCTCGCGGCGACAACTCCGGCACCCACAAGAAGGAGCAAGCCCTTTGGCGCAACACCAATATTGATGCCCAATCCGCCAGTGGCAGCTGGTATCGCGAAACCGGCTCCGGTATGGGCGCAACCCTCAATGCCGCCGCAGGTATGGGAGCCTATACCCTGACCGACCGTGGCACCTGGATCAGCTTTAAAAACAAGGCATCGCTGGCCGTTATGGTCGAAGGTGACAGGGACCTGTTCAACCAGTATGGCGTGATGCTGGTCAACCCCGCCAAACACCCCAGAGTCAAGGCCAAAGAGGGCCAGCAATTTATTGACTGGCTCACCGGCCCTGAGGGGCAGCAGGCGATCAATGACTACCAGCTGGGTAGTCAGCAGCTGTTTTTCGCCAACGCCAAGCGCTAGCTACCTCTGCAGGGGCTCCCCCCTGCTATAAACATTGCTGGCCGAGATAGAAGTTGTCCCATCCCACCAAACAGAGAGGTCTACTTTATCCCTCCGGGCGGGTTCATCCACTCTTTTGTTTGGAGATCCATATCGCCAGTTTATGCCGCATGGAGGGCTGGGAAACCTGATCTTCGGGAAGCGGTTGAATCAGTTTGTCGTGTACCAACAAGCGGTAGAGGTATTCGACCTTCACATTGGCCGAGTCGGTGGCCTCGAATTCAACCGCGCCCCGCGCCTCAGCGTATTTCATACCGACACTGATCGCCTGCTTGATCAGCTCGGCTTCGTTCTTCATTTTCTTCATATTACCCCCCCCCCACGATTGCTGACAGGTTACAGGCCCCACCCTAAGGGAAGCTCGCTGGCCCCTTCAGGGTAGCATAATACCCTTGCGGCGAATCGCGGGGGGGCAGGCGACCTGCTACATACCGTAGTGAGCGTCAGACAACTCATTGACCGTAGCATCGGAGATGCAGGACTGGTTAGCGAGCCACTGCTCTACGGCCTTGCGGTCTTCATCGGTAGCGGACTGGTAACGCTCACTGGAGACAACGTAACCCTCAAAGCTCTCTTCACTACCACCACCGATCACCAGCAAGTTGCGCTCGCCCATCAGGTCAGCCAACTCATCGAACAGCGCATCAAACTCAGATTCACCCTTAAGATCAATGCGGCAGGTAAACTCAAACCCCATTACCGCAAACTCACCCAGATACAATTTTTTGCGAAGGCGGCGGCTTCTGTTTTTTTCGTTTTGCATGTTATTTCCTCTCTCTATCAATAAAGTTTAACGGAGCCATACCCCAAATAGTTTTGGTGAAATCGGCTCTGTTAGGTCGATGTATTGTTAAATCGAAAGTTGGCCAGATCAGTCCGGCTTTATCTCGATACTATCCACGGCTCAAGGGATTAATCTGAATGCCCCCAGGGGGATGGGCGCCGAGGTTTAGCAGGCCGCGCCGCGTTGCTTTTATTTGGTGCTGCAGCAGGAGACTGGGCTTTGGATGGGGTTGAACCCTCCACAGTACCCTTGACGCCCCTGGATGGCTTTCGACTCGAAGATTGGCCCGCCCTGGCGCGAGGTTTTTTGGTCGCCACCCGACCCTTTTTCGCATCCGGTTTACGGGGTGCATTTCGCTTCTGTTTGAAGGATTTGCGAACCACCGTCTTAATCGTTTTTTTACCGGCGATACCCAGCGCATTCGCCGATGACAGATCCACGGGTTGCTCGACGCCATTATCATAAAACGGCAAAGGCTCTGGAGTCAGGGGGCGTTTCAACAGCTGCTCGATACCTTCCAGCCACTTACGCTCAGAGGTACTGAGCAGGGACATGGCGCGCCCCTCGGCACCGGCCCGGCCGCTACGACCGATGCGGTGCACGTAATCCTGCGCAACCCGGGGCAGGTCATAGTTGATCACCAGCGGCAGTTCAGCGATATCAAGGCCACGGGAGGCAATATCGGTAGCGACCAGTACCCGCACCTCTCCCTGTTTAAAGGCGTCCAGGGTTCGGGTGCGCAAAATCTGGCTTTTGTTACTGTGAATCGCAGCGGCCGCGACCCCCTCCTGCACCAGATAGGCCACCAGATCATCGGCGCTCTTTTTGGTACGAATAAACACCAGTGCCCGCGACCAGCGCCCCTCTTCGATGAGATAGCGTACGGTATCGGGCTTGTCGTCCCAGTCCACCTCATACACCGATTGCTGCACCAGTTCGGCAGCACTGTTAGCCGGACTCACCTCAACCCGAACCGGGTCAACCAACAAGCCGTTCGATAGCTCTACTACGGCGGGAGCGAAGGTCGCCGAAAACAGCAGGTTCTGGCGTTTGGCGGGAAGCTGCGCAATGATCTTGCGTACCGCATCGATAAAACCAAGATCCAGCATGCGATCGGCCTCATCCAACACCAGGGTCTCTACTCCCCCCAGAGTTAGCTCGCGCTTATGCAACAGATCCAGCAAGCGCCCGGGCGTTGCCACCAGCACATCCACGCCCTTTTTAAGCTGGGCGATCTGGGGCTCCATATCCACCCCCCCGTAAACCACCGCCGCGCGAAGGCTTAGACCGCTGCCATAGGCCGTAATGCGCTCGGCAACCTGAGCTGCCAATTCGCGGGTCGGCGCCAACACCAGCGCTCGCACACCCGCCCCGGCAGGGGAGGATTCCGACAAACGTTGCAGGATCGGAAGCGCAAAACTTGCCGTTTTACCGGTACCGGTCTGGGCCGCTGCGAGCACGTCCTTGCCTTTGAGTATATGAGGTATGGCTTTGCGCTGAACCGGTGACGGGGTTGTGTACCCCTGGTCGCTAAGCGCCTGGACGAGGGGGCCACACAGGCCCAGGGAGGAGAAGGCATTCATTGAAATTTACTCGGTGATTTGCGCGCCACTACCGAAGAGTAGCGCACAGGAAGGGGAAAGGGCGCAAGCATACCCGAAACAGGACCCCGGCGCGACCGCTACAGGCGGCGCAAATAAAGGGATTGAGCCCATATCCTTGCGTACTTGCGACCTGATAGGGCCCTGCCCCGAGCGATGGGGTTTTGTCCTAACAGGAACTGTTAAACCAGACCCGACCGCATTCGCTCACATCGTACCCCTGATACTCATTCGCTTTGTGCCGGAAGCGGTCACTCTGGCAGAAACCAAAAAAGCGCTGTAAAGGCTCATCAAACCAGGCTTTGCGGTCCACCAGCAGATCGTAACGCTCCTCCAGCAGGGGGACAAAATCCAACCGATACTGGTGGGCCAAACTCTGCAGTCCCAGTGCTCCGGCAGCATTGCCGTTGCTGACCAGCATCGCGGCATCCGCTTCGCTACGCGCAATATCACCCAGTATAAAATCGTCTGTATGCAGGCCTGCCTGGGCGATCAGCTGCAGCAACAGGGCCTGGCTGCCCGCTCCCGGCTGGCGGCTAACCAGCACCTCATGCTTCAGGTCCGCCAACCCACTGATCGTCTTTGCGGCCCCGGGCGCAACGATTAGACCCCGTTGGCGGCGGGCAAACTCCACCAGCACGACCGCCTCATTGGCAAACTGATGCTCAACCTGGGGACGGTTCCACTGATGACTGGCCCCGTCGAGCAGATGCAACCCCGTGACGACCCCTTCCCGTCTCGCGAAACGATCGAGACCATCCTGACTGGAATCAAATAGCATCGCGAGCCCGGCACCGGATTCCCGCAGCGCCCACTCCAGCAGCGGGTCATGGCTGCCAAGAACCACCGCGCTGCGCGGCTTGGACCGGTCCGAGACCAAAGCGTTGGGTTGTAGCGATGCTCCCCCCTCCTCCTTGCTAGCGATCCATTGCATTACCCCGGCCCGGGGAAACAACAGCTTTCCCGTGGCACGGGTGCAAGGCACCTCGCCAGTCGCCACCAGATCATAAACCTTGCGCTCGCGAATACGCAGCAACTCTGCCAGTTCACGGGTGGTAAAAAATTCCTGCTCCATCGAGTCTGTGCGCCCTGTTTCATTCCGTCGGTTACGCTCAATTCTACCCCATGTGAACTAAAAAACCTGCCGACAATATTCTACGGACATTGGCGCCAGGGGGCGCCCTGACACTGCACTGTGGTTTGCCCTGAACCCCCGGCGTTTGTTAGCTAAAAAACAAGCTTCAACCCCTAGGACGTTGTCGAACAAGCCTGCCCATACAAAGTGGCTACTGCTAAAATCTGCGACTAAACTATCCCAGGGTGGCATCCAGGGAGCGGGAGATGAATGCAAGAAAAAACCTGAAGGGACGAACCGGCCTATGCGGCACCCTGCGTACACTCGTATGGGCTTTACTGCTGTTTCCGGCGCTGGCGCACCCAGACGATAAAACCATTACCTTTGTCGCCGATGAGTGGGCTCCTTTTAATGGCGTCCCCAACAGCGAAATGGAAGGTTACATGGTGGATGTCGCCCGCGCTGTTTTCGAGCCCCAGGGGTACAAGGTTATCTATCGCAACCTACCCTGGACGAGAGCAGTTGCTGAAACCCGGGAGGGTCACTACAACGCGGTGATTGGAGCTTCCCGTAGCGATGCGCAAGGCTTCGTTTTCCCCGAAGAGGAGCTAAACCGAAACCGCCTGAGCTTCTATGTAAAAAAGGATTCGGACTGGAAGTTTACTGGTATCGATTCATTGAACAGCGTCCGCATTGGAGTCGTTGCCGGATACGATTATCGCGACTGGTTTCGAGAATTTATGGCTAAAAAACCCTCCAACATAGCCACGATCCACGGCGACCGTCCCTTGGAAAGAAACATTAACAAGCTGGTTCTGGGTCGTATCGATGTAGTGGTAGATACCGCGGCCGCTATCCGCTGGAGCGCAAAGCAAGCAGGTATGATGGATGAGATCATCTCTGCCGGCGACGATCACATCGGTGACGTGGCCTATATCTACCATGCGTTTTCGCCCCATCTGCCCACATCACAAACCTACGCTGACATACTTGATGAGGGTATACGCACAATGCGCGCCAATGGAGAACTCCACACCATACTGCAACGCTACGGGCTTCAGGACTGGAAGTAGACTACTGCCTTACCCGCTTGCGATGCGATCTACTTTGCGCCTTCAGAGGCAAGCCTACCCCAAGCACACAAAAAAGCCTGCCCGACGGTCATCATTATCACCAACGGACAGGGTCGATCGCTTATAGCTTAACTGTGCACAGTGAATCGCCCGGAGACCTCCTGCAGATGCTCGGACAGCACAGCCAACTCCTCGCTGGCCCGGGCGATCTGTTGGGTGCCCTGGGTACTCTCCTCGGTGATATGACTGATGTTATCGATATTGCGGCTGATCTCTTCGGCCACCGAGGATTGCTCCTCCGAGGCACTGGCAATCTGCGCGGTCATCGCATCGACCTGCTCGATCTCATTGGTGATGGTCTGCAACGCGTCTCCGGCACGACCCGCTTCCCGGGCTGCGTTTGCTGCCTCGTCACGGCTCTGCAACATCGCCTGGGCCGCATTCTGGGCACCGTCCTGTAAACGCTTGATCACCTCATAGATTTCGTTGGTGGATTCACTAGTTCGTTGCGACAGGGTACGGACCTCATCGGCAACCACGGCAAACCCCCTGCCCTGCTCACCCGCGCGGGCGGCTTCGATCGCGGCGTTAAGCGCTAACAGGTTGGTCTGCTCGGCGATACCGTTGATCACCTCGAGGATGGTGCCGATGCTTTCACTTTCGTTTTTCAGGTTTTGGGTGATTTCGGAGGTATCATTCAGCCGCTCGGCGAGTTGCTGAACGACCCGTACATTGTGATCCACCACGCTGCGACCTTCGATCGCCGCATCCGCCCCCTCGCGGGAAGCACGGGCTGCTTCGGATATATTTTTCGCCACTTCGTGCACGGTGGCATTCATCTGGCTCATCGCGGTCGCCACCATAGTGGTTTCCTGCTCCTGCACCGCCATGCCCGCGCTGGTCTGTTCAGTGGTCGCAGAGAGTTCGGTCGCCGCCGAGGAGACCTGGCTGATCGCAGCGATCATCTCCAGGATCATGGTATTGAAGCGCTCCATCATGCCGTCAAAGGCACGGGACATCTGGCCAAACTCATCACGGCTGTCAACGGCCGTGCGCAAGGTTAAGTCGCTGTTGGCCGCTGCTGCGCGCATTGTTTCGCTCAGTTTTTCCACCGGCCGGACAATACTACGGCTGATCAGCACAGCTGTCCCCAGGGCGACCAGCAGGCAAACCAATAGATAACCCGTGGCGATCTTTACTTCACTCCAAAAAACAGCTTCCAGGTCATCAATATACACGCCGGTGCCTACGACCCACCCCCAGTCACTGTGAAATCGTGCGTAGGAGAGCTTGGGAAAGTTACCCTCCTGCCCCTGTCGTGGCCACTGGTAGTGAGTGAAACTGTCGCCATCTCGCACGGCGTTGTCGACCATATTCTTGAGGAAAGCGTTACCCTCGGCATCAGTGAGCCCGGAGATATCCTTACCCTCCAGTGCAGGCTTGATAGGATGCATGAGCATACGATGACTAGTATCCAGTACAAAAAAATACTCATTCCCGGCATAGCGTAACGAGCGCAGATCCGCTAGCGCCTCTTCTATTCCTTCAGTTTGACTCTTGGCACCGATCGCAACCAGCTTCTCTTGCCGATCGATCAGCGAATAGGCTGTGTCGATCAATGTCGTCAGTTCGGTTTCCTTGGTTTTATTAAGGTCGAACCACATCTCTTTGAGACTCAACACCTGCAGTGAAATCATCCCAAACATGACGATTCCAACCAAAGCAAACAGTCGAGCGCGTACACTAAAACTCCCCAGCAGCTTGTCCATACATCAACTCCTTCTGAAAACCTTCTCCGTTTGTGGACATCACACTCCGCACTTCTGTACGGGACAGCCAATCGGTTACGCGGCCATACTACGAGGCAGGGCCTACAGAACGCAGCGAACAGCATACTCGCCCAGGGAGTGGTTGTTTTTTGACCTCCATCAAATCAATATCTGAGAAAAACGCGTCAACAGGAGTTGACTCGAATAGCACATCAAAAACTGATACTTTCCAAACCCTAAGGAAATATAATCAACGCTCATAATAATTATTAGAATCAGTTGTTTACAAAGCATAAAAAGCGCAACCACTACCACCGAACCCTATCAATAGCGTTACCGCTTGAGAGTACAAGCCACGGCTAAAGCCTGATACAGAAATAGAAAAACGTGAACTGGTAGACATAAGAAAGTTGCGCGCAGGTCGTACCCTATGCTGTTTCGATAAAGACCATAAATCATAGTGCGAGCAAATATGATCAGACTCTGGCCAAACGCCTTGCTCTCCGATTCCAGGCCCAGAAGAAGCTCACGCGGTAGATAACGACGTAAACACTCAGTCCAACCAACAAAGCGATTATTACTCGTTTAGCATCCAATGGAACCCTGTAATAGACCAACAGCATCACAATCAATACGCCCGCCAACGAACCGAAAACAGCGGTCAGCTTGACCAGGAGTCTGTTATCGATCGGCACTTCTTGTTGGGGGCGCAAGAATACAAGGGGCCACCAACTCCAGTTTTGATCAGAGATCGAATTTAACCCCCGCTCCAGTTTATCCAGCATTATTTTGCTCCCTCCCGGCGCACATCTTCCGCCGCCAAACCTGCCAGCACTCCTGCCCCTGAAACACTTCCAGCGAATCGGTCACCGGTTGTCTATCAATACATTCAAACGACGGGGACAACAGTTGATCAAGCTGCTCCCCGAGAATAGGAAATGGGGGACCACCGCGCCCCTCGCCCAGCAGAAAGTAACCCAGTAGAAGCCCTCCCGGACGAACCTGGTTAGCCACCCAGCGACTATAGGTTTCCCGCAATCGTTCGGGGATAGCCGCCAGAAACGCGCGCTCATAGACCAGATCCGCCTCGACCTCAGCCACCGAACTGGTAAACACATCCTCCTGACGCAGCTCAACCGGTGCATCACCTATGTTTTCTCGTGCCACTGCCAGAGCGCTAGCGCTGAAATCGATGGCGGTAACCTTGGCGCCGGCGCTGGCAAAGGCAACCGCTTCGTAGCCACTACCGCAGCCAGGTATAACGACTTTTCCGATGGATGATACGTTGTCGATCCAGCACGCCAGCTGCCGGGGAACCCCTCCAGCATCCCAGGGCATCACCCCCTCCTCAATGCGCACATCCCAAAACTCGGAACGTGACGCATCACGATATTGACCTATTTTTTCAGGCACGGGCGACTTGTTATCCATTACTGTTCCCTGCGCGTACCGCGCTGTTATCTGCCATCAAACTCAGGTAGTTTATGTGGAACGTCCGCCCCACGCCAACTTGCAGCAGCAATCGAGGAGCAAGCGCTGGGCTGTTAACAACAATAACGACTGGATCAACCATCAAAAGGAAGCAAACCATGGTCAAGTACCTGCGAAATACAATGGTGCCATTACTCCTGTTTGGCGCTTCAATAACGAGCGCGGCAGAGCCGGTAAAAATCGGAATGATCACCACCCTCAGCGGTGGGGGATCTTCATTGGGCATTGATATCCGCGACGGCTTTAAGCTCGCTGTCGACCAGGAGCAGGGCAAGCTTGGAGGCTACCCGGTTGAGCTTATGATCGAAGATGACGCCCGTAACCCTGGCAAAGCGAAACAGATCGCAAACCGACTCACCAAAAAAGAGCGTGTCGATCTGCTCACCGGTATCGTCTGGTCAAACCTGGCCATGGCCGTTGTGCCCTCAGTGACTAAATCGGGTACTCTCTATATCAGCCCCAATGCAGGCCCCTCAAAACTCGCCGGTAGCGGCTGCTCGGCCAACTACTTTAATGTCGCCTGGCAAAACGATAACCTGCATGAGGCGATGGGCCAGTATCTCAGCGACAAGAATTATAAAAACGTATATATCCTGGCGCCGAACTACCCCGCAGGGAAAGATGCGCTAACCGGTTTTAAACGCTTTTTTAACGGCTCTATCGCAGGTGAGGTATACACCAAACTGGGCCAAACCGACTACGCCACCGAACTTGCTGCGCTACGCGCCGCCAAACCTGACGCTGTTTTCTTTTTTCTTCCCGGCGGCATGGGCATCAGTTTCCTCAAGCAGTACCAACAGGCAGGACTCGCGACGACGGCGCCACTGTTCGGCCCCGCCTTCTCCTTCGACCAGGGCATACTCAAGGCAACCGGCGATTCGGCACTGGGAGTCATTAATAGCTCACAGTGGAGCAAAGACCTCGATAACGAAGCGAACAAACGCTTTGTCAAAGACTTTCAACAAACCTATGACCGCCTGCCATCGCTTTATGCCAGCCAGGGTTACGACGCCGCACGCCTGATCGCCTCGGCGCTGGCATCGACCGGAGGGCACATTGCCGACAAGGAGGCTTTCCGGGCAGCATTGAAGAAAGCCGACTTCGACTCGGTGAGGGGGGATTTCCGCTTTGGCAACAATCAACATCCTATTCAGGATATTTATATTCGCGAGGTTTACCAGGATGACAGCGGGGTACTGAGCAACCGCGTAATTGGAGTGGGCCTGCGCGACCATCAGGACGCCTATGCCGATAACTGCTCCCTTTAGGTAACATGGCATTACGTCCGCTGTTATCTTGACGGACTATAGAACGGTCAGGTGGTGGGAACACGGAGAACTCGGTGTTCATACCGCTTCAATCCAACTGACAACCTCAGTGGCCGTTTTATAGTTCGCTCTTCCGGACTTGCACGCAGAGCCCCTGAGCACTCATATTTAACACTCAATCAGGCCAATAATAACGTCTATGTTGTTGTTTCTTGAACAGCTTCTCAATGGTTTACAGCTCGGCTTTATGCTGTTTTTGATGGCGGCCGGACTCACTCTGGTATTTGGCATCATGGGGCTAATCAACCTCGCCCATGGATCGTTATACATGGTGGGAGCCTATGGCGCAGCCGCTGTCACGGGCATAACCGGCTCCTTTGTATTGGGCTTGCTCGCGGCACTATTAAGCGCGGGTCTCTGCGGCGTACTGCTGGAGCTTGTGGCACTGCGCCGCCTCTACGATCGCGACCACCTGGACCAGGTGCTAGCGACTTTTGGCCTTATCCTGTTTTTTAATGAACTCACCAAAATTTTGTTTGGTCCACAACCGCTCTACCTTAACGTTCCCTCCTGGCTTAGTGGCACTGTAGAGTTGATTCCCGGTGCTCCCTACCCCGCCTACCGACTGGCGGTTATTGGTGTTGGATTGCTGGTCGCGGTGGGGCTGTTTTTACTGGTAAATCGCACCCGCCTCGGCATGCTAATTCGGGCCGGGGCCAGCAACCGCGAAATGGTCAGCGCGCTGGGCGTTAATATCTCTTTGCTTTACACCCTGGTATTCGGCCTGGGCGCTATGCTGGCGGGTCTGTCCGGTGCACTGGTGGGGCCACTGCTATCGGTGGAGGTGGGCATGGGCGAAGGCGTCTTGATTCTCACGTTTGTGGTGATCGTCATCGGTGGCATCGGCTCCATCAAAGGGGCCCTGGTGGGTGCACTTCTGGTCGGAGTAGTCGACACCCTGGGCCGGGCATATCTGCCCGGCATTCTCGCATTGGTTTTAAGTGCCGACGCGGCAAATAACATCGGTGCCTCCCTGGCGTCCATTGCCATCTATCTGCTGATGGCGCTCATTCTCATCTGGCGCCCGGCGGGCCTGTTTCCTACCCAATGACCACTCCCCGAATAACCCGACGCTTTATCATCTACGCACTACTCGCCGCGGCGGCGCTGCTATTGCCGCTTTATGCACACCTGACAGAGGATGGCTACCTACTGTCTATGGCCAGCCGCATGCTGATCTATGGGTTGGCAGCGGTGAGCCTTGATCTCCTGATAGGCTACGGCGGACTGGTCAGTTTTGGCCATGCCGCCTATATCGGCATCGGTGCCTATACCGTAGGCATTCTGTCGTTCCACGTCATGGACGCAAGCCCTGTGGTTTTTTTACCCGGAAACTGGAACGGAACCGAACTGGCACTGGTCAGTCTACCATTGGCCATGATCGCCGCCGGCCTGGGCGCGTTAATATTTGGTGCGATGAGTCTGCGCACCCGGGGTATTCATTTTATTATGATCACCCTCGCCTTCGCGCAGATGCTCTACTACCTCTTTATCTCCCTGTACCGCTACGGAGGTGAAGATGGTCTTTCGATGGGGGGCCGCAACCTGCTGCCCGGGCTAGACCTTTACAATGACCTGCATTTTTACGCGCTCTGCCTTGCCTGCTTGCTCGCTTACGGGTGGATCATCCAACGCCTGCTTAATGCCCGTTTCGGGCAGGTGATTAGAGCCGGCAAACAGAACGAGAAAAAACTCGAGGCGCTGGGATTTGCCACCTATCGCTATCAACTACTGGCCTTTGTTATCGCCGGCATGGGCGCAGGGTTGGCGGGCGGGTTACTCGCCAACCATACCGAATTCGTCAGCCCTGACCTGCTTAGCTGGCATCTGTCGGGAGTGCTGATGGTGATGGTTATTCTGGGCGGGCTTGGCACTCTGGTTGGCCCGGTGATCGGCGCCATCACTTACCTTTTGATGGAGGAGATACTGGCCGGGTATACCGAACACTGGCAGCTGATTCTCGGCCCACTGTTAATTCTGGTGGTGCTCTTTTCCCGCAAAGGAATCTACGGTGTACTGGCGGGCAGGGAGGCGGAAGATGGTTGATTTCACGCCTCCCCCGCTGCTGCATATTCGCGGCCTGACAAAAAAATTTGGTGCACTGGAGGTCACTCGCGAGGTTGAAATCAGTCTCGAGCCCGGAGAGATCCATGCCATTATTGGTCCCAACGGTGCGGGCAAAACCACACTCATCAATCAGATCAGCGGCGAGCTGCCGTCCGATGGGGGGTCCATATTGTTTCAGAATCGGGAACTCTGTGGGCTACCCGTCTACCAGCGTGCTCGGCTTGGTCTCGGGCGAACCTACCAGACCAGCTCGTTGTTCGACCGCATGAGTGTCGAGCACAACGTGATGTTGGCTTTGCAAAGTCGCGAAGGCCACAGCTTTCGATTTTGGCGCCCGGCCGCCAGCGACCCCGCCCTGCTCAACCCCGCCCATGAGATTTTACAGCGACTGAATCTGTTCGACCTGCGCGAGCGGCGCGCTGCCAACCTCGCCCACGGTCAACGCAGGCAGCTTGAGATCGCCATGGCTCTGGCCACCCAGCCCAAACTACTGCTGCTCGACGAACCCATGGCAGGTATGGGGCAGGAGGAAAGCTGGCAGATGGTGGAAGCGCTACGCCGGCTGGGGCAAGAGGTAAGCATTTTGTTTGTTGAGCATGATATGGAAACGGTATTCGCCCTCGCCGACCGTATCAGCGTGCTGGTCTACGGACGGATAATCGCCTGCGGGGATGCCGACAGCATCCGCAGCAACCCTCAGGTTCGCACCGCCTACCTCGGAGGAATCGAGGATGCTTGAAGTTCGCCAAATCGAGGCGGGGTACGGCAGCAGTCAGGTTCTGTTTGGCGTGTCATTAACCATCCGGCAGGGGGAAGTGATCACTCTACTGGGCCGAAACGGTATGGGTAAAACCACGACGGTGCGCGCCATTATGGGCCTCAACCGAATCAGTGCCGGAGAGATCAGCTTTAACAACCAGCCCCTGAGGAGGGCCGCTCCCTATCGCGTAGCCCGCGCAGGCATCGGCCTGGTGCCCGAAGGCCGGCAAATCTTCCCCACCCTGAGCGTACGGGAAAACCTGATCGCCACCGCCGCTAACCATCGCCGCCTGCCTAGCCCCTGGAGCTTGCAACGGATCTACCAGCTTTTTCCCCGCCTGAAGGATCGCCAGCAGCACCTCGGCGCCAACCTTTCCGGTGGCGAGCAACAGATGCTGGCAATAGGGCGGGCGCTAATGACCAACCCCCTGCTGCTCATCCTGGACGAAGCAACCGAAGGACTCGCCCCCCTTATTCGAGAAGAGATCTGGAGCTGCCTGGAGCTGTTAAAGCAACAGGGTGAGTCGATCCTGATTATCGATAAAAACCTCGACGCCTTGATGCGCATCTCGGATAGACACTACATTATGGAAAAAGGACGCATCGTGCACGAGGGGGATATACAACTGCTGCGCGATGACCCCGAACTAAAGTATCGCTACCTGGGAGTCTAACCATGCTCGAACCCCTGCTTCAGATTAGCGGCGAGGAAGCTTGCCAACAGTACATGGCGCGTCGCGCTGTACCAGAACATCCGGAATATTTTGCGCGCTGGTCCTCTCGTAGCGAAACCCTGCGCCAGGAGTACCAAAGACAACGAATTTTGCTCACCGGAAATCCCAGGGAATTTATCGACCTCTATTGGCCAGAGACGGTGCGCAGCGACCATCTGCACCTGTTCATTCATGGAGGCTATTGGCAATCCCAACACCCCGATTCCTTCGGCTTTATCGCTCGCCCCTTTCTGCAACAGGGTATTCCCTTTGCCGTGCTGGGATACCCCCTGTGCCCGGAAGTATCGATGCGCGAACTGGCTCGCAGCGTCCAAGGTCGCCTCATAACCCTATGGCGTGAGCGGCTGTCACTACCACTGGAGGTCAACCGCCTGCACCTCAGCGGACATTCCGCGGGGGGGCACCTGGCCGGATTAATGGGATGTCAGGGCTGGGGGGAGGAGCTGGTCGATGGAATTGGCAGTGTGCTCTCCCTCAGTGGCCTGTTCGAGCTCAGCCCGCTACTGCACACGCCCGTCAACGACCCCCTGCGGATGCATTCTGACTCTGCCCGCGAATTAAGCCCCCTGCGCCTTAACGGGCTCTGGAGCACTCCCTATGCACTGGTTGTTGGCGAACGGGAATCGGTCGCATTTCACCGTCAGAGTGATATTTTTGGCGTCCACCTGCGAACCCAAGGCATACCCTGTGAGCGTTGGGATGCCGAGGGCTGCAACCACTTCAGTGTGCTGGATGATTTCGCCGAACCCGGCAGTGCCAGCCTCAACTGGGCCCTAAAACAGATACTGCCCGATACAGCCTAACCCTCGCCTAACAGATAGGAGAGACTGCCACCGTGGCGTATCATCATAATGGGAGCGGGAATGGGTTTGCGACTGGCCAGCAGCGGACGAATATTGCGCCAGCGCTTTTCTGCACCGGGGGTTACCCGGTCGGCATCCACAAGAGACATAAATGCGGCCTCAAACTGCTGGGTTTCCTGCGCCTGATCGTACTCATCTCCCCGCGGATGGTTATTCAATTGACGCAGGTCGGTACTGCGGAGCATATAAAACTCCATGAGGTCCAACAACTCCAGATTCATAGCGAAGTGGGGAGCGCCTCCAAAATCCCGCTGCAATAGCTCCAACAACGATCGATGAGCAACCGCCATCGCCTGTAGAGACTCCCAATCGGGTGCTTCGTGGGTAAGCCAGCTAGCCTCAAACGCCGCCTGTGCATCAATAAACTGCTTCCAGGCCACCGCCAGATCGGCGTGGTCACCCACCCGCAGCAGCCCGGTCAGCGCCGTTTCTGCGCGCCTCAGCTCCTGACCTCGTTCGTCTCCACCGTTGTAGTTGTGCAAATCCGTACCGAGATAGCTGTAGAAACGCAGCAGGTAACTGCTGGTCACCAGCTGGATCGACCAGCGATCCGAGTCGTTTTGCGCCGCTTCAATCTCACCAAAGGCCGACAGCAATAATAGAATCCCAAGCATGGATCGAGCTGTTACAGGTATCATGGTTCCTCCTGAACCGAGCGCCTCTTTCATCTGCCCACAACAGCGGGGTCTGGACGCATCCCACAGTCTAGCGAGACCGGGACCTGTGGCAAAGCTGCTGCGGGTATTTTCCCCATGGATGCTAAAAAAGGGGTTGTAGCGCACAATATCCTCTACGCAGATCATCGGTAGAAAGAAGCCTAAGGGGCTTGCGAACAACTCCCGTTCTTAGTTAGGGGCCTGGTTAGGGGCTTGCCGAGAGGAGAGCTATCGGTACTCGTGGTTTCCGGGCAACCCGTCAGGGTGATTGATCACAGCATCTCCAGACGCCCATACTAAAGGGGTGTTTTTACTGCGCTCGGCCACGATGGAATGCTGTCGAACCCCTATCTAGAGTGCTCCGCTGCCGCCCTCTTTTTCATTTCCCTTTTTAGCTATTGCCGCTGGAGTTTTCGCCCTCCCCCGGGCAAGCCAGCAGCAGAGGAACGAGTGCCTCCATGCCAGAGAATCTGCTAGAATGGCGCTCCTTTTGACCCTCCAACGCGGTACCGATCATCCATGCACCAGCCCAAAGCCGAAACCCGCCTCCCCAACGCATCCCTTTGGAGACGCTTCGCCGCTATGTTCTACGACAGCTTGCTGGTTATTGCCCTGTCAATGCTGGTCACCGCAATCTACATCGGTATCAAGGTGATGGCGGGTGGCAGCGAAGCTACCGAGCAGCAGCTTAATGCCTCCCATGGGGACGCCTTCCTGACGTCGCTACTGTTCATTGTTATTTTTGCCTTCTTCGCTATTTTCTGGACACGCAGCGGCCAAACCCTCGGCATGCAAGCCTGGAGCATTCGAATAGAAAACGAAGACGGCAGTATGATCAGTCTTTGGCAAAGCCTGCTCCGGTACCTGGTCGCTATTCCCTCCCTGTTGCTATTGGGAGCGGGGTATTTCTGGGCCATTATCGATAAAGACGGGCTCACCTGGCATGACCGCTACTCGCTGTCGCGAGTTGTGCAATTGACCCAAAAGAAAAACAAAGAGAAGCCTTAGTCAGGGGATAGGGCAGGAAAACCCTTCCCCCAGGCGCCTTAAGCTGCTTTGCGCAGCAGGAACCACCCCAGACACAGGCACAGCAGGATGGGCGCCGCCACGGCAATCCCGGGCGAGAAGCCGAACACCATACTGGCGGGGCCGAGTAGGTCCTGCATCACTTTGAAAGCAAAGCCGAACAGTACCCCGCTGAAGACCCTCTGCCCCATGGTCACCGAGCGCAAGGGTCCAAATACGAACGAGATACCGATCATGACCAGTGCCATGATACCGATCGGCTGCAAAAGCTTCTGCCACATCGCCAACGCCTGCTCCGATGCGTCCAACCCCTGGCCTTCGAGATAGGTGACATAAGCGTACAGGCCCTGAATCGACAGATCCGATGGGGGCACGGCGATAATGTTGAGCACTCGCGTGGTCAGGCCGGTGTCCCAGCGCAAGGTCTGATACTGCTCCGTCTCGATCACACGGTCCTTGACACGACTTATCTTCACATTTTCGAGCAGCCAGTGATCCCCTTGGGCAATGCCTCGGGTCGCATAGCTGCTCTCCTGCAGCTGGTTTTGTTCATCAAAACGGAACCGACTGACACCATGCAGTACGCCATTAGGCTCAACCACGTTGAAATAGAGGAATTCATCACCTTCGCGGTGCCAAATACCCGTTTTACTCAGCTGTCCGGGTTCACGGCCATCGCGCTCCAGGGCGCGCTCACTATCGGCCACCTGTTCAGTGTAAGGCAGCACATACTCGCCAATTGCAGACCCGACCAACACCAGTACCAGCATGGGTTTGCTCACCGCCCAAACGATTCGTGACAGGCTCACTCCCGCCGCGCGCAACACCACCAACTCACTGTGGGTCGCCAGGCTGCCCAACCCCACAAGACACCCGATCAAACTGGCAAAGGGCAAATAGTCGTAGATCCGTTTGGGGGTCTTCATCATCAGGTACCACAGCGCTTGCGGTACCTGATAATCGAGTTTCAGGCGGCGTAGCTCCGCCACCAACCCAAACAGCATGTCGAGGGAAATTAGCAGTAACAGCACCATCAGGATGGCGCCAAACACGGTCGTCCCAAGATAACGGTCAATGGTTCTCATCGGCTCGCTCCTGTTATGGATGCAACCGGTTTGGGGGTCAGCAAGGTTCGAATATCACGCCCCCAGTTCAGTACGATGGCCGCCAACAGAAACACAAGGTGCAAGGGCCACATCGCCCACTGCCAGTCGAGACGACCATCGGCAACCGCACTGTTGCTTGCCAACAAACCGCCGAGATACACCAGATAGATAATCACCGAGGGAACCAGACGCATATAACGGCCCTGGCGAGGGTTAACGCGGCTGAGGGGGACCGCCAACAACACCAAAATGGGCACCATCACCGGCAGGGAGATGCGCCACAACAGCTCACCCCGATTCTCCAGCCCCTCTTCGTATAAACGGGGCGTGCTGAGCGCCTTCACCTCGGAGATTTCAATATCGTCGCTGCCTCGGGGCATCTTGATACCGTAGCGCTCATAACGAATCTGACGCAGATCCGCTTCTCCGGGAACAAGGTCGTAACGATAGCCCTGCTTGAGTTCCAGATAACGGCTTCCCGTCTCCTCCACTACCCGCTGGGCACCTTCATCGGCCAACAGCAACGTGATGCGACCCTCACCACCGCTCTCGCCCAGGCTAGCGATAAAAACTCCGTCCATGCGTTTGCGGTCGTCACTTAAACGCTCGGTATAGGTCACCCTCTCGCCCGTCGACTGAAAGCGTCCGGGCAACAACATATCGAACTCGGTTAAGGTTTTCTGTTTCGCCAAAATCCACTCAGCATTTTTCGCCCCCCAGGGCGCCACGGCCAGACTTAGCGCGGCAACCAGAATGGTCACCAAAACCCCGGGGAACAACGAAAAGGCAATCAGGCGACGGGAGCTCATGCCACAGGCTCGCAATACCGTCATTTCGTTGTCGACATAAAGGCGCCCGTAGGCAAGTAAAACACCGAGAAAGATCGCCAACGGCAGCAACACCAGCAAAAAGCTGGGAATCTGGTAACCAATAAGGGAGAACAGGTACTCGGAGTTAAGCCGCCCCGTGGCGGCGCGGGACAAAAAGTGGATAAAGCGGGCGCTGAGAATAATCAGCAGCAATACGCCAGCGACCGCCGAAAACGCGAGCATTACCTCTTTCGCCAGATAACGAAAAATAATCAAACGAAACTCTCTCCAGCTTCCAAAACAACGCCTGCGAAGCACTCAACACTGACAAAAAGGGTTCAGTTGCGTACACTTGAACCCCGGCGGGAAACGCTGCTCCAATGTGTAGCGATCGACCCAATCGACTCGCAGCATTTCGTTTTCGGATGGCCGCTGCGGCACCGTTAATTATCACTTAAAGCCACCTCTTTTGTCTTGCGGAGTATACATGGAATTTATCGCCAAAACCGGGGAACTGGAAAATCAGCCGACTGCCTGCCTGGTAGTTGCCGTAGGTGAAAAGGGTGAACTCAGCCCGGCGGCCAAGCGTATTGACCAGGGAGCCGACGGCCTTCTGGCCAGCCTGCTCAAAGCTGGCGACATTAACGGCAAAGCGGGCCAAACCCTGATGCTTCATCGCGTCGCAGGTATCCGGGCCGAACGGGTTCTACTGGCCGGAGTATCCCAATGCGACACCGCCATCAGCCAGGCCGATTTCATCAAAGCGGCCCGAGCCATCGCTACTGCTATCAAACAGGCAGGGTGCAAGGATGCCCTGTTAGCCCTGTGTGACCAGCCCGTCGTCGACGCTGATAACTACTGGAAAGCCCGCCAGTTATTGCAAGCCGCGGGGGAAGGTAACTACCGCTTCGACCAGCTCAAAAGCAGCAAAAGCAGCAAACCTCTCCCCTTGCGCAAAGTCGCCCTGCTAGCCTCGTCGCGCGCGCAGGCTACCCAGTGCTCGCGTGCTTGCTCTCATGCCCAGGCCATCGTGTCCGGCATCCATACCGCTCGGGATTTGGGTAACCTTCCCGGTAATTTTTGCACCCCCAGCTACCTGGCCACCCGGGCGAGAGGGCTGGCCAAAAAGCACAAAACCCTAACGTGCAAAGTGCTCGACGAGAAACAGATGCGTGAACTGGGCATGCACTCACTGCTCTCTGTTAGCGCAGGCAGCGCCCAGGGCGCACGCCTGATTACGATGGAGTACAAAGGCGGCAAGAAGGCAGACAAACCGATCGTGCTACTCGGCAAGGGAATCACCTTCGATAGCGGCGGCATCAGCCTCAAGCCGGGGGCGGCGATGGATGAGATGAAATACGATATGTGCGGCGCCGCCAGCGTGCTTGGAGCCATGACCACCCTGTGTGAACTGGGCCTGCCGCTGAACGTGGTCGGCATGATTGCCAGCGCCGAAAACATGCCGGGACCCACCGCTACCAAGCCTGGCGATATCGTTACCTCGATGTCGGGCAAAACCATCGAGATACTCAACACCGACGCCGAGGGTCGCCTGGTCCTGTGTGATGCGTTGACCTACGCCGAACGGTTCAAACCAGCCGCCGTGGTCGATATCGCAACCCTGACTGGAGCCTGCATCGTGGCACTGGGCCATCACATCAGTGGCATGATTAGCAACAACGATGCCCTCGCCAGTAAACTGAGCTCGGCGGGAAAGGTATCCGCAGACCCCGTATGGCAGCTCCCCATGAACGCGGACTACCAGAAACAGCTGGATAGCAACTTCGCCGATATCGCTAACATTGGCGGGCCGGGGGCAGGCACCATCACCGCAGGGTGCTTCCTGGCCCGGTTTGCCGAAAAGTTTGATTGGGCACACCTCGATATCGCCGGCACGGCCTGGGTTAGCGGCGCTAACAAGGGCGCCACCGGACGTCCCGTCGCCCTCTTGAGCCAGTTCCTGCTCGATAGCGCACCCTGAGAGCGACGAGGCCCATCGTGACCCGTATCGACTTTTACCTGCTGGCCGGCGAACACCCACAAGACGCGTTCCTGTTTGCTTGCCGGCTGGCAGAAAAAGCCTACCAACTGGGACACCAGGTGTTTATTCATGCACAGGATGAGCCCCAGGCCCAGCAGCTCGATGAGCTACTGTGGAGCTACCGCGGCGAGCGTTTTTTGCCCCATGGGTTGCGGGGACAAGCGACACCTGGCGCTCCCATAGAGGTGGGGCACACTGAAGAGGCTGGCGACCACCACGACCTATTGATCAACCTCGCCGACCGCATACCCGACTGCTTCGGGCGCTTTGCCCGAGTGGCCGAAATTGTGATCAACAAAGAGGACACGAAGCGCCAATCTCGGGATAATTTCCGCTTTTATAAACAACGTGGCTATCCTATGCACACCCATCAGATACGAGGTTAGGCGAGGAATGGCAAAGAAAGACCCCGCAGACGACAAAGCACTACTGGATGAGCTGATGTCGATCCGCCAACTGCTCGACGATGAGCTGCAGGGCGAGCAGTCCCCCACCGACAACATCCCCATCCTAAATGAAGTGGATAACGGTGAACCTGCGGTCATCCCCCCCGCTCCCAAGGCCGCTCCCCGCGCAACGGACCTCTACAAGGCCCGGGCCGAAAGCGCCTACGAAAAAAACATCCAGCGCGGCAGCTCGCTACTGAAGCCCTTGACCCGGGATATGCTGGGGGATAACCCCTTCCTGCCCAAGCAAACATTGGCCAAACTCAATTCCCAAAAATCTCTTCAACAGGTGGAACCGGTGCCCGACCAGGGCGCCAAGGATGATGCGTCGCTAACCGAACAGCTCAATACGCTGGAGCCGGAGCAGCAGACCCAGGCGATAGCATTACTGGAAAGCAAGGGCGAACAGATCATCCAGCAGCTGGTCGAAGACACCCTGCCTCGCCTCGAAGTGGAGCTGCGTCAACGCCTGCGCCAGCAACTCAATACCATCCTCAACCAATTCGACAAACAGTAAGCCGGCACTCAGCCTCGCCCGTCTCAAGCAAACCTGCATCACCATCGATTACACAAACGGTTTGGCTGCAAGTCCGCCTTGCGCTGTAATTTCCTCAAGCAATGACTTGTGAGCTATGGCTCGCGGGGACTCGAGCCATGTATAATGCGCCGTTTGACCGACCCGATGAGAAGATCTGCAGACCATCATGGATAAGACCTACCAACCGAACGAAATCGAGCGTAGCTGGTACACCACCTGGGAAGAGAGGGGTTACTTTGCCCCCTCTGGAGAGGGCGAGCCCTACTCCATAATGATTCCTCCCCCCAATGTGACCGGTAGCCTGCACATGGGACACGCGTTTCAGGATACCATCATGGACACCCTGATTCGCTACCACCGCATGAAAGGCAACAATACGCTCTGGCAGGTGGGTACCGACCACGCGGGTATCGCTACCCAGATGGTGGTGGAGCGCCAGCTGCAAGCCCAGGGAATCAACCGTCACGATCTGGGTCGCGAAAAATTTCTCGATAAGATATGGGACTGGAAAGCTGAATCCGGCGGCACTATTACCCGTCAGCTGCGGAGAATGGGCGCCTCTGTCGACTGGAGCCGAGAACGTTTCACTATGGATGAGGGCCTCTCCAATGCGGTGAAAGAGGTATTTGTTCGCCTCCACAAGGAGGGACTCATCTATCGCGGCAAGCGCCTGGTCAACTGGGACCCCAAACTGCACACGGCGATTTCCGACCTCGAAGTGGAGAACCGGGACAGCAAGGGTCACCTTTGGCATTTCCGCTACCCATTGGCCGATGGAGCCAAAACCGCCGACGGTCTCGATTACCTGGTGGTTGCCACCACCCGGCCCGAAACCATACTCGGAGACACCGCGGTCGCAGTGCACCCGAGCGATGAACGCTATCAAGCCCTGGTAGGGCAGTATGTGACCCTACCCCTGGTTAACCGCCGCATCCCCATCGTTGCCGACGACTACGTAGACCGCGATTTTGGAACCGGCTGTGTCAAGATCACCCCTGCCCACGACTTCAATGACTATGAGGTGGGCAAGCGCCATCAGCTGCCCATGGTCAACATCCTCACGATCAACGCCGACATCCGTGACCGGGCGGAAGTCTTTAACAGCGACGGCACAGAAAATACCGACCTCGACGGCACGCTGCCTGAAAACTATCGTGGTCTGGAGCGTTTCGCGGCTCGCAAGCAGATTATTAGAGAGTTCGAAGCACTGGAGTTACTCGAGAAGATCGATGATCACGCGCTTAAGGTGCCTTATGGAGACCGGGGCGGGGTAGTTATTGAGCCCTACCTGACCGACCAGTGGTACGTAGCGGTACAAAAACTGGCCGAGCCCGCCATAAAAGCCGTAGAGGACGGTGACATCAAGTTTGTTCCCCAGCAGTACGAAAATATGTACTTCGCCTGGATGCGCGATCTGCAAGACTGGTGTATTTCGCGGCAACTATGGTGGGGCCACAGGATTCCCGCCTGGTACGACGACGAAGGCAACGTCTACGTCGGCCGCGACGAAGCGGAAGCTCGCGCTGAAAACGGTCTGGATGACAGCGTCAACCTGCGTCAAGACGAAGACGTACTCGACACCTGGTTCTCATCAGCTCTGTGGACCTTTTCAACCCTTGGCTGGCCCGAAAAAACGCCCGAGCTGAATACCTTCCATCCGAGCTCAGTAATGGTAACCGGCTTCGATATCATCTTCTTCTGGGTAGCGCGCATGATTATGATGACGCTGCACTTTATGAAAAATGAGGACGGCACGCCGCAAGTTCCTTTCAAAACGGTATACGTACACGGTTTAGTACGGGATCAGGAAGGGCAAAAAATGTCCAAATCGAAGGGCAACGTTCTCGACCCTCTCGACCTGATCGACGGCATAGAGCTCGAAGACCTGGTCAGCAAGCGCACCGGAAACATGATGCAGCCTCAGCTCGCCAAGAAAATAGAGCAGCAAACTCGCAAGCACTTCCCCGACGGCATCACAGCCGCCGGAACTGACGCTCTGCGCTTTACCTTCTGCTCCCTGGCGTCTACCGGGCGTGATATCAAATTTGATATGAGCCGCATGGAGGGTTATCGCAACTTCTGCAACAAGATCTGGAACGCTGCTCGCTACGTATTAATGAATACCGAAGATCAGGACTGCGGTCAAAATGGCGGTGTGGTTGAGCTGTCTCTCGCTGATCGCTGGATCATCACCCGTCTGCAGCAAACCGAAAAGCAGTTCTGTGAAGCGATGGATGCCTACCGCTTCGATCACGCATCACAGGCCCTCTATGAGTTTGTCTGGAATGAGTACTGCGACTGGTATCTGGAGCTGTCCAAGCCTGTGCTCTGGGACGATAATGCAAGCGCCGACCTGCAACGAGGCACCCGCCGCACCCTGGTACGCGTGCTTGAAACTATCCTGCGCCTGGCCCATCCGATCATGCCCTATATCACCGAAGAGATCTGGCAGCGTGTCGCTCCCCTTACCGACAAGCAGGGCGACACCATCATGCTGCAGCCCTTCCCGATGAGTGAGGAGGATAAAATTGACTCCCAGGCGGTTACCGATATCGAGTGGCTTAAAGGTGTCATACTGGCTATTCGCAATATTCGCGGGGAGATGAATATTAGCCCCGGCAAAGAGATTCCGGTGCTTTTAAGCCACATAGAACCATCCGGCATCGAACGATTGGAAGCCAATCGCACCTTCCTCTGCAAACTGGCGAAACTGGAGTCTATTGAAACCGTCAATGCCGCTGACGCACCGATGTGCGCCACCGGCCTGGTTGGGGAGATGGAAGTTCTGGTTCCGATGGCGGGCCTGATCGACAAGGTCGCCGAAACCACTCGCCTTGCCAAGGAGATTGAAAAGCTGGGCAAGGAGGTTGCGCGCTTTGAGGGTAAGTTAAGCAACCCTCGCTTTGTTGACAAGGCGCCTGCCGAGGTGGTCGAAAAGGAGCGAGCCAAAATGGCAGATGCCCAAACTGCGAAGCAGACACTTGAAGATCAACTGAAAAAGATAGAGTCTCTGTAACCAGAACTGGCGTGAGGCGATGCAACCTGCGGTTGCCATCGCCTCCCTAAACGCCTAACCTCTATGCGTTAAGCACCGATAATAACGACACGATTCAGGACAGATTATGAGCAAACTTGATAAAGAACAGGTACTTGCAGACTTCGTTGCGGCTTATGAAGGCGCACATGGTAAAGCCCCCCAAGTCGACCAGAAAGGCAGCTGGTACAGCGTCGACGGAGGCAAATCGGTCCGTTTGTCCGATCTGGCCGATATGACGGCAGAGCTATCCGGTGGTGCGGCGCCGGCAAAAACCGATGCGGCACCCAAAAAAGCACCCGCTGCTAAAAAGGCTACTGCCCCGAAAGCTGCCAAACCCAAAGCAAAAGCAAAAGCCAAGACCGCCACCACCGGTGGTGGCCTCACTCCAAAGGAACTTTGGAAGCAAAAATTGGCCAACCGGGACACCCTTCCCCGCGGCGTTCGCTAAACGAACACCGGGGCGAGGTTACCCCTCATAAAAAAGGCGAGCCACGGCTCGCCTTTTTTATTTCAAGCGAACACCTCTACTGCATCAGGTAGCGCCCTCCGGACGCGACGGCCGTGACCGTCAACCCCAACACCAGGTTTACTGCAACCAGCCGGCGAATGCCGTTCAGGGCCGCACCGGCTTGCGGCCATGCCTGTGCATCCACCGCAGTCGTCAAAGCGGGCCAGGAGCGCAGGTAAAGCCCCGCAAACACCAGCGTCATGGCGACCGCGAGCGCAACCATCAGGTGGACATGGTGGCCGACATAGGCAAAGGATCCAAACACCCCGAACACCATTGCCAACCCGCTGACCCACAACACCGCTAGCGCTCCCCATACCCACCGAAAAAAACGACTGAACACGCCCCGCCAGACGCGCAGCCTTGCGGGAGGCTCCAGCTCATCTGCTACAACCGGGCGCAACACTATATAGGCGAAAAACATCCCCCCAACCCAGATCACAGCGGCCAACAGATGCAGCGCCAACAGAATTCCCATCTCCCTTCCCCCTACTCTTATATAAAATCGATGGTCTGCATTATAAACCCTGGTGTGGCCAATGTACCCAATCGCCCTCCCTTCTGGGGATGGGTCAGATTTGTACATTCCTCCTTGCAACGCCCCACACCAACAAACCCCACCTCCACGACGGGCAAAACGTAGGGGTCTAGCGCCTAAATTCCCTGGCCCTGAATACAAACTGACTTCGATCAACCAAAGATCCCGCTAATTTGGGTGAATACCGACCCCTAAAAACGCGCCAAATGGGTGGATTTCTACCCCAAACAACCATTACACCAAAGTCTAAGGCTGGGCGTATCCCGCTGTTTTATAAGTACTTATACCGACACCATAAAAGTGGCACTGTCTTTGCTTTTACTATGGCAGCGTTGTAACTAATGCTACGAGACGATTAAAGCGCCTCACCAAACTATAAAAACCAACACATTATTCGACAGGGTAGGAAGCATGAACCTTTTCAAGAAATCTTTAACAGCACTGACTATCTGTGCCGCTGCGGCGGCCGTTACCACGGCCCAGGCCGCTCCTATTGAACTGAAGTTCGCTCACGTTGTGGCGGAAAACACGCCTAAAGGCCAAATGGCCATCAAATTCCGTGACCTGGTTGCCGAGCGCCTTGCTGGCAAGGTAGAGGTTAAGGTATTCCCGAACTCCCAGCTGTTCGGTGATAACAAAGTACTCGAAGCGATGCTACTGGGTGATGTACAGATGGCTGCGCCTTCACTGTCCAAGTTCCAGAAGTACACCAAGTCCCTGCAGCTGTTTGACCTGCCGTTCCTGTTCAAGGATATGGAAGCTGTTGAGCGTTTCCAGAGCAGTGCTACCGGCCAGGAGATGCTGGGTTCCATGAAAAACAAGGGCCTGATCGGTCTGGGATACCTGCATAACGGCATGAAGCAGCTGTCCGCCAACGATCCACTGCGCGTCCCCGCCGATGCGGCCGGCAAGAAGTTCCGCATCATGACCTCCGACGTACTGCAGGCACAGTTTGAAGCGGTTGAGGGCGTTCCCCTGAAGAAGCCTTTCTCCGAAGTATTCACCCTGCTGCAAACCAAGGCGATCGACGGTCAGGAGAACACCTGGTCCAACATCTACTCCAAGAAGTTTTTCGAAGTTCAGCCCTACATCACCGAGTCTAACCACGGTGTACTGGACTACCTGATCGTAACTTCTACCGAGTTCTGGATGGGTCTGGATGACGATGTCCGCGCTGAAGTTAAAAAGGCACTGGATGAGTCCATCGCCCACGGTAATGCAATTGCCGCCCAGAAAGCCGATGCCGACCGCAAAGCGATCGCCGATTCTGGCCGCTCTGAGATCATCGAACTGAGCGACGCAGAGCGCGGTCAGTGGGTTGAAGCGATGAAGCCGGTTTGGGCTCAGTTTGCTGACGAGGTTGGTCAGAAGAATATCGACGCCGCTGTTGCTTCCAACAAGTAAGCGTCGCTAAGCAGTACCCTGGCAGGGCGCATGAGTCGCCCTGCTTTTTTACCTGATATTTGGATATTTCGTCGTGTTGTACCCATCCAGTCTACGATAAAGGGTACGACGTAATTCCAGGTCCACTGTGGATCAAATTAAAGAACATTAAGAGAGGCCATTATGAGGGATATCATTAACAGCCTGGAAGAGGGTTTCCTTCGCTTTCTTCTGGTTGGAATGACCCTGCTCGTGTTTGTCGAAGTGGTTTTACGCTTTGGCTTTAACACCGGGATACACTGGGCGCAGGAGATTACCCTGCTGATGTCTGCCTGGTTTGTACTGTTTGGAGTTTCCTACGGTATTAAAGTGGGCGCGCACATAGGCGTTGATGCTTTCGTGAAACTGCTTCCAGAAAAACCGCGCCGCCTGGCTGCCATCGTAGCGGTACTATTGTGCCTGTTCTACTGCGGCCTCTTTCTTTACGGGGGTTGGGTCTATCTATCCAAGCTCCATATGATCGGTATTGAGCTGGAAGATGTGCCTATTCCCAAGTGGATTCCTACCAGCATACTGTTCATCGGCTTTGTCCTACTATCCATACGTTTCGTGCTCCTGTTATGGAATCTCATCACCGGCCAGGCAGAAGGTTTCAAGCTCGCCGATGAAGCTAAAGAGAGCATGCATCTGGCCGAAGAGCTTGCTGCTGAAGCGAACGACACGAACGCACACCCACATAATTCGACTGCGCCGGGGGAGAAGTAGCCCATGACCACAGCCGCCCTATTTATCATGCTCTTTGCATTTATGCTGCTGGGCATGCCGATTGCTATCGCGCTGGGCCTTTCCAGCGTGGCAACAATCCTGATGTTTTCTAACGATTCGCTGGCGTCAATTTCTTTAAAATTGTTCGAAGCCACCTCCGAGCATTACACTCTGCTGGCGATACCGTTTTTTATTCTCTCTTCCGCTTTTTTATCAACCGGTGGCGTCGCCAAGCGCCTGATCGATTTTGCCATTGATTCGGTCGGACATATTCGTGGCGGCCTCGCCATGGCATCGGTTATGGCCTGTATGTTGTTCGCGGCCGTATCGGGCTCCTCGCCCGCAACCGTAGCAGCAATCGGTACCATCGTTATCGCGGGTATGGTGCGTGCGGGTTATCCCGAGTCATTCGCAGCGGGCGTTATTGCCAACGCAGGCACCCTTGGGATCCTGATCCCACCATCCATCGTGATGCTGGTGTACGCGGCTGCTACCGAGGTCTCGGCGGCGCGGATGTTTATGGCAGGCCTGATTCCCGGCCTGATGATGGGTGGAATCCTGATGATCGCGATCTACATCGTGGCGCGTATCAAAGGACTCCCCTCCCAACCCTTCCCAGGCTTCAGAAAACTGTTCAAGTCGGGTGCCATCGCTATGGGAGGCCTGATGCTGATCGTTATCGTACTGGGCTCCATCTATGGTGGTATCGCCAGCCCTACCGAGGCGGCTGCGGTTGCGGCACTTTATGCCTTTCTGGTTTCGGTGCTGGGATACCGCGATATGGGACCACTTAAAAACACTGCATGGAGAAACGACGGCGAAAACGCTGTCTCCTCGTTTGTTCGCAACGCGGTCGCAGTGACAATCGCCCTACCCCGTTCGGTGTTTGATAAAGAGGTCAACCGCGTCGTCATGGACGCCGCCAAGGTCAGCTTGATGCTGCTGTTCATCATCGCCAACGCGATGCTGTTTGCACACGTACTCACTACCGAGCGTATTCCCCATGCCATTGCAGAGACCATCGTGCACTGGGGCCTGCCTGCCTGGGGCTTCCTGATCGTTGTTAACTTGCTGCTACTGATGGCGGGTAACTTTATGGAGCCCTCTGCCATTTTGCTGATCATGGCGCCGATCCTGTTTCCGATCGCCATGCAGCTGGGTATCGACCCCATCCACCTGGGCATTATCATGGTGGTGAATATGGAGATCGGGATGCTTACACCGCCGGTCGGACTCAATCTGTTTGTGACGGCCGGAATCACCGGTCGCAGCATGGGTTGGGTTATCAAGGCTTGCCTGCCCTGGCTAAGCCTACTGCTAATGTTCCTGATCCTGATCACCTATATTCCGGAGATTTCGCTGTTCCTGCCGGAGTATATCGACAAGCTTAAAGGCTACTGATCTCAGGCTTATGCAGTACCAAGGCGACTCCCCGGAGTCGCCTTTTTTATGTACAGGACGTACGGTATGCCGCGGTGCCATGGACGGCAGGGAGCGGCTTATGTACAGGACGTACGGGTCGATGATCGCTCCTGCATAATCGAACTTCCTGACATCCCTGTCAGTCATATGCCGCGGTGCCATGGACGGCGTAGAGCGGCTTATGTACAGGACCTACAGATCGATGACGAGTACGCTTTTTCGCAGCGACATATAGCGACACGTGCCACTGACGGTTTCATCCGGGCTCTACCCGGAGCACATTCTGTGATGCCACCGTTATTAATAAAGACCCTGTGCACGAAAGAGGAGGAATCGTTGCTTTTATTGCGCTAACTTAAGGTTTTGTATCCCTAACGGATTATTGTACTGCCAACGATGGATAACACAGGCACCGCCCCATGAGCCAAAAGAATATCGCCCAGCTGCTGCGCCCCAAGTCAGTGACCGTCATCGGCGCATCCAACAACCCCAAGCGCGCCGGCTACGTCATCATGCGCAATCTTTTGCAGGGCGGCTTTTCCGGACCGATTATGCCGGTATCGCCCAAATATGAAGCGGTCGGAGGCGTGCTGGCCTACCCCTCCATTGATGCACTGCCCGCGACCCCCGACTTGGCGATACTGTGTACCAGCGCCCGCAGGGTTCCAGAGATTATTGAGCAGCTAGGCGTTAAGGGGACCCGCAGCGCCATCGTCCTCGCAGCGGGCCTGTCGAACCGCATGAACGATGATGGACAAACCATCAAGGATGCGATGCTGGAAGCCGCCCAGCGCCACAAAGTGCGCATACTCGGGCCCAATAGCCTCGGCATGATCATCCCCTCTATTGGCCTCAACGCCAGCTTTTCCCATACCCCAGCGCTGCCGGGGAAAATTGCACTGATCTCCCAATCTGCCGCGATCTGTACCACGATTCTGGACTGGGCCAAGCCCAAGGGCATAGGATTTTCCAATTTTATCTCCCTTGGCGATGCCAGTGATGTCGACTTCGGAGAGCTGATCGACTACCTCTGCCGTGACACCCACACACGAGCAATACTGCTCTGTATCGACTCCATTCAACACCGTCGCAGTTTCATGTCGGCAGCCAGGGCCGCATCGCGTAACAAGCCCGTACTGGTCTTCAAAGCCGGGCGCACACTCGAAGGGGCAATCGCTACTCACCTGCACACCGGGGGCATTTCAGGATCCGACGCTGTATACGATGCGGCGATACGCCGCTCGGGGATGTTGCGAGTCAAAGACCTGCATGAGCTATTTGCCGCGGTAGAAACGCTGGCTCACGATAAACCCCTCAAGGGGGAGAAACTTGCCATCATTACCAACGGCGGCGGGCCCGCCGTGATGGCCATCGACACCCTGATCGAGCGCCAGGGCAGGCTAGCCGAGTTAAGCGACGAACTGCACGATAAGCTGCAACAGATCATGCCGCCAGGATGGGTTCCAGGCAATCCCATCGACCTCCTCGGAGATGCTCCCCCGAAGCGCTACAGTGATGTCCTTAAGCTGCTACTCGATGCCAACGAAGCCGATGCGATACTGCTGATGCACGCACCCGCTGCCGCCGCACCGGCTACAGAGTTCGCCACCGCGGTTATCGAAACACTCAGCACTTGCAAGCCTCGTCGATGCCCGAATATTTTCACCAACTGGACCGGAGAGGAGACGGTTCAGGAAGCCCGCAAACTATTTGCCAAAGCCGACATCCCTACGTTCCGCACCCCTGCAGGCGCCGTCGGCGCATTTATGCACATGGTGGAATACCGGCGCAACCAAAAATTGCTGCTGGAGACCCCCGAATCGGTCCCGGAAAACGTGCTGAGCGATACCGCCACGGCCCACAACGTCATCGCGGAAGCCCTGAAACAAAACAACATGCAACTGGAAACCCACGAGGCAGGGCCGGTACTGTCTGCCTACGGCATACAGAGTATCCCGACCCTGATCGCTGAGGATCCCCAGCAGGCAGCCAGCCTTGCCAAACAGTTAAAGTTCCCTGTCGCTATTAAGTTGCTGTGCGAAGATATCCGTTACAAGTCCGAGGTGGGCGGCGTGGTTCTCAACCTCAACTCCACTTCCGAGGTGTTAACCGCCGCCGAGGCGATGCTAATACGGGTAGCAAGCGCTTACCCCGACGCGCAGGTCGATGGCCTGGTGCTGCAACCGATGGCGCAACGAGCCGGTGCCCAGGAGATTCGCATCGCAGTTCAGACGGACCCGGTGTTTGGGCCTGTTATTCTGTTGGGAGAGGGAGGCTCTGACTGGAACGTCACCCGGGATGCCGCCGTCGCCCTGCCGCCGCTGAATATGGCACTGGCTCGCTATCTGGTCATCCAGGCGCTGGCAGACAACAAGATCAAGGACCGCCGCTTCCCCGAAGGACTTGATCGCACCGCACTCGGAATTCTGCTCACACAGGTGTCTCACCTGATCACCGACTGCCCGGAAATAGTTGAACTCGACCTGAACCCGGCGTTGGTAAGCGGCAGCGATATCGTGGTGCTCGATGCGACTATCACCCTGCAACCTACACCTGAAAATCCTGCCCAGCGTATGGCGATACGCCCCTATCCCAAAGCGCTGGAAGAGACCCGTCAGTTGCGCGACGGTAGCACGGTTTTACTGCGACCAATCCGTCCCGAAGATGAGCCCAGCCACAAGGCGTTCGATCTTAGCCTGACACGAGAGGACCGCTACAAGCGATTCTTTGGCGAGGTCGGTGAGATGACCCATGAAGATATGGCGCACCTGACCCAGATCGACTACGACCGTGAGATGGCGTTTATAGCCACCCGTCAGGAGAACCAGCTCGATACCACGCTTGGCGTTGTACGTGTCCACGTCGACCCCGACGGCACCGAGGCGGAGTTTGCTGTCATCCTGAGGCCCAATACCCAGGGCCAGGGATTGGGACGTATGCTGATGGAGAAGGTGATCAGTTACTGCAAACAACAGCAGATAGACGAGATCATGGGCTACACCATGCCCGAGAACCGAGGCATGATCGAGCTATCACGAAAACTCGGTTTTAAAGTGAAGTTTATGCTGGAAGATGGCATGGTCGAAATGCGCATGCCCTTAAAACCACCCGCCTGAGGCTAAAAGGTGGGGCTTCGGCCCCTCCAGACTCCTGCGACCTGTCGCCTTATACCCGAGCAAGCGCTCGAATATGCGCTACAGCGCTGCGCCCCAGAGCCGAAGGTGAATATCCCCCCTCAAGCACCGATACAATGCCGTGGCAGCCCTCGACCCGATCCACGATGCCCGTCAACTGCTCGGTGAGCCATTGATAATCTCGCTCCACAAAGCGCAGGTGCCCCATCTCATCTTCACGGTGGGCATCAAACCCGGCCGATACCATGATCAACTGTGGTTGAAAGCGCTCGATAGCCGGCAACCAGGCACAATCCACCGCCAGGCGCAGCTCAGCCCCTCCCGTACCGCTTTCCAACGGAAGCTTAAGGATATGATCGCGGTCACTTTGCGGATCGGTGTGAGGGAAAAACGGGTGCTGAAACAGGGAACAGAATAAAACTCTGGGGTCATCGCGAAAAATATCTTCGGTGCCGTTGCCATGGTGCACGTCAAAATCGATGATGGCGACTCGCTGCAAGCCATGGGCCTGGATCCCATGAGCCGCTCCGACAGCCACGTTGTTGTAGAAGGAGAACCCCATCGCTTTATCACGCTCAGCGTGATGCCCGGGGGGGCGCACATTACAGAACACGGCATCCATGCGGCCATTAACCACCAGATCCACACCATGGACGGCAGCACCCGCGGCACGGCGGGCGGCTTGCAACGTGTAGGGATTCATCGCCGTATCGTCGTCGACCTCTACCAGCTCCTGCCCCTCATCTGGCGCCATCTCATCCAGACTATCCAGATAGGCTTCATCATGAACCCGCAGCAACTGCTCGCGCTCCACTACCGGGGCATCTTCATACATCAGGTAGAGATCAAGACCGCTGGAGATCAGCTGGTCAGAGATCGCATCGGTGCGACGAGGATCTTCTGGGTGGTGGTCATGCATGCTGTGCTGGCGGCATTCCACATGGGATACGATCGCTGTTGGCATTGGGGTCCGCTCGTTTTGTTTTTTTATGGTGTCTCTGTTCGGGGCAACGCCCGCACGTTCAACATGCTACCAGATTCCCTTTGGGCAACCACGAGACTAACGTCTATCCCCACAAATCCTCGATCGCGGCTACTCCCTGGGCTCCCGCGGCGACCGCTCGCTCGATATCCCCGCTGCGCATACCTCCGAGTAGATAAACCGGCATGACTGCATTATCCACCAAGGCTTGTGCTCGCTCCCATCCCAAGGAGGCTTGCCCGGGGTGAGAGCGGGTTGGTGCAAGCGGTGACAGTGTCGCAAAATCAGCCCCCAGCGCGGCGGCTTGCTCCAGTTCAAGGGCGTTGTGACAGGAGGCAGCAAGCCACTGTATGCGCTTACGCTGCTGGGCCCAGCTGATCACTGAAGGATCCGTAAGCTGCGCCGAGGTCAGATGCAACCCGCAAGCCGGATAACGATCCAGCAGACAGGGTTCCCCCTTTAACATCAGGCGGGCTCCGGCTTGCTCGCAAGCCGATAGCACCGGTTCGATAAGGCGCTCATAGCGCTCAGCAGAGAGCCCTGGAACCCGCAACTGAACCAGGCGAACGCCCCTGTCGAGGGCTCGGCAAAGGCGCTCGCGCAGCTCGTCAGGAGTCGAAAAGTGGCCACTGACAAGATATTGTGCCGGCAGGGAGAGTGCCGTGGTGAGCGCCCGATTGGCGGCAGGGAAATCATAATGGGGCAACTGCGTCGGAAATATCCAGCGCAGAGGTTGCCCTTCACGGCCCTGGGGCTCTCCGGCAAACTCGTCCACGCTGAAGGCATCGAGCAAAATATGACGATCGGGGTAGCGGTGATGCAAGCGAATGATGGGCCGCGAACGGACAAGCTCAACCCCCAGCTCCTCCCTTAGCTCACGGGCAAGCCCTTGCAGCGGCGTCTCTCCCGCCTCCACCTTCCCGCCAGGAAACTCCCAGTGCCCACCCAGATGGGCGTCCGGCGCACGGCGGGCAACCAGCAGCTCTCCTCGCTCATTGCGCAGCACCCCCACCACGACATGAACGCATCTCATCAATTCACCTCAGCTGCGATATTCAGCGTTGATACGGACGTACTCGTGGGAAAGGTCGGTGGTCCAGATCTGCTCACAGGCATCCCCCCTCCCCAAACTGACCCGAATTAAAATCTCCTCCTGATCCATCACCCGCTGCCCCTCAGCCTCCAAATAGCCCTCGGAGCGCCCCCCATCGGTTACGATCGCAACCTCGTCCAACCAGACCTGAATGCGCCCTACGTCAAGGCCATCGAGACCTGCGCGGCCCACCGCCGCCAATACCCGCCCCCAATTAGGATCACTGGCAAAGAGCGCGGTCTTTACCAGAGGAGAGTGGGCAACGGTGTAGGCAACGTCCAGCGCTTCCTGGGTAGTGGCGGCGTCTTCCACACGCACCGTGACAAATTTGGTAGCCCCCTCGCCGTCGCGCACAATCGCCTGCGCGAGCTGCTGGCAAATAAGGGTCAGCTTGTGTAGCAGGGCTTGGTAGAGCTCACCCTCACAGCAATCGAGCACGGGGTTGCCGGCGCTCCCTGTCGCCGCGAGGATGCAGCTATCGTTGGTCGATGTATCACCATCGATCGTGATGCGGTTGAACGATCCGTTGCACGCAACCGACAACAGGTGCTGCAAAACGCCGGGGGAAACGGCGACGTCCGTTGCAACAAACGCCAACATGGTCGCCATATCCGGCTTGATCATGCCCGCGCCCTTGGAGATTCCGGTGATATGGAACCGGGTCCCCGCTACCTCAAATTCGAGACTCGCCCCTTTAGGTAGAGTATCGGTGGTCATTATACCTTCCGCCGCATCGGCCCAGCCGGATGAGTCCAACACAGAGAGCGCTGCTGGTAAACCTTGCACGATTCGTTTAACCGGTAGCGGTTCGCCAATCACACCGGTAGAAAACGGCAATACAGTGGCCGCATCGACCCCCTCCTCCCGAGCCAGGGCAGCACAACAGTCGACCGCGTCAGCATAGCCGGAGGGCCCGGTTCCCGCATTAGCATTTCCAGTATTGATCAGTAGGTAGCGCGGTTCATTTTTCAGGTTGCTTCGAGCGATTTGTACAGGCGCTGCGCAGAAAGCATTACGGGTAAAAACACCAGCGACCGAGCTATTCTCACAGAGCCGAAAAATCACGAGGTCTTTGCGCCCAGGGTATTTGATACCGGCACAGCATGTTCCCACCTCAACCCCATCAATGGGGTGCAAATACGGTAGTTCAGGCAACCCTACAGCCATTACTCTCTCCTCAAAATGAACAGACAAAAAGGGCGGCCAATGCCGCCCCTCTCTTATCACCGCGCCTCAGGCGATTTTGCCGTGGCACTGCTTGAACTTTTTCCCTGAGCCACAGGGACAGGGCTCATTGCGGCCCACCTTACGACCCTCCCGAGTGTAGGGCGTCGCCCCCTCTTCCGCCGCTTCTTCCGGCTTGGCCATCGAATTGGCTTGTTCGTGCTGAAATTGCAGGCGACGTGCCGCCTCTTCCCGACGCTGGCGCTCAACCTCCTCTGTATTATCGTCCTGACGTACCTGCACATGGCACAGGATGCGGATGGTTTCGTGCTTGATATCTTCCAGTAATTGCTGGAATAGCTCAAACGACTCGCGCTTGTATTCCTGCTTGGGGTTCTTTTGCGCGTAGCCTCGAAGGTGGATGCCCTGGCGCAAATGATCCATCGTCGCAAGGTGCTCTTTCCATTTATCGTCCAGGACTCGCAGCAACATCTGCTTTTCAAACATCCGCAGAGACTCGGAGCCGGCCAGCTCTTCCTTTTGCTGATAACTGGCTAAAACCTGATCAAGAATCTTCTGGCGCAAGGTCTCTTCGTGCAGGTGATCGTCTTCATCCAGCCACTGCTGCAGCGGCATACGCTCATTAAACTCGGCGGCAAGCTGCTCTTCGAGCCCACTGATATCCCACACTTCCTCCAGCGACTGGGGAGGAATGTGCTGGCTAACCAACTCGTTCACTACCTCTTCTCGGATAACGCTCACTGTCTCGGATACGTCATCGGCCGTCATCAGCTCGTTACGCTGATCATAGATAACTCTACGCTGGTCGTTGGCAACATCATCATATTCGAGCAGTTGCTTTCGAATATCGAAGTTACGCCCCTCAACTTTACGCTGGGCCTTCTCGATCGCGTTACTCACCATACGGTGTTCGATCGCTTCTCCCTTTTCCATACCCAGCGCTTTCATAAAATTCTTAACGCGGTCAGAGGCGAAGATACGCATCAGATTATCTTCGAGGGAGAGGTAAAAACGACTGGATCCAGGATCCCCCTGACGACCGGATCGCCCACGCAACTGGTTATCGATACGACGTGACTCATGGCGTTCGGTACCAATAATGTGCAAGCCACCGGCATCGAGCACATCTTTATGAGACTGCTGCCATTCGGCCTTGATCGCTGCGACCTGCTGCTCACCAGGATTATCCAGCTTGGCAATCTCTGCCTCCCAATTACCACCGAGCATGATGTCAGTACCACGACCTGCCATGTTAGTAGCGATGGTCACGGCTCCAGGCTTACCCGCCTGGGCGATAATCTCCGCCTCCTGCTCATGGAACTTGGCGTTCAGTACCTTGTGGTCAATCTTGGCTTTGGTGAGTGCGCCGGATATTAACTCAGAGGATTCAATCGACGCGGTACCCACCAGAATTGGGCGACCCTCTTTGGCGGTCTGCTGGATATCTTCGATAACGGCTTGGTACTTCTCCTCAATCGACAGATAGACGAGGTCATTGTAGTCGTTACGAAGCATCGGCTTGTTGGTGGGAATAACCACGACGTCCAAACCGTAGATCTGGCGGAATTCAAACGCCTCCGTATCCGCAGTACCCGTCATGCCCGACAGAGTATTATAAAGACGGAAATAGTTCTGGAAGGTGGTTGAAGCCATGGTTTGGCTCTCGGCCTGGATCGCCAACCCCTCTTTCGCCTCAAGTGCCTGGTGTAGACCTTCAGACAAACGACGTCCCGGCATGGTACGACCCGTATGCTCATCAACCAGAAGGATCTGGTTTTGCTGAACGATGTACTCAACATCCTTGTGGAATACCACATGTGCTTTCAGCGCAGCGTTAACGTGGTGCAACAGCGACAGGTTGCTGGATGAATAGAGGCTCTCACCCTCGGCCAGCAGCCCCGCATCAGAAAGCATATCTTCCACGTGCTGGTGACCCAGCTCGGTTAGCTCTACCTGCCGGGTCTTTTCATCGACCGTGTAATCGCCCTCAAGCTCCTCTTGTCGCTGAAGCTTGGGAACCAGCTTATTAATCTGTTTGTACAGCTCGGAGCTGTCTTCGGCGGCGCCGGAAATAATCAGTGGCGTTCGCGCCTCGTCGATCAGAATCGAGTCAACCTCATCGACCACTGCAAAGTTAAGCCCCCGCTGGGAGCGGTCTTCGGGGCTAAACGCCATATTATCGCGCAGGTAGTCGAACCCAAACTCATTGTTGGTTCCGTAGCTGATATCGGCCTGGTAGGACGCTCGTTTCTCAAATTGATCCTGACCCGGAACAACCACCCCGACGGTCAGGCCGAGGAATTCGTAGAGTGGACGCATCCAGTTAGCATCCCGGCGCGCCAGATAATCGTTAACGGTGACGACGTGCACACCTTCACCACTAAGGGCATTGAGATAAACCGGCAGCGTTGCGACCAGCGTCTTTCCTTCACCTGTGCGCATCTCGGCAATACGCCCTTCATGCAACGTGATCCCCCCGATCATCTGCACATCGAAGTGGCGCATACCCATAACACGCTTGCTCGCCTCACGTACCACCGCAAAGGCTTCCGGCAGTATCTTATCGAGTGAATCGCCTTGGCTGAGGCGCTGCTTGAACTCGGCTGTTTTCGCCGTTAACTCCTCATCGCTCAGTTGTTCCAGGTTTTGCTCAAAGCCGTTGATCGTTTTAACGATCTTGCTCATACGCTTCAACTGACGATCATTACGACTTCCAAAAACTTTTTTGAGTATTGGCGAAAACATAGGTGCTGTGGTCTTTTTAATTAGGTGTCAATAATCGGCTGGCAGGATAAGCAAGCCAAAAGCAGAGGGCATTCTACCGCTAAAGGGCCCCGGCGATAAACCATTGAGTCGGGGCGAGGGGGATTATTTGGCTACAGCGGTGCACAATGGAGCGGCATCAGATGCCAAACGGGAATCAGCGGCTAGCGCGATAGATATACTTTGCAGGGTCAACAGCTTTGCCATTACGGAATACTTCAAAGTGGACATGGGGCCCTGTGGAACGACCACTACTTCCCATCAATGCTATGGGCTGGCCTTTTTTGACCAGATCCCCCACTTTTACCAGGCTTTCACTATTATGGCCGTAGCGCGTGAGATTACCGTTACCGTGGTTTACTTCAACCAACAGGCCATAGCCGGAACGCTTGCCCGCCCAGGTAATAACCCCGGAAGCAACGGCGATAACATCCGAGCCGGCTTTACCAGCAAAATCGACGCCCTGGTGCCATGCCAAGCGACCATTAATCGGGTCGGTTCTGCGCCCGAATCGAGATGACATCCACCCTTTTTTGACCGGACGCCCGGCAATAAAAACGTCATCCTGCAGGCGACGATTGCCCATTAGGGTCTCGAGCACCTCAAGCTGCGCCTCACGAGATTCGATGCGCGCGTTTAACTCATCGATGACATCAACAAACCGGGGCTGCTGGTACGCTTCCCCGAGTTCGGAGGATTCGGGACCGCCCAGAGCGGGGGGAGCACTAAAATCGAACTCGCCCTTATCCAATTTGGCCATGGTTGTCATTCGCTCGCCCAGCGCATCCAACCGCAACAGCCTGCTTTGAAGCTGTGCTACACGTAACGACAAGGCATCGACCTGCCCCATAGAGTCCTCACGAATAACGCCAAGCTCTGCTCGCTGCGCCTCAAGCTGAGAGCGCCAGGTCGCCATGGTATCGCGAGTGAAGAGGGCGTCGGCATCGGCTGTCAGGTAGCGGAACGTACCGTAGCCTGTGATCGTTGCGGTAAGCAGTAGCACTGAAAACAGACCGACAACAATGCCACGGCCGCTGAGTTTCAACGAACGGGACTGACTGCGGTTGTTTCTAACAATTATGACGTTCATAAACTGCTTCGCTACCTCAAAAATCTACCCCACCGAGCCGGGAGCAGTTACATGGGCATATATATACCATAACTCTCCCCTCGACACCTAAGCCGCTCAGGCCACACTCAACAGCTCGTGAAACGAGTCACAAACGCCGCAAAAACCCCTAAACGGGGCTTATAAGCGAATAACCTTAGCATTAAGGGGTGCTTTATATCCAGCCCTGCTTACCAGGGTAGCGACCCGGCTAGCAAACAAAACGGGGGCCCTAAGGCCCCCGAATGCATATATTCTGACTATATCAAACGGCTGCTGCGGGCTTCATATAGGAGATTGGTGCCACGTCAGCGTCTTCGAAGGTTACAATTTCCCACGCATCCTCGTTCGCCAACAACTCACAGATCAGCTTGTTGTTCAGGGAGTGACCGGACTTATAACCCTTAAACTCGCCAATCAGGCTTTTACCCAAGAGGTAGAGGTCCCCGATGGCATCCAGCATCTTGTGCTTGACGAACTCATCTTCATAACGCAGACCGTCCTCGTTAAGGATGCGGAACTCATCAACCACAATGGCATTATCAACACTGCCACCGAGCGCCAGGTTTTTAGAACGCAGATACTCGATATCACGCATGAAACCAAAGGTACGGGCTCGACTCACCTCTTTCACGAAAGAAGTACTTGAAAAATCCACACTGGCTTCCTGGGTACGCCCCTTGAAGACCGGGTGGTCGAAATCGATACCGAAAGAGACTTTGAAGCCATCGAAAGGGATAAAAGTGGCTCGCTTGTCGTCTTCTTCAACCGTCACTTCACGCTTGATACGAATAAATTCCTTAGGCGCATCCTGCTCTTCGATACCCGCTGACTGCAGCAAAAACACGAAGGGACCTGCACTACCATCCATGATCGGGACTTCATGGGCACTGACTTCAATATAAGCATTATCGATACCCAATCCCGCCATCGCCGACAGCAGATGCTCCACAGTATCGACTCGCACACCATCTGCATTCATGAGCGTGGTACACAGGAGTGTCTCACCCACATTCTCTGCCCTGGCAGGAATCTCAACCACTGGATCCAGATCGGTACGACAAAAAACAATACCCGTTCCTGTCGGGGCCGGCTTGAGCGTCAGGTACACCTTCTCACCTGAGTGCAAACCAACTCCGGTAGCTCGAATAATATTCTTTAACGTTCTTTGTCTAATCATGTAGTTACGCCGCAATTTGATCAGTTTTTGCACAATGCAAATTCAACAGCCGAGCATTGTACCAAAGTCGCATGGATTCACCAACTCCCTAATGACAGGCCATTAATCAGCCTGTCTACGAAGGAACGCCGGAATATCAAGATAATCCATGTTCTCGGATTGTATATTCTCCGCTTTCACCGCATTGGCACCGCTAACGACAGCCTGGTTGCGCATTACCGTCGGCCGATCCAGCCTCTGGTAGTCAACTGAGCCGTCTTTACGAGTGTTATCCACCACCTTTACCGGACGCTCAATCGCCGCGCCCAAACCGGTAGCCACCACGGTCACTTTCAGCTCATCTTTCAATTCTGGATCGATGACTGTTCCCATGATGACGGTAGCGTTCTCTGATGCGAACGCCTCAATGGTGTTACCCACATCGGTGAACTCAGCCAACCCCAGATCGAGACCTGCGGTGATGTTGACCAGAATTCCGCGGGCACCCTGAAGATCGACATCTTCCAGCAACGGACTACGAATAGCAGCTTCGGCCGCTTCAACCGCCCGATTGTCTCCCGATGCAATGCCGGTGCCCATCATGGCCATCCCCATTTCGGACATGACCGTTCTTACGTCAGCGAAATCGACGTTAATCATACCGGGACGGATTATTAAATCTGCGATCCCCTGCACAGCGCCGAGCAATACATCATTGGCGGCCCCAAAAGCAGAAAGCAACGTCGCGTCTTTACCCAAAACAGGCAACAGCTTTTCATTAGGGATGGTAATCAGCGAGTCAACATTTTCTGCCAGCTCCTTAATACCGACGTCGGCAATACTCATCCGCTTGCGCCCTTCGAAGGGGAACGGGCGAGTAACAACGGCGACCGTCAAGATTCCCATCTCCTTGGCAACCTGAGCGACAACGGGGGCCGCGCCGGTCCCGGTTCCGCCTCCCATGCCTGCGGTAATAAAGACCATATCTGCGCCGTTAAGCACTTCCGCTATACGGTCCCGGTCCTCAAGTGCGGCTTCGCGACCAATATCCGGATTGGCACCCGCCCCTAGCCCCTTGGTAACGCATGTACCAAGCTGCAAGACGGTTTTCCCGGACAGATCCTTGAGCGCCTGCGCGTCGGTATTCGCGCAAACAAAATCGACGCCATCCACATTCTTCGCCAGCATGTGACCAACAGCGTTACCGCCACCACCACCGACACCAATTACTTTAATAACTGCGTTCTGAGGTACGTTATCCACGAGTTCAAACATGATCCTCTCCTTCTCCCTTTCGAATTTAATTCTTATTCACGGTCACTTAAAAATTGCCTTGAAACCACTGCTTAATGCGGCTTACAAGACTTTCCCCTGCTTCTCGTTGAGGAGCAGAAAAACTGATTTCGGCCTGGCGCTGAAAACCATTCAGTAACAGCCCCACACCGGTTGAATAGATTGGGTTGCGAACCACATCCGATAACCCCATTACCTCTTGAGGAACAGCCAGGCGCACCTGCTTATGAAAAATCTCCTCCGCCAGCTCCACGACACCTTCCATCTTGGCCGTTCCGCCGGTTAAGACGACGCCAGCAGGAATCAGATCCTCGAAGCCACTGCGCCGTAATTCCGCCTGCACCAGGGTAAACAACTCGTCATATCGAGGTTCAACAACCTCCGCCAGAGCCTGACGGGATAAATTACGGGGCGGACGTTCACCGACCCCAGGCACCTGTATGGTTTCCTCCGCACCCGCAAGTTGGGTGAGCGCGCACGCGTAGCGAATTTTCAGCTCTTCTGCGTGCTTGGTGGGTGTGCGCAGCGCCATCGCAATATCATTGGTAACCTGGTCTCCCGCTATAGGAATAACCGCCGTATGGCGGATCGAACCTTCGGTAAATATCGCAATATCGGTGGTACCGCCACCGAGATCGACCATACAGACCCCAAGTTCTTTTTCATCATCGGTAAGCACGGCATGGCTTGAAGCCAGCTGTTCAAGAATTACATCCTCTACATCCAGACCACAGCGCCGAACACACTTTTCTATATTTTGAGCCGCGTTGACTGCACAGGTCACAAGATGCACCTTGGCCTCGAGTCGCACCCCTGACATTCCCAGAGGCTCCTTCACCCCCTCCTGATCATCCACTACATACTCTTGCGGAAGCACATGAAGAATTTTTTGGTCGGCGGGTATCGCAACAGCCTTTGCCGCATCAATAACACGATCTATATCCGCCTGAGTTACCTCACGATCCCGAATCGCCACGATGCCATGGGAGTTTAGGCTGCGAATATGACTGCCTGCGATTCCCGCGTAAACAGAATGAATCTGGCAACCGGCCATCAACTCAGCTTCTTCCACCGCACGCTGAATCGATTGCACAGTAGACTCTATGTTTACAACGACACCTTTTTTCATTCCCCGCGAAGGGTGTGATCCGATCCCCACTACCTCAACGCGACCGTCAGCGTTCATTTCACCGACAATAGCGACGACTTTAGAGGTTCCAATATCTAACCCTACGACCATTTTTCCGCTGCCGTTAGCCTTCATAATTTCACTCTTCCCACAGTTTCTGATAACAACAGGTCACTTTCGCCCTGGTCGCTCCACGCGACGGCAACACCGTTGAGATAGCGCACATCGATTTTCTCAATCGCGCGCTTATTATCCTTCAATGCGGCGTCATATACCGCAACAAATCTTTGGATTTTATCGACTACGTGGTTGCGGCCGATCATGATAGAAAAATCGTTTGTCTCTAACTGCCAACTGCCGCGATCAGTTAAGGTTAATTCTCGAACATTGAGACCCTTGGGGCGCAACAAATTACTTAGAGTCTGGTACTGCTCCATCACCTCTATCTCGCTTCCGTCAGGTCCGAAAAGGTGAGGCAATGAAAGAAAATTATTCGCTTTTTCTACAACAAAACTATCACCGCGATTATTCAACAGGGCATCTTTTTGCCAACGCGCAACGGGCACCTGCTCAGTAACGGTGACTTCAATGATTCCCGGCCACTGGCGCCGAACACTCACATCCCGAGCCCACGGCAGTGCCAATAGATTTTCTTGTACACGCTCAAGATCAACAGTAAAAAACCGCTCACTTAAATAAGGCTGCATGGCAAGCTGAACCTGCTGGTTTGGCATATGCAGCAAACGCCCTTTAACCGACACTCTTTCGATTGGCTGATTAACTACCTCAGCAACCATAGGCCCCACCAGCCAGCCAGTTCCCCCAACCCCAACAGCTAATAAAGAAACAACAAGCAAAACCCTAGCGGCTCTAGCCGTGCGCTGGCCCCAGCGAGGCTTTTCAATCCCCCGGCTGCGACTGGCACCGCGAGTTGTGGCACCTACTGGCCCTCGCTTCTTCGCTTTGTTGTTTCTAATCTCTAGCATTGTAAATGCTGCCCTATAATGTTGTAGCCAGTATGGCCACAACCAGTTTTCCCAAACTCATTCCCGCTTCCCTGGCGGCCATTGGCACCAGACTATGGTCTGTCATTCCCGGAGCCGTATTCACCTCAAGCAAATAGAAATCTTCTGCCTCATTTTGCATTACATCTACTCGTCCCCAACCAGAGCAGCCCAGAGCAGCAAATGCCTCTACCGCTAACTCATTCAGCTCTTCAAGTTTGTTTTCACTCAATCCACAAGGACAGAGGTAACGAGTATCGTTGGAGAGGTACTTCGCTTCATAGTCATAAAAAGTATTGTCTGTTTCCAACTTGATGGCGGGCAGAGCCTGCCCATCAAGCACCGCAACGGTAAACTCCTTGCCAGTAATCCACTCCTCCGCAAGCAGCTCGTTATCGTACCGTGCTGCTTCCGTCACCGCGGCCTGAAAATTGGCGACATCATCTACTTTTGTCATGCCAATACTGGAACCCTCATGAACAGGTTTCAAAATACAGGGCAACGAAATTTGCAACACATCATCAGCGGTCGACTTACTGACCAGCTGAGAGGGAGGGGTTGGCAAACCGAGAGCGTTCCAGATCAATTTGCTGCGATGCTTGTCCATCGCCAATGCCGACGCCATAACTCCGCTTCCGGTGTAAGGGATACCTGCCCAATCGAGCACCCCCTGCAAGGTCCCATCTTCACCACCACGCCCGTGGAGGGCGATAAAAACACGGTCAAACCGATTGCCCAGCTGCTGCAAGACATCCGCGCCACAATCGATCAACTCTGCATCGACTCCCTCTTGCTGCAGGGCATTAAAAACCGCCCTGCCACTATTGAGGGAGACTTCACGCTCCGCCGATTGCCCACCGTAAAGCACCGCCACCTTTCCGAGGCGGGCGGGTTCGACGAATTGAATGGTATTCAGTTTGCTCATAGCCCCCGACCTACTCCTCATCCAACCAGGCCAATTTGCTTGCCGATAACTCAACCGCCAAGCCACCGATATCACCCGCGCCCTGGGTTAATAAGAGATCTCCACCCTCCACAACATTCTTAAGTACCTCTTCTACCGATGCGCCGCGCTGGACAAAAATTGGATCAACCTTGCCCCGCTGGCGAATACTGCGGCACAGGGCGCGTCCATCGGCGCCAGCAATAACCTCTTCACCCGCAGGATAGATATCCATTAGAAGCAGAACGTCGACCTCCGATAATACTTCGACAAAGTCATCGTATAGATCACGGGTTCGGGTAAAGCGGTGGGGCTGATAAACCATCACCAGGCGCTTACCCGGCCAACCGCTGCGAATTGCGCGAATCGTTGCAGCCACCTCACTAGGGTGATGTCCGTAATCATCGACCAGCATGACCTCGCCGCGCTGACTATCGAAATGACCCAGCACCTGAAAGCGCCTGCCGACACCGGAAAAATTGGCCAAGCCGGTGCAGATATCTTCCACCGTCATCCCCTCATCCAAAGCAACTGCGATAGTCGCCAAGGCATTGAGAACATTGTGATGACCGGGCATCTGCAGGCTGGCCTCGAACGTTTCGTCCACTCCCCGGCGCGATACTTTGAAGCGAGTCGTTAGTCCCTGCTGCGTGATCTCACTCGCTCGAATGTCTGCATCCTGATCGATACCGTAGGTGATTACAGGCCGTTTCACTTCAGAGATGATTTCCCGCACCACCGGATCGTCGATACAGACCACTGCCAAACCGTAAAAAGGCAGGTTATGAAGGAATTCGATAAAGGTATGTTTAAGCTTTCCAAAGTCGCCATCATAGGTCGACATATGATCGGCTTCGATGTTTGTAACGATCGCCACCATAGGCTGTAAGTGGAGGAAGGATGCATCACTCTCATCTGCTTCTGCCACCAGGTAGCGACTACCGCCAAGTTGGGCATTTGTTCCTGCTGAATTGAGGCGGCCACCAATAACAAAAGTCGGATCAAGACCACCCTGGGCTAGCACCGACGCGATAAGACTGGTGGTGGTGGTTTTCCCATGGGTTCCGGCTACGGCAATGCTGTGGCGATAGCGCATCAACTCGGCCAACATAGCCGCCCGGGGTACCACCGGAATGCGTGCAGCTTCGGCGGCCATTACTTCAGGATTTTCGTTGGCGACGGCACTTGAGGTGACGACAACATCGGCGCCTTTAACATTCTCCTCATCATGACCAATCAAAATAGTCATGCCCAGTGCGGCAAGCCGCTCGGTAACTACTGATTGGCGTATGTCAGAACCGGAAATCGCATATCCCTGATTTAATAGCACTTCGGCAATGCCACACATTCCTACGCCACCGATGCCGACGAAATGAATCTGGCGAATTCGACGCATCTCGGGAACAGCAAATACCGGTACCGGTTTATTGAGTGAATTAGGCATGCGCAACCTCCAGGCATTGATGGGTAACAATCCGGGTGGCGTCAGCCCGCGCAGCCGTGCGTGCTGCAGCAGCCATTCTTTTTAGCTGCTCCCTGTGGGTTGAAAATTCTGTTAGCAATCCGGCGACTCTCTCTTTGGTCATTTCGTTTTGGGGTAACAATACCGCCGCTCCCCGGTCGGAAAGGTGACGCGCATTAGCGGTTTGGTGGTCGTCAACTGCAAATGGAAATGGCACCAGTATGGAGGGCAGCTCGGCACAGGCGAGTTCGGCGACGGTTAGGGCGCCAGCACGACAGATAACCAGGTCAGCCCACGCGTAGGCAGCCGCCATATCTTCGATAAAAGGCTCAACCCGAGCGCCGACACCATTTTCAAGATAGAGGGACTGCGTCAACTCCTGGTGGCGCTCACCCGTTTGGTGCCAAACTCGAACCAACTTTCCAAGGTTCGCTGCCTTTAACGCCTGTGGCACGACCTGATTGATGGTTAGAGCTCCAAGGCTACCGCCAACGACCAATACACGCAGCGCCTCTTCCGGCGGCAAGTGTTGAAGCGAGGAGATATCCTCGCGCACAGGGTTGCCAGTACAAAGACGATTCTTGCGGTCGGGGAATGTCCCTTCAAACGCTTCCAGTATCCGGCAGGAGATGCGCGCCAGGAACTTATTGCTCATGCCGGCGACGGCATTCTGCTCATGAATCAATAGTGGAATGCCCAGTATGCGTGCCGCTAGCCCAGTGGGTGCAGTAACATACCCCCCCATTCCCAGCACGCAGTCCGGACGAAAGCGACGCAATAATCGTAGTGCCTGCCACAACGCTCGAGTCACCATAAAAGGTGCCTTGACGAGCTGCAGCATACCCTTACCCCGAACCCCCTCCATATCGATTGTTTCAATCTCGAGCCCATGCTGGGGAACCAGCCGAGCCTCCATGCTATTAGGCGTTCCCACCCAGCGCACATCCACTCCACGCTGTTTCAATTCAGCGGCGACCGCGAGGGCGGGAAAGATATGGCCGCCCGTACCTCCGGCCACGATCAGAATACGAGGAGCGCGCTCAAGCATGATCCGGCCCTCCCTTGTTTTGTAACAGACGGCGTTCATAGTCGATTCGAAACAACAAACCAATGGCAACACAGTTAACCAGTAGGCTACTACCACCGTAACTTAGCATCGGTAACGTCAGCCCCTTGGTCGGGAGAAGTCCCGTATTAACTCCAATGTTAATCAGTGTCTGCATACCAAAAAGCAAACCAACTCCATAGGCTGCATAGCCACCAAAAAAGAGATTCTGCTGCTCAGCTCTGTATCCAATTATCAGCGCACGCACACACAGGGTCACAAGCAACAGGGTAATCAAAGCGGCCCCTATCACTCCCATCTCTTCCGCTGCCACCGCAAATACAAAATCGGTATGGGCCTCGGGTAAGTAAAAAATTTTCTGGATACTGTTACCCAGCCCCGTTCCCACCCACTCACCTCGGCCGAAGGCGATCAGTGATTGTGTAAGCTGATATCCGCTATCAAACTGGTGTTCCCAGGGATCAATATAGGTAGTCAAGCGCTTGAGACGATAGCTTTGGGATACTGCAAGCGCTGCTATTGCAGCGCCGCAACCGAGAATCAGCATCAGAAACTGATGCAAGCGAACCCCTGCGAGAAACATCATACCCATTGCAGCGCTCAACAAAACCACAACGGCACCGAAATCAGGCTCCAGTAAAAGAAGCAATACAGCAAGCGCCAACACCACCATGGGCTTCAAAAAACCACGCCACTGGCTACGCACCTCTTCACGCCGACGAACGAGGTATCCGGCCAGATACAGCACCAATGCCAGCTTGGCTACCTCTGATGCTTGTAGATTCACGATACCAAGATTAATCCAACGCACACTGCCGTTAATTTCCCGCCCAACGATCAACACCAGCGACAGCAATCCGAACGAAACAATTAGATGAAGCATTCCCATGCGTTCCCACACTCCGACAGGAACCATCAGGGTGCAACACATGACAATGAGTCCGATAGCGGCATAGAGAAACTGGCGTGAGGCGTAATAAAACGGATTACCCAAACGTCCGTAAGCCACCTCCATAGAGGCGGACGTAATCATTACGGTACCCAGCAGGATCAACAACAAGCTAACCAGCAGCAGTAGATGGTCGAACGAAAAAGTACGTTCTGCGGGTTGAATAAGGGTCGTCGCCGCCATATTAGACATGCGCTACCTCCTGCACCCAGCGCACGAACTGATCGCCTCGGTCCTCAAAACCTGTAAACATATCGAAGCTGGCACAGGCGGGTGCCAACAATACTACATCTCCAGGTTCGGCTATGGTGCAAGCCTTAACCACAGCTTCACGCAAGTCTCCACAGCGTGCCGAAGCCAGCCCATAAAGGGATGACTCTATTCGTGCCGCGTCTCGGCCTATTAAAAGTGATGATTTGACATATTTATCGACAATTGGGCGCAAACCGGAAAAATCCGCATCCTTGCCATCACCACCAGCAATCAAAACCACCTTGCCCTTTAACTGTTGGCCGATACCATCGATAGCCGCAACAGCCGCACCGACATTGGTAGCCTTACTGTCGTTAATAAACACCACACCGTTTACTTCGGCCACCCACTGGCAGCGATGGGGTAACCCTTTAAATTCGAGCAATACTGCAAGAGCGGGTTTTAGCTCAAGACGCAAACTGTGAATGATTGCAAGGGCGGCAAGCGCATTGGCTTGATTGTGGCGTCCCTGAACCCTCAGCCCTGAGACAGGAATTAGAGGTGTGGAGCCCTGGGCTAGCCACTCTTGAGCGTTCTCACGCACCAGACCAAATTGATCAAGATCCGGAACCCCCAGGCCAAAACTACAAACTCTTACTGACTCTCCAACAAGAGGGCTACTTAAGGCGTCATCTCTATTAACTACCACCGATCTGCAGCCGTGGAAAATACGGTGCTTGGCGCGATGATAGTCGGCAATGCCCTCATAGCGGTCCATGTGGTCTTCGCTAACATTCAGGACCGTAGCAACCTCAGCACCGATACTCTTTACTGTTTCCAGCTGAAAACTCGATAACTCCAACACAAAAATATCGACATCCGCATTCACTAAGTCCAACACCGGCGTACCGATATTGCCACCAACGGCGACCTTCAACCCGCACGCTTGTAGCATCTCACCGACCAGTGTCGTCACCGTACTTTTAGCATTGGACCCGGTAATAGCCACTACCGGTTTATTAATTGCCCTGCAGAACAGCTCGATATCACCAACAACCTCAATACCAAGTTCCAGAGCGCGAGCAATAGCAGGCTCTTTTAGCGACACTCCGGGACTCACAATAAGTTGCGATGCGGCGTCAAACTCGTTATCGGAAAAGGGTCCTACACTTACCCGAACCTCTGGATACTGGGTAGAGAACTCTTCAAGAGAAGGCGGGTTTTCACGGCTATCTGCGATAGAGAAATCCAGCCCCATTGCTGAGAAATAACGGGCACAGGAGATTCCGGTTTTCCCTAAACCGATAATCACTCTGTTAGTGTCCGTTGTAATCAGCATTATCTGTCCTAACGCAGCTTCAGAGTTGCCAGGCCAAACAGGACCAGCATGAGAGTGATAATCCAGAAACGCACAATCACCCTGGGTTCTGGCCAACCTTTTAGCTCAAAATGATGATGCAGCGGTGCCATGCGAAAAATGCGTCTACCCGTCAACTTAAAGGACGCGACCTGCAAGATGACCGATACCGTTTCCATCACAAAAACGCCGCCCATAATGAAAAACACAATCTCCTGGCGCACAATAACTGCCACGACTCCAAGCGCAGCCCCCAGCGCCAGCGCACCGACATCTCCCATAAAAACCTGCGCGGGATAAGTGTTAAACCATAAAAAACCGAGCCCAGCTCCAGCCAGCGCAGCACAGAAGACTACGAGCTCACCCGCACCGGAAATATGGGGAATATGAAGATACTCAGAAAAGCCGACGTTACCACTGGCGTAGGCAAAAATACCAAGGGCGCCACCTACCATAACGGTGGGCATAATCGCCAAGCCATCAAGTCCATCGGTTAGATTAACGGCGTTACTCGAGCCAACAATAACGAAGTAGGTCAACACAATAAACAGCGGGCCCATGTCGAGCGCCACGTCTTTAAAGAAGGGAACGATAAGCTGAACTTCCGCCGGGCCGCTAGCAGTGGCATACAAAATAATAGCGGCACCCAGACCCGCTACCGACTGCCATAGATACTTCCAGCGCGCAGGCAAACCACGGGGATTCTTCTCCACCACTTTCCGATAATCATCAACCCAACCTACAGCACCGAAGGTGAAAGTAACCAGCAATACCACCCATACATAATGGTTGTTAAGGTTAGCCCACATTAGCGTGCTGAGACCTAACGCAACCAAAATTAACGCACCGCCCATCGTCGGTGTGCCGGCTTTACTGAGGTGGGTCTGTGGTCCGTCATCACGCACGGCCTGGCCGATTTGATAATGCCGTAAACGATTAATCATTATCGGACCAAACCAGAGCGAAATTGCCAGTGCGGTTAACACACCAAGAATGGCGCGTAAGGTTAGATACTGAAATACGTTAAATGCGCTGTAGTACTGCGCTAGAAACTCACTCAGCCATACCAGCATTAGCGAGCCCCCCCTGTAGAAACTTCACTCATTGCAGCCACTACCTCTTCCATCCGCGCGCTGCGGGAACCTTTGACCAAAAATGTTACTTCGCTTGCGGCTATTGGCTTGAGGGAATCAACCAGCTCATCCTTACTCAGGGTTGAGAGCGCACCGGCTCCAAATGCCCAGGCGGCTTCAGCACTCAGCGGACCCACCGCATAGAGTGCATCGATCCCCTGCTGCCTGGCATAAGTCCCCAGTTGCCGGTGCGCCTCGATGGCTTCGCCCCCCAGCTCAGCCATATCCCCCACCACCAGTACCTTTTCACCCCGGTACTTACTCAGCAAATCTACAGCCGCTCGAAAAGACGCCGGATTTGCGTTGTAACTGTCATCGATAATTCTCGAGCCCGATAGACCTTGCAGCACCAACCCACGTCCGGCGACGGGTCGAGCAGACTCAAGGCCGGCGACAATCTGTTCCAATCCCGTACCTACAGCCACTGCGAGCCCCGCGGCAGCCAACGCATTAGACACATTGTGCTCACCCGGCAGGCCGAGCGTTACCGGATGTTCTTCACCGGCGAAGCACAGAGTAAACCGGCTCTTATCTCCTTCGGCGTGGATGTCGGCGGCGTGAAGGTCTGCCTCGTGGCGGCACAGCGAGAAATTAATGATTCGACGCTCCCCGCAAAGCCCCTGCCAATAACCATAAAAAGGATCGTCCAGGTTAAGAACCGCAACGCCGGTGCTCGATAACCCGGAGATGATCTCTCCCTTTGCTTGAGCAATTGCGCGTAAAGATCCGAACCCGTCAATGTGTGCCGCCGACGCATTGTTAATCAGAACCGCATCAGGCTCTACCAGGTTAACGGTATAAGCGATCTCTCCTACCGAGCTCGCACCCAACTCAATCACCGCGTTTTCGTGCGCGCTTGAAAGTTGGCTAAGTGTCAGTGGGGCGCCAAAATCATTATTGAGATTACCGGGTGTCGCGTGCACTTCTCCCTGCTGGCGGAAAATAGCGGCACAGAGTTCCTTGACCGTAGTCTTTCCACTACTCCCGGTTACGGCAACTACCGGCCTCTCAAACTGTTGCCGCACCCACTGCCCAACCAACCCCAGCGCGATACGAGTATCAGCGACCTGTAGCTGCGGCAGGGATGTATTAACCGGATAACGAACGATGGCACCAGCAGCTCCAGCTTCCCGGGCCGCATCTACAAAATCATGACCGTTGAATGAGGGGCCCTCAATCGCGACAAAAAGAGCGCCTGGCTGCAAGGTTCGCGTATCAATACTAAGGCTATCGAACTTCGCATCTTCGCCAAACATTTCAGCATTAAGCGCGGTTTTTACCTGACTTAGTCGGGGATGGCCGATCATGCGACATCTCCCGCCCAGTTGTGCAGCGCCAGTTCAACCTGCTCCTGATCACTAAACGAGTGTCGTACCCCATTAACTTCTTGATAGCGCTCGTGACCTTTTCCTGCCACTACGACAACATCCTGCGCAGATACCTGGGATACCGCGTACCGGATTGCAGCGGCGCGATCACTCACGGCCGTAATACGTACTCTATCTTCTGCGCCCGCGCCCGCGAGTATATCCTGGATTATGCGATCAGGATCTTCTCCACGGGGGTTGTCGCTGGTCACTACGACGCTAGCTGCACCCTTCAATGCGGACTGCAACATCAATGGGCGCTTTCCAGAATCCCGATCTCCTCCGCATCCGAACACACAGGTAATACGACCCTGGCAATGGCTATCAACCGCACCCAGCAAGCTTTCCAACGCGTCCGGCGTGTGGGCATAATCGATCACTACCTGCGGCTTCATACCCCCGCCACAAAGTTGCATTCGACCATCTACTGCCTGGAGTGATTTCGCTGCCGACAATAGGGCGGCAAGATCGTGCCCATGCATGCCGAGCACTGCGATGATGGCAAGTAAATTTGCGAGATTAAATTCTCCCAACAGCGGACACGTCAACTCACCCTCACCCCAAGGGGTAACCAGTGTTGCCTGGATACCGCCGGGTGTATAACGCACCGAGGCAGGGTATATATCACCCCCACCGGCACGAAGGCTAAAGCCAACAGACTCAACGCCATTTCGGAGTTGCGCCTTCATTAACGCTGCGTAACGGTCATCTTCATTAATTGCTGCGTATTTTAATGTTGCAGACGAGAACAAACGAGCCTTGGCGCGGGCATACTCTTCCATGCTGCCATGGTAATCGAGATGGTCTCGGGTCAAATTGGTAAAGATCGCCGTGGTGAAACAGGTTCCTCTGGTGCGCCCCTGCTCCAACCCGTGGGAGGAAACCTCCATCGCTACATTCGGAATATCTTCCGCTACCATTTCAGCCATGAATTTCTGGATAGTCACCACATCCGAAGTGGTATTTTGACCCTCCCTCAAAGCACCAACAAAACCGGAACCCAATGTTCCCATTACTCCACAGCGTTGACCGAGAAGCTCAAGCATCTGGGCCAGGTAATGGGTGCAGGAGGTCTTTCCGTTAGTCCCTGTAACTCCAGTTACATGGAGATGTCGAGATGGCTTGTTGTAAAAATTCGCGACGATTTCGGCGAGACATTCCGACAATAGGGGCAAATGGATTAGCGGCGTTTCAGCGTCCCACTGCAGATGAGTTTCGTCATCAGAAGATTGAGCAACGACAGCGGCTGCTCCACCCCTGATTGCTGCTGATATGAAATCGCGCCCATCAACTGTGGCACCCGGTAGCGCTAAAAACAGATCACCCGCTTTAAGCTCTCGACTGTCAAGACAAACACCACTAACAGAAACATCCCTTAAGCCCTGAAGGATATTCTCCGTCAGCTGGGATGATAACAATCGAGATAGCGATATGGATCCAGAAGCCATCATCACGACCTCTTATCTGCATCAGATCGTGGCTCTGCCGCGATGGTTTTAACATCCGCGGGCGTCTCGCCAAGCAAATGCAACGCCCCGGCTACCACCTTTGAAAATACAGGGGCCGCTACGGCGCCGCCATAGTAATCTCCAGCCTTCGGATTATCGATCATTACCACTGTTACTATACGAGGGTTTATCACTGGTGCCATACCAGCAAACGTTGAGATGTACTTATCCTCTTCATAGCCATTACCGCTGACCTTATGGACGGTACCGGTTTTTCCTGTAACGCTATAACCCTCTACCGCAGCCTGGGTTCCCGTACCCCCTTTTTCAACCACAGCGCTCATCATTTTACGTATATCCCGGGCAACACGAGGAGATATAACCGACTCGGGTTGAACATCCCGATTTCCATTACGGAGCAGCGTGACAGGCATCTTTACCCCATCACGCGCCAACACCGTATAAGCGGAGGCCAGCTGCAATGCGGTCACTGAAATTCCGTAACCGTATGATAGGGTTGCTGTTTCAGTCGCACGCCAACGACCGCGATTCGGCAGATTACCGCTACTCTCCCCAGGAAACCCACTACCAGAAGCTTGTCCCAAACCCAGCTGGTAAAACAGCTCCCAGATCGGCTCTGCACCGACCTCAAGCGCGATTTTGCTGGCCGCAACATTGCTTGATTTTGCCAGCAATGTTGTCATATCCACCACACCATAATTACGGTGGTCTTTCACCTGCAATTTAGGGCCAACGCGGAACACACCGGGAGAGGTATCGATTTTCGAATTTGCGTTATAACTCCCGCTCTGAAACGCGGCCGCCAGGGTAAAGGGTTTTACGGTTGAGCCGGGCTCAAACACATCGGTCATCGCACGGTTGCGCAAACTGGCAACACTTATGCGTTTACGGTTGTTCGGGTTATAGGCGGGCTGATTAACCATCGCCAAAACTTCGCCTGAATCAACATCGATGACGACCATTGATCCACCATCCGCACCGTGCTGATTCACCGCGGCTTTCAACTCCCGGTATGCCAGGTACTGCACGCGCATATCAATACTTAGAACAAGATCATTGCCGGGATTTGCGCTGGCAACAAGCTCAGCACTTTTAACCAAACGGCCGCGGCGATCCTTGAGCATACGATACTTTCCTGGCTCACCCTCCAGCCAATCGTTGTACGCCAGCTCCAGCCCTTCCTGCCCATTGTCATCTACGTTGGTAAATCCAACCAGGTGAGCCGCAGCTTCACCTGATGGGTAATATCGGCGGTATTCATCAATCGAATAGACACCCTCTATATCTAACGCCAACACATCCTTTCCCTGCTCTGGCGTGATATGGCGCTTAAGATAGATGAATCCCTTTGAGCCATTATTACTAACCCTGTCCTTCAGGTAGCGTACCGATAGATCCAGTTTTTTAGATAGGGCGCTCCAGGGCACCGTATCATTGTTTATCTCCCCAGGATTAGCCCAGATAGATACAACCGGGGTACTGACCGCCAAGGCGCGCCCGTTGCGATCAAATATAATGCCTCGAGTCGCTGCAATTCGAGAGTAACGGACGGTTCGCTTATCACCCTCGCCTTGAAGAAACTGACGATCTACCACCTGCAAATCAACGATTCGCCACAACACTACCGCCGTCGCTAGCGCTACCACGGTTAGCACAAAAGCAAATCGCGCAAGGTAAGGTTCGGCAGACGGCATCTTGCTCACTGCGCCACCATAACCATATTCTTAGGATGAGGAATACTCATATTCAATTGCTTCCTGGCGAGAAGTTCGATCCGGCTCGGTGTGGTCAGGGTGCTATGCTGCAACAAAAGCTGCCCCCACTGCACCTGAGCTGAGTTTTTATAATTGGTTTCTGCCATTAAGTTGTTAAAAGCCAGTCGGTTGAGATGAGCTGTGTAGGTAACCGCCAGCGCTGACGTGGCGACGGCAACCAGCAACACCAACACCATAAGGTGCTGTTTGCAGATCAACTCCCGCCACACGTTGTTCATCCCATATCCCCCTGACTCTACTAGCCTATTTTTTCTGCAATACGCATAACCGCACTTCGTGCGCGCGGATTTAGTTGCACCTCTTCGGTGCCCGCCTTTACCGCTTTCCCTACGGCGCGCAAGCGCTTGTTGAGCTGGTCGTCTCGCACTGGAAGTCCCGGCGGCAGCTCATCGCCTTTTACATGTTTACGAATAAACCGCTTCACAATACGGTCTTCCAAAGAGTGAAAACTGATCACTACCAGACGACCACCGGGCTTAAGCAGCTCCAGGGCTCGATCCAGGCACACCTCGAGATCCTTTAGTTCCGAATTGATGTAAATTCGAATCCCCTGAAAAGCGCGAGTTGCCGGATTCTTGTTCTTTTCCCAGCGAGGATTGGCTTCTGCAACGATCCGTGACAGTTCTGCGGTCCGAGTAATCTCGGAGGTAGCACGCGCCTCAACAATCGCCCGTGCAATTCGGCGCGCAAAGCGCTCTTCACCGTAAGTTTTTAGCACCCAAGCAATATCATCTTCTGTAGCCCTGGCAATCCATTGTGCGGCGCTTTCTCCGTGCTCTGGATCCATACGCATATCGAGCGGGCCATCATTCAAAAAACTGAAACCCCGCTCTGGATCATCCAGCTGTGGCGAGGAGACCCCCAGATCCAACAGCACCCCGTCGACCTCGCCACCAACCAACTTATCTATTTCAGCAAATGAACCCTGCTCAATACTGAAACGATCATCCTCCGCAGCTAACTCAAGCGCTGTAGCGATCGCCCGGGGATCTTTGTCGATAGCTATCAACCCGCCATCCGGGGTCAGCTTTGACAGGATCAACCTTGAATGACCACCTCGCCCAAAGGTGCCGTCGACATAACGTCCACCAGGACTGACCACCAGAGACGAAACCGCTTCGGTCAGCAGGACAGTTTCATGTTGATATTGACTGGTCATTTTATAGAGACAGAGAACTCAGCTCTGCCGGCACCCCTTCGTCGCCTTTGCCCAACGCCAGATCCTCACTAAGACGGTCTGCCCAGCGCTCCTCACTCCATAACTCAAACTTCTTGCCCTGACCCACCAAAATGCAGCGTTTATCGAGCCCGGCATGCTCCCTCAGTAACGGCGGAACCAAAATCCGGCTACTGGAATCCATCTCAACATCGGTCGCATGCCCAATCAGCAGTCGCTGAATACGACGCGTCAGCGGGTTAAAACTGGGAAGGGCCTCTACTTTGGTTTGAATCTCTTCCCATTCGGCTAACGGGTAGATCAACAGGCAGGGCTGGTCCGTATCTATAGTGGCCACCAGGCACCCATCATCGTGCGCAAGCAGTCGCTCGCGATACTTTGTCGGTATCGCAAGACGCCCCTTGGCATCGAGATTGATGGCGCTAGCTCCCCTAAACCTCACAATTCCCCCTTAATACCCACTTTTACCCACTTTATGCCACTTTGAGACACTATAGGAACGTGAGGGGATGCAGTCAACAGGCCAGATCGCAAAATTAGCTTTAAAATCAGGGTGATAAGGCGATACCTATCCCCCAGCAGCAAGCAAGGACAAAGACTCAGAAGTAATTATTTAATCAATACAACACGATAAATCACCAAGTTAATGTGATTTATTAAGAGTAAGATTATTTTGATCTAGCTGGAGGATTTGTTGTGCGCGTCTCATTCCTGCGAGACGGTAAAAACGAGTCAGCCGGTAAGAGGACTAGTCAGCCTACACGCTACTGCGAATCAATAAGTTACGGAGCACCTTGTACCACATTGTGACATAAACGTGTACCACTCTTGATAACTGGCTGACTCCATTTTTTGCTATCTCTCAAATGAAATTATTTTTAAATTCCCATGAAATTTTTAAAGTCTTGATTTATAAGGCTTTTATAGTGGTGATATATTTATTTTAGCCACAAGGGGTTGACATCATGTGCAAATTATGCTTGACAGATATGCCTAATCGTGTTATACTTATATGTATAAGGTTAAAAAAGTTATAAAGGCTACCGCTTTCTTTAGGGCGGTTTTTCATCAACACGATAAGAGGAACAATGAAGTACAGTTATGATGAGATTCTCTCCCATGTGTTTACTCAGGGAGCTTTAAAAGACTATTTTATAGGACAAGGCAAGCCAACAATAAAAGAACTGACTGCCCTTCTCCTATTAGAGAAGCTAACAACGCTAGATGTACTGCTTCAACAACTACAACAAGAACAACAAGCAGTAGATCTTCCTGAACTATCAAACCAGCTATTCACAGCTGCTCAGGATATGGCCTCTAAGTTCAAACGACAAAAAACAGTAAGACCTTCTTCTAGAAAGAATCGAAAGAATAGGACTTCTCCTGAAATTGTTTCTGAGATCCACCTTCTACGTTCTAAAGGTTTTTCTATACGGGGGATAAGCTCTCGTCTGGGGATAGGTCGATCAACTGTATCTGACTACCTTCAGAAAGCCTCTTAAATGGCCTTCTAAACAGCCTTCTAAGCGAGTTCGGACGCCACCCTAGGCTACCCCCTTACCCAGTGTCCGAACTCTCTCCACAGCCCAATAAACTCAAGGGGTCTTACGCCTGAAAACAGGCTATCTAAGACTTCTACTATCAACAAACTATGAGGATTACAAAGAGTTATGATTATCGACTTACCAAACAACCTTTACGAAGACTTTAAACCACTTTGCGTGAATGAGGGGAAAAGCCCAGCTTCCATGATTAGAAAGTTGGTGATCAAGTATGTGAATGAAAGTAAAGGATTGAGCGAAAATGCCAAAGCCAAAGAAAACAAGAAGACGCTATTGTAAGGTCGAAGGCTGTAAGTCTAAAGCGTCTAAAAATTTTACTTACTGTAACACCCACAGCACCCCATACAGCAGGATCACCAGATCTTGTAGAACAGAAGATTGTAAGGGCACCCCCTCAAGTAAAAACCATTACTGTGATTCATGCCGAGTAGATGCCCGATTGTGGCGCTCGCCTTTTGGTAGGTGGCTTCTATCTCATGTAACAAACTCTAAGAATCTAGCTGTAGTAAAGGATTGCCCGTTAATGGAGTTATACGGCCTCTACAAGCAGTTTAGAGCTTTCAGAAGTCCTTACGCTATAGATGGAAAGATTTACTTTACTAATGATTTGAACCTTTGCCACCTTTTCCCAGTTAAATATTCAGAGCATGGCTGGGGGTTGCTGCACCCTTTTAATTTGAGGATAGCTCCCGCTTCAGTAAATAGGTCTTTATCAGATGCCCCTGCTTTGTATGGTTTGTCTACAGAAGACTTTGAACGTTTACCAACTACAGATAAAAGTTTAAAAGAGGGTATTCTTGCTCTGATGGATACTAGAGGGATTGAGGGCTTACCACCTGTAGCTCAACCCTCAGGTGCTGTGCCAGATTTCAAGAGTAAGGTTTACTCTCTGGAAGATGTTCTATTCTACGAGATCAATAGAACTGGGTGTATACCGGATGGATACTCTCCAACACTCTCTCGTATCCGAACCTATCAAGGGATTGAGTTTGTAAGGCTTGCTACCTCTGCTGATGATGATTTAGAAGCTATCAACAAAGCCGCTATGCCTTATTTCCAGAAGATGCTCCTAGGGCATACTGAAGAAGTCACTAGCTGGTATCCTGAAGAACAAAGAAGACTACTACAAGGTAGATATTCTGAGTACTTAAATCGGGGTTTTGTCTCTTAAGACTTTTTTAACCACATGAAATCGCTATAAGCCCTGCCAGCTCTCGTTTACAGTTGAAAAGAGTAGATATAGGGAGGTCTTCTAAAAGATTTATAATCTGTTGACCTAAAATATCGTCTACAGTCCTCGTCATATCTGGGCTAGAGCCTTTTTAACAGTGTCTACTTTTTGAGGTTTCTAGCCTTATCTTTGACAGTGTTTTAGACAGATTCTAGGTTGGTGTTTTGAAAGATTTTTAGAATGTATTTTAACCAGTGATTCTTAAGCAATAAATCAACAATAAAACCTTTATAAACAGCCACTTACAAGATACTCAAAACCAGTAATGCCAGGGTTTTAAAAGAGTTTTTCTAGTAAAGTCAGCCACTTACGAGATAAATACAACTGATTCTGAGGGTCTTGGGTATTCTTTCTGCCTATTTTATGTCTGTTTGCATGTTTCAATGTTACTTGCAGGGGTTTGCCCCACCTCGCTCTTTTTAAAAACCAAGCAATTAATTTTCAAAACTTCAACATAAAATTTCACTGGCACACTGTTAGCCCCACCTTTTAATAGTTTTAAGGTCTTTGGCTAATATTCGTGCAAGATTACAAAAGCATTCCTTGCTAAGTACAGCCCATCTCATGCGGTTCCTTGGCTGGTTGGCCTCTCACCAGTTGTACGAAAGGAGAGGTGCTTATTCCTATTAAATCCAAGCTGTAACGGGCTATTGACAACGTTTTGCTCTTTTGTCGTTGGGATTGAATCAAAGGAGACCTATTTTAAAAGTCCAAGGTGCTTCGTATCCACCTTTTGACCTTGCTTGGCTCCACAAGGGGACGAAACGGAGTCACCTAATTCACAACCTCTTGATAACGTCAGGGGTCACACTAAACACTAAAACGGTTCCACTATGCGAAGAAAACTACCTAACCTCGAATACCAGCAAACCATACTGGCCCTACATTCTCTAGGGTTCAAACCAAAACTAATTGCAAAATCCCTTCAAGTGTCCCTCTCTTACGTCTATGGCAAGTTGAGGACCAACAACAACAACGAACTAACGGAGAAAAATACCAATGACTAAATCGAAAATTCACCTACTAGACCAAATTGAGCAACTAAAGCAACCTCTACCAGATACCTTAGAGGGCACTATAAGAGACGTAGAGAACGTTTACCGGAGTGGCTTGCATTCAGACCCTGATAGCAAAACAACTGCGTCTATCCGCATCTCTGGGACGCCTAATAAAGTTTTAGGACAGCTAATGTTTTTGTCTTCTCGTGACTACACTTTTACCAAGAGTAACCCCCCACAGATTACAATGGTCTCTCAGGTCTTCTGTTATGCCACAGTGACCAAAGCTGACAAAATCCAAGAACAAGAACTAGCGGTACTGAAAGAGAAAGCCACAGAAGATTATCACGCTACTTACAAACAGAAGTCTCAACAGCGAGTAGAGCAACTGGCTTCACTGAAACTTGATTTGCAAGAGCTACTCCAGCAAGAGAAAGAAGAAGAGGCACGTATAGCTGCTGCTCTCTCCTAACGTCTTTTTAGGGTATACCCTAACGGGACGCCTCAAAAGTGTATCATTAGGGTTGCTTTTCGCATTATGAGACGTTAAGATTATTAGCATCTAAGACCCTAACGAGACACTTTGAGAGATCCTATGACTATTTTTGCTTATTGCCGAGTATCAACCCTAGATCAAGATACCTCTATTCAAGAGGTAGAGATTCGAAAGGCTTACCCTGAAGCTGTTGTTAGGGTAGAGAAGGCTTCTGGCACCACTACCGATGGTCGCCCTGTACTTGCTCTGCTAATGGATATGATTGGGAAAGGGGATAAGCTCGTAGTGTGGAAGCTGGATAGACTGGCTCGTAACATGGCCGACCTTACGCAGCTTGTTAAGGCTCTTGAGGATCAGGGAGCTTCCCTTGAGATTCTTGATCAACATATTGATACCTCTACCGCTAGTGGTAAGGCTTTCTTACAGATGCTAGGTGTCTTTGCAGAATTCGAGACAAACCTACGTAAAGAGCGACAACTTGTGGGGATTGCTAAGGCGAAGGCTGAAGGCAAATACGTTGGCCGACCTGCTTCAATCGACCCTGACAAGGTTAAGACCCTCCACCAGCAAGGAAAGGGAGCTACAGCAATTGCCAAAGAGCTTGGCATCGGCAGAGCTACTGTCTACAGGATCTTATCAGCCTAGTTTCTATCCCTACTCTCCTACACTAGCCCTCCTCTTGTGAGGGCTTTTTATTGCCTGTTAGAAGCATCAGGAAGGGCATTCTAACAGGTCTATTAGCTGCGTTCTGTTGAATCCTATACCTACCCATTGCCCTTCTTCTAAAAGCCTCTTCTAGTTCTCTAGAGGGTCTTGTAAGACTTCTTTAAGCGGTTGTCTGCGAGGACTTCTATCCTGCCACCTAGATATTTTGAATTTATGGCTGATTTGTAAGGCCAGGATGTGGAGTGGCTGACACGCATTTAGATAAATCGAGACACAGTGCTACCCTTAAGACAGGAAAATAGATGCTGCTGTCGACTCGATGAACTGACATATATCAACATAACGACAGGGTCCAAATGACGCAAAATAAGCCGCTTCCTTAGTCTTCATATACCTTCTATCTCAAGCTTTTGCCCCTCCCACTCAGACACTATAAACTCCTGCACAGACTATCTTCGCGCGATCATGGCACCAAAAACACCTAAAAAATACAGATAACTAAAACTAATCAGCCTAAAGCAATTTGTGAGAGTATAAACATTCGTTATTTAGACTAATAATCTAAATCAAATTAAGCCCCTAGGAATCTCATGAAAAAAAATATTACTTATCTGACAGCCACTTTGTTAGTTGCATATTCATCTATCTCACAATGCTTCGCTAATGAGCGGCCAAACATCTCTGAAAATGAAATAATGGTACTAGTACTTGAAGATTTTATTAGCTATGCCATCGATCCTAAAACCACCATGCTCGGAATAAGTCTACAAAAATTTGGTTTTTCATCATACGAAGAGTTTGCACTACTTGAAAACCACTCAAAACCACTTCTAGCACTTGTAACCTCAAAGCTTAGCTATACAGATAATGGAATAAGAGCTTTAACAGAGACTCGTAAACCATATACAGAAGCTACGATGAAAGTTGAAAAAAAGATTGAAGCGATGGTAAATTTTTGCACTAGCGAATCAACTAAAAACAAAGATGACAAGGAATACTGCGAAGAAAATAAAAACAAAATATCGATGACTTTTGCAAATTGTGTAGGTGGGAGATCGGAGATATGCGATGCCGCTATTTCTGAGGTTCATAAAAAAGCAATTGCTAGATCGATGGCTAACACTGCAAACATGCTCGAAAACCTTAGCAACCAGATCTCCAATTAAGTTATCAGTCAGTTTCCTATAGCGAAGGCATCAATTGCCTACAAAGCTTCAGGATTCTACCTACTTTAAAGCAGCTTGCTTATTAGTATTCTGCCTCGTGTAGCTCGCCATCATGCTTTGATTTCGGCAAAGGATTGCCAAGCATCAGCGACACCTGCCATAAGTGGTGTGACTTCTAGGAGAGGCTAGTCTTATAACACCATCTTATTTTTCTCGGGCTATATCTTTCCCAACTTCTTCAATAAACTAAGACCATTATGGGTTGCACTCAAATTACCAATCGCATCATTAATGAAATTTAGTTTTTTAAGCTCACCTAGATAAAAGTTCGCACTTGCAACTCCGCCATCGTAGAAATCAACAATCTCATCTTTTGATATAGTCCCCGCATCCGCAATACTTTTAAGAATACCCATCATTTCAGGGTTAATTTTAGTTCCGTCTATCTTGTCACCACTATAAGATTCAGAAACCGGATCATCTTCACTGGTCGCCTCTTTATTTGCTACGTCCCTATCGCTTAGCTCAGCAACTACAGCTTTAATTCTATTGTTCTCGGCTCTCAGCTTGGAAAGGCTTTCCTCATAAGCCAACTCAAGTTCAATATGCTGACGCCTAAGAGTCTTTGCTTCAGCCTGAGTTAGGGGCTCCTCATCCTCTATTTTTTGCCTTATCTCTTTCAATTCTTTCTGCTTACCTCTTGTATATGAATAAGCCCATCTAGCGGGAAACGGGAATAAAAGAATGAAAGCAGCTGCAGATATCACTGGCAATATATAGTAGGTCCCAATAACTGAATACACAGACCCTGTATAGAGGACGTTAGAGATGTATTCTATTTTCTCCACGGCACTCATCGATGAAAGAAGTATTAAAAACAGCTTATAATTCCACAAAGACCACGAGACAAACAAAACCCCAAACAACGGGCTTGCTGCTCGCTCATATAGTGTGCTTTTTATTGAGTATATTAAGTCGTTCACTGCCACCTACTTTTTATTAAAATTCCTAGTACCAGACTACTTTCACCGCAACATTAATGCGACAAGCCAACTGTTTTTCCTCTAGCTTAAGATTATCAATACTCTCAGACATAACTCCCCAAAAATTTAAATCATGAACACCTATCAACTAACAGCAGCAAGACTTATAGAATTTCCGTACAAACTAGAGCAATACCAACTTCCTTACAGATCTCAACAGGAGAAACCTTTCTCATTTCCAGAAGTAGCTAGCCTATACATTACCAAAACCCTTCTTCTTACTATCAATCATACTTCTTGTATTCTCTGGGCTTGCTTAGCCCACTGGAGCCGCACTGGCTACAGGTATACCCTTTATACTTATTCCAACCCCCAAAGGAAACATGAGCCCAAACTAAAAGCCAGATTCCGGCAGTCAAGATTGTTAAGAATAAGTGTAAAATATGATTAGTTCCCTGCTTCTCAGCTTTACGGTTCGTATCACAACTTGGACAATATGCTGGTTTAAATTTCATAGCCATAAAAAACATCCTTATTTATATAAATTATACTTTAGCTCTTACAGCAAGATTAATATAACACTATACTTCTTAACAACCTTTAGGTTTCTAAAAAGCCCATATAGCGTTACCCCTCCTTACTCTACTCATAAGATAAGCAATCAATGACTCTTAGTACGTCTTTCAGAGGTAATGCATGGGTATATCTATCAGTTACCCCAGCACTAGTCTTTTCATGACCAACCACTGTCTGTACGACCAGATCTAAACAGCCTGCCCCCCTTGCTTTGGTTACCACGCCATGTCTGAAAGAGTGGAATACTTTTTTATTCCCTCTTTCATCTGTTTGAGGTATCTCTAACTTCCTTAGCACCCGCCCAAACCAAGACGTTAAGCTCTGAGGGTTTAGTGAGAATAGCTCCCCTTCAGGCTTTGTGGCAACCCAGTCTAAGAAGCCAGCTTTTACCAATACTGCATGTATAGGGATTTGCCTTATCGCGTTATCCGTTTTGAGGTTACCTGCTTCAGGTGTTATCTGTATGTAGTGTCTTTGGCTTTCTGCATCAAAAGCAATATCTTGTTTTCTTAGCTGACATAATTCGCTTCTTCTAGCACCTGTGTATGCTGCCAATATTGGAAGCCACCTTTGCCACTCTTTCTTCTGCTTAGAGGTAGATACTTCATTCAAGATGGCTACCACTTCAGAATCTGTAAACCTTGCATAGGTTTTCTTGGAAGTTAGAGCCAACTTCAAGTCCTTTGCAGGAGAGCTGCTCAGATAATCATTAGCTACAGCAAAACTAAACATTCCTTGCAGAAACTTCTTTAACTGACTTGTAGTAGTTTTGGAGATCCTATCTTCCTCTGGGATTTCCAGATTTAGTAGCTCCTCGACAGGTCGCCCTTTATATTCTTTAAGGTTTCTCTTCGGGAGTCCCGCATAGGCTGATAACGCATCCCTTAGACACTTACGGTTAATCTGATCTATGGGTTTATCTCCTATGAGGTGCAGCAGATCTATATAGTACCTCTCATACTCCTTTAAGATTCGCTCACTCAGATTATTATTTGTTCTTTTGAACTCTATAAACTCCTCGTAGAGTTTTGAGAATAGTATTCCCTTAGAAGGCGTTGTAGACTCTGCCTTTTCTGCTTCCTCTTTTGTGTGTTCTCTTAATCTATTCTGCGCCTCCTCTTTAGCTTTTACCGATTCGGTATAGAGTCCATTTGAACGAGATAACTCTGCGTCAAGAACGGATAGTAGAGTGTTAAGCGCTGGAAAAGATTTTAGAGGGCTACCTTCTTCTAAGGTTTCGTTGCCCTCTAACACGGCTGCTATGTGCCCTCTTTCGTAGTATACCGCGTCCCTCTTAGCCTCTCTTTTCCTCCAGTCGAAGCTATCAATATCTGCCAGCTTTGCTAAACGCTCTTTCAGATACTCGACCTCTGCAGGACTTATAGGCATAGGGCAGTTCCTTATGTGATAGAACTCAAGCGACTTTGAAGTGATGAAGGCAATCGCCTTTGCTGAATCTCTGGTGCAAAGGGATCTTCTGTACTCTGAGAAGCCTACTGTTTTTTGTAGGCGTTTTGGAATAGGGAATCTGAGATAGTAGCTACCATCTCTTTTTTGTAGGTATCGTAGGCGCATATTCTTGTACCAATCTGAGACGTTTTCTTGTCACAGTAGCGCTAGATACCCACAAACCCCCGTAGAATGGGGGCTGTAGGTAAGGATTAAGTCAACCGGTAAGCCGGGTTCTGTCTTGGACAGTCATTCATCTAGGGTGCACATCACTGTACACCTCAAGCAACCTACCCGAATCCAGTGCGGGTACACACCTATAGGATTCCTATTTGGTCTTGCTCCAGACGGGGTTTACCATGCCATGAAGTGTTGCCACTCATGCGGTGCGCTCTTACCGCACCCTTTCACCCTTACCGGCAGATTGCTCTGCTTAGGCGGTCTACTCTCTGCTGCACTTTCCGTAGGCTTGCGCCCCCCAGGAGTTACCTGGCGTCCTACCCTATGGAGCCCGGACTTTCCTCCCCAACCCGAAGGCTGCGGCGACTGCCTGGCTGACTCAGGGCTAGACTAACCGCCTTTCAGCTCAAGGGCAAGCTGGTACAGGGCCTTTTTGCGCACTCCACTAATTTGGGAAACGAGGGTACTGGCCTGCTTAAGAGGCAACTCCTCCAGCAGAATTTCAAGCATCCGCTGAACCTCGGGATCGACCCCCTCCTCCGCTGCCCGCGCGGGTGCCCCCCGCACAAGTACCACAAACTCTCCCCGCTGCTGGTTACTGTCGCCACGCATCCACGCGAGCACCTCTGCCACCGCTCCCCCACGCACCGTTTCAAACGTTTTGCTGATCTCCCGGGCAATGACGAGCTCACGCTCGCCCCCCAACACCTCTGCAAGGTCTTCCATGCAATCCAGTATGCGGTGGGTGGATTCATAGAAGATCCAGGTCGATTCGCAGCTTGCCAGGCGCTCAATACACTGCCGACGGGCGCCCCGCTTAGCGGGAAGAAACCCTTCGAACTGAAAACGGTCCGACGGCAGTCCCGCCACAGAAAGCGCCGCGATGATCGCACTGGCACCCGGAACCGGAACCACCTTTACTCCACGGCGGCGCGCCTCACTCACCAGGTGGTAGCCCGGATCGGATATTAACGGTGTTCCGGCGTCTGAAATCAGCGCTATGTTTTCTCCCGCATCAACGCGGTCGAGCAAGCGACCACTGCGCTCACGCTCATTATGATCATGGTACGCCATCATGGGAGTGGTAATACCCAAATGATCGAGCAGGCGAGCACTGTGCCGGGTGTCCTCGGCCGCAATCAGGTCGACCTCCCCCAACACACGAATAGCCCGCGCGGAAATATCTTCCAAATTACCAATTGGTGTCGCCACCACATAAAGAGTTGCACCAGTATCCATCAAGATCGGACTCCGCCCACAGAAGATGCCCCAGTATATAGGAAATCAAACAGCTCCTCGGTTAGAATGACACTTCGCACGGAGAAGCAAGCATATTACCGCTTCTCCGCATTCCCGCTACCCATAAGACCGTTGCCTATCATTCATGAGCTTGCCAGCACGCCTACCACTCATTTTTTTGCTCAGTGCCTTGCTGTCCGCCTGTGCCAGCAGCCCCGAGTACCCCCGCGTACCCCCGATCCCAGGGCAGGATCTTAACCAGATCCAGGCGCTTCTGGAGCAGGCTGCAGAAGCCTCTCCCGAAGAAAGCGCCCAGCTACGTATGGACGCAGCCAGCCTGATGATTGCCGAGCAACGCCTCGACGAAGCACGAGAAATTGCTGCATCGCTGACACCCCATATACTCGGCGACGATAACCGGGCTCGCTACGCCTTACTGCAAGCGGAGTTAGCCCTAGGGCGCAACAACGTACTGGCCTTTACCTGGCTGGATCATCCCAGCCTGCTAGCGGTCGATAACAGCAGTATACGGGTTAACGCCCTCAGCCTAAGAGCCCGAGCTCTACACCAAACCGGCAGCTCTCCCGCCGCCATCGACGAATTGATATTGGCACTCGAGCTGGCGCACGCCGACCAGCGGGAGACCGTTGAGCAGCAACTCTGGAACACCCTGCTGGAAATGGATCTTAATGAACTACAAGAAAGCCGGGAATACCATAACCTTGCCTACCTCGATGCATGGGTAGAGCTGGCAGAAATCCTCAAGAAACCCGCCAGCCTCAGCAACCAACTTGAGCGTATAAACCAATGGTCGGAAAACTGGCCATTTCATAGCGGTCAGCAAAAACTGACGGAGATCGAGGAGATCATTCGGGAAAGCGCCACCAACCAGCCCAACCATATCGCCCTGCTGCTACCCCAAAGCGGACAGCTGGAACAGGCAGGAGATGCCATACGAGACGGTTTTATGGCCGCTTACTATGCCGCAGCAGCAGACGGCAGGGAGCTCCCACAGTTAAGTTTTTATGACAGCGAGCAAAACACCCCCAATCAACTGATCAACCAGGCCATTAACGACAACGTCGAGATGCTCATCGGCCCGCTACGCAAGCAGCAGGTCTCCGAATTTGCCTCACAACCGCTTCTGCCTCTGCCAGCGCTCACGCTCAACTACAGCAACGATGCCCATGTCGCCACCGATGGTCTGTTTCAGTTTGGGCTCGCCGCTGAAGACGAAGCACGGCAAGCAGCGCGACGTGGGCGCCAGGAAGGCTATGAACGCGCGGTTGTGATCACACCCAAAACCGCGAAGGGGAGCAGGGTCGCAGCGGCCTTTGTCGACGAGTGGGTGACCCACGGGGGAACAGTGGTCGATCAACGTCAGTTCACGGGCAAAAACGACTACCGCCAGGTCGTTGGCTCACTACTTGGCATCGACAAGAGCCGCACTCGAGCACGCCTCCTGTCTACGGTGATAGGCGAAGCTCCCGAATTTGATCCTCGCAGACGCCAGGATATCGACATGGTATTCATGTCCGTATCGGCGGAGCAAGGCAGAATCCTGAAACCGACACTGGCCTTCCAGTACGCTGGAAAACTGCCGGTGATTAGCACCTCAAGCATATACAGCGGCCGTCGCGACCAGACACGCGACAAGGACCTCGACGGTATAAAATTCACCAGTTACCACTGGCTGCTGGAAGATAGCGACCCGCTAATGAGGCAGATTCGGGCGCGCTGGCCCCAGGCGAATGGAAGTTACGCGGAGCTGTATGCCCTCGGCGCCGACGCGTTTCTACTTTACTCAAGGGTTCGCCAAATGAGCAGGATCGAAGGCATTGAACTAGAAGGCACAACAGGCACCCTGAGCATGGACGAACAGCAGCATATTGTTCGCGAGCTGAGCTGGCACCAGTTCCGTAACGGCATTCCAGTGCAGCTGGAAGAGCTGCCGCCACTGGTGCCCCCTCACACGGAGGTAATAGATGGAATGGATTCTGAAACAGAGCTTCAACCGGGGACAGCAGGCGGAGAAATTGGCACTGGATTTTCTTCAGCGCCAGGGCTTGCGCCTATTAACTAAAAACTATGCCTGGCGTGGAGGTGAGCTCGACCTGGTGATGAGCGACAAGGACACCATCGTCTTTGTCGAAGTCAGGCAACGAAGCAGCACTCGCTTCGGCAGCGCCCAGGAGAGCCTTAACTCCAAAAAATGCACACGCCTGATAAACTGCGCCCAGCATTACCTGCAGAATAAGAAGCTGCTACATAGGCCGTGCCGCTTTGATGTCATGGCTGCTAACGGTAAAGTTGAAGGCGATGATATGCACTTTGAGTGGATTAAAAATGCCATTACCCTGTAATCATACGCCCACGGGCGACAAAGGTTGATAATGAGTATCCAGGATCGTATTACAACTCACTTTTCCGACAGCATCGACGTCAGCATTCAGTGCGCGGAAACACTCCCCCCGCTGATTGCCGAGGCGGGAGAGATGATGGTACAGGCGCTCCTCAATGAGGGTAAAATTCTAAGCTGCGGTAACGGAGGATCCGCATCCCACGCCCAGCATTTCGCCTCTTTGCTACTGAATCGTTTTGACCGCGAGAGACCCGCACTACCTGCTCTTGCCCTGACGGCTGACAGCATTACGTTGACGGCCATCTCAAACGATTACAGCTATCACGACGTTTTTTCCAAGCAGGTTCGCGCGCTGGCACAACCATTCGATGCTCTGCTAGTAATCAGTACCAGCGGGAACTCTGCGAGCGTGGTGCAGTCAATACAGGCAGCCCATGATCGACAAATTCCGGTTATCGCCCTGACCGGACGCGACGGGGGAAACGTCGCATCAGTGCTTCACCCGGAAGACGTTGAGATTAGAATCCCCTCTTTCGATCCGGCACGCATCCATGAGATACACATGATGGTTATCCATTGTTTTTGTGATTTGATTGACGAATACCTGTTTGGAGAGATGACGCAATGAGAGCAATAGCTACCCTGATCCTGTTCAGTTTCCTGCTATCAGGCTGCGCATCCAGTATCAGTGCACTGAAAGAAGAGCCCATACAACAAGATCCGGGAAAGCGAACCACCGGCCGCTTCATAAGCGATGAAACCATTGAAACCATTTCCCTGGTGAATATTGACAAGGCCGACCCGGGGTTCAAACAGACCCGCGTATCGGTAATCAGCTTCGACGGTACCGTGCTAATTGTTGGCCAGGTACCCAACCAGCGCCTCAAAAAAATTGCTGGCGATACGGTGCAGAAAGTACGAGACGTCAAGCAGGTATATAACGAGCTGGAGATTGCCGGTCCGATCAGCTTCGTTGCCGCCAGCAGCGATAACTGGCTGACCACAAAAGTCAAAACCAAGATGCTGAACGATGAATCCGTGCCATCGAGCCGTATAAAAGTTGTCACCGAGAATGGAACAGTATTCCTGATGGGGCGGGTGACCAACGCAGAAGCCAACCGCGCTGTTGAGCTGGTGCGCACCACCTACGGAGTGCAACGCATTGTGAAGGTGTTTGACTATATCGACTAGTCGCGCCGACCCCGTGTAAAGGCTTTAACCCTAACCGCACTTACACCGCACAAATAAAAAAAGGAAAGCCCATGCTTTCCTTTTTACTACGGTCTTACAATCATCAAAAATCGAACCTGGCGCTCTACTTCACGACTTTGAGACTGGGTCTTCCTGATGGCTTTGACGGCATCTTCTTGACGGTGTCGCCACCGCCGATCGAGGTGTCCGGGTCCGGGTCCAGACCCTCCTCCACTTCAAACACCATCCCCTGCCCGTTTTCGCGGGCGTAGATAGCCATCACTGCATGGATCGGAATATAGATGTGCATGGGGCGACCACCAAAGCGTCCATTAAACTCCACCTCCTCATTGGTCATCAAAAGCTCACGCACAGCCGTTGGAGACACATTGAGGACGATCTGTCCCTCATTAACAAACTCCTGTGGCACAGCGACCCCCTCTGCCATAGCATTTGCTAGCAGGTAGGGAGTGCACTCGTTGTCCACAATCCACTCATACAGCGCCCTTACCATGTAGGGTCGGCTCGGACTCATTGACATACCATGCTCCAACGTTCCAGGGACAGGCTTCAGCACCCGCCTCTACAATAAAAAAAGGAGAGCTCAACGCTCCCCCTTTTATAACCCACATCAAGCCATCAATCAGAGACGCATCTCGCGTTCTACCTCAGAAAGACTTTCTTTAAAGGATTCGCGCTCGAACAACCGCTCAGCGTAATCCAACAACGCCTTGGCCTGCTTGGGCATCTCGATACCAAGATCCGCCAGGCGCCACAAAATAGGCGCTACGCAGCAGTCCACCAACGTGAACTCATCGCTCATAAAAAAGGGCTTCTCCTCAAACAGAGGAGCAATACCGACCAGGCTGTCACGCAACTCTTTTCGAGCCTTGTTCACTGCGGCTTCTCGAGACTTGGGGTCCAGAATGGTATCGATCAACTCACTCCAATCCTTGTCGATGCGGTGAATCAGCAGTCGACTTTGAGCCCGAGCAACCGGATAGACAGGAAGCAACGGTGGATGAGGGAACCTCTCGTCGAGGTATTCCATCATTACATTCGGCTCATACAACACCAGATCACGATCTACCAGGGTAGGCAACGAGTTGTAGGGGTTAAGCTCTGCAACCTCTTCAGGCACATTGTCCGGATCAATATCCTGCACATCAACCGTGACACCCTTCTCAGCGAGTACGATTCTCACGCGATGGCTCAGGTGGCCGACCGCATCGGAAAAAAAGATCATTGAAGAACGCTTGGCGACTACGCCCATTGTTACCCCCAAAATGTGGAGTCAAAAAACACAAAAACGCGCGCAGCTGATAGCTCAGCCGCGCGCCCATTAACGACACCGAATGATCAGTGAACGTCTTTCCAGTACTCTTTCTTCAGCAGATAAGCAGGAACCAGCAGCACTAACAAAAACAACAGCACCCACATACCGATACGCTGGCGCTCCAACTGCATCGGCTCCGCCGCGTACACCAGGTAGTTAACCAGGTTGAAAACAGCCTGATCATATTCAGCCGGAGTCATGCTACCTTTTTCCACCAGGTCGAAACCGCAAAGTTTGTCGCCGGTCAGGTTATCGCGCTCGCCACTATCAGCCCCTGCACAGTTATCCACCTGCAAACCCTGTAGTTCAGCCAATACGTGGGGCATACCTACATCGGGGAATACCTTGTTGTTGACACCCCAGGGACGCTTGGGATCCACATAAAATGTCCGCAGGTAGGTATAGAGCCAGTCGCCGCCACGAACCCTTGCAACCAGGGTCAGATCGGGGGGCGCAGCGCCAAACCAGCGCTTGGCTTCCTCTTCGCGCATGGCATTATCCATCAGGGAACCAATCTTGGCACCGTTGAAGATAATGTTTTCCCTAAACAGATCATGGGGAATACCCAGGTCATCGGCAACGCGCTCATAGCGCTGGAACCCGGTAGCATGGCAACCCGCACAGAAGCTCTGGTAGGTTTTTAAGCCATCCTGCAGCGATGCCTGGTTGGCAACGTCAGCTTCAAAATGATCCAGTGGATAGCCCGACTCTGCAGCGAAGACAGAAACAGGCAATACAGCAAATAGTAATGCAATCAGTTGCTTTTTCATTAGCCTGTCACCCTCTCTGGTACGGGTTTGGTTTTTTCCATTCTGGTGTAGAACGGCATCAACAAGAAGAATGCGAAGTACACCAACGTGCAGATCTGGGAGTAGAGAGTACGCTCAACCGTTGAAGGCATCGCACCCAACCAACCCAACCACACAAAAGAAATAACGAACAGACCCAGCGCAATCTTGCTCAGCACACCCTTGTAACGGATAGACTTGACCGGACTGCGATCCAACCAGGGCAACACAAACAGCACAGCAATCGCCGCACCCATGGCTACCACTCCCAGCAGCTTGTCTGGAATAGCCCGCAAGATGGCGTAGAACGGTGTGAAATACCATACTGGCGCGATATGCGCAGGGGTTTTCAGGTTATCTGCCTTTTCAAAGTTAGCGTGCTCGATGAAGTATCCACCCATCTCCGGGAAGAAGAAGACAATCGCACAGAAGACAAACAGGAACACCACCACACCCACAATATCCTTGACGGTGTAGTAAGGGTGGAAAGGAATACCATCTTTCGGGATACCGTTCTCATCCTTATTCTTTTTGATCTCGATGCCGTCCGGGTTGTTGGAGCCCACTTCGTGCAAAGCAATGATGTGCATAACAACCAGCGCCAGCAGCACGATAGGCAGCGCCACGACGTGTAGGGCAAAGAAGCGGTTGAGGGTGATGCCGGAGATCAGGAAGTCACCACGAATCCACTGCTGCAGGTCAGGACCGATAACCGGGATTGCACCGAACAGGGAGATGATAACCTGGGCTCCCCAGTAAGACATCTGCCCCCATGGCAACAAGTACCCCATGAAGGCCTCAGCCATCAGAGCCAGATAGATCGCCATGCCGAAGATCCATACCAGTTCACGGGGCGCACGATAGGAGCCGTAGATCAGACCACGGAACATGTGCATATAGACCACGACAAAGAACATCGAGGCGCCGGTGGAGTGCAGGTAACGCAGGATCCAGCCGTACTCGACATCACGCATGATGTACTCTACCGAAGCGAACGCTTCTTCAGCGCTAGGCACATAACTCATGGTGAGCCAGATACCGGTCAGTAGCTGATTAACCAGCACCAACAGCGCCAATGAACCAAAAAAGTACCAAAAGTTAAAGTTTTTAGGAGCGTAATACTTGCTCAGGTGCTCTTCCCACATCTTGGTGGCGGGAAAACGGGCATCTACCCATGCCATAAAATCTTTCATTACGAATTCTCCTCGTCGATGCCGATGATGATGGTGTTGTCATCGAGATAGGAGTACGGGGGTATCGGCAGATTAGTCGGCGCAGGAACACCCTGATGCACCCGGCCCGCCAGATCAAACTTCGAACCATGACACGGACAGTGGTAACCGCCCTGCCAGTTAGCGTCAAAATCCATCGGCTTCACTTCCGGGAACAGCTTTGGGGAGCACCCCAGGTGAGTGCACAGACCAACCATGACAAGCAAATCGGCATTGCGCGAACGATGCTCGTTCTTGGCGTAGTCCGGCTGCTCTGACTCATTGGATGCAGGATCACGCAGAGTAGCGTCCTGTTGGGGAAGAGCGTCCAGCATCGCTTGCTCGCGGCGCAGGACAAATACTGGCTTGCCACGCCATGCAGCAACAACCTGCTGGCCAGGCTCAACCTTATCTATTTTTACCCTCACCGGCGCGCCAGCAGCCTTGGCTTTGGCACTGGGATTCCAGGAGGCAACAAAAGGGACAGCTGCGCCGACTGCTCCGACAGCACCCACCGCAGAGGTGGCTCCTATCAGCAGGCGACGACGACCCTTATCTACGCCGTCATTACTCATTAATCTTATCTCCCCATAAGAGCATGTTTACTGCCCGCCCAGACATACCAAACGAGCAATGTGAATCCTGTTGTATTGCTTTTGGACCCGCAAAATAAATCCTGCGAATGGTAAAGAAAACCGCTGCCGCAAGCAAGTGCGGCTCTCGCAACAGACCTGACACAGGTCAAAGCGAAGACGCTACCGCAGCCAACCACCCTCTTTACCACCAGCGCTCCTTCGCCAGAAAAAAAAACGCCCTTTGGGACAAAGGGCGTTTTTGGTACCACTTTGCGAGATACAAGATCCCGCCGGGCAGGTAACCCTTAACGCTTGGAGAACTGAGGACGCTTACGCGCTTTGCGCAGACCGACCTTCTTACGTTCAACCTCACGAGCATCACGGGTAACAAATCCTGCCTTACGCAGCGACGGACGAAGCTCTTCGTCGTACTGCATCAAGGCACGGGTGATACCGTGACGAATAGCACCTGCCTGACCAAAGCTACCACCGCCAGCGACGGTAACGTTGATATCAAACTTATCGGTCAGCTCAACCAACTGCAGAGGCTGGCGAACGATCATGCGAGCAACTTCACGACCGAAGTACTCATCAAGGGAGCGACCGTTTACAACGATAGCGCCGGCGCCTGACTTGATAAACACACGAGCGGTCGATGTTTTACGACGACCCGTTCCATAATATTGAGTGTTAGACATAGCAATCGCTTCCCGTTAGATATCCAGAGCCTGTGGTTGTTGAGCGGCGTGAGGATGCGTAGCACCCGAATACACCTTCAGCTTGGTGTACATAGCACGACCAAGTGGACCTTTGGGCAACATGCCCTTAACAGCCTTCTCAATAATACGCTCAGGAGCGTGTTCAACCAGCTTATTGAAGTTCATGCTACGCAGGCCACCCGGGTAACCGGTGTGACGGTAGTACATTTTGTCTTGCGCTTTGTTGCCGGTTACACGAATCTTTTCGGCATTAACTACAACAATGTAGTCACCGGTATCGACGTGAGGAGTGTACTCAGCTTTGTGCTTACCGCGCAGGCGGCTAGCAATTTCGGTGGAAAGACGACCCAAAGTTTTACCGGTCGCATCTACAACGAACCAGTCACGCTTAACTGTTTCTGGTTTTGCAGTATAAGTATTCATCAATTAAAACCTGCCTCAAATGACCAGCCTAATGGCCAGCATCATAATTAAAGACCAAATCCGAACCAACTCCCCTTAGGGCGTCCGGTAGCGGATTCACTGTCTTAGGGCATACATGTAGGAAACGGGAGCGCTATTATACTCAGCGAGGCGCAGAAAAAAAGCCCTGATACCGCTTTTTTTTCCTCAACCCCCATGCTTTTATAACTACTTTCGCGATCGAGAGAGTAGTTACCATGGAATATGGATATCTTGGCGGCACAGAATTAAAAATCAGCCGCCTCTGCCTGGGCACAATGACCTGGGGCGAGCAGAATACCGCCGACGAGGCCTGGCGGCAACTGGATATGGCCCGGGAACACGGCGTTAACTTTATCGACACGGCTGAACTCTACCCGGTCCCCCCAAAAGCCGACACCTACACTCGCACTGAAACCATCCTTGGCCAATGGCTTAGTCGACAGCCAAGACGAGAAGACCTGGTCATCGCCACCAAGGTCTCAGGGCCCGGCGAATGGGTTAGCTATATGCGAGACTCCGGCGCCCGCCTCGACAAAGCAAGCATCATCGAAGCCTGCAATGCCAGCCTCAAGCGCCTGCAAACCGATTACATCGACCTTTACCAGGTGCACTGGCCCGAGCGCAGCACCAATTTCTTCGGCCAGCTCGGCTACCAACACCAACCGGACGCTGATGGCTACCCCATCGAGGAGACCCTGTCGGCGCTTCACGAGCTGGTGCTGGCGGGCAAGGTGCGGCATATCGGACTATCCAATGAAACCGCCTGGGGAGCCTCAGAGTACCTGCGCCAGGCCGCTCGCCACGGCTGGCCACGAGCGGCCAGCATCCAGAACCCCTACAACCTGCTCAATCGAAGCTTCGAGGTCGGACTGGCAGAGTTTTCCCATCGCGAACAGCTGGGCCTGCTCGCCTACTCCCCCCTCGCGTTTGGCGCACTCAGTGGTAAGTACCTGCATGGAGCGCGCTCCCCAAAGGGCCGCCTGACCCTGTTTACCCGCTTTAGCCGCTACAACAACGAACAGGCGGTTGCGGCTACCGAAGCCTATGTCACCCTCGCCAAAGAGCGCGGGCTAGACCCCGCCCAAATGGCGCTAGCCTATGTTAGCAGCCGCCCCTTCGTCGACAGCAACATCATTGGCGCAACAACCGAAGATCAACTGCAGAGCAATCTTAAAAGTGCTGAGCTGACCCTCGATGAGGAGACGCTGGCGGCGATTGAGGCGATTCACATCCGCCAGCCCAACCCGGCCCCCTAAAATCAATCAGTTCCGAAACAAAACATCCACCGGCGGGGTCTGACAGCCAGACCTCGCCGTCCATGGACAGGCCCGATAACACACTACTGGTTAATTGCATAAGGGGACTTTTGTGAGTTTTGCACTTCCGTTGATTGCCGGCATCATTGCCCTCGCCTCCATCCTGCTTTCTCGGCGCACCAACAATCCCGATACTTTTTTTCTCGGAACGTCCGAATCCGGCACCGCCCCCGGCCTTTGGACACTGGTGTTTTCCCAGGTCACCACCTGGATCTTTGCTCGTTCACTGCTCAATGCGGCTATCCTCGGCTATTACTACGGCCTCTGGGGTACGCTGGCCTACGCGCTCTATTACCTCTCCTTTATCACCGGCGGCATCATCATCGACCAGGTGCGCTTTCGCCACGGCTTTAGGAGCGTGCAAGGGTTCCTTGAGGACCGGTTCGGTAGCTGGGGCAGCCGCTGCTACAACCTGGTGATCGGGATACGCCTCATCAGCGAGGTATTCGCCAACCTGCTGGTGATTGGTATCCTGTTTGGCGCAGTAGGCACTAATCTGTACATCGCTGCAATTATGGGGTTTGCCACCGTCACTCTGCTATATTCGATGCTCGGCGGGCTCCACGCCAGCCTGCGCACGGACCTGTTTCAGATGATGGTCTTCCTGGTGACCCTGATACTGCTAATGGTACTGGCTTTCAACAACGGCATCATGACAACCGAAAGCCTGCTCTTCAAAGAGTTCCAGATCGACGATCCGGGCCCTATCCTGATGCTGGTAGCACTGCTGCAAGTTTGGAGTTACCCCATGCACGACCCGGTGATGATGGACCGGGGCCTGCTGGCCGACCGCCAAACCACCCGCAAAAGTTTCCTGCATGCGGCCTGGATCAGTATTTTGTGCATCACCGCCTTTGGCTCCCTGGGCGTCGTCGCCGGAGCGCAGGCCAGCAGTGGCGAAGCAATGACCGATGTACTGCAACGCCTGCTGGGAGACGTCCCCATGCTGCTATTTAATGCTGCGCTGGTGATCTCCGCCATGTCGACCCTCGACAGCACCCTGTCGAGCTCTTCCAAACTGGTCGTGGTCGATATGAAACTGCTCCCGACCCAGGTCAGCAGTGGCCGCGGGGTCATGCTGCTGTTTATGTTATTGGGGGTGCTACTGGTATTCATGGGTAACAAGGACCTGTTCAGCGCCGTCGCCGTCAGTGGCACCGCGTCAATGTACCTGCTGCCGGTGATCTTCTTCTCCCTGCTGGGGGGACGGCGCGATGTCCCTCTTTGGAGTTATCTGGGCAGTTTCACCATCGCTATCCTCGGTGCAGCCCTCTATTTCACCGAGTCATCCGGGCACATTCACCTTATGGGGGACGCCCACAAATACAGCAAACTGCTGGGGATCTGTGTCGCGGTACTGATTGGCGGCTTCGCACTGTTTGCGCTAGGCATACTGAGCCGCGGCAAAAATCCCATGGTCAACGAGGGATCGCCTGCGTGAGCGCTCACAGACTCCCTGGCTCAGGGCCACTAATGGTATTTGGTGGCCCCTACAGTAACCTTGAAGCCACCCGCGCCCTACGCGCCCTGGCGACAGCGAAGGGGATTGCACCTGAGAATTGCATCTGCACAGGAGACCTGGTCGCCTACTGTGCACGCCCCAACGATACTCTGGCGCAGATTCGGGAGTGGGGCTGCACGGCGATAATGGGCAATTGTGAAGAGTCTCTGGTCGCCCAGGCGATCGATTGTGGCTGTGGCTTCGAGGCCGGGTCAGCCTGTGATGCGCTCTCCATAGACTGGTACCGGTTTGCCAGCGCACGGGTTACGGCCGAGGAGCGTGAATGGGTGGCGCAACTGCCTCGCCAACTGGGTTTTCAATGGAATGGTCTCGACATTCACGTGACCCATGGCGCGCCCTCGAAAACTAACCGCTTTCTGTTTGCCTCCAGCAAGGCCAGCAGCAAACGTGAAGAGCTGGACTCGACTCCCGCCCATGTAATGCTCGCCGGCCACTGCGGGATCCCTTTTGGCGAAACCTTTGACCGAGAAAATGGTGATCAGGGTTACTGGCTCAACAGCGGCGCCATCGGCATGCCCGCCAACGACGGTACGGCGGATGGTTGGTACCTGCTGCTGGAACCACTGGCCGAACGGGTACGAGCCAGCTGGCATCGACTTCATTACGACGCCCATTCAGAGCAAAGATCCATGATTGCCGAAGGATTGGACAATGGCTATGCCCGAGCACTGACCAGCGGCCTCTGGCCCAGCATGGATGTACTGCCCGCGGCCGAGCGTGAGCAACGGGGAATTGCCCTGCAACCGCCCGCGCTGATGATAGAGCCCAACCACTGAAGCCCCGCTATGGGTGAGCGTTTCACTGCCGGGCACAGGGCCAATCGCTCAACCATCTCACCCCAAAAGAGGGAGACCCCGTGCGTCGGTATCGCCCCCTGCTTGATTCACCCTGAAAGGTAAAATCGCCTTGCGCGCCGCCTTACAGCGCCCGCGCGATAATCTCCTTCATGATTTCGTTAGTGCCTGCGTAGATCTTCTGAACCCGCGCATCAGCCCAGGCACGCGCCACCGGATACTCCCACATATAACCGAATCCACCGTGCAACTGCAGGCATTCATCGATCACACGGCACTGTACTTCGGTGGCGTGAAGCTTGGCCTTGGCTGCGGTCGGTACATCCAGTTTGCCGGCAATATGCAGCTCCAGGCATTTGTCGACAAACACCCTTGCGACGGTCAGCTCAGTATCGATCTCGGCTAGTTTGAAACGGGTATTCTGGAACTGGGAGATGCTTTTGCCGAACGCCTGCCGCTCCTTCACGTATTCACGGGTTTGCTCGAAGATCGATTCGGCGCCGGCGATGGCGTTCACCGCCACCGACAAACGCTCCTGGGGAAGCTCCTGCATCAAATAGATAAACCCCATGCCTTCGGCGCCCAACAGATTCTCTTTCGGTATTCGTACGTCCTGGAAAAAGAGCTCGGAGGTGTCCTGGGCTTTCATCCCCACCTTCTCCAGGTTACTGCCCTTGGTAAAACCGGGTGCGCTCGCCTCTACCAGCAACAGGCTGGTCCCCTTGGCACCTGCCGAGGGGTCTGTCTTGGCCACGACCACCACCAGGTCCGCGAGCTGGCCGTTGGTAATAAAGGTTTTGGATCCATTGATGACATACTCATCACCATCCAGCACTGCGGTAGTTTTAATCCCCTGCAGATCGGAGCCGGCACCCGGCTCAGTCATGGCGATAGCACTCACCATCTCGCCACTTACCAGCTTGGGCAAATACTTGTGCTTCAAAAGCTCCGAGCCATAGTTAAAGATATAGGGCACCGAAATATCGGAGTGCAAACCAAAGCCGATTCCCGACAGGCCCAGACGGGCGATCTCTTCATCGACAATGGCGTTGTAGCGAAAATCCACTCCAACCCCACCGTACTCCTCCGGAATGGTCGGGCAGAGCATGCCTTGCTCACCCGCTTTGCTCCAAAGTGCGCGATCTATCTGCCCATCCTTCTCCCATTGAGCGTGGTAAGGCACCGCCTCCTGCTCAAGGAATTTACGTACGGAATCGCGAAACAGCTCCTGCTCGGAGTCGTAGACGGTTCTTGGGATCATGGTTCGCCTCATTATTCTAATGATGTCTGACAAGGCGCCAAAATAACGCGCGCCAGCGGGTGATTAGCACTATAACGGGCGTCAAAGCCAAAGGGGGTGGCCAATCCACTCAATCTGATTGGCCATATTTGATAGGAGGAGCGAACTTCAGGCCTTGTGCTCGAGGGCAAGGTACTCATGAGATTGCATCTCCCACAAGCGGCTCTTGGTACGTTCGAACACAAAGGTCAGCTGAGTGCCGGTATACAGCTCTTCCACCGGCACCTGGGCAGAGATAATCAGTTTAACTCCGCGATCATAAAACTCATCCACCAGGTTAACGAAGCGCCGCACCTGATCGTCCATGGTGCCATCCATCCGGGGCACATCACTCAGCAATATCGCGTGATATATTCTCCCCAGCTCAATGTAATCGTTCTGGCTCCGTGGCCCATCGCATAGCTCCGTAAAGGTGAACCAGGCGACATCATCGCAGACCTGCACCGAACAAATATCCCGCCCCTCAACCTGCAACACCTCGCCATGGTGAACATGTGCAAGATCCGGAGCCAACTGCTCAAAGCTTCGCTGCAAGCTTTCGTGCGCGGCCTCGTCAAGGGGGAAATGGTAGATCTCCGCCTGCTCCAACACCCGCAACCGATAGTCGATGCCGCTGTCGACATTCACCACCAGCGTATGCTGCTTGATGAGATCGATGGCGGGGATAAATTTGGCGCGCTGCAGGCCATTTTCATAAAGGCGGTCAGGAATAATGTTGGAGGTTGCCACCAGGGTAACCCCCAGATTAAAGAGTTCGTCAAACAATCCCGCCAGAATCATTGCATCGGTAATATCGGTGACGAAAAACTCATCGAAACAGATCACCCGCGCCTCACCTGCAAAGCGACGAGCAACGGAAATTAACGGGTTCTTTTCGCCCTTGAGCGCAGTTAACTCATGATGAACGCGGCGCATAAAACGGTGAAAGTGGGTGCGCATCTTCTGCTCAAACGGCAGACTGTCGTAAAAAGTATCGACCAGATAGGTTTTGCCACGACCGACTCCCCCCCAGAAATAGAGACCCTTTACAGGCTCCGGTCTGGTTTTCTTCAACAACCCCTTAATACGCTGCCGTTTTGAAGGCTTGGCGGGTAGCGCCACCAGATCGTCGTATAGCCGCTGCAGATGGCGGACCGCCTGCTCCTGGGATGCATCATGGGAAAAACCTTCGCGTTGAAGGTCCTGCTGGTAGCGTTCCAAAGGCGTCATGAAAAAGTCACCGTTTACTCAGTATTGCCCGCTTCGGGCCTTAACCATCGGCAGTTCCATCTGCACTTTACGTTCGGGCGCACACTCTAACTCCGACTCCCTGTTTAGGCAAATAACGTGGAGTACTCTCTAGCTCGGCCAGTGTGGCGAAGCGCCACCTGCAGGTAAAGGCTACAAATGTATAACACAGCTTTACCGGCCCGCCTCTGTACAGCCGCAGGAAAAGCCTTTAACTTAGGGGCCTTGGGGTCTTTTGCACCCCCTCCCGCATCCCGCGTACCGCACATCATTCGGTTTCTGCGGGGTAGTTAGGAAAGATCTAGGTTAAATCGAGGCATAAGCGTGGAAGATACCAACAACTTGTGGGTTTTAGGCTCAACAGCATTTATAGGCGGCATTCTGGCCGGTGTACTCCTGTATCACATGCTTCGTGGTGGCTCCCCCCAAAATAACCGGGTTGAAGAACAGCTCCGCACCATGGAGTCACAGTTCAAGGACTATCAGGACAAGGTTTCTGATCATTTCAGCACAACCGCACACCTGGTTAGCAAACTAACCGAAAGCTATAAAGACGTTCACGAGCACCTGGCCGCAAGCTCCGAGCACCTGTGCACCGACGAAGTAACCCGTCATCGACTGAGTGACTCGCTGCTCAGCAGCAGTACCCTGCTATCAGAAACCGATAGCGATGGTTCGCCCAGGCCTCCGCTGGATTACTCCAACAGCAAGGGTACTCTTTCCGAAGAGTTTGGCGTTAAGAAGAAGGATTTGAGCGAGTCCCAAGAGATCAAAGCCTCGCAAGCCTAAGCACCAATCCATAGCAGCAGAGAAAATCTGCTAAAACAACAAGGCGCCGATGGCGCCTTGTTGTTTTAGCGTGCCCGCTTCGCGGCGTCAGGTTCCGCTGCAAAAGTTCAGTGGCCCCGCAGCCATGATCGGCTCGGAGGTGCTGTAACGACCACGACGATCCGCTTCGATACGAGCCGCAAAACAGGCTGGATCATGGCTGAAGAAAATCCAGCCCCGGCGTTGCTGCAACCCATTCAATAATGATTCCTTTTCATCAATCAGCATCTCTGCTGCACGATCATACCCCATGGTAATGGGGAGATTGACCCAGGGCATGGCGGGCACCAGGTCGGCACCGTATATCAGAGGGCCCTGCCCGGTTTCTATCTCTGTCAGTAACATGCCCGGGGTATGGCCATCACTACGTATAAAACGATAGTCATCACCCAATAGTGCCGACCGTTCCTGCGCGATCAACTGCAGGCGGCCGCTGGATTCGAGCAGTTGAAGCAGTTCGGGGATATAAGAGGCCCGATCCCTCAAATGAGGAGCATTGGCCCGCTGCCACTGCTCGCTGCCGGTCAGGTAGATGGCATTAGAAAACAGCAGCCGGTGCGCTTCACCCTCCTGCCACGCAGCCAGCAAACCTCCCGCATGATCGAAGTGCAGGTGCGACAGCATCACGATATCGATATCGCTGTCACTCAATCCGATGTCTGCCAACGCCCCCAGCAAGCAATGCTCACGCTCCACCACCCCATAACGTGCGGCCAGCTCAGGCTCGAAAAAAGCACCAACACCGGTTTCCAACAAAATGCGTCGTGTACCGGCGTCGCTGTGCTCCTCCACCAAAAGGGCGTTGCAAGCCAGGGGAATACGGTTGAGTTCATCGGCCTCGACCCAACGCGACCATAGCGCTTTAGGGGCGTTGCCGAACATGGCCCCCCCATCGAGGCGCTGGGAGTTACCACGCAGAGCGGTAAAACGTCGCTGCACCATGAATCACCACATCAGGTCGTCGGGAATCTGGAAATCGGCGTAAGGATCATCCGGATCCGGTTCGCTGGCACTGTTATCGGCCTGGGATAAAATTGCCTCGGGTAGTCGCTGGGAAATTTTGTCGGCGGCTCCTGCCGGGATCAACACAAAGCGTTCTGCGGATTCGACGATAGCGAGCCGTCCAGCAGATAGCGCTTTTTGCTGCATGGCATCGACCCGGATCTTCTTGATTTTACCGGCCACGACAAAGTTATAATCGACCTCTCCGGACGGACGAATCGCGTTGCGCTCAATAATCTGTTTGACCTGGGCCACCAGCTCCCGCTGCTTTCGCTCGGCTTCGCGTTGCTGGTTAAACTCCCGGTCACGCAGTTTCTTCTCCTCGCGCGCCTTTTGCGCCTGCAAGCGAGCCTCATCGACGACAACCTCTTCGCCCACCTTTTCAGCCTTGCGGTTATCGCGCGCCTTGCGCTTGTCGGCCTTCTGCGCCTGCTGCACCTGTTTCTTGTTTACCAGCCCCTTCTTCAGCAGCTGGTCACGCAGTGATCCACTCACAATACCCTCCAACGGGTTTCACTTCAAAGAGCGCCAGTGTACCGAATCCACTGGCACTCTGTAAGCACGGAGCGATGCAAGGTTTGCGATTCCACCGGGCTCTGTCATAGACTGCCCGCATCAATTTCAACGATACAATGGAAAACACCCATGCTGGATCTGACCAAAGGCGCCAGCGCCTTTCTTGCAGGCTTTGGACTGTTAACCCGTCCCGGATTGCGGGTCTTCGTGGCCATCCCCCTGCTGATCAACATCTTGCTATTTACCCTGCTGATCTACGTTGCCAGCGAACAGTTTTCCAGCTGGGTGCAAATCGCACTAAACTGGCTCCCCGGCTGGCTCTCCTTCCTCGACTGGCTGATGTGGCCCCTGTTTGCGTTCACAATTGTAGTCATTCTCTTCTTCTCCTTTACCATTGTTGCCAACCTGATTGCCGCCCCCTTCAACGGCTTGCTTGCAGAGGTTTGTGAACGCCAACTGCGGATCGAATTCGGGGAGCCCGGACAGGAGATCCCTTTCAGCTGGAAAGAGCTGGGCCTTCTGATACCTCGCACCCTGGGTCGCGAGGTGACCAAATTACTCTATTTCGCCCCCCGCGCCCTGGTGTTGCTGATCATCAGCTGGATCCCCGTCATTAATCTGGCCGCCCCCTTTTTGTGGGCGCTGTTTGGCGCCTGGACGATGGCGATTCAATACGTCGATTACCCGGCCGACAATAACCAGATGCGATTCAACGATATGCTGCAGTCCCTGAAACGCCGCCGCCTTCTATGTCTGGGTTTTGGAGGCTGCGTATCCCTGTTGATGCTGATCCCGGTCGTTAACCTGCTGATCATGCCCGCTGCGGTTACCGGCGCAACACGACTCTGGGTAACAGAGCGCCTGCTGTTGGAAAACGATCGCGCTGTAGAGGCTTACCAGAAGCGCTGACAAAAGCTGAAACAATAACGGCGCCAAGGGCGCCGTTATTGTTTACCAGGCTGTTGAATTTTCCTTTACACCAGCTCCATCAACGCCTTACGGCTAAAGGGAATGATCTCCTGCTGGCGACCTTCGCGCACTTTACTGGCCCACTCTCCATCCACCAGCAGCGCTCGCCCGACCGCAACCAGGTCAAACTCAGCCTTATTGAGTCGATCCACCAGCCCGTCGACCCCTGAGGTATCGGCCACCTTGTCGGTCTCGGTCATGTATTCGAGGAAATCGCTATCGAGCCCTACGCTGCCAACGGTGATGGTCGGCTTGCCCGTCAATTTCCGAGTCCAGCCCGCGAGATTGAGGTCGGAGCCATCAAATTCCGGTAACCAGAAACGGCGCGTGCTGGCATGGAAAATATCCACACCTGCGTCGGCCAGGGCAGTGAGAAACTGCTCCAGTAACTCTGGGGTCTCACACAGGCGCGCACTGTAGTCCTGCTGCTTCCATTGGGAGTAGCGGAACTGGATCGGATAATCGGGGCCTACGGCCTCACGTACGGCTTGCACCAGCTCCACCGCAAAGCGACTGCGATTCTCGAAGCTGCCACCGTATTGATCGGTGCGCTGATTGGACCCTTCCCAGAAAAACTGGTCAAGCAAGTAGCCATGGGCACCGTGCAACTCAACACCGTCAAAGCCGATACTCTTGGCCGCTACCGCCGCTTTGGCAAAGGCGGCAATCACCTCATCGATATCCTGCTGGGTCATCCCCTTTACCACCCGCTGCCCCTCTTTATCCTTGTCCATCGGGCCGTAACCTGGAACCTCGGCATCAGGCTCGGTGCCGGGGCGGCGGATTGCGCCAACGTGCCACAACTGTGGGAAAATCTTGCCCCCTTCGGCGTGCACTGCGTCCACTACTTTTTTCCAGCCAGCCAGGGCTTTGTCACCATAGAAATGTGGAACGTTGGGGTAACCATTGGCGCCAGGATGATCAACGACCGTCCCCTCGGTAACAATCAGCCCTACCGAATTGGCTGCACGACGGCGGTAGTACTCAACAACTCCATCATGGGGAACACCGCCGGGAGAGAAGCTACGTGTCATGGGTGCCATCACAATACGGCCATTGAGCTTTAACGGCCCAAATTCGATCGGTTCAAACAGGATGTCGGTATTGCTGCTCATTTATAAATCCTCAGGTGTGGACAGGCAGCGCAACGCTGCCCGGCATGATCTTGGGGGTTACCATAGGGGTGACAAACCCGCGATACAATGGTTGATGGCTACTATTAGCGCGATGAATGATGCCGCATAGCAGCAGGCGCTGGAGGAGACGTTACGCCCGCACGGGGGCCGGGCTCCAGTCCAGAATCACCTTCCCCGACTGACCGCTGGCCATCACATCGAAGCCTTGCTGGTACTGGTCAATGGGAAAATGATGGGTAATAATCGGTGACAGGTCGAGACCGGACTGGAGCATCGACACCATCTTGTACCAGGTCTCAAACATCTCCCGGCCATAGATACCCTTCATCACCAACCCTTTAAAGATCACCTGATTCCAGTCGATGACCGTGCCGCTTGCCGGGATGCCTAACAGCGCAACCTTACCGCCGTGATTGAGGTTCTCCAGCATCTGGTTAAAGGCCTGACCATTACCCGACATCTCTAGCCCCACATCAAAAGCCTCGACCATGCCGAGCTCAGACATCACCTCTTCGAGGGTTTCACGACTGACATTGACCGCGCGCGTCGCCCCCATTTGGCGCGCCAGTTCAAGTCGGTACTCGTTTACATCGGTAATCACTACATGACGCGCGCCAACGTGACGGGCAATGGCTGCGGCCATAATGCCGATAGGGCCGGCACCGGTAATGAGCACATCCTCGCCCACCAGGTTAAACGACAGCGCCGTATGCGCTGCATTACCGTATGGATCGAAAATTGATGCCAGTTCGTCGCTGATATCGTCGGGAATAGGGAATACGTTCACCGCAGGAATCACCAGATATTCAGCAAAGGCACCGGCACGATTCACCCCCACGCCCTGCGTATTGCGGCACAGGTGGCGGTAGCCGGCGCGACAATTACGACAATGACCGCAGGTGATGTGCCCTTCGCCAGACACTCGCTGGCCGATCTCAAGACCCGCCACCTCGATACCCAGCTCGGCGATCTCACCGATAAACTCGTGACCGACCGTCATTCCCAGGGGAATGGTCTGCTGGGCCCAGTCATCCCAGTTGTAGATGTGCATGTCAGTGCCGCAGATGGCGGTCTTGCGCACCTTGATCAACACATCATTGTGCCCCACGACCGGTAGCGGTTTGTCATCCATCCAGATCCCCTGTTCGGGGTTTAATTTGGCCAGGGTTTTCATGGCAATCTCCTACTGAATGACACCGAGTTCGCGACCCACTTTTGCAAACGCCTCTACGGCACGATCGATCTGCGCGCGAGTGTGGGCTGCGGACATTTGGGTACGTATACGCGCTTTCCCGGTAGGCACCACGGGGAAGGAAAAGCCAATCACATAAACCCCCTCCTCCAGCATCCTTTCGGCAAATCGTTTGGCGAGCCCTGCATCTCCCAGCATCACCGGTATGATCGGGTGCTCACCGGGAACCAGTTCAAAACCCAAGCCCCCCATTTGCTGGCGAAAATAACCACTATTGTCTCGCAGCTGTTCGCGCAGGGAGTCACTCTCGGCCAGCAGGTCCAACACTTTGATCGACGCCGATGCGATGACCGGAGCCAATGTGTTAGAGAAAAGATAGGGACGCGATCGATTGCGGAGCCATTCGACCACCTCTTTGCTGGCTGCTGTATACCCCCCGGACGCCCCACCCAATGCCTTCCCAAGGGTGCCGGTAATAATATCGACACGCCCCATAACATCGCAGTACTCAGGTGTTCCGCGCCCCTTTTCACCGATAAACCCGACCGCATGAGAATCATCGACCATCACCATAGCGTGGTAACGGTCGGCTAGGTCACAGATCCCTTTGAGGTCAGCGATAATGCCATCCATAGAGAACACACCGTCGGTGGCAATAAGCTTGTAGCGTGCACCTGCGCTATCCGCCGCCTGGAGCTGTTGCTCGAGATCTGCCAGATTGTTGTTGGCGTAGCGATACCGCTGAGCCTTGCACAGGCGCACACCGTCGATGATGCTGGCATGGTTGAGTGCATCGCTGATCACGGCATCTTCGGGGCCCAACAGGGTTTCGAATAAGCCTCCGTTGGCATCGAAGCAGGAGGAGTAAAGGATACAATCCTCCATCCCCAGAAATTGAGCGATACGCTCTTCGAGGTCCTTGTGCACCTGCTGGGTACCGCAAATGAAACGCACCGACGCCATACCGTAACCGAACTGCTCAAGGGCTTCACGACCCGCCTCAATCAAGCGACTATCGTTCGCCAGGCCCAGATAGTTATTGGCACAAAAGTTAAGCACATGGGCACCACCACTGACTTCTATATCCGCTTGCTGCTGCGAGATAATCACACGCTCATCCTTATACAGGCCATCGCGCTCAAGCTGCTTTAGTTGCCCCTGCAGGTGGTCAGTAAATGATTGAGACATAGGTTCTCCAGGTCAGCGAACGGGTCGGGAAACAGGCTTGGAGTATAGCACCGGATCTGTCCCATCCCCGCTGTGGAAACTACCTAACCTGCCGTCGTCTTTAAAGCTCGCGCAATACTCCAAGAGGCGATTGGGTCACCACGCGCCGGGTACCCCACCAGCCTGCAGCACCCACCAGCGCAGCGCCAAACAGCGGCAACACCAGCCAGTAAAGCGGGTGCCAATCAAAGGGAATATTGAATACCTCACGATAAAGTAGATAGCTTATGGTTTCGGTTCCCATCGCAGCTACCGCTCCGGCCAGCGCCCCCAGCAGCACAAATTCGCTAATATGACTGGCTCGTATCTGGCCGCTTCGAGCCCCCAGGGTGCGCATCAGGGCGCCCTCCTGCAAACGCTCATCGAGACTCGCCTGCATAGCGGCAAAGAAAACCGTAAAGCCTGCACAGAGAACAAAGAGCAACACATACTCCACCGCCAGCGAAACCTGATCGACGATACCCCGTATCTGCTGGATCACCACCTCCAGATCCAACACGGTTATCGAAGGAAACTCACGTATAAGATCTCGTGCAATCATGGGTGAGTCGAGCGGTCGGTGAAAGCTGGTCATGTAGGTTGAGGCGAACTGCTCCAGCACCCCGGGCGGGAACACCATATAGAAATTGGGTCTAAACGACTCCCACTGGACACTGCGTATATTGGCAACTTTTGCCTCTAGAGTGACCCCGGTGATACTAAAACCGAGACGATCACCCACACGAACCCCCAACCGTTGAGCCAAATCTGCCTCGACCGATACCAGAGCCTCCCCTCCTCCCTGTCCGGAGGGCCACCAGTCACCACTCTCCAGTCGGTTTGTCTCTGGCAATTGATCGGACCAGGTCAGGTTAAGTTCTCGATGCAATGCATTGCTGCTGCGCCCCTCCTCGCTAACCACCTGCAGCGCGGATTCTCCGTTGATCGCGGTTAGACGGCCACGAACCATAGGGAAAACAGCGCTGCGGGCCAGTTCGCGCTGATCGAGGAACTGCTCTAACGCGGAAACATCCTCGGTGAGAATATTGACCGCGAATACATTGGGCGTGTTAACGGGTAATTCTGACTGCCAGCGCCCGATCAGTTCGGTGCGGATCAAGACCACAATCGCCATCGCCATCAGCGTCATCCCGAATGCCATGACCTGACTGACCGTCACCTGTGTATTGCGCAGCAGATGGTTGAGACCAAAACGCAGGGCCACATTGACCGTGCGCGAGCGTAGACGATAAGCCGTCAACCGGAGCAACAACGCCAACACGACTCCCAACATTAACGCGGCCACCGCCACGCCAGCGGCGATGGCCAGAGTCAGCTCCGCGCTGCGAGTATAGCGCCACATCAACAACATCAGCGTTGCGATGGCCGACCCATAGATCAGCCAAGCCTGTGCGGGCATGGGTGTCAGATCGCGCCTGAGCACTCTTAGGGGCGGCACCTTGCGTAAACGAACCACCGGTGGCAAGGCAAAGCCCGCCAATGTAATCAGTCCGGTCGCCAAACCCAGCCACACCGGTTTAAAACCTACAGCAGGCAATTGTCCCGGCAGCAGGGACCTCAGTAACTGCACCAATCCCTCCTGCAGTACCCAGCCCAACGCCAACCCCAACAGACTGCCAATCAACCCCAACCACAGCAGCTGCAACAGGCTGATCATCAGCAGGTCTCGCTGACCCGCGCCCATACAGCGCAACATGGCACTCATGTCGAAGTGACGTTCGCTATAGCGGCGAGCCCCCATTGCGATGGCAACGCCTGCCAGCAATACGGCGATCAGACTGGCCAAGCCCAGATAGCGCTCGGCTCGCTGCAACGCCCGGTTGACCGCCGGCCGCCCCCGCTGCAGCGTAATCACCTGCTGGTTACTGCTCATTTGCGGCGTCAACCACTCCAGGTAAACATCCAGCAACGCTTTGTCGCCGGCGAGTAACAGGCGATATTCCACCCGACTCCCGGGCTGGAGCACGCCGGAAGCCTCAAGATCTTCCATGTTCATCAGTACGCGCGGCGCGAGGCTGTAAAAATCTCCCCCGCGATCCGATTCATAGACCAGCGCCTTGCTCGCACTATATTGGGCCACACCCAGCTCCAGCACACCGCCCGGTTCTAGCTCTAGCAACCCAAACAGACGCGGCTCCAGCCACACCTCTCCCTGAGCGGGAATGCCCGTGGCAGCCTCACTGCCGGAAAACAGGTTATCGGATACCCGTAACTGCCCCCGTAAAGGATAACCACTGGCCACGGCCTTTACCGATGCCAGCTGCATCGCCTCCCCGGCCAGCACAACACTGCGAAACTGGGCGACGGTGGATACTGACAAGCCGTCTTTACGGGCTCTCTCTACCCAGGATGAGGGAATGGCCTGTGAGCTGCCAATAACCAGATCTGCACCGAGCAACTCAGTGGCCTGCTGACCCATGGTGCGTTGCACCCTGTCGGTGAAAAAACCGATCGCCGATGTGGACGCGACCGCGATCACCAACGCCAGCAACAACAGGGTCAGTTCACCCGCGCGGGCGTCCCGTAACAGCAAGCGCCAGCTCAATCGCCACCAGCTCCTCATTGCAAGTGCTCCGTATACAGCGCCCCTTGCTGCAGGGACAGGCGTCGATCACACCGCGTGGCCAGTTGTTCGTCGTGGGTCACCAGGATCAACGTGGCCCCCTGCTCACGGTTCAGCTCAAACAACAACTCGATGATGCGCTCACCGGTTGTACTATCGAGGTTACCGGTGGGCTCATCGGCAAAGAGAATCGCGGGACGCAGGGCAAAGGCCCTGGCAATGGCAACCCGCTGCTGCTCACCCCCGGAGAGTTGTCGAGGGTAATGAGTTAATCGTTGCCCTAGCCCGACCCGGTCAAGCAAGGCGCTGGCCTGTTCGACGGCATCGTTACGCCCTGCCAACTCCAGCGGCAGCATGACATTCTCCAGCGCCGTTAGACTCCCCAGCAGCTGGAACGTCTGAAATACAAACCCAACACTCTGGGCCCTCACACGGGCCCTATCATCTTCATCCATGTCGCTAATGGACTGACCCGCCAGCTCGATGGTGCCGCTGCTCGGATTGTCCAATCCAGCCATCAACCCCAACAGAGTCGATTTACCTGAACCGGAAACACCGACGATCGCTACACTCTCACCGCGCTTGATCTGTAATGAAATCGGCGACAATATGGTGAGGCTCCCCGCCGCGGTGGAAACCACTTTGGTCACCTCCCGGACAACAATTGCGGGGGATGGAGAGGATTCAGTGTACTTATCCATAAGACTCCTGATGGGGTTATTAATTCTTCTACTGTGCCTGGGCCGCGTCGCCTCGGCCTCCGCCGAAACACTACTGGTGCTGGGAGATAGTCTGAGTGCCGCCTACGGCATTCGACCAGACCAGGGTTGGGTCAGTCTACTGGAAAAGAAACTTGAACAACAAAATTCTGCGATCAATGTGGTCAACGCCAGCGTCAGCGGTGAAACCTCGGCAGGAGGACTACAGCGCTTGCCATCCGCTCTCAAACGTCACAGCCCGCAATGGGTGCTAATTGAGCTGGGAGCCAATGACGGGTTGCGAGGAGGCGATATCAGGACGATGCGTAGCAACCTCTCGACCATTGTGGAGCGGGTCAAGGAGGCCGGAGCCAACCCGGTTCTGTTTGAAATGCTGCTACCGCCCAATTACGGAGCCACCTACACCCGCCTATTCCAACAAAGTTTCTCGGATATCGCCAACGAGCACGACATTCCGCTGGTCCCGTTTTTCCTTATCGACATTGTCCAGCAGCCCCAGTATATGCAAGCGGATCAGCTTCATCCCACCAGCGATGCTCAACCGTTGATTCTGGATCGTGTCTGGCCCGTGCTCCAACCCCTGCTGGCAAACTAGAACCCCATAGAAAAACGGCTAAAAACAGAATTTTGGGTTCGATTGAGTCGCGAAATTCGCTAAATAACCCGTATAATCCGCTGTTCTCGATAACGCCAGTCCATCCAGCGATGGGCGACCTAAATCAACAGATAGCTGCGCGAAGCTCCGGGCATTGCAGCCAGAACCGAGCATCGATTGCAGAGCCATGGCTCGAATACGATATATAATGACTCGACCGGCACCACTCACAGCGGACACTATGACTCAACACAACGTACTGGTTTTGAACTGCGGTAGCTCCTCGCTGAAGTTTGCCCTGATAGACCCAGCCTCGGGCCAACAGAAGATCAGCGGCCTTGCCGAACGGCTTGGGGATAGCCAACCGTCAATTCGCTATACCCTCGACGGGAATCAGCACACACAAACACTCCCCGACGCAGATCACCAACAAGCCTGCGCCCATATCGTCAGCCTGCTCAGGAAGCTGGATCTAGAGGATAGCATCGGGGCCATCGGCCACCGGGTTGTGCATGGTGGCGAGGCGTTCAAGGCTTCGACCCTTATTGACCAACATGTGGTCGACGCCATCCGCGATTGCCAGCGCCTGGCACCGCTGCACAACCCCGCCAATCTGGTCGGTATCGAGGTGGCCAGACAGCACTTCCCTGGGCGCCCCCATGTCGCGGTGTTTGACACCTCGTTCCACCAAAGCATGCCCGCCGAAGCGTACCTTTACGCGATCCCCTACGAGCTTTACCAGCAACACGCCGTGCGACGCTATGGCTTTCACGGCACCAGCTACCGCTACGTGAGCCAGCAAGCGATCCAGCGCATGGCGTTACCACAGGGCAATAACGCACTGCTTTGCGCCCACCTGGGTAACGGCAGCAGCGCCGCCGCTATCCGCAACGGCGCAAGCGTGGACACCACCATGGGGCTGACCCCTCTGGAGGGGCTGGTGATGGGAACCCGCAGCGGCAACGTAGACCCCAATTTATACGATTTTTTGGCCAGTGAGTGTGGCTATACGCTGCAACAAACATCACGCATGCTCAACAAAGAGAGTGGTCTGCTGGGTATCTCAGGCCTTAGCAACGATATGCGTACCCTTGAACAGGCCGAAGCCGAGGGGCACGAGCGCGCGCGCCTGGCCATCAATATCTACGTATTCATGCTCGCCCGGCAGCTGGCTGGTTTAGCCACCAGTTTGGGGCGCCTTGATGGGTTGGTATTTACCGGGGGCATCGGCGAAAACTCATCTCGCATCCGTCAAGCGACCTGCGAGCGACTATCGATTCTTGGCGTCAGACTCAATACCGAGCGTAACCACAACAACGGCAGCGAACACGGCGGTCGTATCAGCGATGATAGTGACTCTCCGGCGGTGTTTGTCATCAACACCAACGAAGAGCTGATGATCGCCCGCGACACGTACGATCTGGTGACGAATCCACCCACAGGCAAGCCTGCCGTTAGACACTAATCGAGATCACAGGGAACCCAATCTCCATGCATACTTTCTTTATTGCACCCACCAGTTTCGGTGTGGGTTTGACCTCGGTATCACTGGGCCTTGTGCGGGCGCTGGACAATGTGGGGTTGCGAGTCGCTTTTTGCAAACCCATCGCCCAACAACACGCCTCGGACTCCGGACCTGAACGGTCAACACTGTTAATCCATCAGGTGATGGGGCTCAACCCTCCCAACCCTATTACTCTGGAGCGGGTCGAGGACCTGCTGGGTGACCACAAACGGGATATTTTGATGGAGCAGATCGTTGGCCTGTTCCAGCAAAGTGCAGGCGATGCAGATGTCGTCATCGTTGAAGGCCTGGTTCCGACTCGCCAGGCACCCTACGTTACCCGACTCAATGCCGATATTGCCAAGACACTGGGGGCAGAGGTAATCCTGGTGTCCGCCTCCAACGAGGATTCTCTCGACATGGTGGCCGACAAACTTGAGATCATCAGCGATAGCTTTGGCGGCGTTAGCAAAAAACGCGTCTTGGGCTACATCATCAACAAAATGTCCCGGGAAGCCTTTGATTATCACGCTCCAGGCAAGCCCGGTGAAATCCGTAAGCTGGATGCTTTTCGCAAAAAGCCCGTGCTGCCTATCGGCTACATTCCCTGGGATGACTCGCTCTCCTCGCCACGAACCAAGGATGTCGCACAGCTACTTAATGCACGGGTTATTTACCAAGGCGATATCGCGCAGCGACGAGTAACCTCCCGTGTTCTCTGTGCACGCACAGCCGCCAACATCACTCATCTGCTCAAACCCGGAGCTCTAATTATTACCCCGGGTGATCGCGATGACATTATTCTCGCGGCCTCGCTAGCGTCGCTCAACGGTGTTCCCCTGGCGGGCCTACTGCTGACCAACGGCATCATGCCTGCTGACTCAATTATGGACCTGTGCAAAAAAGCGGTGCAAAGCAGCGGCCTGCCGGTGATGCTGATCGAGACCAACTCCTATAACACCGCCACCAAGCTTGATCGAATGAACACCGAAGTGCCTGTAGACGATGAAGAGCGCATTGAAAAAGTGATGGACTCGGTGGCTTCGTGTATCAACGCCGAATGGCTAAAGGAGCGCTGCGGGCTTAGCAGTGAACCGCGCCTTTCACCGCCTGCCTTCCGTTACCTGCTGGTACAGAAGGCCCATCAGGCGAAAAAGCGCATCGTACTCCCCGAAGGCAACGAACCACGAACCATTCAGGCGGCAGCCATCTGCCACCATCGGGGCATTGCCCACTGCATCCTGCTCGGCAAAGAGGAGGAGATCCACAGGGTCGCAGAAGGCTGCGGACTCACTCTGCCCGAGGATCTGGTCATAATGGATCCGGACAGCGTGCGCGGTAACTACATTGAGTCGATGGTGGAGCTCCGCAAAAACAAGGGACTGAACGCCCCGATGGCGGAATCCCAGCTCGAGGATAATGTAGTGCTGGGCACCATGATGCTGGCTCTCGATGAGGTCGACGGGCTGGTATCAGGTGCCGTGCACACCACTGCCAACACGATTCGCCCTGCGTTCCAGTTGATAAAAACACGGCCGGATACAAAAATTGTATCCTCGATATTTTTTATGTTGTTGCCCGACCAGGTACTGGTCTACGGAGATTGCGCGGTCAACCCGGACCCCAGCGCGGAGGAGCTGGCGGACATCGCGGTACAAAGTGCCGATTCCGCCGAAGCCTTTGGCATCCCTCCCCGTGTTGCAATGATTAGCTACAGCACAGGCACCTCGGGTACCGGGGTCGATGTTGAAAAGGTGCGCAAGGCGACGGAACTGGCCCGCAGCAAACGCCCCGACCTGCTCATCGACGGGCCACTGCAATACGATGCTGCCGCTATTGAAAGTGTTGCACGCAGTAAAGCCCCTAACAGTCCCGTTGCGGGCCGCGCCACGGTGTTTATCTTTCCCGATCTCAACACAGGCAACACCACCTACAAAGCCGTACAACGAAGCGCCGATGTTATTAGCGTGGGCCCCATGCTGCAGGGACTACGAAAACCCGTTAACGACCTCTCCCGCGGCGCACTGGTTGATGATATCGTCTACACCATTGCCCTTACCGCCGTTCAGGCAGAGCAGGGCAAGGACTAACGACACCGCAAAATCACAACAAACACGACGATTAAACGGATCATTATGCTGTCTTTCTTGCCCTCATCCCTGCGCGGCCTTATCGCTGCACTGATTCTGGTTACCAATACCCTGATGTTGGTCCCCTTGCTAATCAGTGTTGCCCTATTGAAATTACTGGTCCCTATCGCACCCTGGCGAGTTCTCTGTACTCGAGCAGGTATATTGATCGCCGAACTCTGGATCAGCATCAACAGCGGCTGGATGCACCTCACCCAACGCATGCAGTGGGACGTTGAAATGCCCACGAGCCTGAACAATGGCTCATGGTACCTGGTGACGAGCAACCACCAGTCCTGGGCCGATATCACGATATTGCAGCATCTGCTGAATCGCCGTATCCCAATGTTGAAATTTTTTCTCAAGCAGCAACTGATCTGGGTGCCCGTGATCGGTCTCGCCTGGTGGGCGCTGGATTTCCCTTTTATGAAACGCTACACCAAGGAGTACCTGCTAAAACATCCGGAAAAACGTGGCCAGGATCTGGAAACAACAAGAAAAGCCTGTGAGAAGTTCAAACACACACCGGTCGCTGTATTTAACTTTCTAGAAGGCACTCGCTTCACTCCGGCCAAGCACAGCAAACAACAGTCCCCATTCAAGCACCTGCTGCGGCCCAAAGCTGGCGGCATCGGGTTTGTCCTCGGAGCCATGGGTGAACAACTCGACACACTGCTCAATGTGACCATTTTTTACGCAGACAGCCCCGAAGCCCGACGCCCGACCTACTGGGACTTCCTTTGCGGCAGGGTAAATCATGTCGTTGTCCGGGTGGATCAGCAACCGATACCGCAGAAGTTTCGCGGCGGTGACTACCTCAACGACGAGGCCTATCGAGAACAGTTCCAATTGTGGGTGAACGGTTTATGGGAAGAAAAGGATCGGCAACTGACGCAGCTCGCGGATAACAGATCGCGCTAGCCGCCTATCGGGCTGATTTGCGGGTGGTCAGAACTCTCCAAAACTTCTAACCACCCCATTTTTAAAGCGTATCTCGCGGGGCCAGTCCTCCGGTCGAGCCCCGTAGTACCAAAGTTCGAACAGGTCACCCTGATCATTCCAGTAACTCTGTCGTGAAGGCTCCGAACGTCGATTGGCGGCCAACACCTGCTCTTTGGTCATGCAGAGTTTTATCCTGCCCAGCCGAATCGCAGTGGTAATCTCATGAACATCGGGACAGTAATCGGGCCGCTCCGGAGCTCTGGTGGGCCGATTGACCCGCTCTGGAGGGTCGCGCCGAGGAGCTACACCGGTAGTGTAGGCCGGAGGAGAAACCGGATCACTCGCCTGAATCTGGGGAAGAATCAACGCTTCAGCATTGGGCCCGCAGGGCTGGTCCGCATAGCGTACCCCATCCGCATCGACACAACGGTAAACCTCAGCTTGACCAGACTGGGCAAACAGTGCACCCGTCACCCAGAATAGCCAAGCCATTTTTAAGGTGGCCAATCTCCGTTTTAGGGCCACGCTCCTCTCCTCCCATGGCCGCAGGCCCTACGAACGTTTCACCTTGAACTGGCTGACGAGGGACTGCAAGGTGGAACCCAAACTACGAATAGTGACGGCCCCGCTGGCAGTCTCCTCCAACCCGGCGGTAGTCTGGCTGCTGATATCGGAGATACGGGTAACATTCCCATTGATCTCATCGGCAACCGCTGTCTGCTCCTCAGCGGCACTGGCGATCTGGGTGGTCATATCGTTAATGGTGTTGATGGAATCAACTATCGACTGCAAAGACTCGCCTGCCTGGATCGCCTGTTCAACCGACTTGTTACTCTGCTCTCGACTGGCAGTCATGACGGTCACCGCACGCGCAGCCTCCTGCTGCAAGCGGTTGATCATCTCCTGAATCTCAGCAGTACTGTCCTGTGTGCGACTGGCCAAGGTTCGCACCTCATCGGCCACCACAGCAAAGCCTCTACCCTGTTCACCGGCACGGGCCGCCTCGATAGCCGCGTTAAGTGCCAGCAGGTTGGTCTGCTCGGCTATCCCACCGATCACGCCCAGTACCGAACCGATGTTCTCGGTCTCGGTTTCAAGGGTCTTGATCACACCGGCGGCCTCATCGAGGAGCTCATCGAGTGAGCGAATGGAGGAGATGGTAGCATTCAGCACCTGCTGCCCTGCGACCGACTCCTGATGCGCCTGGTTGGCAGCACCGGCTCCCTCACTGGCACTTGAGGCGACCTCCTGTGCGGTGGCGCTCATCTCGTTCATGGCCGTTGCCACCTGCTCAACTTCGGCGTGCTGTGAGGCCATAGCGTCACTTTGCTGCCGACTCTGTGAACTGATCTCATTGGAGGCCGTCGAAAGCTGCTCGGTCACATCCGTCACCTGGCACATGATATCGTGTATCTTGTCGGCAAATCGGTTGAACGCACCGGCTAGCTTATCCATCTCCGTATTGCCATCGACGCTCAGCCGGCGGGTGAGGTCTCCATCCCCCTCGGCTATATCCTCCATCACCTGGACCGAAGCGGTGATCTTTGCGACGGTCTGCCGCACCATGATGAGACTGACCGCGATAACAAGAAGAGCCGTTATAAGAGCCGCCCCAAATAGCCAGCCAAGGGTGGTTTTCAGGCTGGCCTCAAAATTGGCACGCTGCTGTGCAACCAGCCGCTCTACATCACCAATATAGAAGCCAGTGCCCAGCATCCATTTCCACTTATCGAGCCCAATTGCATAGCTCAATTTAGGCTCTGTCTCCTCACTACCGGGCTTTGGCCACAGATAGGTATAGAAATCCCCACCCCGCTTGGCAATCGCAATCAGGTCTTTAATCAGATACTGTCCATTGGCGTCTTTGAGGTTTGATAGGTCTTTACCCTCAAGACTGGGGTTGGGGCCCATAACCACATTGATACCGTCATAGTTGTAGCCAAAAATATAACCGGACTGGTCCTCTGCGAACCTTAATCGCCGGATCACCTCCTTGGCCCCCTCCTCATCATCCGCCTCATAGTAGGGCTTGATGGCGGTAAGCGTCATATCCATGTAATTTTTCAACTCGACCTGTTTACTGGCCATGATCTCCGACCGAAAGCTTTCCACCTCGTGCGTTTCGAGCAACTGCAAACGCCAGCTGGTCACCACCATCACGATCAGCGTAATCAGCAGCAAAGGTACAGTGGTTAAAAGTAATATTCTCGCTTTAATACTCATCGTAGATCCTCGATCCCCTTAGATAAAGCTGTATACAAGCCCGTCAGGGGTTAACGGCTAAACCCAAGGTTTCTTGATACTATAGATCAATTACGTTGGCCCTGGCGAAAACTGAAACAGCCGCCAAGGTCAAACGCCCCCCATGACCAAGAGGCCCTTTGAGTGGTAACGAACAACAGTACAACAACCCAAGACTACCTCCACAGCTATCGCTTCCAGTGGCGATTTCTATTGCCCCAATACTGGGGAGTTTGGCTGCTCTTTACCCTTCTGTTTATTGTCGGACGGCTTCCACTACCGGTATTGATCTGGCTAGGCAAAAAAATAGGGCGCCTTTTCTACCGCATCGGTGGGAGCCGGCTGCGGATAACAGAAACCAACATCAGGCTCTGTTTTCCAGAGCTCAATGAAGCAGAACAAAAACAACTTATTCTGAAAAACTATGAGGCACTTGGCTTTGCGCTACTGGAGCCAGGCCTTATCTGGTGGTGTAGCCTGAAGCGCCTACAGCGCATAAGCCGGGTATCAGGATATGAAGAGCACATCAGGCCACTTCTTGAGAGCGGACAAGGGGTCATTTTATTTGGTGTGCATATGACCTGTGTCGAGGCAATCGCACGCTTAGCGGGCGTCTCTGGGGTGGCGTATAACATCCTTTACCGAGTTCATGATAACCCGCTTTACGAATACCTGACGGGCGTTATGCGCCGTAGGACACTAGGCCGTTTCATTCCAAGAAAACAAGTTAAAGCGATGCTCAACTTCGTCCGTCAGGGAGAGGTCGGAATCATACTTCCAGACCAGGATATGGGCAGAAAGCGGAGCATCTGGGTTCCTTTTTTTGGCATACCCGCAGCGACCATCCCGGTCACTTCAGATTACGCACAGCAAACGGGAGCATCCGCCGCCATGATTCACTACTATCGCGATGAAAATGGCCACTACGTACTTGAGTTTTGCCCGCCCCTGAAGCACTTTCCCTCAGGGGATCTTGAGGGAGATACCCTGCGGGTAAACCAGCTTATTGAAGACTTTATCCGCCAACATCCGGAGCAGAACCTGTGGCAACACCGTCGGTTCAAGCACCGCCCCGAAGGAGAGCCAAAACTTTACTGACAGGAAAAAGAACGCGGGGCCTGGTGTAGGCCCCTAAGTCATCAAACCGTATCGTCTTTAGCGCCCACATCTCTGTGACACCCTACCCCACGCCCTTTGCTTCTGTCGGCATTATTCCCAGCGTCCATAGCCACACCTCCCTATAGGGTGCTGATACCAAGCGGTCTACATACACCGCAGCAGCACTCCAATCACTTCTACAGTACTTGTTCTAATCCTTGGTAAGTGGCGATGGTACCTTCCGTGGACACCCCCCACAGTAGTTCAACGCGGGGATACTGAAGTGCTGGGATTCTGGGATTCCGGGATTCTGGGATTCTGGGATTCTGGGATTAAGTGTATAAACCAAGGACCATAAAAAAACCCCGACCTGTTTCCAGATCGGGGTTTCGAATAAAAGCCTGACGATGACCTACTCTCACATGGAGAAACTCCACACTACCATCGGCGCTAAGAGGT